>NZ_CABPRY010000001.1:0-1062234 GCF_902459625.1 Pandoraea cepalis
AGGCGGCGGCACCGGTGCCGCCTCGGCAGCCGCCGCCACCGAGGCGGCGACCGGCACTTCGATCGGTGTCGCGGCGACCGGCGTCGGGGCAAAGATTTCCGAGGTCTGGACCGGGGCGGCCACCGTCGTCTCGACCGGTGCCGCGGCGGCCATCGCCGCTGCCGCCGTCGCCGCGTCCTGCACGTCGATCTGCGACGGCTCGATCACGAAGCAGCACACCGCGAGAATGTCGTCGGCGCCGCACGTGGTATCGAGCCACAGGTGCAGCGTGTCGCCGCTCGACTGGCGGCCAGCCACGTCGCCCAGATTGCCCAGTTCTTCCGCGAGCAACGTCTGGTCCTTCTCGCCCACGCCGGTGAGCGTGACCTTCAGACGCGTCTGGCCCGGCGGGACAGCGCTTGCGGGCGCGCCGCTCGCGTCGGTCGCCGCCACGCCCGCGGCCGGTGATGCGGCTGACGCGGCAGTCGTCGCCGATGCGACAGGCGCCACGGGGGCGACAGGGGCGGCCGCGACACCGCTCTCTTCGGCGGCAAGCTGCTGAAGGACGGCACAGATGCGCTTCATCGCCTCGGCATCGGGCTCACTGGAGGCGCGGTAGGCATTCAACTGTTGATGCAACACGTCTTTGGTTTCCAGGAAGGTGTCGACCATCTCCGTGCGCAACTGCAATTCGCCGCGGCGCGCGCGGTCCAGCAGGTTTTCCAGCAGGTGAGTGGTCTCGGTGAGCGCGGTGAAGCCGAACGTCGCGGCGCCACCCTTGATCGAGTGCGCCGCACGGAAGATCGCATTGAGCTGCTCGTTATCGGGTGCATTGATATCGAGCGCGAGCAGGAGATGCTCCATCTCGGCGAGCAACTCTTCCGCTTCATCGAAAAAGGTCTGGTAGAACTGGGTGATATCCACCGATTTCCTCGTCCTAACTTGGTTGTGCCATCGACGACATCGTCATGCGCCTTCGCCGACGAGCGAGCCCACTACGTCGACCAATGCCTCGGGGTCGACCGGTTTGATCAGCCAGCCACTGGCGCCCGCCTCGCGGGCCGCGGCTTTGTACGCGCCGTCGACTTCGGTGGTGAGCACCAGAATCGGCGTTTCGGCAAACGTGTCGAGTTCGCGCAGCGCGCGAATGAGCGACAGGCCGTCCATGCCAGGCATATGCTGGTCGGTCAGCACCAGATCGAACGCCGCGTTCGACGCCAGCGCCAGGGCCTCCTGCCCGTCGCGGGCAGTCGTCACGGCGTAGCCGGCCTCGTCAAGCGTGGCCGCCAGTATCTGACGCATCGACGCAGAATCGTCGACGGCGAGAATCGTGTTGCGAAGGGCCTGCATGCGTCTCCTCTTGTCCGTTATCGCAGAGCGGCGTCGGGTGCCGCCGGGGGGGCAGGCGGTGCCGGCAGCTCGCCGTTGATGAGGGCGTTCACGGCATCGCTGCCGGCACCGCGGGCATTCGCTGCGTCGATCGTCGGTTGGTCGGCCTCACGCTTGACCGACTGCTCCGCGCGCCGATTGAGCACGATGATGCTGATGCGGCGATTGATCGGGTTGTACGCGTTATCGCGATCGAGCGGCACGGTGGACGCCAGGCCCACCACGCGCAGCACCTTCTCGCCATCGAGACCGCCGGCAATCAGTTCGCGACGCGACGCGTTCGCGCGATCGGCCGACAACTCCCAGTTGCTGTAACTCTTGTCGCCCTGTGCGTAGGCGGTGGCGTCGGTATGGCCCGACAGGCTGATGCGGTTCGGCATGTCGTTGAGCGACTTGCCGATCTCGCGCAGGATGTCGCGCATATACGGCTGCACCTGCGCGCTCGCGTTGGCGAACATCGGCCGGTTCTGGTCGTCCACGATCTGGATGCGCAAGCCCTCGGTCGTCACGTCGATGAGCAACTGCTTGCGGAACTGCTTGAGCGTAGGATTGTTTTCGATCGCCTTCTCGATGCGCGCCTTGAGTTCGCGCAAACGCTGCGCTTCGGCCCGCTCGGCCAGCTCGGCTGACATCGCCTGACGCGATCTGGCTTGATCGCCGCGCGATTTCTGGCCGTCGGTGCGGGTCGTGTCGGGGCCACCACCGGGAATGACGCCGCTATTGTCGGCCGCGTTATGTCCGCCGGAGAGCGCGACCATGAGCGGCGTGCGGAAGTATTCGGCAATCCCCGTCAGCTCCTTGCTCGTCGCGGAACTGAGCAGCCACATCAGCAAGAAGAACGCCATCATCGCCGTCATGAAGTCGGCGTACGCAATCTTCCACGCGCCGCCGTGATGGCCGTGCGCGCTGCGCGCTCGGCGCTTGACGATGATGGGCCGCTCTTCTTTCTCGCTCATTGCTGCGGCCCGTCAGCGTGCCTTGACCTGTCGCACGTGCTCTTCGAGCTCGGCGAACGACGGACGGACGGTGGAATACAGCACCTTGCGGCCGAATTCGACCGAGAGTGCCGGCGCGTAACCGTTCAGGCTGGCGAGCAGCGTGACCTTGATGCACTCGTAGAGCTTCACGGATTCGTTGATGCGGTGTTCGATGAGCTGCGCCAGCGGCGAGATGAAGCCGTAGGCGAGCAAAATGCCGAGGAACGTGCCCACGAGGGCCTGGGCGATCAGCGCGCCCAACACCGCCGGCGGCTGGTCGGCCGACGCCATCGTGTGCACCACACCCATCACGGCCGCCACGATACCGAAAGCGGGCATGGCGTCGCCCGTCTTCTGCAGACAGTGCGCGGGGACTTCGCCTTCATGACGATACGTTTCGATTTCGTGATCCATCAGGTTCTCGATCTCGAACGCATTCATGTTGCCGCTGACCATCAGGCGCAGGTAGTCGGTGAGGAATTCCATGATGCGCGGCTCGCCGAGAATGCGCGGGTACTGCGAGAACACCGGGCTCGATGCCGGGTCTTCCACGTCGCCTTCGATGGCGAGCATGCCGTCCTTGCGCGCTTTCGCGAGCAGCACGTACAGGAGCGCCATCAGCTCCATGTACAGATCCTTGGTGTATTTCGAGCCCTTGAACAGCATCGGCAGCGCTTTCATCGTCGCCTTGATCGCCTTGCTGTTGTTGCCCACCACGAACGAGCCGATGCCCGCGCCACCGATGATCAGCAGCTCGGTCGGCTGAAACAGCGCGCCCAAGTGGCCTCCGCCCATGACGAAGCCGCCAAAGACCGATGCCAGAACGATGATGTAACCAATGACGACAAGCACTGCCGGATACCTCTCGCAAAAATACGTCTACGGAAAATTGTCCGTCCTGTTCAGAGGGCTTAACGGCAGACACGCAGGGAAACTGTAGGGGGTGCGACCTCGTGACGTAGGCTTGCCTAGGCGGCCAGCGGAGAAATTTCGGTGACTGGCGCCAGATCGGCCGCGTGCGCATGCTTCGCCTTGCGGGTCTTGCCGGCGCGCGACGGCGGCTGGCAAAGTCCGCAAACGTACTGGCCATGCGGCTCATGGGCGTGCGTGACGAAATGTCCGCCGCATCGCGTGCACGGCGTCATCTGCAACATCTTGCTGTCGAAGAAGCGAACGAGCGTCCACGCGCGTGTAAACCCGAGCACCGCTTCCCAGTCGTGCATCTCCACGTGCTCCATGTACAGGCGGTACGCCTTGACGATGGCTTCGATGCCCCGGCACCCGCCGTGCTGCACAAGGTGGCGATAGATATTGTGGAAAAGGGACGAATGGATGTTCGGCAACCACGTCACGAACCAATCGGTCGAGAACGGCAGCATGCCCTTGGGCGGCGATGCCCCCTTGAGTTCTTTGTAGAGTTTGATGAGCCGGTCACGGCTCAGGCTCGTTTCCGCTTCCAGCAGCTGGAGGCGGGCGCCGAGTTCAATCAGCTCGATGGCCAACTGAATTTCACGGGCCTCGAGAACGACGCTTTTGGTACGCATGGGCAAACTTCCTGGCAAGTCACGCGAGGCGCCGCCCACCGGGCGGCGTAGCGTGCGTGGCGTGCTTAGCCGATCTGCTCGACGGGTTGCCCCGCCAACAGAATCGAAGCGTGCGATTGCTGCATACCCACGTCTTTCGTGCTGTGCGTGAGACTCGACAGCATCACGTGGTCGTCGAAGCGAAATCGGCACAGAAGCTGGTTCGACCCCGCGAATTTGACGAGTTGAGCCAATGTGAGACGACCGAGCACGTCGGCCAGTTGATCGCTGATCCCCATGCGGAACATTGCCGCGGCACGATCCTCACGGATCAGGCGCTGAGCCAGGACGAGATAAGAGAGATTCAATTCACGAATCTCATTGAGTGTTTCGCTGTTTCGCATGCGGCCCCCCGGCGCAATGGATGGATCTGGCGTACGACTGCCTAGTCCCTCGCATTGTGGACAAGGGCGAAAGATAAAGAAATCGGAGAAAAACTACGCGGGGCGGCGAGAAAAGCAGACGTTTTTTGTAGGAGTTTTTCCTACAGACGGGGCGCAAGCGGCCCCTTCGATACGCTTGGGGATAGCGATCGTGGCGAAATCATGTCAGCGTCACGAAGACGTCATGAAGCTGCGCTTTACTACCTGACTGTATGTCGGCAGGCGGGTGCCGAACTTTAGCCATTCTTGCAAAAAATTTCCGGGGGCTTTGCAGAGGGGCTATGCATCGCACTTTGCCTATCGCGCCAGCGCACGAACAGTCCAATTACAAACTGTTACAGGTGGCATGACGCGTCTCGAAGATCAGGGTTGGAAGCCAATTTCGCGCATCGGTTCCCCGAAAATCTTCGGCATCGGCGCTCGTTTGTCGTTCGTACCCGTCTCGGTGTGGTGCGATTCCAACACTCGATGATGCCGGGTGCGGCGGCGTTCGCGACTTATGGCGAAGTAGCGCGGGATCAAGCCGGTCCGGCAGCGGGGGGCAATGCCCGGGCCGCGCGGCGGATCAGTACCGTGTGGAAGCACCACGACAGCACACCGCACACGGCCATGACGGCCGCCATCGGTACCGCCGAGCGGGCGTGCATCAGACCGACCGCGGCCCCCGCGCTCGCGGCGGCGAGGAATTGCAGCGCGCCCAGCAGGGCCGATGCGGCCCCGGCGCGTTGATGCTGTCGGTTCAGCGCTTCGGCCACCGCATTCGGCTGGGAAAAGCCCAGGCTCGTGACATAGGCGAATAGCGGCACCATCAACCCGACCAGTCCACCGAGCTTGAGCGCCGCCACCGCCAGCATCAACAATCCCAGCACGGCGACCAGATTGTTGGTTCGACGCAGCACTTCGGCCGGTCGGCGCTTGCGCAACAGGTGGGCGTTGACCTGCGAGCCGGCAATAATGCCGCACGCGTTCAGCCCGAAAAGCCAGCCGTAGTGCGCCGGGTCGACTCCGTACAGATTGATGAACACGAAAGGCGAGCCGGTGATGTAGGCGAACATCCCCGCCTGGGAGACGCCCCCCGCGAGCGCATTGCCCATGAATTCGCGATCGCGCACGAGTGCGCCGTAGTTGTGCCACGCCGTAGCGAGCCAATGACGAGCCTGTTTTGCGGCCGCGCGCGTCTCCGGCAGCCAATAGACGGACATCGCAAAACACAGCGCGCCGAACACCGTCAGGCCCCAGAAGATCCAGCGCCAGCCGACGACCAGCAGGACTTGCCCGCCGATCAGCGGTGCGAGGATCGGCGCCGCGCCCATGATGAGCGTCATGCGCGACAGCACACGCGCCACGGTGCTCGTGTCAAACAGGTCGCGCGCCATCGCACGGGCGATCACGAAGCATGCACAGCCGCCCACCGCCTGAATGAAGCGACAGACAATCAGCGTCTCGATATTCGTGGCGAGCGCACATCCGGCCGAGGCGATCGTATAGAGCGCCAGACCGGCGTAGAGCGGCCGCTTGCGCCCGTATCGGTCGGCCAGTGGCCCGTGCAGCAATTGGCCCAGCCCGAGACCGATGAAGAACGACGCCAGCGAGAATTGCGCGGCGGCGTCCGTCGTATTCAATTCGCGTGCAATGCTCGGCAGCGCGGGCAGATACATGTCGATCGACAGCGAGCCGATGGCCGACAGAATGCCGAGAACGAAAACCGTGCGGAAGGTGTGGGCAGGCATAGCGCGAAACCTAGGGTAATCCCGAATCATACGGCATTGCCCGCGGGTGCGCTCAAAAAATAAGCAAGGGCCCGCTATTCACGCGGGCCCTGACCCGGCGGCGGTCAGGCTGTCTTCGCTTCCGACAGCCCCAGCGATTCGACCATCTGCTCGCGCATGACGAACTTCTGCACCTTGCCCGTGATCGTCATCGGCATCTCGGTGACGAAGCGGATGTAGCGCGGAATCTTGTAGTGCGCGATCTGATCCTGGCAGAAGGCACGGATATCGTCTTCCGTCGCACTCTGTCCCGGTTTGAGAATGATCCAGGCGCACACTTCCTCGCCATACTTCGCATCCGGCACGCCGAACACCTGCACCGCCTGCACCTTCGGGTGACGGAACAGGAACTCCTCGATCTCGCGCGGGTAGATGTTCTCCCCCCCGCGAATGAGCATATCCTTTACCCGGCCGACGATATTGCAATAACCCTCCTCGTCGATCGTGGCCAGATCGCCCGTGTGCATCCAACCGTCGCGGATCGCCTCACGGGTGCGCGGCTCGTCGTCCCAATAGCCCTGCATCACCGAGTAGCCCTTCGTGCAAAGTTCTCCCTTTTCGCCCACCGGCACGATCTCCCCGGCAGCATCCACGAGTTTCACTTCGAGGTGCGGCTGCACGCGCCCGACGGTCGTCACGCGCTTCTCGAGCGGATCGGTGGTCGTGGTCTGGAACGACACGGGGCTCGTCTCCGTCATGCCGTAGGCAATCGTTACTTCGCGCATGTGCATTTGGCTGATCACGCGCTTCATCGTCTCGATCGGGCACGGCGAGCCAGCCATGATGCCCGTGCGCAGGGTATCGAACCGGTAGATGTCGAAGTCCGGATGATCGAGCTGGGCGATGAACATCGTCGGCACGCCGTGCAACGCGGTGCAGCGCTCTTCAGACACCGCGGCCATCGTCGCCTTCGGGTCGAACGCCTCGCCCGGGAACACCATCGTCGCCCCGGTCGACACGCAGGCGAGCACTGCCAGCACCATGCCGAAACAGTGGTAGAACGGCACCGGAATGCACAGGCTGTCATGCTCCGAGAAGCGCATCGCCATGGCGATGAAACGGCCGTTGTTGACGATGTTGTGATGGGTGAGCGTGGCGCCCTTCGGGTTGCCGGTGGTACCGCTCGTGAACTGGATATTGATGGCGTCGAAACAATCGAGCCCATCGGTGATCTCGCGCAGCGCGTCGAGATCGGCATCCGCACCGAGCGTGACCACGTCGCTGTAGTTCATCATGCCCGGCGTCACGCCCGAGCCCATGCGAATGACGGTGCGCAGCGTCGGCAGCTTCGCCGAGTGCAGTTGACCGGGAGAACTCTCTGCCAGCTCGGGCGCGAGCGTGTTGAGCATGTCGAGATAACGCGACGTCTTGAAGGACTCCGCCGCGATGAGCGCTTTACATCCGACCTTGTTGATCGCGTATTCGAGTTCGGCCAGCCTGTACGCCGGATTGATGTTCACCAGAATCAAACCGATCCGCGCCGTGGCGAACTGCGTGACCAGCCACTCCACACGGTTCGGCGACCAGATGCCCACGCGATCGCCCCGCTTCAGGCCCAACGACAACAGCCCGGAGGCAAACGTATCCACATGCGCGATGAATTCCCGCCACGTCCAATCCACCCCCTGCTCGCGAAACACGACAGCCTGCCGCTCGGGATACTTCGCCGCCGTCTCGGCGAGCAGACCGAACACCGTCAACGTCGATAGCGGAATGGTGGTGTCACCCTTCACATACGACAGTCCATTACGAGGTACAACGCCCGAATCTTCCCGGCTTTCCATGCGCTTGTCTCCTGAGGCAATGCTGAAGGGGTGAAATGCTGATGTCCGGCGCTCGCCCGCGAAAATGGCCCGCCTGTTGTCGTCTCATCGAACGACGGGGGCGCTAGTCATAACAATAGCGCGCGATGCTGACTTGACGTTTACGTTAACGGAATTCCGGCAGCGGCACGAGTGGGGATGGCCCTGAGTTGGGCGAAGAATACGCGGGGCGGTGGGCACGCGGTGCCCCCAGGCGGCGCACATGCCTGGACAAAACAAAAGCCCCACGCACTTGCATGCATGGGGCTTTTGGCCGCGGCGTGGCGATGGTCGTCGCGAAGACGGCTATCGATGTGCTACGGCGAGCATGGCGTACAGCGTCGACCGCGAGGCCGTCGCCGCAGCGATGCGGAGTTACTTCACCTTGCGGAACTTCTGGATCGCAGCGAGTTGGGCGATGGCTTCGGCCAGTTCGGCTTGGGCGGTCGCATACTCGATGTTCGAATCCTTGTTCGACAGCGCTTCTTCGGCACGGCGCTTGGCTTCGGCGGCCTTGGCCTCGTCCAGATCCTTGCCGCGAATTGCGGTATCCGCGAGCACGGTCACCGTACCCGGTTGCACTTCGAGAATGCCGCCGGCCACGAAGACGAAGTCCTCGTTCCCTGCCTCGTCCTCGATACGCACCGCGCCCGGCTTGATGCGCGTGATCAGCGGCGTGTGGCCGGGCAAAATGCCCAGTTCGCCGGCTTCGCCAGGCAGCGCCACAAAGCGCGCCGGACCGGAGAAGATCTGCGCTTCGGCGCTGACGACGTCTACTTGAATGGTTGCCATAATCGCTCCCGTTGAGTGTGATGAAGCGGCAGGCGCGCCAGTCCGGACATTGCCGTCCTCGCTTCGCTACCCCGCCCCGCAACAGTCACCTGCCGGCGTGCGGTGGCGTCTCTCGCGAGACCCCGCCGTCGCCCGGCACTCAACCGTTTACTGCATCTTCTTGGCTTTCTCGAACGCTTCGTCGATCGTGCCAACCATGTAGAACGCCTGTTCCGGCAGGTGGTCGCACTCGCCATCGACGATCATCTTGAAGCCGCGGATCGTTTCCTTGAGCGGAACGTACTTGCCCGGCGAACCCGTGAACACTTCGGCCACGTGGAACGGCTGCGACAGGAAACGCTGGATCTTACGCGCACGGGCCACGGCGAGCTTGTCGTCCGGCGACAGTTCGTCCATGCCCAGAATCGCGATAATGTCGCGCAGTTCCTTGTAACGCTGCAGCGTCGATTGCACGCGACGGGTCACCGTGTAGTGCTCTTCGCCAATCACGTTCGGGTCGATCTGACGCGAGGTCGAGTCGAGCGGATCGACGGCCGGGTAGATACCCAGCGAGGCGATGTCACGCGACAGAACGACGGTGGCGTCCAAGTGACCGAAGGTGGTGGCCGGCGACGGGTCGGTCAAGTCATCGGCAGGCACGTACACGGCTTGCACCGACGTGATCGAGCCGGTCTTGGTCGACGTAATACGCTCTTGCAGCTTACCCATTTCTTCCGCCAGCGTCGGCTGATAGCCCACGGCAGACGGCATACGGCCGAGCAGTGCCGAGACTTCGGTACCGGCCAGCGTGAAACGGTAGATGTTGTCCACGAAGAACAGCACGTCGCGACCTTCGTCACGGAAGTGCTCGGCCATCGTCAGACCGGTCAGTGCCACGCGCAGACGGTTGCCCGGCGGCTCGTTCATCTGGCCGTACACCAGTGCGACCTTGTCCAGAACGTTCGAGTCCTTCATTTCGTGGTAGAAGTCGTTCCCTTCACGGGTACGCTCGCCCACGCCGGCAAACACCGAATAACCGCCGTGTTCCTTGGCGATGTTATTGATGAGTTCCATCATGTTCACGGTCTTGCCCACACCGGCGCCACCGAACAGACCCACCTTGCCGCCCTTGGCGAACGGGCAGATCAGGTCGATCACCTTGATGCCGGTTTCGAGCAGTTCGGTCGACGGCGACAGTTCGTCGAACGCCGGTGCCTTCTGGTGAATCGAACGGGTGTGTTCCTTGGCGATCGGACCGGCTTCGTCGATCGGACGGCCCAGCACGTCCATGATGCGACCCAGCGTCGGCTTGCCGACCGGCACCGTGATCGGCAGACCGGTGTTTTGCACCGTCATGCCGCGGCGCAGGCCTTCGGAGGAACCCAGACAGATGGTACGAACCACGCCGTCGCCCAGCTGTTGCTGGACTTCGAGCGTCAGTTCCGACCCTTCCATGGTGAGCGCGTCGTAGATCTTCGGCATGCTTTCGCGCGGGAATTCCACGTCGATAACGGCGCCGATGCACTGTACGATTTTGCCTTCAATCAAAGCAGTACTCATCGCTTTTCCTTTAGATACTCAAATTCATTTCGCCTTGCGGCGCATCGGCCCGTGCCACCGCTTAGACTGCGGCGGCGCCACCCACGATTTCGGACAGTTCCTTCGTAATCGCTGCCTGACGACCCTTGTTGTAGATCATCTGCAATTCACCGATCACGGTCTTCGCGTTGTCCGATGCGGCCTTCATGGCCACCATACGGGCGGACTGTTCCGACGCCATGTTCTCTGCGACAGCCTGGTACACGACAGCTTCGACGTAACGCACCAACAGGGCATCGACGACCGTCTTCGCATCCGGTTCGTAGATGTAGTCCCACGAATGCTGCGCCGGCACTGCGCTCGCGTCGTCCGACGCACCCTCGAATTTCTCGGGCAGCGGCAGCAGTTGTTCGACCACGGCTTCCTGCTTCATCGTGTTGACGAAGCGGTTGTAGGCCAGATACACGGCGTCGAGCTTGCCTTCGGCATACGCGTCGAGCTGCAGCTTCACGGCACCGATCAGCTTGTCCAGATGCGGGGTGTCGCCCAGTTGCACGACATGCGAAACCACCTTCGCGCCGATACGGTTCAGGAAACCGAAGCCCTTGCCGCCGATGGCGGTGGCCTCGATCTTCAGGCCCTGCGCTTCGATGGCCTTCATCTTGGTCACCACGGCACGCAGCACGTTGGTGTTCAGGCCACCGCACAAGCCCTTGTCCGTCGTCACCACGATGATGCCGGCAGCTTTCGCGTCGGCATGCTTCACCATGAACGGGTGGTGGTATTCCGGATTCGCCTGGCCCATGTGCGCGGCGATCTGGCGTACCTTGTCAGCGTACGGCCGGGCATGACGCATGCGTTCCTGCGCCTTGCGCATCTTCGACGCGGCCACCATTTCCATGGCCTTGGTGATCTTGCGCGTGTTTTGCACGCTCTTGATCTTGCCGCGAATTTCCTTCATTCCAGCCATTGCTTACTCCTTGTCTCGGCGCGATGTCCGCTCTTGCCTGAACATCGCGCCTTCCCGGGTCCGTTGAATAGTTACCGATTCAACCGGATTAGTAAGCGCCGGTCTTCTTGAAGTCCTTGATCGCAGCGTGCAGGGCGGCTTCGTCGTCCTTCGAGAGATCTTTGGTCTCTTCGATACGGCCGATGAGCGCACCGTGGCTGGTCTTCAGAACTTCGCGCAGACCCTTTTCGAACGGCAGCACCTGAGCGATTTCGAGGTCGTCCAGATAGCCGTTGTTGGCGGCGAACAGCGACACGGCCAGTTCCCACACTTGCAGCGGCTGGTATTGCGGCTGCTTGAGCAGTTCCGTCACGCGGCGGCCGCGCTCGAGCTGCTTGCGGGTGGCTTCGTCCAGGTCCGAGGCGAACTGCGCGAACGCAGCCAGCTCACGATACTGTGCGAGGTCGGTACGAATACCGCCCGACAGCTTCTTGATGACCTTGGTCTGCGCTGCACCGCCCACGCGCGACACCGAGATACCGGCGTTGATTGCCGGACGGATGCCTGCGTTGAACAGATCGGTTTCCAGGAAGATCTGGCCGTCGGTGATCGAGATCACGTTCGTCGGAACGAACGCCGTCACGTCGCCGGCTTGCGTTTCAATGATCGGCAGTGCCGTCAGCGAACCGCTTTGACCCTTCACGGCGCCATTGGTGAACTTCTCGACGTACTCTTCCGAGACGCGAGCGGCGCGTTCGAGCAGACGCGAGTGGAGATAGAACACGTCACCCGGGTAGGCTTCACGGCCCGGCGGGCGGCGCAGCAGCAGCGAGATCTGGCGATAGGCCCAGGCTTGCTTGGTCAAATCGTCATAAATGATCAGCGCGTCTTCGCCGCGATCGCGGAAGTACTCGCCCATCGTGCAGCCGGCGTACGGTGCGATGAACTGCATGGCTGCCGAGTCCGACGCCGTCGCCGCCACCACGATCGTGTATTCCATCGCGCCGTGCTCTTCGAGCTTGCGCACCACGTTCATGATCGACGAGGCCTTCTGACCGATCGCAACGTACACGCAGGTCATGCCCTTGCCCTTCTGCGAGATGATCGCATCGATGGCGACAGCGGTCTTACCCGTCTGACGGTCACCAATGATCAGCTCACGCTGGCCGCGGCCGATCGGCACCATGGCGTCGATCGCCTTGATACCGGTCTGCACCGGTTGCGACACCGACTTACGCCAGATCACGCCCGGGGCGATCTTTTCGATGGCGTCGGTATGCTTGGCGTTGATCGGACCCTTGCCGTCGATCGGCTGGCCCAGTGCGTCAACGACGCGGCCTTTCAGTTGCGGGCCGACCGGCACTTCCAGAATGCGGCCCGTGCACTTGACGGTGTCGCCTTCCGAGATGTGCTCGTATTCGCCCAAAATCACGGCGCCGACGGAGTCGCGCTCGAGGTTCAGTGCCAGACCGAACGTATTGCCCGGGAATTCCAGCATTTCGCCCTGCATCACGTCCGACAGGCCATGGATACGGCAGATACCGTCAGTCACCGAGATCACGGTGCCTTCGTTACGGACTTCGGCGCCGCTCTCGAGACCTTGAATCCGGCTCTTGATCAGTTCGCTGATTTCAGAGGGATTGAGTTGCATATGTGCTCCTGATATTCAATTCTTGCCGTCGCAGTCGTATCGCGCCGGCCTCAGGCCGTCAGCGACGTCCGCATAGCTGCCAGGCGGGCGCGCACCGAAGTGTCCAGCACCTCGTCGCCAACCACCACACGCACGCCACCGATGAGCGACGGGTCTACCGTCACGCTCGCGTTGAGCTTGCAGCCGAACTTGTGCTCGAGGCCCTTGACCAAAGAGGTCAGTTGCTCACCTTCGAGCGGGAAGGCGCTTTCGATCGTGGCATCCGCCGAACCGGAGGCAGCGTTCTTCAACGCTTCAAACTGTTCGGCGATTTCCGGCATGGCGGCCAGACGGCCGTTCTCGACCACAGCGGCGACGAAGTTGCGCACTTCGGCGTCGGTCGATTTCACGGCCGCGGTCAGCACATCGACAACTTGCGCCGGCGTGATTTTCGGATCGTCGGCCAGCTTGGCCACTTCGGACAGCGCTGCCACTTGCGCCAGTTCACGCACCAGCCCCGACCAGCGATTCAGGTCGCCGGTCTTGGCCACGCGGAACAGCGCTTCGGCGTACGGACGAGCGATGGTTGCGAGTTCGGCCATGATCAGAGCTCTGCCTTGAGTTGGTTCAGCAGGTCGGCATGGGCCTTGGCGTCAACTTCACGCTTCAGGATCTGCTCGGCGCCCTTGACAGCCAAACCGGCAACGTCTTCGCGCAGCGATTCACGGACCTTGACGGCCTGATTCTCGGCTTCGGCTTTGGCGTTGGCGATGATTCGGGCGGCTTCGGCTTGCGCCTGGGCCTTGATTTCGTCGGCCACGGCCTGAGCACGCTTCTCGGCGTCGGCAATACGCTTCGCGCCTTCGTCGCGGGCTTCCGCGAGGGCTTGCGTGGAGCGCTTGTTGGCGGCGTCCAGTTCGGCCTTGCCCTTGTCGGCGGCAGCCAGACCGTCAGCGATTTTCTTCGCGCGTTCGTCGATAGCCTTGATCAGCGGCGGCCACACGAACTTCATCGTGAACCATGCCAGGATCAGAAACACGACGGTTTGCGCGAACAGAGTTGCGTTTATGTTCACGGTGTTTCCTTTCGGTGATGCGAGTCGATTGGCAAAACAGCGCGCCCCATGGTGCCAGCTGGCTTGGGCGCGCCGTTCATGTCCAGTTGGCCGCGCGGATCATTGCGCGACCGGCCGAAAGAAACTTAAGCGAGCTTCGACAGCAGCGGGTTCGCGAACGCGAACAGCATGGCAACGCCCACGCCGATCAGGAATGCCGCATCGATCAGGCCGGCCAGCAGGAACATCTTCGTTTGCAGCGGGTTCATCAGCTCGGGCTGACGGGCGCACGCTTCGATGTACTTACCGCCCATCAGCGCGATACCCAGGCAGGCGCCGATAGCACCCAGACCGATGATAATGCCGATAGCGATGGCGGTCAGACCCTGGATGTTGGCGATGAAAGCTTGCATGATTACTCCTTTTGGTTAGAGACTTGAAACTTTAAATTTGAAAAACTGTGAAACCGGGAAACACGTAACTACCGCAACGATCCATCAGTGATGGTCGTGCGCCTGGCCGATATACACCAGCGTGAGCATCATCATGATGAACGCCTGGAGCAACACGATCAGGATGTGGAAAATCGCCCATGCGGTGCCGGCAATGATGTGACCGACAAAACCCAGCACCGACGCATCCGCGCCAAAGCTCCAGATGCCGCCCAGCAGAGCGATCAGCAGGAACAACAGTTCGCCGGCGTACATATTGCCGAACAGTCGCATACCGAGCGACACGGTCTTGGCACAGAATTCGATGAGGTTGAGCAGCAGGTTCGGGATCCACAGCAGAAAGTGGTTACCGAACGGTGCCGTGAACAACTCGTGCATGAAACCACCCGCGCCCTTGATCTTGAAGCTGTAGTACAGCATCAGGATCAGCACGCCGACGGAAATGCCGAGCGTACCGTTCAGATCGGCCGTCGGCACGATACGGTGATGGGTAATGATGTCGCCCAGACCGACCCACCCGATCACCTTTGACGGCAGATCGACGGGCAGCAAGTCCAGCGAGTTCATGAGGGCGACCCAGACGAACACGGTCAACGCCAGCGGTGCGATGAAGGCACGATTGCCGTGCACGATGCTCTTCGACTGGTCTTCCACCATTTCGACGAGCATTTCGACCGCCCCCTGGAAACGGCTCGGCACGCCCGAGGACGCTTTACGGGCAGCCAACCAAAGCACGAAACAGCCCAGAACGCCCATCGCGATCGACCAGAACATCGTGTCCCAGTTGATGATCGAGAAATCGACGATCTTGGTTTGCGTCGAGCTCGCAAGGTTTTGCAGGTGGTGCGAAATGTACTCCGACGGGCTCGGAGCGTGGCCGGCTTCTAATGACATAGCGATCAAACACCCAATTATGAAAATCCGCACACGGTAGCGTGTCGACGCGCGAGCGGGTTCTCACCGCTACTTCAATGCCATCGCAAGCCAATAGACTTTGAGCGTGAGCACGAAGGTGACCAGCAACGCTATCCAGTGCACGCCTGGGTAGCCGAAGGCTATGGCCACAAACAACGCAATCGTCGTTGCTACCTTGACCGCCTCTCCCACCATCAACGAACCGACGGAGAGGCGATCACCTGACATTCTTAGCCGCAGCGCAAACAATGCGCCCGGCAACCAACCGATCATTCCACCCAGCCATGCGGACACCGCCGCGTCTCGTGGCGATGCCGAGAGTAACCACCAGGCCAGCGCCGCTACCAGCGACAGCAGTACCTGGGCTCCCACCACCCTGAATGGAGTCACACGGGACACGCGCCCCACATCGGGACCGAACAGGCGCTCAGCCTGCGCACGTGTGAGCGGAACGATGGTTTCTTGCGCCTGCTCGTCGTCCCAGACCTCTGATGCTGCACGTGCCGGCGCTTGCGGTTTCGGTTCCAAGTTCGACCGTTTTTCGTCGGTCATCTCGTAGCCTCCCCGCCCGACTCGTGCAAAACGAATGGGCTCTTCAAGCAGATAAATCCGCGAGATTTTACGGGAAATTACGAACCCCAGTCAATCGAAACACGCAACAAATTCGCCGAAATTGTGCAGTGCATGCTCCGATTTGGCGCCAACTCTCAAGGAGCCCGATTTTCCTCATGGTGCAGCGCGGCAAATGCCCCAAACGCTGCGCAATCGCTGCGACTTGACGTCTTTCGATGCGCGATTATCCCCATTTGAGGGCAACGTATCCGACACACAGTGCCACCAGATAAAACGGCAGGGAGAGCCAATGAAAGCGCCACCAGATCTTGTCCGATTTCGCCATGCGCAATGCAATCAGGTTGGCTAACGAACCGATTGCAAGGCCGAAGCCACCGACCGCCGCACCATGCGCAAGCGCCGGCCAGTTGTGACTGTACTCCGCGAGCAGGATCGCGGCGGGAACGTTGCTGATGAACTGCGACAGCACCGCGGCCCCCATATAGGCCATGCCGGATCCGGACAAATCCACCTGACCGAGCGTCGCGCGCACCTCGGGTAACCCGGCCACCCCTCGCAGCACCACGAACATCAGCACGAAGATGGCAAGCAGCAACCAGTCGATACCGAAGACCGCGTTGCGCCGCGCGACCAGCAGGACCGCCGCCACCCCCGCACAGGCCCAGGTGGCAGCGCCGTGATCCGCCAGCACCACGAATGCCACGAACAGCGCCAGGGCGACCCACAGCAACGGCCAGCGCACGTCATGCGCGGGGCCGCGCCGCTGAAAATGCAGGACACGGGAATCGAACGCCATCGCACACGTCACGAGCAACACGGCCATGAGCGCCAACGTCAGAGGCGTCATCATGACGACGTAAGCACCGAAGCCCATGCCACTGTGTTGCCACAGGAAGAGATTCTGCGGATTGCCGAGCGGCGTAAGGCTCGAGCCGGCATTGACCGCTAGCGCGAGGAAGATGATCAGCCGTTCAATCCGCACGGGCGCAATGCGTGCGAGCGACTGCGCGAGCGGCACGACGGCAAAGAGGGCAACGTCGTTGGTGAGCAGCGTGGAGAGGGCCGCGGCGAACGCCACCATCAACAGCGCGAGACGTCGCTCGGTGCGAAACGCCCGCAGCAACCGCTGGGCAAGCCAATCGAGGAAGCCGCTCTGATCGATCGCGCGCGTGAGCATCAGCAATCCGGCGAGCGTGAGAATCGTGTGCTGATCGATGCGTGCGAACAGGTCCCCAAGGCTCGCCGGCCGGGCTATCTGCAAGGCGACGAATCCCACGAGCAGGATGACCAGCACGCGATCGCCGCGCACGCGCTCGTAGGTTGCGCGCAGGGCGCGCAATACACGCGTCGCTGCGGTACCGTGCTGTGACGATGGCGCTGCCGATGACGATGAAGCAGGCACGGCCGACGTCTGCGACGGGTTCGCCTTCGTCGGCTCCACGGACTTGCCCGCGGGATCGCTCACGAGAGGACGCTCAGCACACCGACGTCATTCGGCACGAATGCGCGCGAGAATGCCGTCGAGCGAGTCGAGGCTGCCGAATTCAATCATGAGTTGTCCGGCGCCTTTGCGGCCGACCTTGATCTTGACGTTCGACGCGAGCAAATCCGACAACTCTTCTTCGAGACGCGTCACGTCGCGACCGCCCTCTTCCGCCGAGCGACGACGAATCCCGTCTCCCTGCGGCTTGAGCGACGCATTGACGATGCGCTCCGTGTCGCGCACCGACAGGCGCTTGTTCACCACTTGATTGGCGAGCGTGATCTGCGTGGCGGCGTCGACGGAGAGCAGCGCACGCGCGTGCCCCATGTCGAGATCGCCCGCGAGCAGCATCGTCTGCACGGGATGCGCGAGATTGAGCAGGCGCAACAGATTTGACACCGCGCTGCGCGAGCGGCCAAGCGATTCGGCGGCTTGCTCGTGCGTGTAGTTGAACTCGCCGAGCAGACGCTGAATGCCTTGCGCTTCTTCGAGCGGATTCAAGTCTTCGCGCTGAATATTCTCGATGAGCGCCATCGCGGCGGCGGCTTCGTCGGGCACGTCGCGCACGAGCACCGGCACTTCGGCCAGTCCGGCGATACGTGCGGCACGAAAACGTCGCTCGCCCGCAATAATTTCGTACTTCTCACCATCGACGGGACGCACCAGAATCGGCTGCATCAGGCCCTGCGCGCGAATGCTCGCGGCGAGTTCCTGCAATGCGCCCTCGTCCATGCGTGTGCGAGGCTGATACTTGCCGGCCTGAAGGCGCTCGAGCGACATGACCGACGGTGCGCCGTCGGCGCGCGCGTCGGTCGCGCCGTTGTGATTATCGGCGTGGGCGCCGAGCAGGGCTTCGAGGCCGCGGCCCAGGCCCTTTTTCTTCAGTGCGGTGGGTTTGGTCGCCATGTGAATGCGTTCCTGCGCGAATGCGCCTTACATAGTTTGAATACGCGCGATCATTTCCGCGCCGAATTGCAGATATGCCTTCGCGCCACGCGATGCGGGATCGAAAACGACGCCCGGCATGCCGTAGCTCGGCGCTTCAGCGAGTCGCACATTGCGCGGAATGATCGCGTTGAATACCTTGTCTCCGAAGTGCTCCTTGAGCTGGTCCGAGACTTGTTGCTGCAGCGTGATGCGCGGATCGAACATCACGCGCAGCAGGCCGATCACCTGCAGGTCGCGGTTCAGATTCGCGTGCACTTGCTTGATCGTATTGACGAGATCCGACAACCCTTCGAGCGCGAAATATTCGCACTGCATCGGAATGATCACGCCGTGCGCCGCGCACAAGCCGTTGAGGGTGAGCAGCGAAAGCGTGGGCGGGCAGTCGATGAGGACGAAATCGTACGCGTCGTCGACTTTGGCGAGCGCCAGCTTCAATCGGGTGTCGCGATTGTCGAGCGAGACGAGTTCCACGTCCGCTCCCGCGAGTTCACGGTTCGCGGGCAGCACATCGTAACTCCCCGACTCAGAGCGCTGGCAACTCGCGACCACATCGGCACCGTCCACCAGCACTTCGTACACGCTCGATTCGAGAGCGGCTTTGTCGATGCCGCTGCCCATCGTCGCATTGCCCTGCGGATCAAGGTCGACCAACAGGACACGCTGCCCGTGCGACGCCAGTCCGGCAGCGAGGTTCACCGTGGTGGTCGTCTTGCCGACGCCGCCCTTCTGATTGGCCACGCAGAAAATTTTCGCCATGCCGATGTAGTCCTCCGAATGCTGCCGTGTTGATGCGATTGATGCAGATGACGCCGGGATGAAACCGGTGCGAACGCGCCGTGCCGCCAGCGACCGCCGGCTGGCTGAGGCACGACTTGCGCGATTCGCTCCGTCCCGCAAATTCGATTATCTGAGTAAAGCTCAGTTATTGCCTTCGCTGACCGGCGTCAGATGCGCCGACGGGCGGTACTACTGGAGCGCTCGCCTTTTGGGGCGTCAACACCAGTTTGTCCGTGTCGTAGCCCTGCTTGCGCAACTGGGCACGCATTTGATTCAGTGCGTTGTCGTCCATCGACGGCGTTCGCGAGAGGACCCAGAGGTACTCGCGACCGGGCTCTCCGACAGCGGCAAACTGATAGTCGTCGTCGAGCACGATAACCCAGTAGTTCGCCCAAAGCCAGGGAATCCAGTGCAACCATTGCGGCGCGAACGTCACCTTGAAGCGAGCCGTGCCGGTGCCCTGCCCATCGGTGCGTGCCAGACCGGTATCGCTGACCCACGTACCGTCGTCCTTGCGGCATCGGTTGATGACTTCGATCCGCCCGTCCGGTCGCGCGGCATACTGCGCCGTCACGTCCGACACACATTTTCGCTCGAAGAAATTCGGATAGCGTGCGATTTCGTACCAGGTGCCGACGTAGCGCGCTTTGTCGATCTTCTGTACCGGCCGCACGCGTGTCGTCAGCGATTCTTGTCCGGATTGACCCCATGCGACCGCGGCAACCACCGAAAAACTGACCATGACGGCCCCTGCCCAGCGGGTCATCTTATTCATGCTGTTACCTTCACGCGAAGCAAATGACGCTCGGCGTCGAGAAATGGGACGTTCAGCGCCAGGCGCTCAACCAGTGCGTAGCCGGTCGGCAGCGTGAGTTCGCTCTCGGACGCCACGCCTTTCATGGCCCAGAAGCTGCCGTCAGGAGCCAGCAAGGCTCCCGCGAGGGTGACGAAATCGGTCAGCTCAGCAAAGGCGCGCGACACGATGGCGTCGAAAGGGGCGCTCACTTCCTTGCCAACAACGAGTGACTCGACCCGGCCGGTCACGACCGTCAGATTGCTCAACTTGAATGTCGCGCGGGCCTGTGTGAGGAACGCTGTTTTTTTGTGCACGATGTCGTTGACCGTCACTTGCCAGTCGGGACGCACAATCGCGAGCACCACGCCGGGTAGCCCACCGCCTGAGCCCACGTCAAGCACACGTGAAATTGGCTCACGGTCAAGGCGCGGCAGAATAGAGAGCGAATCGAGCAGGTGCTTGACGACCATCTGGCGCGGATCGCGGATGGAGGTCATCTGCAACGAGGCATTCCATTTCGCCAGCAACGCCTGATAGTCGAGCAGGCGCTGCTGTTGTGCGTCGCTGATGGACAGGCCAAGTTGCCGGATGCCGTCGGCCAAGAGCACGGCCAGCTCATTGCCGCCGTTGTCGGCGGAACGTCGCGGATCGGTCATGAGGGCTCCGCGTCAGGCTGCGTGTGCGTCGCCGTCATCGGCGGCAGCGGTCGCTTCCCCTGACGCGCGACGGCGTCCGAGACCCTTCTTGAGGTGGATCATCAGCAGCGAGATCGCGGCGGGCGTCACGCCGGAGATACGCGATGCCTGGCCCAGTGTCTCAGGCCGCTGCGCGCCCAGCTTCTGGCGCACTTCGATCGACAGCCCGCGCACCTCGTTGTAGTCGATGTTGGCCGGCAGCACGGTGTTTTCGTTGGCTTCCTTACGCACGATCTCGTCGGCCTGGCGGTCGATGTAGCCCTGATACTTGGCGGCGATCTCGATCTGTTCACGAATCTGGTTTGCTTGCAGCGGATCGTCGGAGAGCGCTGTTTCGGCGGCAAGACGGCCGCCCTGCACGGCCATGAGGGCGTCGTAGCCAACTTCCGGGCGACGCAGCAAATCGGCCAGCGAGTATTCATGGTCGATGGCTTTGCCGAGCAGCGGCACGGCATCTTCGGCCGGGAAGGTTTTCGGTGTCACCCACGTCGATTTGAGACGTTCTGTTTCACGTGAAACAGCATCGCGTTTGCGGCAGAACGATTCCCAGCGCGTATCGTCGACGACACCGAGTTCGCGGCCGACTTCGGTCAGGCGCATGTCGGCATTGTCTTCACGCAGCGACAGGCGATACTCGGCGCGGCTGGTGAACATGCGGTAGGGTTCGGAGACACCACGCGTAATCAGGTCGTCGACGAGCACGCCAAGGTACGCCTGATCGCGGCGCGGACACCAGGCATCACGGCCTTGTACTTGCAACGCGGCGTTGATGCCGGCGAGCAGCCCTTGGGCGGCGGCCTCTTCGTAGCCCGTGGTTCCGTTGATCTGACCCGCGAAGAAGAGCCCGGAGATGACGCGGGTTTCGAGCGAGCTGCGCAGCCCACGGGGATCGAAGTAGTCGTATTCGATGGCATAGCCTGGACGCAGGATGTAGGCATTCTCCATGCCTTTCATCGAGCGGACGAGTTCGAGTTGTACATCGAACGGCAGGCTGGTGGAGATGCCGTTGGGGTAGAACTCGTTGGTGGTGAGGCCTTCGGGTTCGAGGTAGATCTGGTGCGACGTCTTGTCGGCGAAGCGGTGAATCTTGTCTTCGATGGACGGACAATAGCGCGGACCGACGCCTTCGATGACGCCGGTGTACATGGGCGACCGGTCGAGTCCGCCGCGGATGATATCGTGGGTGTGCTCGTTGGTGTGGGTGACCCAGCAGGGCACTTGGCGCGGATGCTGTTCGGGGCGGCCAAGAAACGAGAACACGGGAACGGGATCGAGGTCACCGGGCTGCTCTTCGAGAACGGAGAAGTCGATGGAACGGCCGTCGATGCGTGGCGGCGTACCGGTTTTCAACCGACCTTGCGGTAGTTTCAACTCTTTGAGGCGAGCGGACAGGCTGACGGCGGCCGGGTCTCCGGCGCGCCCGCCAACGTAGTTGTTCAGCCCGACGTGGATTTTGCCGTCGAGGAAGGTGCCGGCGGTGAGAACCACGGCGCGGGCGCGGAAACGCAGCCCCACTTGGGTGATGGCGCCTACGACACGTTCGCCTTCGACGATGAGGTCTTCGACGGCTTGCTGGAAGAGCCAGAGATTGGGCTGATTCTCGAGGCGATGGCGGATAGCCTGCTTGTAGAGAATTCGGTCGGCTTGGGCACGGGTGGCGCGCACAGCCGGCCCTTTGGACGAATTCAGGATGCGAAACTGGATACCGCTCTCGTCGGTCGCGGCGGCCATGGCCCCGCCCAGTGCATCGACCTCTTTGACGAGATGGCCTTTGCCGATCCCGCCGATGGAGGGATTGCAGCTCATCTGACCGAGGGTCTCGATGTTATGGGTGAGCAGAAGCGTCTTGCAGCCCATGCGGGCCGAGGCGAGCGCAGCCTCTGTGCCGGCATGGCCGCCACCCACTACGATCACGTCGAACTCGGTCGGATAAAGCATCGTCATATTGCCGCGAACGGCAAACTCTCTGGATTCGGTAATGGCGGAATTATAGCGGTATTGCGGTGCATCATTTGTAACCGCTGAGGTGTTTCACGTGGAACGTTGGCAAAACGACGATGGTGTAGGGGACGGTTTCACGTGAAACGTCGCTGGGTGGACTCGGCGGATGCTTTGACTTTACCGCGACGTGAAGGCACGACCCCACCACCCTGCCCTCGAATTCCGCCCTCACCCTCACTCACCTCCGGGTAGCGGAGATTACCGGCACCCCGACTGCGCTCCACTTGAAAGTCGCTCCGTCAGGGCACCGGTAATCTCCGCCAATCCATTGCCCCAGGACAACCATCGCCAGATCGTCACTCGGTGTTTCACGTGAAACGTGGTTGGGTGGACTCGGCGGATGCTCTGGCTTTTCCGCGACGTGAAGGTACGACTCCACCCCCTTACCCTCGAATTTCATCGCCCCCTTTTTCATCTCGGCGGCGCCAGCGGACTTCAATGGAGGACGCGGTTGAAAGATCGAATGCAGTAGTCGTGGGATTGGCCGAGCCCTGAGGGAGTGACTTTGAGGTGGAGCAGAATCAGTGTGCCAACAATCAATTACCACCGCCCGGACGGATGAGAGCACGGCACCTGATTGCAGGGACGCGGCGTTTCTGCTTCCTTGTTTCCCCTCCCGCTCTAAGTGAAAACCTCGGAAGCAAAAGCGACGCGACAAAATCGAAAGCGCCTCCTGGCATCGCACGTTGAAACCTGCATATCCACAGGTGTCCGCTTACCCCGCAAATCGCATTCGGGAATTTGCTTTTCTGTGGATAACCTCAAATGTCATTTTCTTGAGATTCTCGAAAATATCGCCAAACCCCTTATTGCGGCAGTGCGCCATGGATTTTGCAGCGCTGCAAATATCCACAAGCAACTGTGAATAAGTGAGCCCACCGGTGCAGCGGATGGCGCCCCTCACTTCGTCAAAAAATAGGGGCAGATGACCGTCGCCGACAGGTGCCGGTCAACCTCCGGAAATGAAAAAGCCCGCCAAACTGGCGGGCTCTCCGAGGGTACCAACGCGACAAGCGACGCCCCCCCTTCAGGCAGCCTTCTTCGCCAGCCCCAGATACGTTTCGATGACTTTAGGATTGTTGGCCAGTTCTTGCGCCGGGCCCTCCAACGCGAGTTCGCCCGTCTCGATGACGTAGCCGTAATCGGCCACCTGTAACGCCGCGCGGGCGTTTTGTTCGATCAGCAGCGTGGCCACACCGGTATTACGCAAGTCGCTGATGATGTGGAAGATTTCCTTGACGATCAGTGGTGCCAGCCCGAGGCTGGGCTCGTCAAGCATCAGCAGCTGCGGCTTGGCCATCAATGCACGGCCCACCGCGAGCATTTGGCGCTCACCGCCCGACAAGGTCCCCGCTTGCTGCTTCTGGCGCTCTTTGAGACGCGGGAACAGGGCGTAGACGACTTCCATCTGGTCCAGGAAGTTCTTCTCCCCCGCCCGCTTGCGACGGTACGCCCCCAGCAACAGGTTGTCCTCGACGGTCATCGTCGAGAACAACTCGCGCTTTTCCGGCACCAGGCACATGCCGCGGGCCACGCGGGCTTCGATGCCCAGCGCCGACATCTCGTGGCCGAGATACGCGACGCTCCCACGGCTGGAGCCGTTGTGCGGCAATGCCCCCATGATGGCGTTGAGCATGGACGACTTGCCCGCTCCGTTCGGACCGATCACGGTGACGATCTGGCCCGCCCCCACCCGCAGATGCGCACCGTGCACCGCTTCGACTTTGCCGTACGCCACGGCGAGGTCCTTGACCTCCAGAATCGCGTCTGCCATCACTCCACTCCTCCCAGGTACGCTTCGAGCACTGCCGGGTTCTTCTGCACGTCTTCGGGCAGGCCCTCGGCGATCTTGGTGCCGAACTCCATCACGACGAGGTGATCGGTCAGGTTCATCACGAAGTCCATGTCGTGCTCGACCAGCAGCACGCTCATCCCTTCGTCCTTGAGCTTCTTGAGCAAATCGGCCAGGGCCTGCTTCTCTTTGTAGCGCAGGCCGGCTGCCGGCTCGTCGAGCAGCAGCAATGTCGGATCGCACGCCAATGCGCGTGCAATTTCCAGAATACGCTGCTGGCCCAACGCGAGACTGCCCGCCTCGTCATACATGTGCGCGCCGAGACCCACACGCTCGATCTGTCGCTTGGCTTCGTACAGCAGCATGGCTTCTTCCTGACGATCAAGACGCAGCACGCTGGACCACACGCCCCCCTGGGGACGTCGGCGCAGCCCGTTCTTGTCTCGCAGATAGGCGCCAATCGCAACGTTCTCGAGCACGCTCATCTGCGGCATCAAGCGCACGTGCTGGAATGTACGGCCGATACCGCGCTTGACGATCTCGCGCGACGGCAGCCGATCGATTCGCTCGCCGAGGAAGGAGATCTCTCCGCGAGTGGCCTGCAGCACGCCGGTTACCAGGTTGAACGTGGTCGACTTGCCGGCGCCGTTCGGCCCGATCAGGCCCACGATCTCGCCCGCTTTGACCTGGAACGAGACGTCGTTGACCGCCACGAGACCGCCGAACTCTTTGCGCGCCTTGTCCAGCGTCAGCACCACTTCGCCAACCGCCGGCTTGGCACGATGACCCAGCGGATCCGCTTGCTCCGGCGCCTTCGCGACACGACGCGCCGGGAAGATCTTGCCGAAGAAGGGCCACACGCCGTCGCGCGCATATTGCAGCAGCAGCACCAGCAACACGCCAAAGACGATGGTCTCGAAGTTGCCGTTCGCCCCCAACAGCATCGGCAGGATGTTCTGGAGGTAGTCCTTGAGCACGGTCAGGATCGCGGCGCCGAGCACCGCGCCCCACACATGCGAGACGCCCCCCACCACGGCCATGAACAGGTATTCGATGCCGTGGTTCAGGTTGAACGGCGTCGGATTCACGGCGCGTTGCAAATGCGCGTACAACCAGCCCGAAATGGCGGCGAGCACGGCGGCGTACACGAACACGACCACTTTCATCCACGCAGTGTTCACGCCCATCGCCTCGGCCATCACGCCCCCCCCCTTGAGCGCACGAATGGCGCGGCCAGGACGCGAATCAAGCAGGTTCTTGACCGATACAACCGCCAGCACCACGACGATCCAGATCAGGTAGTACATCTGACGCCCGCTCGCCAATTCCTTGCCGAAGAGGCTGATCGTCGGGATATCGTTCAGACCGTCGTACTTGCCCAGGAACTCGAGGTTGCCGAACAGGTAGTACAGCGCCAGGCCCCATGCAATCGTGCCCAGCGGCAGGAAGTGGCCCGACAGGCGCATGGTGATCGCGCCAATGACAAGCGCTGCCGCCGCGGTGATGATCACCCCGACGATCAGGCCGAGCCACGGCGACGCGCCATAGGCCGTCGTCAGATAGGCCGTCGCGTAGGCGCCCAGACCGACGAATGCCGCCTGTCCGAACGACGTCATGCCCGCCACGCCCGTCAACAGCACAAGACCAATGGCCACAATGCTGTATAGACCGATGTAGTTGAGCAGCGTTACCCAGTACTCAGGCAAACGCACGGGTGCAGGCAGCACCGGCAACACGGCCAGCACCACCAGGAAAATCAGGAAGTATTTGTTTTTCATTCTGTGGTCCGCCCCGGCTTATTCCTCGTCTTCTTCCACATGCTTGCTTGTGAGCGACAGCCACAGCAGCACGGGAAGGATCAGCGTGAAGACGATGACCTCTTTGTATGCACTCGCCCAGAACGACGAGTAAGACTCCAACAGGCCGACCAGAATGGCGCCCAGCGCCGCAACCGGATAACTCACCAGACCGCCGATGATCGCGCCCACGAAGCCCTTGAGGCCGATCAGGAAGCCCGACTCGTAATAGATCGTCGTGATCGGTGCGATCAAGATGCCGCACAGCACGCCCAGCACGGCGGCCAGCGTGAACGCCAGACGCCCCGCCTGCACCGTGCCGATGCCCACGAGCCGCGCACCCAGCCGGTTCACGGCCGTCGCACGCAATGCCTTGCCCGAGAGCGAACGATCAAAGTAGAAGTACAACGCCAGGATCATCACGACCGAGACACCCAACACCCACAGGCTCTGGCCAGACACCATCACGGAGCCGATGTTGAAGTTGGCGTCGGAGAACGCCTGCGTGCGCGAGCCTTCCGCCCCGAACATCACGAGCCCCAGCCCCGTCAGCGCGAAGTGCACGCCCACCGAGACGATCAGCAGCAACAGCGTGCTCGCCTCCGCCAGCGGCTGGTACGCGAGACGATAGAGCATCGGCCCCATCGGCACGACGAGCAACATCGTGAGCGCGATTTGGACGAGCATCGGCAGATTCATCGGTGCCAACGCCCTGACGACGAAGAACGCGGCAATTGGAAACACCAGGTACTTGCCCGCAAGCGTCGGCACCAAGCGCCCCGCCAGCTTGCGACGCTCGCTGTGACGCAAGACGCCCGCCGTCTCCACGACGAACGTACATACGCCCATCGCCACAAGCATCCAACTCGTCAGCGGAAACTTCTGGGTTTGCAGTGCCGCCAGCGTAAGCGCGCCATACGACACGAACTCGCCCTGCGGAATGAAGATGACGCGCGTGACGGAGAACACCAGCACCAGTGCCAATGCCAGCAAGGCATAAATCGCACCCGTGGTGATGCCGTCCTGCGCCAGGATGGCTGCAATCGAAAGATCCATGCTCCTCTCACTTCGTTTGAGTACTTCTTGAACCGACTGGCGAGACAGCCGGTGTGATGCACGGCGCAGCGCGCTGCCGCCCCGTTCCCCTTCATATCCCTACGCCCCCACGGTCCCCGTGTGACAGCGCACAGAATTATGTATTGTATAAATCATTATGCATTGGTAAAACTCGGGCGACTACTGAGTCATCGACGTCTTGTCTCGAGTGACGTCGCTGCCTGCCATGCCGTCCACGCCACCGGCACCGGGCGTGCACCGGTCATCCGCGCAATGCCAGGTTTCCCGCAAACGGTCATTGCGCCACCTTTCGGCGGCGACGCGGCTTGGCCGGCAGCGATGGCGCAGCGGCCAGCACCTCCGGCGGCAGGGCCTCGCGCACGACGTCGAGCAGCCGGTAGATCTCGGCGAGTGTGTCTCGCCCGACCTTGTCTTCCAGATAGCGATAGCGCGCCTCGACCAGCGGACCGAGCTTTTTGCAGAGTGCGCGGCTCGATGGCGTGAGCGACACCATCACGCGACGCTGATCGACAGCCATCCGACGGCGAATGATGAGGCCCGACGCCTCCATGCGCTCCAGCATGCCGGACAGGCTCGGGCTGAGGATGCAGCACTCCCGCGCGACCTGCCCGATTTCCATTTCCCCGGATTCGCTATCGTTGACGGCCCTTATGACACGCCATTGTTGTTCCGTGATGTCGTAACGATTGAGCAAGGGGCGGAACAGCCCCATTGCCGCTTCCCGCGTCTGTAACAACACCAACGATAGGTTGCGGTGTTCGAATTCACCCGTCATGGATTTACGCTCGAAAGGATCGGCCGGCCAGCCCCCCCGGGCGGCGGCGATCAGGTTGGGACAATGCGGCCTCTCAGGTGCCGCTCGCAAACGCATGTCCTGCCGTCTCTTTGCGAAGCGCGAAACTACCACGCTCAAAAAAAACGGGCGCGAACGCCCGTTCTTCCGGCCCGGTCAGTCCAACCGGGCACAGATACCGCAGATCCATCGGTGGTGACAGCGGGGCATGCCTGTGAGCTATAGGCAGCCCCGGCGTCCATCAGTTCGCCAATTTCCACTTGCCGTTGACGATTTCCACCATCACGCGCGAGCGCTGGTCCAGGCCGTTGTGATCCTTCGCGCTCATGTTGAAGATGCCCGCGGTGCCCGGCATGTCCTTGACGTTCTCCAGGGCCTCGCGCAATGCCGCGCGGAACTCGGCCGTGCCCGGCTTGGCCTTCTTCAGCGCAACGGGAATGGCCCTCTGCAGCAACAGACCGGCGTCCCAGGCGTGACCGCCGAAGGTCGAGATGGAGCCCGCGCCGTATGCCTTTTCATACACGACCTTGTAGGCAGCGGCCGACTTCTTCACCGGATTGTCGGCAGGCAGTTGGTCGACGACGAGCAGCGGGCCCGCCGGCAGGTACGTGCCGTCGCAATCCTTGCCGCAAACGCGCAGGAAGTCGTTGTTGGCTACGCCGTGGGTCTGGTACAGCTTGCCCTTGTAGCCACGCTCCTTGAGCGTGCGCTGCGGCAGCGCTGCCGGCGTACCTGAACCCGCGATCAGCACGGCATCCGGATTCGCCGCCATGATCTTGAGGACCTGGCCCGTGACCGACGTGTCGGCACGATTGAAGCGCTCATTGGCCACGACCTTGATCTTGTTCAGATCGGCAGCCTTCTGGAACTCCTTGTGCCAGCCTTCGCCGTAGGCGTCGGAGAAGCCGATGAACGCGACCGTCTTCACGCCGTTGTCGGCCATGTGCTTGGCAATGGCGGTGGCCATCAGAATGTCGTTCTGCGGGGTCTTGAACGACCAGGCGCGCTTGGCGTCCACCGGTTCGACAATGGCAGCGCCCGCGGCCATCGAGATCATCGGGGTCTGCGTCTCTGCCGCCACGTCGACCATCGCCAGGGAGTTCGGCGTGACCGTCGAGCCGAGCACGGCGTCAACGTGATCTTCGCTGATCAGCTTGCGCATGTTCTTGACGGCCGTCGTGGTGTCGGTCGCGTCGTCGAGCAGGATGTACTGCACCGACTGGCCGCCGATCGTCTTGGGCAGCAGCGAAATGGTGTTCTTCTCGGGAATGCCCAGCGAAGCCGCCGGACCGGTCGCCGACAGCGACACGCCAATCTTCACCTGGGCGCTCGCAACGCCCGTAGCCAGCATCATCGCCGACGCCACGCACAGCAACTTCAGTTTCATTTGGGTCTCCTCGCAAAAATTTTGAATTCGTTGTTCTGACCATTGTTGAACCCGCCGGCCCGATATTAACCGACCGCGCAGTCGGCAAATTGTCGCTCATCTTACGGGCACCGGCGCCTTCTCGTAAAGTGCGGTTTCTCCACCTGTGGCTTCAACCGCAACGGCTCGCGTCCGAACGGCGCCCGGCGCCGCCTCCACGACCCTTCACGACCCTCCTCCCCATCCCCCCCAATGCCGCGCTTACGCACGCGCGATGCTGCCCGGTCTCCCGTCAGCCGCGAAGCAATGCGTCATAGCCGGTCTTCACGATCAGCACGGCGAGCACACACAGGAACATGCGTCGCACGAAACCCACGCCACGTTTGAGCGCGAGCCGGCTGCCCACCTGACTGCCCAGCACGTTCATGACCGCCATGCCGAGGCCAACCTGCCACGCAACGTGCCCGCCCATGCCAAACAGCCACAGCGCGGCCAGGTTGGTCGCCACGTTCACGATCTTCGCCGACGCCGAGGCGTTGACGAAGTCCTGCCCAAACAGGCGGACAAACAGGAAGACAAGGAAGCTGCCCGTGCCGGGGCCGAAGAAACCGTCGTAGAAGCCGATGGCGCCGCCCACGGCGATCGCCATGAGGGTCACCCCCATCCCACCTGTCACAGGGGCGTGCACCGTCCCGAAATCCTTCTTGCGCAGGGTGTAGATCGCCACGCCGGTCAGCACGAACGGCAGCAGCTTGCGAAGCACGTCGGCCGGTACATGGGAGACGGCGTATGCACCACAAAACGAAAACAGGAAGGCGGCGACGGTGGCCGGCAACAGAATGGCCCAGCGCAGTTGAATGCCGCGCGCGTAGCGCAGCGCAGCCGATGCCGTGCCCCAGATTCCAGCCAGCTTGTTGGTACCGAACAGCAACGGCGGCGCCGCGTTCGGGAAGACGGCGAAAAGCGTCGGTACGGAGACCAGCCCGCCACCGCCGACCACCGCATCGACCAGACCGGCCACGAACGCCCCGACTGCGAGCATCAGCCAGTCGGTCAGCGCCCAACTCGTCAACATCCGTCACCCCAATCGGCAAACAGGCGTTTTTCGGGACGTGCTCCGCCCGCCGCAATGACACGCCGGACATGGGCGCGCAAAAGTGCTGGTGTGGGAACGTGAGGGGGGTGGGGCATGCGACCAGGACTGTCGAGGGACGAGAATCGGGCTTCTGCGGATGACGACCTCGCACTGCGGCGAAGCCCAATATAAAAAGCGCTGTTGGAGTTTTCTCCAACAGCGCTTCCCTTTTTGGCGGTGCGCGTTATCGCGCTTATTGTCTCCTCGATCCTCGCCCCTATATCCTGCCGTGACGCGAATTGAAGGAGAGAATAAAGGAGCACCCGATGCACCACAAGTCAGCATTTACCCCTACGGATTAGGTTTTTTCCGACACGCGTGCGCCAGGGTGAAGAGCGGGCGCCCCAAGCCGGTGCGCCCGCGCCTCCGTCAAGAAGGTTGCGCCGTGGTGCGCGCAGGACGGAACAACCGGCTCCGTGCCACCAGCTCGCCCACCAGTCCGCGGCGGAAGGCCAGCACGCAGATGATGAAGATCGCCCCGATGACGATCGTCACCGACTCGCCGAGCGTCTGGAACCAGGTGATGCCCGTGGCCGTCGCGAGCCAGTCGCCGATGTCGCCGAGCTTGTTCTCCAGCACGACGATGACCACCGCCCCCACCACTGGACCAAACATCGTGCCCAGCCCACCCACCAGCGTCATCAGGATCACCATGCCCGACATTGTCCAATGCACGTCCGTCAGCGTCGCGAAGCCCAGCACCAGCGTCTTGGTCGAACCAGCCAGCGCGGCAAGCGTGGCCGACAGCACGAATGCGAGCAGCTTGAAGCGATCGACGTCGTAACCGAGCGAGATGGCGCGCGGTTCGTTCTCCTTGATCGCCTTGAGCACCTGACCGAAGGGCGAATGCACGACACGCATGATGAGCAGGAAGCCCAACGCGCAAATGGCCAGCACCACGTAGTAAAGCGTGAGGTCGGAATCGAGCGACAGCAGGCCGAAGAGGCTGCCGCGCGGCACGCCTTGCAGACCGTCCTCGCCACCGGTGAACGGCGCTTGCAGGCAGAGGAAGTACAGCATTTGCGCCAACGCCAGCGTAATCATCGCGAAGTAGATGCCCTGCCGCCGGATCGCCAGCACCCCCATGACGAGGCCAAGCAACGCCCCGGCCGCCACGCCCGCAATGATGCCGACTTCCGGCGTGAACCCCAGATTGCGCACCACATAACCGGTGACGTAGCCTGCGCTGCCAAAGAACGCGGCATGACCGAACGACAGCAGACCCGTAAAGCCGAGCAGCAGGTTGAACGCACAAGCGAACAGCGTGAAGCACAGCACCTTCATGATGAATACCGGATACGCCCCGGCGAACGGCGCGACGATCAGCGCCAGTAGCAAGAGGGAATAAAGCACCCGTTGTTGCGTCTCTTGTTGCATGGTTCCGCCCCTTACTTTTGTTTGCCGAACAACCCTGCCGGGCGCAGCAGCAACACGATCACCATGATGACGAACACCACGGTCGCAGACCCTTGCGGGTAGAACACCTTGGTAAAGCCTTCGATGATCCCGAGCATCAGACCGGTCAGGATAGAGCCCATGATGGAGCCCATACCACCGATCACGACCACCGCGAACACGGTGATGATCATCGACTGCCCCATGAGCGGCGAGATCTGGATAACGGGCGCGGCGAGCACGCCCGCAAACGCGGCGAGCGCCACCCCGAAGCCATAGGTCAGCGTAATCATGAGCGGCACGTTCACGCCAAACGCTTCCACCAGCTTCGGGTTTTCGGTGCCCGCGCGCAGATACGCACCGATCTTGGTCTTCTCGATCACGAACCACGTTGCGAAGCACACCACGAGCGAAGCCACCACCACCCACGCGCGATAGTTCGGCATGAACATGAAGCCGAGATTGGTCGCGCCGGAGAGCATGTCGGGGGCGTCGAAGGGCTGCCCCGACACGCCGTAGATCGAACGGAAGACGCCCTCGAGCACGAGCGTGATGCCGAACGTCAGCAACAGGCCGTACAGGTGATCGAGCTTGTAGATCCAGCGCAGCATGGTGCGCTCGATGACGATACCGATGATGCCCACCACGACGGGGGCGAGAATCAACATGACCCAGTAATTGAGGCCGAGATAGTTGCCGCCCATCCAGGCGAGCATGGCCCCCAGCATGAACAACGCGCCGTGCGCGAAGTTGATCACGTTGAGCAGGCCGAAAATCACCGCCAGGCCGAGGCTCAGCATGGCGTAGAACGAGCCGTTCACCAGTCCCAGCAGCAGTTGGCTCAACAGCGCCGGCAGGGGGATGCCTAGTAATTCCATCGAAATCGATTCTCTGCGAGAAAGGTCGCGACGGGACACGCGTCCCGCCGCTTTCGGAGCATCGTGCTAACGGCGCTTACTTCTTCCAGATCGGACAGGTCGACTCTTGCGGCGTGGTGAACGCCTTGTCACCCGGAATCGTGGCGACGATCTTGTAGTAGTCCCACGGCGCCTTCGATTCCTGCTTGGTCTTGACCTGCATCAGGTACATGTCGTGAATCATGGAGCCGTCCTTGCGGATGTAGCCCTTGCTGAACATGTCGTCGATCTTGATCTTGTGCAGTTCGTCCATCACCTTGTCGGCGTCGGTCGAGCCCGCGGCCTGAACCGCCTTCAGATACGTCATCGTGGCCGAATAATCGCCGGCCTGCAGGCTCGACGGCATCTTCTTCATCTTGTCGAAGTAACGCTTGGAGAAGGCACGCGTCTTGTCGTTCTTGTCCCAGTACCAGCTATCGGTCAAGTACATGCCGCCGGTGTTATCCAACCCGAGCGAGTGAATGTCGTTGATGAACACGAGCAGACCGGCGATTTGCATCTTGCCCTTGATGCCGAACTCCTTCGCGGCCTTGATGGCGTTGACCGTGTCGCCGCCGGCATTGGCCAGGCCCAGCACCTGGGCGCCCGACGCCTGCGCCTGGAGCAGATACGACGAGAAGTCCGAGGCCGAGAGCGGATGTCGCACCTCGCCCTTCACCGTGCCGCCGTTGGCCTTGACCACATCGGCCGTGGCCTTCTCCAGCGCGTGGCCGAACGCATAGTCGGCCGTCAGGAAGAACCACGACTTGCCGCCGGCCTTCACGACGGCCGAGCCGGTGCCACGCGCCAGTGCGACGGTGTCATAGGCATAGTGCACGCCGTACGGCTGGCACTGGTCGTTGGTCAGGGCATCCGAGCCGGCACCCACGTTGATGTAGACACGTTTCTTCTCCGCCGAGACCTTGTTCATCGCCAGGCCAGTCGCTGAGTTCGTGCCGCCGATCAGCATGTCCACGCCATCACGGTCAAACCATTCGCGCGCCTTGGACGCCGCGACGTCCGCCTTGTTCTGGTGATCGGCGGTGACCAGCTCGATCGGCTTGCCGAGGACCTTGCCACCGAAGTCGGCGATGGCCATCTTGATGGCTTCCGCCCCGCCCGGCCCGTCGATGTCGGTATACAGGCCCGACATATCGGTAATGAAACCGATCTTCACTGCATTGCCGTCGGCATGGGCCTGTGAGGCCATCGCCGCAAAACCGAACGCAGCCGCAACGGCCAACGCCTTCATCCGCATCGTCATCTTTGTCTCCTTCGTGGATTGGATTGCCTGGTTTCATCGCCCGGCAAGTCTGCGCGCCGGGCAACTCACCTCATACCCCTAACAACTCGTGCAGCACCGGCATCTTCGCCTCCAGCTCCGGAGCGCCGAAGCGCTCCACGATCTTGCCGTGCTCCATCACATAGAAGCGATCGGCCAGCGGAGCCGCAAAACGGAAATTCTGTTCCACCATCACGATGGTGTAGCCCCGCGCCTTGAGCGTGGTGATCATGCGTGCCAACGTCTGCACGATCACGGGCGCGAGCCCTTCGGAGATCTCGTCGAGCAGCAGCAGATTCGCACCGGTGCGCAGAATGCGCGCCACCGCCAGCATCTGCTGTTCGCCGCCCGACAGGCGCGTGCCGGGACTGTGGCGACGCTCCTTCAGGTTGGGGAACATGTCATAGATTTCGTCGAGCGACATGCCGCGCCCGCCGTCGTCGCGACGATTGCCTCGCACACCGATATAAGGCGGCAGCAACAGGTTTTCCTCGCACGACAGGCTCGCGAAAATGCCCCGCTCCTCGGGGCAGTAGCCCACGCCATGGTGCGCAACCTTGTAGGTCGGCAGGTGAATGGTCTCCTCGCCGCCGATCCGGATCGAGCCCTGACGCTGGCCAGTCAGGCCCATGATGGCGCGCAGCGTGGTGGTGCGCCCGGCGCCGTTGCGTCCGAGCAGCGTCACGACCTCGCCGCGGCCGACCGCCAGATCCACCCCGTGCAGAATGTGCGATTCGCCGTACCAGGCCTGCAGTCCTTCGACTTCGAGTGCGGGCACATTCGCGCCACCATTACCGCCGCCGTTACCGTACATAGACGTCCTCACCCGTGCGCTCCCTGCAATTCGCCGTCCGCGGTGCCCATATAGGCTTCCATCACCTGCGGATTCTTCGAGACTTCGTGATACGGCCCTTCGGCGAGCACCTCGCCGCGCTGAAGCACGGTGATGGTGTCGGAAATGCCGGCGATCACGTTCATGTTGTGCTCGACCATCAGGATCGTGCGACCGGCCGACACTTTTTTGATGAGCGCGGTGACACGATCCACGTCTTCGTGGCCCATGCCTTGCGTCGGCTCGTCGAGCAGCATTAGTTCGGGTTCCATGGCAAGCGTCGTGGCGATCTCGAGAGCGCGCTTGCGCCCGTAGGGCAGCTCCACGGTCAGCGTATCGGCGAATTCGGTCAGGCCGACTTCCGCGAGCAATTCCATGGCACGGGCATCGAGCTGATGCAGCGAACGGCTGCTGCGCCAGAAGTGGAACGCGGTGCCGAGGTTGCGTTGCAGGCCGATGCGCACGTTCTCGAGCACGGTGAGGTGCGGGAAGACGGCGGAGATCTGGAACGACCGGATGATGCCGCGTCGCGCGATTTGCGCGGGCGCTTCGCGCGTGATGTCTTCACCGTTGAACGTGATGGTGCCGGCGCTGGGCACGAGGAACTTGGTGAGCAGGTTGAAGCAGGTCGTCTTGCCGGCGCCGTTAGGCCCGATGAGTGCGTGAATGGTACCGCGCGCGACGCGCAGGTCGACCCCGTTCACGGCGGTGAAGCCACGAAACTCTTTCGTGAGTCCGCGGGTCTCGAGAATGTAATCGTTGTTCGCCATGTCTCCTGCCACATTCCTGGTTGGCGGTGCGAGGCAAATGACCGCCTCGGCACCATCGTCTGTGACAACCGCGAGGCAGGCGGACATCGCTGTGGGTGGCGTCGTCGGCGAGGTGCCCCGCGTCCCGAGGTGTGTCGCCGAATTCTTGGTCCGGTCGCACACTGGGAACCGATATTGTGTGTGGTTTGCTGCAACGCGATCATTGGGATTTGCACTAGGCTTCGCGTCTACCGAAACGCGCATGCACACACGCTTTGGAGACCCTTCGATCGCGGCGCGAACACGTCCCCAACCCCTTATGGCATAAGGCTTTTGCCGCGCCCGCAAATAAGCGTCCGGCCCCGTTTGACGATGCCCCGCCGTGGGTCGCGCAACCGACATTAGGTATTACTACGTAAGTTTTATAGTAAATATCCGGAAATCCGGAAAGTGCGCCGGGCGCCGTCATCATCGGATTTTCACCAAACTACGCCGCGTCACTTCGTGACAGCATCGAACGCTCGCCCCGGAAGAGATTCGATATGCGCAGCGCGGAAGTCCTTTGGCTCACCAGTTCGCTCACGGCGATCAGCGCGCTGCTGCTCGACGTCACGTTGCCCGCGTTCAGAGCCATGGCACTCGACGTTCGGATCGACGTCCGCGCCATCGCCGCCATCGTCGGCCATGTGGCGCTGCACTCTCAGGACTGCAATTGATCGTCGACCCGACGTCCGTTCGCTTCGGTCGAAAGCGCGTGCTGCTCGGCAGCCTGACGCTCGCTAGCATGGGTGCCGTCGATCAGCCACGGCTCGTGGTGCTCGCCGGCCTGCTGATCACGTGCTCGCTCACCGCCCTGCTTTGCGCGCCGCGCGAATCATGTCGCTCGCGCGCTCGGCAATCATGATCGTCGGCGAGTTCGTGTTGCCCGACGTGATCACCGGCATGACCGACGCATCGACCACGCGCAGGTTCTGCACCCCTCGCACGCGCAACTGCGCATCGACGACCGCCTGGGGATCGTTGGCTCGGCCCATGCGGCACGTGCCCACCGGATGGAAGATCGTCGTGCCGATGTCGCCCGCCGCGCGCTTCAACTCCGCGTCGGTCTGGACCGACGGCCCCGGCAAATATTCGCGCGGTTCATAGCGCGCGAACGCCGGTGCGCCCACGATGCGGCGCGTCAATTTGATGGCATCCGCCGCCACGCGCAAGTCCGCTTCCGTCGACAGATAATTCGGCGCGATGCTCGGCGCAACGCGCGCATCAGGTGAGCTCAAATGGACATGGCCGCGCGACGTCGGCCGTAGATTGCACACCGACGCCGTGAACGCATTGAACTTGTGCAACGGTTCGCCAAAACGCTCCAGCGACAACGGTTGTACGTGATACTCAAGATCAGGGCGCGCCATATCCTCACGACTGCGAGCGAACGCCCCCAACTGCGACGGCGCCATGCTCATCGGTCCGCGCTGCGCAAACGCATATTGCATGCCGATCTTCAGCTTGCCGAACCAACTGTTGGCGGTGAGATTTAGCGTCGGAACCCCGCGCAACTTGTACACCGTGCGCAATTGCAGATGGTCTTGCAGGTTCTCGCCCACGCCCGGCAGGTCCGAGACGACGTCGATCCCGAAACCGCGCAGACGCTCGCCATCGCCAATGCCCGAGACCTCCAACAGATGCGGCGAGTTCACCGCCCCTGCCGCAAGAATCACTTCGGCACCCGCCAGCGCCGTGAAGTCCTCATTGCCGCCGCGATACGCCACGCCGGTACAGCGTGTGCCTTCGAACAGCAAGCGACTCACACTCGCGCCCGTGATGATCGTCAGGTTCGGCCGCTGCGACGCCGGACGCAAGAACCCCTTGGCCGCACTCCAGCGCACACCGCGCCGCTGATTCACTTCGAAATAGCCAATGCCGAAGTTGTCGCCCTGATTGAAGTCGTCCGTCTTGGGAATACCCACCTGCTCGGCGGCGTCGGCAAACGAATCGAGCACACGCCACGACAGGCGCTGCTTCTCGACACGCCACTCGCCACCACTGCCGTGAAACGCCGTGCCGCCCTTGTGGTGATCCTCGCTGCGCTTGAAAAGCGGCAGCACGTTGTCCCAACGCCAGCCGTCGTCGCCGGTGGCGTCGGCCCACACGTCGTAATCCTCACGCTGGCCGCGCATGTAGATCATGCCGTTGATCGACGAGCTGCCGCCCAGCACCCGCCCGCGCGGATACGCGAGCGAACGCCCGTTCAGCCCTGCCTCGGCCTGCGTGCGATACAGCCAGTCGGTGCGCGGATTGCCAATGCAGTAGAGGTAGCCGACGGGGATGTGAATCCAGTGATAGTCGTCCTTGCCGCCCGCTTCGAGCAGCAGCACCGTGACGTCGGGGTCCTGCGTGAGGCGATTGGCCAGCACGCACCCGGCCGAGCCGGCCCCCACAATGATGTAATCGAAGCGATCCGGCTTCGCTGCCTGCTTGTTCATTCCCGCCTGTCTCCGTCGATGGCGCAGCACTCGCCATGGTGCGGTGCCAACACTGGTGCGGCACCCGAGTGGGATGGACTGTCGCCACCCGCACCGGGTTCATTTTTGTCATCAGGTCCGACATCCGGCGCGACACCCCGGTGTGCGCCGATCCGCACGGCACTCGATTATTTCGCCACCGGCATCGTGAATTCCGCCCCCTTGGCGATGCTGTCCGGCCAGCGCTGCATCACACTCTTGAAGCGCGTGTAGAAACGAATGCCCTCCTCGCCATACGCGTGATGGTCGCCAAACAGCGAACGCTTCCAGCCGCCGAACGACTGCCACGCCATCGGCACCGGAATCGGCACGTTGATGCCCACCATGCCGACCTTCACCTGACGCGAAAACGCACGCGCCACGCCACCGTCGCTGGTAAAGCACGAGACGCCATTGCCATATTCGTGCCCATTGACCAGGTCGATGGCCGCCGCAAGATCCGGCACACGCACCACCGCCAGCACCGGCCCGAAGATCTCTTCCCGATAGATCGTCATTTCGGGCGTGACGTGATCGAACAGCGTCCCGCCGAGGAAAAACCCCTGCGCGTGGCCCGGCACCTGCAAACCGCGGCCGTCGACCAGCAGCTTGGCCCCCGCGCTCACCCCATCGGCAATATAGCCCTCGATCTTCGCCTTGTGCGCGCCGGTGACGACCGGCCCCATTTCCGAGGCTTCGTCCACCCCTGGCCCCACGCGCAACGCCTTCACCCGCGGCACCAACGCATCGACCAAACGATCCGCCACCTGGCCCACGGCCACCGCGACCGAAATCGCCATGCAGCGCTCGCCCGCCGACCCGTAGGCCGCACCGATCAGCGCGTCGACCGCCTGATCGAGATTCGCGTCGGGCATCACCACCAGGTGATTCTTCGCGCCGCCGAGCGCCTGCACTCGCTTGCCGTGACGCGTGCCTTCCGTATAGATGTACTCGGCAATCGGTGTCGAGCCCACGAACGACAGGGCGTCGACATCCGGATGCGCCAGCAGCGCGTCGACCGCCACCTTGTCTCCCTGCACCACGTTGAAAACACCGTCGGGCAGGCCCGCTTCGCGCAGCAACTCGGCGATCAACAGGCTGGCCGACGGATCGCGCTCGGACGGCTTGAGCACGAACGTATTGCCGCACGCCAGCGCCATCGGGAACATCCACATCGGCACCATCACCGGGAAATTGAACGGCGTAATGCCGGCACATACGCCAACGGGCTGACGCAGATGCCAGTTGTCGATACCTCCGCCGATGTTGTCGCTGTGCTTGCCCATGAGCAGGCTCGGCGCGCCGCAGGCGTACTCCACGACTTCAATGCCGCGCGTGACTTCGCCGCACGCATCGGAGAACACCTTGCCGTGTTCCCGCGTGATGATGCGCGCCAGCGCTTCCTGATGCTCGTCGAGCAACGCCTTGAACTTGAAGATCACGCGGGCACGCTTGAGCGGCGCCATCTCCGCCCACGACGGCAGCGCTGCCTTGGCCGACGCCACTGCGGCGTTCACGTCGTCAACACCGGCCAATGCCACTCGCGCGCCGACGGCGCCTTGCGCCGGATCGAAGACGTCGCCGAAACGCTCGCCGTCACCCGCCACGCGGCGGCCGCCGATGAAGTGGCCCACTGTCGGAATATCAGCATTTCTCATGTTTATCTCCCCCGAATCCGGCCAAGTCGGTGACACGGCCACTACCCTGTTTCGTCAAACGCTCGCCCACGGCTCACGCCACATTAAGCGCCAAGCGTACTGCGGCGCACCGACGCAATCCAATGAGAAATTATCAAAAGCAATATAAGATTCACTTATGTTGCTCTCCCTTCCCCGATAACGCACACCTCGGGCGCCGCCCGGGCATGCCTCCCCATGGAACTCGCCCATCTTCGCGCTTTCGTCGCCATCGCCCACGAGGGCAACCTCACCCGCGCCGCGCAACGCCTGCACCTGACGCAACCGGCGGTCAGCCTGCAGGCGAAAGCGCTCCAGGAGGCGCTGCGGCTCACGCTCTTCACACGCACGGCGCAGGGGTTGGCGCTCACGCGCGACGCGCAGGTCCTGCTGCCACTGGCCGAGCGCATGCTCGCCGCGCTGGCCGATCTGCAGCAGGCGGCCGGCGCGATGCGCGACACGGTGCGCGGACGGCTGCGCATCGGCACGATTCTCGATCCCGAATTCACCCGGCTGGGCGCCTTTCTCAAACGGCTGGTCGAGTCGTATCCGCAGATCGAGACGGCGCTGCATCAGGGGATGTCCGGCTCGGTGCTGCAACAACTGGGGCGCGGCGAACTCGACGTCGGCTTCTATCTCGGCCTGCCTGACCCCGAGCGCTTTCACGCCATCACGCTCACGCCATTCTCGTATCAGGTGCTGGCGCCCGCCGGCTGGCGCGAGCGCGTGGCCCGGCGCGGATGGCGCGAACTCGCCGCGTTGCCGTGGATCTGGACACCCCCCGAATCAGCCCACAACCGCCTGCTCACGGAACGGTTCGGCGCTCTGGGCGTGTCGCCCACGAAGGTGGCGGAAGTGGATCAGGAGCCTTCGATGCTCGATCTGGTGAAGTCCGGCGTTGGCCTTTCGCTCGTGCGCGACTCGATCGCGTTGCGCGAGGCGCACGCTCATGGCCTGGTGATCGCCGACGGCGTAAGCGTGCCGACGGAACTCACGTTCGTCACGCTGGCCTCGCGACGCGAAGAACCCGCCATCGCCGCCGCCTTGCAATTGGTGACGGCGGTCTGGGCCTGAGCGCGCGAGCAACGGCCACGGCACGCCCTCGCCCAACGCCCCGCGCCCTCTACCCACGGTTGGGGCGCATAATTCGGGGCTCGGGCCTTCGGGTTCCAAACCTTCAAAAGCCCCCTGTCCCGCGATTCATGTCCACGTCGTGGCGCATCCCGGAAGACGCTGCCATGCCGGATCCCGGTGAAAGCTCTAGAATTTAACTCTGTCTTCGAGGAGTCGATCATGTCTGTGAGAATGGAACGCGATACCTTCGGCGAAATTGCGGTACCCGCCGACCGTCTCTGGGGTGCGCAAACGCAGCGCTCGCTGCAGAACTTCAAGATTTCCACCGAGAAGATGCCGCGCGAACTCGTGCGCGCGCTCGCTCGCGTGAAGCGCGCCGCCGCCGAGGTCAACAAGGGCCTGGGCGTGCTCGACGCGAAAAAGGCCGACGCCATCATCCAGGCCGCCGACGAAGTCATCGCCGCTCAGCACGACGACGAATTCCCGCTGGCCGTGTGGCAAACCGGCTCGGGTACGCAGTCGAACATGAACATGAACGAAGTCCTCGCGAACCGCGCCAGCGAACTGCTCGGCGGCGTGCGCGGCGAAACGCGTCTCGTGCACCCCAACGACGACGTGAACAAAGGCCAGTCGTCGAACGACGTGTTCCCGACGGCCATGAACGTGGCCGCCCTCGACGCCCTCGTCAATCACCTCAAGCCCGGCGTCGGCCAACTGCGCGACACGCTCGCCGCCAAGGCCCGCGCTTATGACGATATCGTCAAGATCGGCCGCACCCACCTCCAGGACGCCACGCCGCTCACGCTCGGCCAGGAAATCTCGGGTTGGGTCGCGCAGATCGACCACGGTCTGAAGCACGTCGACGACGCCCTGCCCCACGTGGCGGAACTGGCACTCGGCGGCACGGCGGTGGGCACGGGTCTGAACGCGCATCCCGAATTCGCGAAGCAAGTGGCCGCCACGCTCGCGCGCGACACCGGCCTGCCGTTCGTCACCGCGCCGAACAAGTTCGAAGCGCTGGCCGCCAACGACGCCATCGTCAACGCGCACGGCACGCTCAAGACGCTCGCCGCCAGCCTGATGAAGATCGCCAACGACGTGCGCTGGCTGGCCAGCGGCCCGCGCTGCGGCATTGGCGAGCTGATGATTCCGGAAAACGAACCGGGCAGCTCGATCATGCCGGGTAAGGTCAATCCGACCCAATGCGAAGCGATGACGATGCTGTGCGCCCAGGTGCTCGGCAACGATGTGGCGATCAACATCGGCGGCTCGATGGGCAACTTCGAGCTGAACGTGTTCAAGCCGATGCTCATCCATAACTTCCTGCAAAGCGTGCGCATGCTGGCCGACGGTGCGGTGAGCTTCGACGACAACTGCGCCATCGGCATCGAACCGAACCGCGCGCGCATCGGCACTTTGCTCGAAGAGTCGCTCATGCTCGTGACCGCGCTCAACCCGCACATCGGTTACGACAAGGCCGCGCAGATCGCCAAGAAAGCGCACAAGGAAGGCACTACGCTCAAGGCGGCCGCCCTCGCGTTGGGCCACGTCACGGCCGAGCAGTTCGACGCCTGGGTTCGCCCCGAGCAGATGGTCGGCAAGCGCTGATTTCGCGCGAGCCCTCACCCTTCACTTCGCCACCACGCATGCCCATCTCGCCGTTGCCGCCGTTGCATTGCCTGATTGCTTTCGATGCAGCCGTGCGGCACGCGAGCTTCACGCGGGCCGCCGTCGAACTCAATCTCACGCAAAGCGCCGTCAGCCGGCAAATCGCGCAGCTCGAGGAATTCCTCGGGCGCGCGCTGTTCACGCGCGAGCATCGCACGCTGCGGCTAACGGTGGCGGGGCAACGCTACGCCGAACAGATCCAGCGCCTGCTCGGCGAGTGCGCCGAAGCCACCGCCGACCTGATGAAGCGGCGCGGCGATCTGGAACTCACCGTGGCCTGCTCGTCGGGCGTGGCTGTGTTGTGGATGACGCCACAACTCATGCGATTTCGCGCCGCGCACCCTGACATCAAGATTCGCGTGATCGTGAAAGACGGCATGACGTCGCTGTCCGCGTCGGAGTTCGATCTCGGCGTCTATTACGTGCGTAACGACCTGCCCCCGGACTTCGCCGGTCGGCGGCTCTTCGACGAGGAAGTGTTTCCCGTCTGCTCGCCCACCTATTTGCGCGGGCGCCAGCTCACGCCGGCCGATCTCGTCGGCGAGACACTGCTCTTCATCGAAGACGGCCAGCGCAAGTGGATGTCATGGACCGACTGGTTCGAGCTGCAGGGGGTGAACGCCCCGAAGTTTCCGCGCATGGTGAGCGCGAACTACTACCCGCTACTCGTGCAGATGGCGATCGAGGGTGGCGGTTTGGTCATGGGATGGCGTCATATGATCGATCCGTGCCTCGACGCGGGCCTGCTCGTGCAGGCGTGCCATGCGACCGCCAGCCTGGGCGGCGGCTACTATCTCGTATGGCCTGCCGAGCGCCACGAGCATGCCGCAGCGCGAATTTTCCGTAACTGGATCTACACGGAATATTGTTCCCCATCATAGGGGTTACGCCATCTTTTGGATCGTTGCCATGCGCCACACGCATGGCAACATGCGGAATTTTCGTTTGGCCTGTCATTTTGTCTGCACTACTTTGTGTCTTATCCGCGCACGTGTGCCGATCCCGATGGGAGCGCAGACGTGATCCGACATAAAAGCAGGCGTATTACCGGTATGACGTAGTCGCAAGGCACGCAACGGACGCCACCCATCTTTCGGGAGACTCAGATGCAGGCGACTTTGGCAGTGCCTCAACAGAACCTGGCCCGTCAGCGCCGTCACGCGATCGTGGCGACGGTGATCGGTAACGGTCTCGAGTGGTTCGACTTCACCGTGTACAGTTTCTTCGCGGCCATCATCGCGAAGCAATTCTTCCCCACCGGCGACGATCTGTCGTCGTTCCTGCTGGCCGTGGCCACGTTCGGCGTGGGCTTCTTCATGCGTCCGGTCGGCGGCATCGTGCTCGGCATCTATTCCGACCGCGTGGGCCGCAAGGCAGCCCTGTCGCTCACCATTCTGCTCATGGCCGCCGGCACCGCGATGATCGGTCTGGCCCCAACCTACGAACAGATCGGTCTGGGCGCGCCCCTCATCATCGTGCTGGCGCGTTTGCTGCAAGGCTTCTCGGCCGGCGGCGAAATGGGCGGCGCAACGGCCTTCCTGACCGAGTACGCGCCCGCCAATCAGCGCGCCTATTACTCGGCCTGGATTCAGTCGAGCATCGGCTTCGCCGTGCTGCTCGGCGCGGCCGTGGGCACGTTCGTGACGACGGAACTCGATCACGCCTCGCTCGCGTCGTGGGGCTGGCGCGTGCCGTTCCTCGTCGGCATGCTCATCGGCCCGGTCGGTTTCTACATCCGTAACAAGATCGACGAAACGCCGACGTTCCAGCATGCCGAGAAGTCCGATACGCCGTTGCGCGACGTGCTCTCGCAATATCCGCGTGAGACGCTCGCCAGCTTCTCCATGGTCGTGCTGTGGACGATCTGCACCTACGTGCTGCTGTTCTACATGCCGACGTATGCCCAGCGCGTGCTCAAGCTGCAAGCCTCCGATGGCTTCACGGCGGGCATGGTCGGCGGCGCGATGATTCTCGTGTTCGCGCCGGTGGTGGGCCGTCTGGCGGATCGCTATGGCCGCCGTCCGTTCCTCTCGGGCTCGGCCCTGCTGATCCTGCTGCTCGCATGGCCGATGTTCACGTATCTGAACGTGGCGCCTGGCCTGCACTCGCTGCTGATGTTCCAGATCGTGTTCGGCCTGCTCATCGCTTGCTATACCGGTCCGATTCTCGCGGCGTTCTCCGAGATGTTCCCGGCGAAGGTGCTCTCGACGGGTCTGTCGGTGGCCTATAACTTCGCGGTGACGATCTTCGGCGGCTTCGCCGCACTCATCATCACGTGGCTGATTGCCCGCACGGGCAGCAACATGGCGCCGGCTATCTACGTGATCGTCGCGGCGGCCATCAGCCTCGTCGGCACGTGCTTCGTGAAGCCGCTGCCCAAGGCCTGAGTCCCCCTGTCGTCAAGGCGCGCCCTCACCGGCGCGCCTTGTGCATTTTTTCAAGGAATTCCCCATGTCCGTTACCCTGCTTCGCGGCGGCAATGTGCTCGATGCAGTCGCCGGCCGCCTGCTGGAAAGTCACGATGTCGCTATCGAGGGCAATCGCATTACCGCACTCAGCGCCACGCCGCTAGACATCGACGGCGCGACGGTGATCGACGTCACCGGCAAGACCGTCATGCCCGGCATGATCGACTGCCACGTGCACGTGCTCGCCTCGCATCCGAACCTCGTCACGAACGCCAGCCAGCCGAACGTGCTCACCGTGCTCAAGTCGCTGCCGATCATGCAGGGCATGCTCAATCGCGGCTTCACGACCGTGCGCGATGCCGGCGGCGCCGATTGGGCGCTGCAACAGGCCATCGAGCAGGGCGTGATTCCCGGGCCGCGCATTTTCCCGTCGGGCAAGGCGCTCTCACAGACGGGCGGACATGGCGATTTCCGTCCGCGCAGCGACACGCTGGAGCCGTGCTCGTGCGCGTTTCGCGCGGGCGCGATCGGGCGCGTCGTCGACGGTGTCGATCCGATCCGCCTCGCCGTGCGCGAGGAGATTCAAAAGGGCGCCACGCAAATCAAGCTAATGGCCTCGGGAGGCGTGGCGTCGCCGGTCGATCCCATCGCCAATACGCAATACTCGGAAGACGAGATCCGCGCAGCGGTCGCCGAAGCCGAGGCGGCGCAAACCTATGTGATGGCTCACGCCTACACCCCGCGTGCGATTGCGCGCGCCGTGCGCTGCGGTGTGCGCACCATTGAGCACGGCAATCTGTGCGACGCCGAGACGGCGAAGCTCATGGCCGAGAAAGGCGCATACGTTGTGCCGACGCTGGTCACCTACGACGCGTTGGCCAAGGACGGCGCATCGCTGGGCCTGCCGCCGGAGTCGGTGGCCAAGGTGGAGAGCGTGCAACGCGCGGGGCGCGAATCGCTCTCGATCTATCGCGACGCGGGTGTGAAGATGGGCTTCGGCTCCGACCTGCTCGGCGACATGCACAAGTATCAGTCCGACGAGCTGACGATCCGTGCCGACGTGCTGGGGGCCGCCGAGACGCTTCGCTCGGCAACGGTCATCGGTGCGGAGATTCTGAATCGCGCGGGCGAGCTGGGGGTGATCGCGCCGGGCGCGCTGGCCGACGTGCTGGTCGTCGACGGCAATCCGCTCGAATCCATCGAGGTGCTGACCGGCCAGGGCGAAAACATCCGCTGGGTCTTCAAGGACGGGAAGGTCGCCAAGCAGCCGGAATAACCGCAATCACCGAAGCCGCCGCCCGGCAACACGCGCAAGCGCGTTCGCGGTGAGCGGAAGGAGAAGCGCCGCGATGTCTCGCACGTCGCGGCGCTTTTTATTGCGACCGCAGTCGTTGCCGGTGGTGCCTCGATACCCCGATTCCGACAATTCGACGCGCGAATGAAAAGCGCGGCGGTGCGCCGCTGCATAGACTCCTCGCAATGTCGCGCAGAAGGTGTCTACCCATGAAGCTCGCTCCGCCATCCTACATGTCATTAGGCTTCGATACCGTCTTTGGCGGTCGCGTCGCCAAGCAGTCATCGCCAATTACGCGGTCCGAATGGAAACAGGTCGGGGTTCGGCAGCATGCGCCAACCCCTGGATCGGCATTGTCGGTCACCGCGGGCGACGATGCCCTACCCACGATCGAAACGCTCCGGGCCGACATCGTTGCGAACCTGAGCGCGATCAAGCGCGATTGGGATGCGGCGGCGCAAACGGTCAGCCCCGAAGCGGTCCGGGGCAAACTGTCCGGCGAATACGACGCCATCGCACGGCTGTCGGAGGTCGTCTCGACGCATGCGACGTCCGATATTCTCGGCGTCGACGCACTGATCGACCAGTTCGAGAAGGCCATCGTGAAAATCGGCAAGGCAAGCGATCTGTCCTTCACATCGCTCAAGCGCGTCGACGCCCAACAATCGATCTCCGACACGGCACAACTGACGCCGAAAGCGAAGGCGGCGTTCGACGCGCTCCGTCATTTGAAAGCCGCACTCGACACGATGGTGTGCACGACATCGGTGCGACGGGTTCTGGCGGACCAGCAGCGGGCCCTGGAAAACGCAGAGATGACGCCGGCAGCGCTTCGACAAGCGAAGGCGGAGCTATACGCGGCATTCGTGGTGACGGGCGAACTGTTGAGCAAGACCGAGCCGCTGATCAACCACTATCTGACTCAGGCCCAGGCGGCCATCCCGGGCGAGAAGCGGAGATGGAAGACAAGAATCCTGATTCTCGTCTCGTTCCTGGTCATCACGGTCTCGTTAGGCGTCGCGTCGGCGGTGCTTCCCGGGTTGCTGCCCGCACTTGTCGGTCTCGCGGTAGGGTTGAAGCTCGCCTCGACGGCTGCCGGTGTGCTCACGGCATGCAACGGGATCTTCAATGTCTTCGGTTATGCACGCAATCGCGGCTGGGGCAAGCTATCGAACGAGATCACGGCGATCAAGAACCTGAACGACGCCGTCAATCGCGGGCTGGAAGCGAGGCACAGTGAGCATCAATCGGGAGCGACCACCGAAATACAGGCGCGTCTCGACGAGCTCGGTCACGACATTGCGCGCGCCACACGCAATCAGCGCGTGCTCAACGAGAATCTCGAGCATCTCGACCACACGTTTGGGAATACTCGGCTTTGACGGCGAGCCATTGGCTCGGCGAGGGTTCATTCAACACGAGGAGACAAATTCACTATGCGTCCAATCAAGTACGTATCTGCCCCGCCCGCCGTCGATTTGGCGCAACGCTATCGAACACTCGCTGCACAAGGGCAGATCAGGGACGCCCTGACGGACGCGGAAAACGGCCTCGCGGAACTGCTGAGCCTGCAGAATACGGCGCTGTCCCGCGTCGAGCGCCTCGTCCGTCAGGCGAACGCCGGCGCTGCGGCGCGCGATGCATCCGCTGACGAGGCGCAACCCCTGCTCCGCGCCGAATCGTTCAGGAACGACATGGCGCAGTGTGGATCGAGCCCCAACGGCGAAACCGCCAGTGCGACCCGACCTGGCGCACGCACGCCTCCCGCGACAACGCATCGCCCTCGGCCGCGCCCATGAAAAAAAGCAGCCCGTCCGGGCTGCTTTTCTCTTAAGGCAAGACGCCGACGCAACGGTCAGCGCACGCCTTATTTCTTCCAACCCGGGGTGACGAACACCGAGCGCACATCCTCGAGCGTTTGCGAGACCGTCTCACGCGCACGCTCCGTGCCGGCTCGCAGCATGTCCCACACGAACTCCGGATTCTTGGCGAATTCCTCGCGACGCTCACGCATCGGACGCAGCATCTCCTGCAACCGCTCTTCCAGACGCGCCTTCACCTTCGAGTCGGCCAGACCGCCGCGCACGTAGTGATCCTTGAGCGCCTGCAAGCCTTCCTTGTCTTCGTCGAAGGCGTCGAGATACGCGAAGGCCACGTTGCCTTCGAGGTGCCCCGGATCCTCCACCTTCAGATGCAGCGGATCGGTGTAGCACTTCTTCACGGCGGCGCGGATCTCGTCCGGCGTCGACGAGATGTTGATCACGTTGCCGAGCGACTTGCTCATCTTGGCCTTTCCGTCGATGCCTGGCAGACGCCCGATCGGCGGCACCAGCGCCTTTGCTTCGACCAGGATCTCGCGATCGGCCAGGCGGTTCAGGCGGCGCACGATTTCGTTCGTCTGCTCGATCATCGGCAACTGGTCTTCGCCGACCGGCACGAGGGTGGCCCGAAACGCCGTGATGTCCGCCGCCTGGCTCACCGGATACGTGAGAAAGCCGGCCGGAATATCGCGCTCGAAGTTACGCAGCCCGATCTCCTGCTTGACGGTCGGGTTGCGCTCCAGGCGCGCCACGGTCACGAGGTTCAGGTAGTAGAAGGTGAGTTCGGTCAGTTCGGGCAGCCACGTCTGCACGCAGATGGTCGTGACGCTGGGGTCGATGCCGACGGCCAGATAATCGAGCGCCACTTCCGAGACGTTGCGGTGCACCTTGCCGCGATCGTCGGTGTTGTCCGTCAACGCCTGCGCGTCGGCGACCAGAATGAACTGCTTGTACTCGTGCTGATACGCCACGCGGTTCTTCAGACTGCCGACATAGTGGCCCAGATGCAGCGGCCCCGTCGGGCGGTCACCCGTGAGGATCACCTTGCGATCCGCAGGTGCCTTCGAAACACTCATTTTCCTCTCCGTAATCAAGCGCTTATGGCAAGTCCCAATGCCTCGTGCGCGATGGACGGCCTCCCGTCGCAACGCCACCACCGGCATCCGCCTCACCCCATTGCGTCAACCTTAACCCCCGAATGGTAGCGCGTCGGCGCGAAGGCGGTACAGAATCGGCCGCGACGCCTGAACGCTTCCCCCGATCGGCAGCTACGAATCCCGGTGCGGTTCATGTGGACGGCGCCGAGCGCGTACCGACGCTATCGAAACGGCAAGACCATTTCGCTTCACGAAGTACTTTCTGAATTTCAACGGCACCGGCTTCATCAATCGATCGTCGGACCTCGCTCGTTTTGCGCGAAACGTCGGCCTGGACGGTTTCGTTGTCGAAAATCAGCTATACATGCGCGATCAGCACACCACCGCATCGTAAAGAGATTCGCTTTGATTGCTACACGCCAAGCAGGAAGCTACTCGCGTTTGCTCGCCTCCCGTGCAATCGGCGCGTCGATCCTATGGATTGACTTCACACTTATCTTCGAAAACCTCGCATTTCGGTGGAATGCCGACGCCGTCGTGATTGGATTCGCGATGGCGTTCTACGGCGTGCCCGGCGTCCTTGCGGGCCCGTGGATCGGGGCGCTCGTGGATCGCCACTGTCCATGGCGGATGTTGCGTTGGAGCTACCTTATTCGCGCTGCCGCGGCGCTGGCGCTCTGGCAAGCCCCTACCGTCGGGATTTTTCTCATCTGCGTCGCATCGAAAGGATTCGCCAACCTCGTCCCCGGCCCCGCCGAACAACACTTGTTTCGCCGCTTGCTGGCCGACGAGGCACTTCCCGGCAATGCCAGCAAAGTCACGCTCATTGATCAGTTGGCGAAACTGGTAGCACCACTCGTCGCAGCACTGCTGGCGACATGGCACCTTCAGGGTTTTGCCATCTCGGCGGCGCTCAGCGTCATCGGCATCCTGCTCTTGCCAAACGGACTCGCCCCAAACACCGGCAAACGCGGCGGGGCTCTCCCCTCAGCACGTCCCGTCTGGTCAGTCTTCCACGATGTCCTGATGCATCACGCCATGCTGCGCCGGGTGTTCCTTGTCACGCTATGCCAGGCGTTTGTCCTCGGCTTCTACGACGCACTGCTCGCTCTGTTTCTGAAAGCGCGCGGCTATCCCGACGGGACCTTCGGCAGCATTGTGGGGTGCACGGCAGCCGGCGCAATTCTGGGGACACTTGCCTTCAAAGCAGCGGTAAGGCGATGGCCCCCGACGGATCTGCTCGCTGCTTCATCGCTGCTCTTCGGCATCACCATATTGGCGCCTGCGGCCATTGTCTACGCGAACGCCACATTGCCGGTAGTCGCCATGCTCGGCCTTTGGATCGGGAACGGATTCGGGTACGGACTTGGTGTCATGCTGATGATGCTGACGTTCCAGCGGGAATGTCCCCGCGAGGTGTTGGGGACGGTGACGTCCACTGGCAGAAGTCTTCAGCTGCTGCTGATGATCATTGCGCCGCTGATCGGCAGTGCCCTTTCAAACGTCACCAGCATCGAGTTCGTGTTTCTATGCGCAGGAGGCGCCGCTATCGGACTCGCCCTGTTCACCCGCCTGGTTCCCGTCGCACAACGCCCGCCGCCACACTCGTGAATGGCGAACGAAGCCAAACCGTTTGACAAGCTTCCTGCCACTCGTTCCAACAAGTTTGGTAGGTAATTGTCGAATGGGGCGCCCTCATGTCTTATTGCGGAAGGCGCCCCCGATCAAGCCGATCCCCTTACTTCGCCGTCACCACAGGAATGCCCTTGAGCGACTTGCCGTTGCTACGCGCGTGCGCCAGCGCCTGCTCGACGGCATCGCCCGTGGCGGGGATCACGCCCAGCCGACCCGCAATCGTGGCCTCCACGCGCTTGGCCGTCGCCAGGTTCGCCAGCTTCACATGACCATAGCCGCGAATCTTCGCCGGCGCTTCGGCCAGGGCGATCACATCGGCCAGCGTCTCTGCCGACAAGCCTGCCAACGCGCGCTCCAGCGTCGTGCGATAGTCCGCGATCAACTGACGTTCCATGCGGCGCTCCAACGTGTAACCGAAGACGTCCAGCGCGCCGCCGCGCAAGCCGCGCAGCTTCGCCATCCCGCGCAGCACCGGCCACAGCCACGGCCCGATCGTCACCTTCTTCGGCACCCCACCGTCCTTGCCGCGGGCAATCAGCGGCGGCGCCATATGGAACTCAACTCGGAAGTCACGCCCCGGCTTGCCCTCGAAGGTCTCGCCCAATGCGTCGGCGAAGTCCGTCTGCGCATACAGCCGCGCCACTTCGTACTCGTCCTTGTAGGCCATCAGGCGCGAGAGCTGCTGCGCAACAGCACGCGACAAGCGACCCGGCGCCCCCGCCACGCGCGTTTCCGCATCGGCCACCTGCTTCACGAAAGCAGCGAACTGCGCCGCATACGCTGCACTCTGGTACTGCGTCAGCAACGTCATCCGATGCGCAACGAGCTCGTCGAACGTCATGTCGTCGGCCACCGGTGCATGGACCGGCGTCGGCGTGGCCTTGGCCGTCGTCTGCGTCAACGCTGTCGGATCGCCCGCCGCCAGCCGGCCGATCGCCAGCGCGAGCTGGTTCATCGGCACCGCCACATTGTTCAGCTCGATCGCGCGTTGCAGCGCATCCAGCGACACCGGCACCAGCCCCAGTTGCCACGCGAAACCGAGCATGATGATGTTCGCGCCCATCGTGTCGCCGAGGAACCGCTGGGCGAGCGCCTGAGCGTCGCACGCATCGAGCTTGTCGCTACCTGCCGCGTGACGCATCTTCTCGAGCAGCGCATCGGCATGAAGATTCGCGTCGGGGTTCTGCACGAACGTCGCGTTCGGAATCGCATGCGTGTTGACCACCACGCGCGTGCGGTCGCGCCGCACGGTTTGCAGCGCATCCGCACTGGCGCCCACGACCATGTCGCAGGCGAGCAGCACGTCGGCCTGCTGCGTGTCGATGCGCACCTGATTGAGCGCCTGCGGCGTGTTGGCAAAGCGCACGAACGACAGCACAGCGCCGCCCTTCTGCGCGAAACCCATGAAGTCGAGCACCGATGCGCTCTTGCCTTCCAGATGCGCCGCCATCGTGATGAGCGCACCGATCGTCACGACACCCGTGCCGCCCACGCCCGTGACCATGATGTCGAACGGTGCATCGCCGGCGAGTGCGCTCGGTTGCGGCAGCGCGTTCAGACGTCCCTCGAAGGCCGCCTGATCGAAAGCGGCGGCGAGCGCCTTCTTCAACTGCGCGCCCTTGACCGACACGAAGCTCGGGCAGAAGCCGTTCACGCAGGAGAAGTCCTTGTTGCACGACGACTGATCGATGCGACGCTTGCGCCCCAGCGCCGTTTCCACCGGCTCGACCGACAGGCAGTTCGATGCCACGCCGCAATCGCCGCAGCCCTCGCAAACGGCCTCGTTGATGAACAGACGCCGATCTGGATTCGGGAATTCGTTTTTCTTACGACGACGACGCTTCTCGGCCGCGCACGTCTGATCGTAAATGAGCACGGTCGTGCCCGCGATCTCGCGCAACTCGCGCTGCACGGCATCGAGTTCGCTACGGTGATGGAACGTCGTGCCCTTCGGGAACTGGCCTTCGTGGCCGATGTACTTCTCCGGCTCGTCGCTCACCACGACGAGCTTCGCAATGCCCTCGGCTTCCACTTGGCGCGCGATCTGCGGCACCGAAATCGAGCCGTCGACCGGCTGGCCGCCCGTCATCGCCACGGCGTCGTTGTAGAGAATCTTGTAGGTGATGTTCGCCTTCGATGCCACCGCCTGACGAATCGCGAGCAGCCCCGAGTGGAAGTACGTGCCGTCGCCCAAGTTCTGGAAGACGTGCGCACGTTTGGTGAAGTGCGAGTGCGCGGCCCAGTCGACGCCCTCGCCGCCCATCTGGATCAACCCCGTGGTGTCGCGATCCATCCACGACGCCATGAAGTGACACCCGATACCGGCCTGCGCGATGGAGCCTTCGGGCACCTTCGTCGACGTGTTGTGCGGGCATCCCGAGCAGAAATACGGCACGCGACGCACGCCGTCGGCCGCATTCGACAGGATGTCGTGCGCCACGAGATCGACCACGCGTTCACGGCGATCGAGCGTCGGGCGATGCTTTGCCAGCCAATCGGCGAACACCGGCAACACGCGCGACGGACGCAACTCGCCCAGCGCGGAGAGCAGCGCGCGGCCCTCGGCGTCGGTCTTGCCGAGCACGCTCGGGCGCGTGCCCGTCGTGCGGTTGTAGAGGTATTGCTTGATCTGCTGCTCGACGACCGGGCCCTTCTCCTCGATCACGAGGATTTCCTTCAGGCCAGCGACGAACGTGTCCAGGCGCGACATATCCAGCGGGAACGACAGGCCGACCTTGTAGATGCGCACACCGGCCGCCGCGAGATCGTCGACGGTAAGGTCGAGACGGCGCAGCGTCTCCATCAGGTCGAGATGCGCCTTGCCGCACGTCACGATACCGATGTCGGCGTCCGGCGCCGGGGCAATCCACTTGTCGATGCTGTTCACGCGCGAGAAGGCGCGCACGGCATCGAGCTTGTCCGCCAGACGCGCTTCGAGCGCCAGGCTCGGCAGATCGGGCCAGCGATTGTGCAGGCCGCCCGCGGGTGCGACGTAGTCGGACGGCTCGACCCAGTCCGTGCGGATCTTGTCGAGGTCGACGGTGCCGCGCGACTCGACTGTCTCGGAGATGGCCTTCAGGCCCGCCCAAGCGCCCGAGAAACGCGACAGCGCATAGCCGTAGAGACCGAATTCGACGAGTTCGCCGATGTCGGCCGGATTGAGTACCGGCATGCTCCACGACATCATCGTGAAGTCGCTCTGATGCGGCATGGACGACGACACGCAGCCGTGGTCATCGCCTGCCACTACGACCACGCCGCCGTGACGCGACGCACCATACGCGTTGCCATGCTTGAGCGCATCGCCCGCGCGGTCCACGCCCGGGCCCTTGCCGTACCACATGCCGAACACGCCTTCGACAGTGCGCTCCGGGTCGGCTTCCACGCGTTGCGTGCCCATGACGGCGGTACCGCCCAACTCTTCGTTGATCGCCGGCAGGAACTTGACGTTGGCCGCATCGAGCAGCTTCTTCGCCTTCCACAACTGCTGATCCACGCCGCCGAGCGGCGAGCCGCGATATCCGCTGATGAAGCCCGCGGTGTTCAGGCCACGCGCGGCGTCGAGCTGATGCTGCATCAGCAGGATGCGCACGAGCGCCTGCGTGCCGGTGAGGAAAATCTGACCGCGACTCGCCGCAAGCGCGTCGGAGAGCTGGTAATCGGGATGGGCCAGGGGATTGGCCGTCGGCGTCGCAAGGGCGGCGCGCATGGGGGCATTCATCGTGTCTCTCCTGATCCCCGCGGCCTGCGTCAGATCGATCTGACGGCGACATCGGCCGTGCTTCGGGGGCATTTGTTCTGTTCGTCTCGACGTCCCGACCGCATCGAGCGGCCACGCATCGGTATGCAAGCAGTGTATGGGGAGGTAAGAGAAAGATTTTTACTATTTCACTCCGTTTGGCGCACAATAAGAAACGTTCATTTCGTAGATGGCGGTTTTGAGAAATGGAATTACTCGATAATTTTGCACGCCAGATTCTGCGGCTATTGCAGATCGACTCGCGCCGCTCGGCGCAGGAACTGTCGGATAACGTGGGGTTGTCGGCAACACCATGCTGGCGGCGCATCAAGGACATGGAGCAAAGCGGCGTGATCCAGCGCTACACGGTGCTGCTCGATCGGGAAAAGCTCGGCCTGCACGTGTGCGCCCTGGCCCACGTGCAACTCACCCGCCACACGGAGGGCGGCACGGAGCAGTTCGAGCGCGAAATCCGCACCTGCCCGGAAGTGACGGAGTGCTACAGCACCACGGGCGAAGCCGACTACATCCTCAAAATCGTGGCGCCCGACATCAAGGCCTACGACGCGTTCCTGCACGAACACATCTTCCGTCTGCCCGCAGTGGCCAACGTCAAGACCAGCGTCGTGCTGCGTGAAATCAAGTTCGATACGAGCTTGCCGATCTGACGCGCGCCTTTCATCCCCTTCCCATTCATTGACATCGCGTCACCTCACCTCTTGACGCGTGGGTCGTTCTTCGCCAACAATGCAAATGATTCTTATTAACATCTTCGTCTCAAGGCCGAACCTATCCGGCCGCGCGGCGTGAGATCTTTCGCCAGCCGCGCCTGCCGGCGTGTTCCCGAGCCTCGATAACGACACGCGGAACACGACGATTGCCACGAGCGCTTGCCAGCCAGCAACGGGGTTTTCTTGCTCTGGGAGCCAGCAGTGAAGCAGTCGTCAAGCGGCGGGGGCCGCGCTTTTGTCATGTCAACGCGCCGGGGTGGCCGGAATTTCGGCATCCACGGTTCGATCCGATCCGAAGATTCGCCCCGCGATCCGGCGCGTCGATGGCGTCTCCGCCCGCTCGCAGGGGCGGTGCTCGCTGCGGTCTGGTCGCCCGCGGTCTTCGCGCAACCGGCATCGGGCACGGGCTCGGCGCAGTCCGTTGAGACGCTTCACCTCGCGCAAGCCTCGCCCAACGCGTCCTTGCAGGTCGCTGAAGCCAATCTGCGGGAGGTCAACGTCACGGCGACGCGCACCCCGACCAAAGCGGATCAAACCCCGGCGTCGATTTCGGTCATTACCGACCAGGATCTCGAAGAACAACAAGCGCAAGACATCAAGGAGGCCCTGCGCTACGAGCCTGGCGTCACCGTGCGCCGCGCGCCGTATCGCCCCGCTTCGGCGGCCGCCGGCGGCGGTCGCGACGGCAATTCGAGCATCAACATTCGTGGCCTCGAAGGCAACCGCGTGGCGCTCTTCGAAGATGGCATCCGCATGCCGTCCGCCTATGCGTTCGGTCCGCTCGAAGCAGGTCGTGGCGACTATCTGGGCATGGACCTGCTGCGCCGCATCGAAATCCTGCGCGGCCCGGCCTCGTCGCTCTACGGCAGCGATGGACTCACCGGCGTCGTCAACTTCCTCACCAAGGATCCCCAAGACCTGCTCGATGTGTTCGGCAAGTCAACCTATGTCTCGCTGCGGCCGTACTTCAACTCGATGGACCGCAGCTTCGGCACGACCGCCCAGGCCGCGTGGGGCGGCGAGCAGTGGCAGGGCATGGTCATCGTCGACGGCAACAAGGGCCACGAACTCGACGGCAAGGGCACCAACAACTCGGCCAGCACGTCGCGCACAACGGCCAACCCACAGGACAGCAATGGCGACTCCGTGCTCGGCAAGCTGGTCTTCAAGGCCACGCCCCGCTCGACGTTCAAGCTCACGGGCGAGACCGTGCGCCGTCGGGTGGACTCGAACGTTTTGTCGGCCATCAATCCGCCCACGACACTGGGCCTGAACACGAGCGATCGTCTCGAACGCAACCGCGTCAGCCTCGATTACGACTTCAGCGACGCCTCGCAGGCCTACGTGCAGAACGCGCACGCGCTGCTGTACTTCCAGGACGCGAAAAACAGCCAGTTCGCGTACGAGAAACGCACGGCGGGCGATCGCACGCGCGACAACACGTACAAGGAGCGCACCGTCGGTGGCGCCGCCCAGGCGGAAAGCCACTTCACGACCGGCCCGCTCGCGCACAAGCTCGTGTACGGCGCCGACGCGAGCCTCGCTTACATCACCAGCTATCGCAACGGCACCGTGCCGGGCATGGGCGAGTCATTCCCCAACAAGGCGTTCCCGGACACCGACTACACGCTGTTCGGCGCCTTCGCGCAGGACGAGATCCGCTACGGCGCGCTGAGCGTCACGCCGGGCATTCGCTACGACGCCTACTGGCTCTCGCCCAAGCAGAACGATCCGCTGTACGTGTCGCAGACGGCCTCCGGCGCGCGCGTTCAACCGACTTCGTCGAACGATGGCGCGCTCTCGCCGCGTCTGGCGATCATGTACGAGATCGCGCCGTCGCTGATTCCTTACGTGCAATACGCACGTGGCTTCCGCACGCCAACGCCCGACCAGGTCAACAACGGCTTCTCGAATCCGATCTTCGGTTACATGTCGATCGCGAACCCGAACCTCAAGCCCGAGACGAGCGACACGTTAGAGCTGGGGTTGCGCGGACGCCTCGCCACCACGCTCGGCCCCGTCACCTACAGCACCGCCGTCTTCGCCGGCAACTACCGCAACTTCATCTCGCAGCAGAACATCAGCGGCTCGGGCCGCCCGAGCGATCCGCTCATCTATCAGTACGTGAACTACAGCCGCGCCCGCATCCAGGGCTGGGAAGGCCGCGCCACGTGGGCGCTCCAGGGCGGCGTGACGCTGCGCACGGCGATGGCCTACACACACGGCACGACGCAAAACAACGGCGCCGCCACCCAGCCGCTCAACACCGTCAATCCGTTCTCGATGGTGCTCGGCGTGCGCTACGAGCCGAACACGACGTGGTTCGCGCAAGCCGACCTGCTCTTTCAGGCCGCGAAGGCACAAAGCCAGATCGCGAATACCTGCACCTCGGGCACGCAGCAGAACCAGACCTGCTGGGCCCCCCCGTCGTCGGTCGTACTCGACCTGTCGGGCGGCTATCGCCTCAACAAGTCCGCGACGCTCTACGCCGGCATCTACAACGTGTTCGACCGCAAGGCCTGGAACTGGTCGGACGTGCGCGGCCTCGCCGATAGCTCAACGCTCAAGGACGCGTATTCGGCACCGGGCCGCAGCGTGGCCGTGAGCCTGAAGCTTCAGTACTGATTCGACGGCACGAGACTCGCAACGGCGCTCGCGCTCGCGCGCCCGCCATCACGCAACGAACGCAACCCCCGCCACCAAGGAATCGCCATGATGAACACGCAAACCGCCACCCCCGCCGCCCACCCGGCGTTCCCTGCGCTCGCCGACGTCACCCGTCTGCGCAGCGACTTCCACCGCGTCAAGACCGAACGGAACCTGCGCGATCGCGACGCCGCCGCCGCCCTGGGCGTCTCCGAAGGCGAGACGGTCGCGGCGTTCGTCGGCGAGCACGTCGTGAGGCTGCGTCCCGAGTTCATCGAGATCGTCGAAGCGTTGCCCACGCTGGGGCGGGTCATGGCGCTCACGCGCAACAACGCCGCGGTTCACGAAAAGGAGGGTCAGTACGAGAAGCTCTCGCACACCGGCACCATTGGCCTGGGGCTCGGCAAAGACCTCGACCTGCGCGTCTTCTATCACCAATGGGCGTTCGGGTATGCCGTCGAAACGCCGACGGAGAACGGCCCCCGCCGCTCGTTGCAATTCTTCGACAAGACCGGCACTGCCGTGCACAAGATGTTCCTGCGCGATCACAGCGATGCGCTCGCGTATGACGCTCTCGTCGCCCGCTTTCGCGCGAGCGACCAGACGCCGGGTCAGCACGTCGTCGCTGCCGACGTCCCGAAGGCCGAGACGCCCGAGGCTGACATCGACGCCGCCGCCTTCCAGCGCGACTGGCTGGCCATGACCGACACACATCAGTTCTTCGAACTGCTCAAGCGCCACCGGGTGTCGCGCGCCCAAGCGTTGCGTCTCGCCCCCGAAGGTCATGCGCAACGCGTGAGGGCGGCATCGGTGCGCGCGTTGCTCGACGATGCCGCCGGCACCGCCCTGCCGATCATGGTGTTCGTCGGCAACGCGGGCATGATCCAGATCCACACGGGGCCGGTAAAGACGATTCGCGTGATGGGTCCGTGGGTCAATGTGCTCGATCCGGGCTTCAACCTGCATCTGCGTGAAGACCTCGTCGACTCGGCCTGGATCGTGCGCAAGCCGACGGCAGATGGCATCGTCACCTCGCTGGAACTGCTCGATGCCTCGGGCATGGTGATCGCCATGTTCTTTGGTGAGCGCAAGCCCGGGCAGGCCGAGCGCGACGACTGGCGCGAGACGCTCGCTCGAGTGAGGCATGCGTCGCACGCGGGAGACGCGCAAGGCGTCACGGAGACTTCGACGTGAACCGCCCGATCGACACACGCGGGGCCTCGCGGCGCGCTCTGTTGATCAGGGGCGCTGCGCTGGCAGTCGGCGCGTGGCCGGGCGCGCGAGCCATTGCGGCGCAGGCCAGCGCAACGACGCCTGATGCACCTGGGCGAGGCGGGCCGAAGCGCGCCGTGGTCGCGGGCGGCGCACTCACCGAAATCGTCTACGCGCTCGGTGCGCAGGATCGCGTGATCGCCAACGATCTGACGAGCCTGTATCCGGAAGCGGCCACCCGACTGCCCAAGATCGGGTACCTGCGCACCTTGTCGGCGGAAGGCGTGCTCTCGCTGCGTCCCGACCTGCTGCTCGCGGGCGCGGAAGCGGGGCCGCCCAACGTGCTGTCGCAGATCGCGGCGGCGGGCGTGCCGGTCGAGCGCTTCGTACACGGCTATACCGCCGAGCGAGTGCTCGACAACATTCGCGCCGTCGCCACCGCTCTGCGCGTGCCCAAGGACGGCGCACGCGTGGCGGACCGCTTTACCGCCGACTGGCTGCGCGTTCGCGACGACGTCGAACAACGGTATGGCATCGCGCGCCGCCCACGCGTGCTGTTCATCCTCGGCCACATGGGCAACCAGGTGATGGTGGCGGGGCAAGACACGGCGGCGCACGCCATGCTCGCCTACGCCGGTGCGGAGAATGCGTTGCGTGGCTTCACCGGCTACCGGCCGCTGACGGCGGAAGCGGCCGTCGCGGCCCAGCCCGACGTGCTGCTCACGACCACGACCGGGCCATCGCCCGCCGATCCCGCGGTAACGCTGCTCGCACAACCGGGGCTCGCGAACACGCCCGCCGGACGCGCCAAACGCGTGGTGAGCTTCGACGCGCTGTATCTGCTCGGCTTCGGTCCGCGACTGCCGCAGGCGGTTGCCGATCTCGCGCTGCGCGTGCACGCCGCTTGACCATGCGCCAAGGCTATCCCGAAATCCGCCATTCGCCCGTGAACGAAACTATTTCAGCCGCGCCTGCGCTACCGAAGTCGTTGCCATCACGCCCATCTGAAGCGGGTCGGCCCACGACCGTTGCCGCCACATCGCATCACACCGGCACGGTGCGACGCCGCCCGCCACGATGGTGCGTCATGACGGCGCTGGCCGCCTTGCTCGCCGTCGCGGTGCTCGCCGCGCTGTGCGGCGGGGCTTATCGCATCGCGCCCGGAGAAGCGATTGCCGTGCTGTTCCGGGGCGCCACAGGAGACTTCGCGCAGGACCAGGCACGCAACGTCATGTTGCAGATTCGCCTGCCGCGCATCGTGCTCGGTATTCTGGTCGGCGCGGGCTTCGGCGCCGCCGGCGCCGCGTTGCAGGCCCTCTTCCGCAACCCGCTCGCCGACCCCGGACTGATCGGCGTGGCCAGCGGTGCGGCGTTGGGCGCGGCAGGGGTGATCGTCCTCGGCGGTGTTCTGCTTCCGGCGGCGCTCGCGGCGTCGCTGGGCTTGTGGCTACTGCCGGTGGCGGCGTTCGTCGGTGCGCTTGGTGTCACCACGCTCGTCTACCGTCTGGCCGCGGGACGCGGTCGCCTCGCCCTGCCGTTGCTGTTGCTCGCCGGCATCGCGATCAATGCCGTCTCGGGGGCGGCCATCGGTTTGCTCACCTACCTCGCCGACGATACGCAGTTGCGCACGCTCACCTTCTGGACGCTCGGCAGTCTCGGCGGCGCGCAATGGCCGATGCTCGGCGTGATTGTATGGCCGGTCGCGCTGGGGATCGTCGCGCTCGCCACACAGTGCCGCTCGCTGAACGCCTTGTTGCTGGGCGAAGCGGAGGCGTTGCATCTCGGCGTCGCCGTGCAGTCGGTCAAGCGTCGAGTGATGGTGGCGTGCGCGCTGTGCGTCGGTGCGCTGGTCGCGTCGAGCGGCATGATCGGATTCATCGGCCTGATCGCACCGCATATCGTGCGGCTGGTCGTCGGGCCCGACCCGCGCGCCGTGCTCCCGGCAGCCGCGCTCTTCGGTGCGATCCTGACGTTGCTTGCCGATCTGGTCGCGCGCACCTGGGTGGCGCCGGCCGAGTTGCCGCTGGGCATTCTCACGGCACTGCTCGGCGCGCCGTTCTTCCTGATGCTGCTGTGGCGACGCCGCGGACAGTTTGGGCTATGACGCTCACCGAACCGGTCTGATAGAACAGGACATCGCCATGCTCAGTGCGCACGACCTCACGATTGCCCACACCGATTCGCCCGTGCTCGACGGCCTGTCGCTCGACATCCGTCCCGGCGAATTGCTGGTGCTGCTTGGCCGCAACGGCGCGGGCAAGAGCACGTTGCTCAAGGCGATGGCCGGCGATCCGCTGCCCGCGCGCACGCACATGCGCGGCGACATCACGCTGAACGGCGCGCCGCTCGCGCAATACGCCCCGGCGGCGTTGGCTCGCTTGCGTGCCGTGCTGCCGCAAACGGCGCAGTTGGCGTTTCCGTTCAGCGCGCTTGATATCGTGGCGATGGGGCGTCTGCCCTACCCGAGATCGCGCAGACGGGACGCCTCCGGCAAGACCGTCGCGAGCGATACGGAAATCGCGACGCTCGCGCTGGAACGCGCGGGGGCGCTGCCGCTACGGCACCGTGACGTGATGACCTTGTCTGGCGGGGAATGGGCGCGAGTGCAGTTTGCGCGAGTACTTGCGCAGCTATGGCCCGACGACGAGGCTTCGGCCCCGTCGGTGCCGCGCTATCTACTGCTGGACGAACCGACGGCGGCGCTCGACCTCGCGCATCAGCATCACCTGCTCTCGCTCACGCGCGAGCTTGCCGCAACGTGGGGCTTCGGTGCGATGGCCATCGTGCACGACGTCAACCTCGCGGCGCGTCACGCGGACCGTATGGCGTTGCTTGCCAACGGACGCATTCTTGCAGCAGGGACACCTCGCGACGTGATGCGCGCCGACCTCATCGAGGCAACGCTCGGCTTGCCGGTGCACGTGATGACGCCCGAGGCATTGCCCGGCTATCCAAGGCTCAAAGACGCTTCCGCAAGCGTGCCCTTCGCGTTGCCCGCGTGAACACGCCACGCGGTTCACGCGTCGGCGCGACCTGGGCCCAACCCCGTTCATCCCACCGGCGTCAGACCGCTCAGGCGGCGGGCACGCCGTCCTTTGCGAGATTCGCGCGTGCGCACAAGACGGCGGCGAGATCCCACAGGGCGTAGCCCACGCTCTTGAAAATCACCGGCCCGCTCGAACGGAAACGATCGGGGGTGATGATGGCGTCGAGCAACGGTGCGGCACGTCCCCAGTCGATGGCCGCATGCAGCAGATCGCCGGCTTCGTGCTTGACCTCCCAGGTATCGACGACGAGCGTACCGCGCACGGCGGCGTCGCGACACAACTGCGGCGGCAACTCGCGCATGTCCGGACGGAACGCACCGACGCCCGCGACAAAGATGTCGTCGCGCCAGCGCAGCACGTCGCTATCGGGCAGCACAGGCTCACTGCTGGTGGTCGCTGCAATCACGATGCTCACGGTGTTCAGCATCGGTTCGACCGCGTCGACCACGGTGGCTTCCACGCCGAGCGACGCGGCGTGTTCCGCGAGCGCGTGGGCGCGCTCCGCGCTGCGCGAAAAGATCATGAAATGACGCGTGCCCATGCCTGCGGCAAACGCTTCCAGGTGCGCCCTCGCCTGCACCCCCGCCCCGACGATCAACACCGGTCCCTTGGGGCGCGGCGCGAACTTGCGGGCGGCGAACAGCGTCACGGCGGCCGTGCGTCGACCGGTGATGGTAGGCCCGTCGAGCAACATCAATCGCTCTCCGGTATGCGGATCGAACACCATCACCTCACCAATGATGGAAGGCTTTCCCGCACGGCAATTCTCCGGATGCACGGTGATGTGCTTGGTCATCGCGACATCGCGATTGGCGGCGGGCATCACCAGCAGCACACCGCCACGGCGGCCGCGCTCCGGTTCGGTCAACGCGAAATGCAGACGCGCGGGCGCGCGCGCGGTGCCCGCGCGCATCTCCATGAGCATGGCCTCGATGCCGTCGGCCAACTGAGGGTACGGCAACAACTGTGCGGTTTGACGCGCATCCAGCGTGATCATCGATATGTCTCCGCTCCGGGGCGCGCGTCATTGGCGAGAGGGGTCGCTCTCGTCGCCGTCACATGGCGTCACGCGTTAGCAGGTTTGATTTCAGTGTAGCCTGCATCGCGTGAACGCGTCTGTTGCTTCAAAAATTATTCGCGACCTCGCGCGCATACGCTCATCGACTCGCATTGCGCATGCGCTTGCCATCGTCGAGCGTCGCACCGCGTACCTCGAAGTGCACGCGGTCACGCACCGCCCCGGCAGCATCGACGAGTTCGAGCGTGTGACGCCCCGGCCACGGCAACCACCCCACGCGCGCACGGCCCGCGAGCGGCTTGCCGTCGAGTCGCCACGCCGCCCCCTTAGGCCACGCGGCGGCCACCTGGAACCACAGGCGCTGGTTCGCGGGCGGAATATCCGGATCGAGTGCCACGATCGTGCCCTCGGGGGGCCCGACAATTCGCCAGAGTGGTCCGCCGGGCGCTTTGGTCGCGAGCGAGGACAGCACGATTGTGCGCTGCGACGTTCCGGGAAGAAACCACTCGTCGCGTGCAGGTTCAACGCGCTCTGCGTACTGCACAGCCACATGTTCGAGTCCGGGCGGCGGCGTGGGCGGCAGGCTCGCCGTGCGTCGATGCAGATAGTCCATGAGGCGATGCCAGATCGGTGCGGCACCCGACACCCCGGAGACGTCCCACATCGGCGCGCCGTCGGCATTACCCACCCAAACCCCGACCGTATAGTGCCGCGAATATCCGACGGCCCAGTTGTCGCGCATGTCCTTGCTGGTGCCCGTCTTCACGGCGGTCCAGTAGCGCGTCGAGAGCGGGCTGTCGAGCCCGAACGTGCGGGTGCGCGCCTGCCGGTCGGCGATCATGTCAGAGACGATGAAACTGACCTGCGGCGAGAAGACGGTCGTGGGCATCACCTCTTTCGCGCGCGCTTTCGTGACGTCACCAGCACGCGGGCGTACCGACTCCGGCATGCGCTCGTTCACGCCGCTGGCGGTGCCTCCGTTGGCGAGCGCGCGATAGGCATTCGCGAGCCTGAGCAGTGTCACGTCGGCACTGCCAAGCGCGAGGCTGTAGCCGTAGAAGTCGCCGCTTTGCGTGAGCGGCAAGCCCAGTGAGACGAGCGTCTGGGCGAACCGGCGCGGTGTGACCATCACGAGCGTGCGCACGGCCGGCACGTTCAGCGACGAGGCCAGCGCCGTGCGCGCGCTGATCCACCCCTTGAAGTGATGATCGTAGTTCTGCGGAATGTACAGGCCGCCCCCCGTGGGCAGATCGATGGGTGAATCGTCGAGGAGCGACGCTGCCGTCACGCGATGCTCCGCAATCGCCTGGGCATAAAGAAATGGCTTGAGTGTCGAGCCGGCCTGCCGCAGCGATGTGACGCCATCGACCTGTGCCGCCGACGACAATGGCCCGGAGGAACCGACCCAGGCGAGAATATCGCCGCTCGCGTTATCGATGACGACAATGGCCCCGTCCTGCACGTTGCGCGAACGTCCCGGCGTGCCCAGCTCGCGCAGCGTCTGCTGCAAGGTGGTCACCGCCATGCGCTGGAGATTCGCGTCCAGCGTGCTGAGAATTCGCGTGCCCGCGGGCGGACGACTCGCGCTGAACACTCGACGCGCGAAATGCGGCGCAAGGCCAACGGCATCGCGCGTCGTCATTACGCTTGCCGGTCGCGAAAACACGAGTTGCGCGTAGCCATCGAGGCCGTTGCAGTCAGACGCCTGCCTCATGTCACGCAGAATGCCGCAGGCGCGCTGCGCCACGCGCGCGGCGGGCGCGTTCGGCGCGCGCAGCAGCGCAACGGCCAACGCCGATTCGCGGGCGTCGAGTCCGCTGGGGAACTTGCCGAACAGCGTTTGCGAGACGGCCGAGATGCCGACGAGCTCGCCCCGAAACGGCACGAGGTTCAGATATGCCTCGAGAATCTGATCCTTGCGCCAGCGCTGCTCCAGCCACAACGCCGTTGCCGCCTGACCGATCTTCTGAGAAACGGATCGATTGTGGGTACTCGGTCGCAAATCGTCGTCGAGCAGACCTGCCAACTGCATCGTCAGCGTGGAGGCGCCGCGCGTGCGCGTATGCCAGAGGTTGCCCCACGCGGCGGCGGCCACGCCGCGCCAGTCTACGCCGCTGTGCTCATAGAAACGCTTGTCCTCGGAAACGATCAACGCCTCGCGAAAAGCGGGCGAGACATCGGCGAGCGTTACCCAGTCGCCGCGTTGCGCCTGCATGTCGGCCCGCAGGCGCTGCAAGGGAATGCCGCGACGATCCAGCAGAATCCAGTCCGACGCGCGCCAGTCATCATGCACCTCGTCAAACGACGGGACGGCGTGCGCCGGTGCCGGGGACAGAAATGCGCCGAGCGTCAGCGCAACGCTCAACACGACCTGACGGCCAACGCCCCAGCCCCGATGCTCAGTCGCGGCGCACATGCATCTCACCCGGTTGCGACAAATCCGCAGGACGCACTGCCAGGATGCCGGCCGCGAGCATCAGTTGCGCGAGTGCGTAAAGAATCCAGATGGCGTACTCCTGGGCCAGGATGGGGCCCACGAAGCGCGTGGTGCCGATGAGCGCGTCCGAGACGGTGAAGAGCAGCGCGCCGACGGCGGCCCATTCGCCCGGCAGGTCGGCCAGCAGCGCCGCCGAGGCCATCATCGCCAGCACGATCACGTAGCACGCCACCGGTGCCTTGAGTTCCCCCATTCCCGGCCAGTACATCGCGTACGCCAGCGCCGCCGCCGCCCACACCAGCACGATGGCGACGCGATGCCAGCCGGGCACCTTCGCCCAGGGGCGCCGCAAGCGCCAGAACAACAAGAAATACGCGAGATGGGCCAGCAGGAATGCGCCCAGGCCCAGAATGAAACCTTGTGCCAAGGTCGGCGAGGCGAGCAGCACGTCACCCGCGCCCGACAAGATCAGCGCCGCGCAAAGCCACACCCGCTCGCGCGGCACCCGGTGGTAAAGCGCCGCGAACAACAACAAGGCACACAACAGCACCTTGGCAATGCCCTGGTCGGCATAAGGTGCGCCGCGCAACGCCAACGCATAGGCGGCGCCCGCAATCGCGGCCAGCCACCAGAAGCGGCGCGCCTCTCGTGGCAGCGCCGCCGCCGGGTCAAAGAAGTTCGACGTCATGACAGTGCGCCCCCCATTCGTCATTACTTCGCCGGCACCACTTGCACCGGCGCGTTAGGCGTCTCGCCGTACATCGCCGGTTCGTACATCGCCTCGACCCGCGTTGGCGGTGTCGCGAACGTGCCGACGTTGTTCAGACGTACCGTGTACTCGATCCGATGCTGCCCCTTCGGCAGGTAATCGTAGTAGGCACGGTAGGTGTCCTGCGCGCGCTCCTCGAAAGCCGGCGTGGCGCCTTCGCTCTTCTCGCCTTGCGTGGCGATGACCGAATCGCGTCCAAGCCCGCCGCCCAGCACTGTCGCCCCGCCAGGCAGCGGATCGCTCACCACGACCCAACGCATGTCGGCCTGCGCGTCGATATCCAGACGCACGCGCAATACCGCGCCACGCACGAAGCGATCGCCCGAACGATCGGCGGCGTCCTGCACTTGAACGCTGCGCGTCACGCGATAGCCGGCGGAGAACGGCGCCTTGAGCGGAACGGCGGCCAGGCTCTGGATCGTTGCCCAAGGCTTGCCGGCGCCCGTCTGATCCAGGCGCAATACATCGCGCGCGCTGTCCTTTGCGGCAGCCGCGTTGCTCAGCCATGGCAACGACACGGCCGGCGGCACGGTGCCCGCCTTGAGCTTGTCCCAGACGACGGTTTGCACGCTGCCGCTCGTCTGGTTGTCGCGCTGCCACTGAATCGCCGTTTGCCCCGATGGCGTGTCGCGCTCGAATCGCGCCGAGAATCGATCCACGGCCAGGCCCCCCCAGACGTTCGCCGTGGTCGTCGACCAGGCCCCGCGCGACTGCAGTCCCAGCAGGCCGATCACGAGACGCGGCATCTCGTCCTTCCATGCCGGGTTCGCGTTCATCAGCAACGCCAGCCGCGCCGCGTTGGTCTCGGGGCCGACCATCAGCCACCAGAGCCCGTCGCTTGCCTGCGTGGAGAACCCCACACGTGTTCCCTGATACGACAGACGCGCCCGCAGGATCTGCTCGGCCTGCGCCATGCGCTCGGCACGCTGGGGCGCGTCGGGTAACCGTTGCAGGATCGCGTACCAGTCGATGACCGCAGACGTCGGCCAGTCGTTCGGCGCGAGGGTGAGCGAACTCAGCATGCGTGCATTCGCCCGGCCGTACCGGGACAACGCTTCGATGGCGCTCAGCTTGCGCAACGTCAGGTCGTCACGCGGGGCCCAGAAGCGGCGCGTGAGGCGCCCTTCGACGAACGCCGTCAGTCCGTCCTCCATGCGTGCCAGCGCGTCGTCCGGCAAGGCATAGCCTGGGTCGAGCGCCTTCGCTTCGCTGCTTACGGCCAGCAGATAGGCAGTGAGCGTATCGCTGCCCTGATTCGCGAAGCCCTCTTGCGGCGGGAAGTAACTCGCCAGCCCGTCGTCGTCGAGATACGACGGCAGCGTGCCCATCACCCGTTTCCACTGCGCAGTGTCGCGCATGCCGATCGCCTTCGACGCCCGTTGCTCCAGGCAACCGTACGGATAGACCTCGAACCAGCGCTTCACTCCCGGCAATCCCTGCGACAGACGCGGTTGCAGGCTGATGCGAACCCCGCCGCGCAACGTTCCGGTGCTGTCTGCCACCGCGCCCGCCGGCGGTGCCATGGGCAGCGTCAGACTGCCTTCGACCTGCGTGAGCACCGACTGCTGGACGCTCGCAGGCAACGAAGGCTGGATGTCCTGCCCGACCTTGATGGCATCGCTCGCGGCGGGCGCCGTGCCCGTCGCCGGTGCCTGTGCACTGACTTCCCACAACACGCGTTGGGCACGCGTGTCCGCCAGTCCTGCAGGCGCCGTCACGTCCCACGTCACTTCACGCGATTCGCCGGCCGGCACGTCAATCCGTTGCGGTGCCAGGGTCAGTTGCGTGGCGCGTGCGGTCAACTGCACCTGCATCGCATGTTGTGTGGTGTTGCGCACGGTGAACTGGGCACGATACATGTCGCCCTCGCGCACCAGCGGCGGCAAGCCCGAGATCAATTGCAGATCCTGCGTGGTGCGAATGGTCGCGGTCCCGGTGCCGAACCAGCCAAGCGCCTGCGCGCCGGGCCCGCCATCATCGGCCACCGCCACGATGCGGAAACTGGACAGCGCGTCGCCCAGCGGCACGTCCACGCTCGCCTCGCCCTTGTCGTCGAGCACGACGCGCGGTTGCCACAGCAGCAGCGTGTCGAACAGCTCGCGCGTCGGACTCTTGCCGCCGCCGCCGCCCGCTGGTACGGCCTTGCGACCGTAGTGGCGGCGTCCGATGATCTCCATCTGTGCGGTGGCCGTCGTCACGCCGTAGCTGCGACGCTGCCACATGGCATCGAGCAGATTCCAACTGGTGTTCGGCGCCAGCTCCAGCAGCGCCTCGTCGACGGCCGCAACGGCAACCTCGGTGCCGGCCACGACCGGCTTGCCGTCCGGCTGCGTGACTTTGATGCGCACCTTGGCATGACCGCGCACCGGGTAGGTCGCCGCGTCCGGCTTCACTTCCACGCCAAGACGCTGCCCCGCCGTGCCCACACGCAACTCGGTCAAGCCGAAGCGATAGGCCGGTTTGCCCAGATCCACCAGCCCCGTCGGGGCCTGATACTCCCGGCCCTCGTACCAAAACGCCCGGAACCATTCCAGCGGCTGCTTCCAGCCCCATTGGAAGAACGAGTACCAGGGCACTTCATGGATTCGACCGCGCACCGCGAGCACCGACACGTAAACGTTGGGGCCCCAGGTGGGTTCGACCTTGAGCGAAATGCTGGGGTCCTTGCCGGAGATCTCCATCGTGCGCGTCTGGATCACGCCTTCGCGCTCGATCGCGACGAGCGCCGTTGCCGAGCGGAACGGCATGCGCACCTGAAGCTTGGCCGTCTCGCCCGGCTCGTAGGCCCGGCGCTCCGGCAGCACATCCATCCGGTCGGTATTGTCACCGCCGAACCAGACCTCGCCGCGTCCCGTCACCCACACGCTCGTTGTCGACGTACTCAGATTGCCCTTGTCGTCCTTGGCCTGTGCCACGAGCGTAATTTCGCCCGGCTGCGAGAGCGAGACGTCGCACGCCAGCAAACCGCGCTCGTCGGTCTTGCCGTTGCATACCGTGCCGAGATCCTTGACCTCGGTGTGGTTGTCGTACGCATAGAACCCCCCCACCATGCGCTTGCGGCTGCTGGTGGTCATCCGCGCCTCGGCGCGCACGTCCATCGCCACCCCGGCCTTGGGCTTGCCTTGTAGATCAAGCGCGAGCGCTTTCACCGGGAGCTTGTGGGTCACCGACACCCAGCTTTCGCTGCGCACGCCGGTGATCAGATTCGCGGGCCACAAGGTGGCATTGCCGCGAAGCGTCTGAATCTCGCCGTTCGGATCGGCGAAGCTCGCCTCGAGCACCAGATCGCTTGGACGGTCAACCTTGGGCAAATCCTTGAGCGTCAGATTACCTGCACCGTTTCTGTCGAGCACAAGCCGTTGCTTGTCGGCGACCAGCTTCTGATCGCTCGCTCCCGCACTCTCGTCATTGCCCTGATCCTCGTCATCGGCCCCCGACTGCGCCGACGGCGGACGGTACGGCGTGAAGCTGAAATCGTCGTACCCGTCGAAGGTCATGTCTCGCGCGCGCAGCAACGCCGAGACGCGCACCGGCAAGTTGCCCGCCGGGCCACCCGCCACGTAATTCACCTGCACATTCACCGGGGCTTCGGTCTTGTTGATGAGCGGTGACGTCGCGGCATCGCGCACACCAATCGATCCGGCCAGCACCGGCAGTCGGAAAGCCTCCACGCGGAAGTGCCCCGCGTCGAGCGATGATGGATACGACTTCGGACGCGAATCCGCCTCCGTGTAGTCGAGCGTCACCGCGTACTCGCCAAGCTTCGCGCCCTGCGGAATCTGGAAAGTGTTTTCGGCGAGCCGTCCGTTGCGCCACTTGATGGGCTGCGTGTAGGTTTGTCCAGACCCTTGATGGGTGATCGTCAACTGCGACGGCAAGCTCGCGGGCAGGGCCAGCCCCTGCATCGTTTCCTGACGGATGAAGTGCTTCATCGACACCGTTTCGCCAACGCGGAACAGCACGCGGTCGAACACCGTCTGCGCGCGCACGGTGGGACTGCTGCCACCGTCGGTCGGCACATGAAACCGCCAGGGCTCGATGCCGCGATCCCAGTCGGAAGACACAAACGCCATGTCGGGATCGCTCCCCTGCGTGCGGGCGACCACGAAGTACCCCGAGCGCATCGTCTTCTCGCAGTACCGGTATCGCTCGAGCGACTTGTCGATCTTCGCCACGCCCGTCTTGTCGGTCACGGCGCTCGCCACTTCGCTGCCATCGCAATCGAGCACTCGCACCTTCGCATTGGCCACCGGCTGGCCTTTGTCCAGCGTCGTCACCCACGCAATGGCATTCTCGCGGCCCATCTTGAAATGCACCCCAAGATTGGTGACGAGCACCGTCGTGCGTACGTACATCGGCAACGACTTGCCCAACAGGGCCGCCCCGAGCGATGGTGAGGCCAACTCCACGACATAAAAGCCGGGCTTCTGGAATGGAATGCCGACCACTTCGAACGGGCGAGGATCTTTCTCCTTGGGCACGGGCAGGGTCAGCGCCTGCACGCCAGGCCATCCGGACAGCAACGACAGGCTGCGCGTGTCATAACGCGTGATCTTGTCCTCGACGATCACCGCGGCATTCGGCCCGAACGCCACATTGGCCGCCGGGGCCGTAAGTATCGACGGCATCTCCTGCGCAATCTGCTTGCGGGTCATCGTCGTTTCGTCGAATCGGCGCACGCGCGACATCCAGTTCATGACCTCGGCGTCGTCGTCGACCCGCAGTTGCAGGGTGCGCCCGCTCCCGCCGGTCTTGGCGGCCTCGCCAGCCACCCCCAGCCCGTTGATCTGCAGCGCCGGCTCGACCTTGCGCAGCGTGACCGGCAGCATCGGCGGCATGCCGGGCTCGGCAAAGCGCTCCACAATACCGAACGGCGCGGCCGCGAACTTGGCCAGCGGCGGCATCGTCGCCGTCTTCGTCTTCAGCGGGAATTCGCCGGCGTTGTCGAGCGCTCGGCCACTGTCGTCCGTAAATCCTTTCGGCAGCGAGATCGTCAAATCGGCCTTCTCGGGGAACGGCGCGTTGAACGTGACATCGCTCACACTGGACGTGCGATCCGAATCGCTGAACGTCGGCGAGCGTTCGGCACCCGCGCCATGCAGACGAATCTTGGCCGCCATGTCGCGCGCGACGGGCGAGTTGAACGTCAGACGCAGTGGCCGCAACGGCGTGCAGGGCGCGTTCGCATTCTCGCGCTCGCAACTGAAACTGGCCGTGAACGGTTCACGCACATCGTATTCAAAACGTCGCGCCTGCGTCGTTGGCACGCCCGATGGCGTGGTGATACCCGCGCCCCACACCAGGTGCATCTTGGCGCCCGCCGCAAGCGTTCGGTTGCATTGCAGCATGACGACACGCGCTGCCTGCTTCTCCAGACTGAAACGCTTGAGCAACGCCGAACGCGTGTCGCCCTCGATTCCCTTCACGCCGATGCGCTCGCCAACTCCTTCCGTCTCGCACCAGGCGTGTTGAATCACACTGGCGGGCTGCGCCGCGCCATTGAGCGTAAGGATGAAGATCTGGTTTTCGTCGATGGGACCGTACGACGGACGGATGGACGTGACGGCCGGGCCGCCCGTGTTGAACGCGTAACGCGTGGTGCCCGACAGCGCGGCGCCCGAGACGGCGGACAACCCGCCGCGCAGCTCCACCGAGCATTTCGCACCCGGCGGCAGCGACGACTTGAAATCGTAGACCCAGATCTTCGGTTCGAGCCAGTGGCCCTCGCCTGCGAGCGACGTGTCGGTGCACTTCACGGCGGCTGGCGCCTGCGCGCGCGGATCGCCCGCCGGCACCATGGCTTCGTCGAACTTGACGACGACCTGGTCCACACTCGCGACCTCTCCTTGCGGACTGACGCTCGTGACGCGCGCCGCCTGCACGGGCGACGCGGCGAACCCACCAAGACACAGCACCGCCCACACCCACGGCGCGGCCGGCCAGACGCGTTGCGTTCGGCTTTGCATGCCGGTCTCCTCCCGAGTTCTGGTCAGGCGATTCTACCCCGCAGTCGTTGGCATTTCGAACCGTTTCCCTTGCCATGCCCATCAGGAAACCGCATTTCGGATCGGCCGCTCGACCGAGGCGGAATCTTCTGGGTTGGGTTCCAGGATTCGCCTATGTCACACTGGCACCTTTCCATGTTCGCAACGTGGGCGCGTCATGTCTCTAGCCATTCTCCACCCCAAGAAGAACGCACTGGTCTATCTGGTGAAGATTCTTAGCGGCTCGCTGATCGTCTGGTTCGGCCTGCGGGCGGCAGGCTTTCCAGAGCCTTATTGGGCAATGATCTCGCTCATCATCGTGACCGAACCGGACCCGATGCAGGCGCGCAGCAACTTCAAGGCGCGCTCGATCAACACGATTACCGGGGCCGTCATCGCGTGCATCGTCTTGCTCGTCTTCGGGCCCGGGCTGGCGGCCATGCTTGTGGGCATCACGCTGGCCACGCTGGCTGCAATGCTGGTGCAGAACTATCCGGCCAATTGGCGTCTGGGCCCGGCCACGGTGGTCATCCTGATGTCGGCAGCGTTGAGCGGACAGGGGCAAGGGCTGCATCAAGAGCTCAGCCTCGCCATGTTGCGTGTGATCGAAGTGCTGATCGGCTCCACTGTCGCGCTCATTCAGTCGCTAGTCTACGGACGCTACGTGAAGCCCTGGTTGATGCCCACTGACTGAGCTGTCGAACATAAGGCCGCGCAAACGGCTGGCTGTCCGATCCATCGATCGGACAAGCGAACGCCTGCCCCAAGCGCGCAGGGACATGCCGGGACATCCGGCAAAGGAAAGGAAAATAGCGATGCGAGGCGGCGTGGCGCCGCACCCGCTCAGCGAGACGATTGTCGGTTCGCCAGATAGTGCAGCGGCAGCGCATTGCTGCGCTTGAAAGCGCTGAGCACGATGTTCGAGCGCACGTTCTCCACGCCCGGCACCTGCATCAGCCGCTTCATGACGAAGGCCGACAGAGCATTCAGATCCGGCACCACGATGCGCAGCAGGTAATCCGCCTCGCCAACCACCGCGTGACACTCGAGCACTTCGGGCAACAGATCGATTTCCGCCTGAAAACGTTCGATGACCTGATCGCCATGATGTTGCAGGCGCAACGTCGTGAATGCCGTCACGGCCAGGCCCAACGCCTCGGGTCGCAGCACCACACGATATCCCTCGATAACGCCTTCAGCCTCGAGCCGCTGCAGGCGGCGGCCTATCTGCGACGCGGAAAGCGCCACGTGCTCCGCCAACTGATGGTGCGTGGCACGCCCCTCCTTCTGCAACGCGTCCAGAAGAGCCAAATCGAAGTGATCCAGAACAAGCATGACGATTCTCCGCAATAAATCACATTTTTATGCGAAATTTATGCAAACGACTTTCACCACAGGCGCATTATGCGCCCATTTCGCATGCCATGCGCACTACACTTTCAATCACTGCCACTGCCTGATTGAGTCGTTCGCATCATGTCCCTTACTGCCATGCTCCGAGAGCAATTCGATGCCGGTCTCAAGACCCGGCCCGACTTCACCATTGAACAACCCGTCGATCAATACGGCGCGGTCGATCACGCGGTGTGGCAGCAACTCTACGAACGTCAAACGGCGATGCTGCCTGGCCGGGTCTGCGATGCGTTCATGGACGGCATTCGCGCCCTCGACATGGACGCGCGTCGCGTGCCGGCGTTCGAACACCTGAACGAAAAACTGATGGCTGCGACCGGCTGGCAGGTCGTTGCCGTACCCGGACTCGTGCCGGACGACGTCTTTTTCGAGCATCTCGCAAACCGCCGCTTCCCGGCGACGTGGTGGATGCGCCGTCCCGACCAGCTGGACTACCTGCAAGAGCCCGACTGCTTTCACGACGTCTTCGGTCACGTGCCGCTGCTCGCCAATCCGGTGTTCGCCGATTTCATGCAAGCCTACGGCAAAGCCGGCAAGCTCGCGCAATCGCTGGGGGCGCTCCCGTTGCTCGCCCGTCTGTACTGGTACACCGTCGAATTCGGCCTGATGCGCGACGGCGACGGCCTGCGCATCTATGGCGCCGGAATTGTCTCGAGCCGCGGCGAAACCGACTTCTCGCTGACCTCGCGCGCGCCGAATCGGCTCGGATTTTCGCTCGAGCGGGTACTGCGCACCCAATACCGCATCGACACATTCCAGCAGACGTACTTCGTAATCGACGACTTCGCCCAACTGTTCGACGCCATGCGTGCCGACCTGCCGACGCTGTTCAAGACGTTTGCCGAGCAGCCGGCATTCGAGGCCAACGCCCACAACCCCGACGACACGCCTATCCTGTTGCCGGCATGATGGCACGGCCTGGCTCGCCCCGGGTCTCGCCGCGGCCTGCCGATCGACGCCTCCTGGCGCCCGGTTTTATGTCGCGACCCTTCGCGTTATAGGACAGGGCTCACGCACACGCCCAGCTCGCCTGTGAAACAATAGGTCGCATGAACCGGCAACCCTGCCGCTTCGTGGGCGCTGCGTGCGGCCCAGCCGACAACCCTCCTGACACCGTACGCAGCCATCACTGACGCCATGCCGGCGTCGGTGCATGCCCGTTGGCCCGATTTGCACTGAACGCTTTGAAAGGAATGCCATGACAACACGACTCTCCTCCGAGGCACGCGCCAGCCTGACCGAAGTGCTGCCAGAGTGGCACCAGGTGGTCGGACGCGACGCCATCCAGCGCAGCTTCACATTCCACGACTTCAATGAGGCCTTCGGCTTCATGGCGCAGGTCGCGCTCAAGGCCGAGAAGATGAACCACCATCCAGAGTGGTTCAACGTCTATAACCGGGTAGACATCACCCTCTCGACGCACGACGCCGACGGCTTGACCCAACGCGATGTCGATCTGGCAGTGGCCATCGACCAGTTCGCAGGCGATCGCGCCTCCAACTGACCCGCCGCTGCGCGCTTGCTGCCGCGGGTAACGCCCGACGCGCTCAGCGCTTCGGCGCGAGCAGCGTGCCACGGCACGCCTTGGTACCGCAGTGGCAAGCGTATTCGCGTTTGAGTTTTGCCGTGTAGCGCGCGTCGATCACCAGACCGTAGTCGTAAAACAACTCTTCGCCAGGCTCGATGTCGCGAACGGCATAGATATAGACATGTTCGCCCTCTTCACGCGCTTCGCAGTTGGGCGAGCAGGCGTGGTTGATCCAGCGGGCGTTGTTGCCGTCGACCTTGCCGTCGATGCACCGTCCGTCTTCCAGACTGAAGTAGAAGGTGTGCGTCGGGTGGGCCGGATCGTGAGGATGGCGGCGCAAGGCCTCACGCCACGAAATGATCTCGCCCTTGTACTCGATCACGCGATCCCCTTTCTTGAGACGCTTGAGCGCGTACACCCCCTTACCGTGGACGCCGGACTTCCTGACTTCGATTCTGCGCTTGGCTGCCATCTCTGTGCGATGAGGTTTCGTGGATGCAAAAAAGCGCAGTGTACAGGCAGGCGACACTCATGTGCGTGACAAGCGTCGACGAAAAAAAACGTCACCCGGTACCGAATGACGTTCTCCCCCTGGCTCGCGCCGCCTGCGCGTGACGAATGCCGGTCAGCCGCTCAGGTTTTGCTATACAGCTTCCAGACTTTGCGCTGCATGGCGATGTCGGCGTCCTCGTGCGCGTTGCAGTCCAGCGGCAGGCGCGAATCGTCAAACGTCACATTGAAGTGATCGCAGTGGTATTGGCCTTTGCCGCGCGCCGAGACTTCGAAGTGGCTGCACGTCAGGCACATGCGTTGCGGTGGTACGTCGCCCCGCTCCTGCATCGTGAAGATCAGCTTGACGAGCGTTCGGTAGAGTTGGGCACATTCCTTCTCGCCCAGCGATTCCGACGCCGTGGTCAGGAAGTTCGGCCATTGCGACGCCTTTTTGGCTGCCGTCTTTCCGCGCGCGGTCAGACGTAGCGCCAGGGCACGGCCGTCGTTCGCATCGCGACGCTTCTCGACCAGGCCCTTGTTTTCCAACGTGCTTACGGCCTCGCTGACCGTGGCCGATGTGAGTGCGGCATCCTCGGCAATTTCGCCCAATCGCATCGGCACGCCACGCGAGAGCAAGAGCGTCAGAATCTCGCCCTGCGTCGGCGTCAATCCAGCCATTGCCGCGCCCTCCCAGGCGTGGCTCCGTAACGCGGTTCCCATGCGCAACAAACCTGCTGTCACGCGCTTGGACAGCGCTTCATCTAGTGGGGTCGGAGTAGCCATGATTTTCGTTAGGATTTCTAAAAACTATACGTCAGTAAAACAGCTTGTCAAATGAACTTACGGGCGGTGCATCACACGTCTCGTCATTGCCTTTCATCCATGTCGGCGCCCCGCCCGGGGGAAACCCTAAGCCACTTCCGTGTCGATACGCGACGGCAAGTCGCTGTTGAACCCACCGCCCCACCACGATTCCATTGTGTGTTCTGAGTTTGATTTTGGCGTATCAGTTCTTGTACTGATCTCCCAAATCCTACTCAAGATGTTTACAAAATATTGGTGTCCTGCGCACTCGCTTTGCGAAGGATCAAATTGGGAAAAACATTTCGCATCCCATGCCAATTACGCGGCAGATCGAACAGGCGTCGCCCGCAACGGGCGTTGAGAACCGCCTCGCATCCCGCACGATCTCCCCGCACATCGGCAAAGCCTCGCCAGACATGGCTCGCAGACCTTATCGATCCCACCCACGGGCCACCATCGCGAACAACGATCTTGTGAAAATCCACTCGATTTTCGAGACATTTCGGCGCCATCCGACGTGGAACGCGAGCGTACCCGATGCCCCGCGTTTCGTAGCAACCGTCCAACGACACGCGAATCATTTGAAACGCGACCGTAAATCGCCAATCGCCGAGGGAGGTTTTGCGCAGGAAACTGGAGGGAAGTGCGGGGCAACGTGTCCGCGGGAGGCCCCTTCCGGACACGCGAATTGAAGAATTTGACAGTCCCAGCGATCTCGCTCGTTACATTCAGCAAAACCAGCATCTTTCACTTCTTGCACCACGCATGCCAAGTCACATTTCAAAGTGGCGAGATTGTATCCGCGAACCGTTTGGCTAACGCAGGAACGTCAAAATTATCCACAAAACCCCGTTTTCGAGGGTGTCTTGCACAATATTTAGGCGCCTGTGGATAACTTTCTGGATAACCTGTCGGACTGGTTGTGCATGGGTTCGGGATAACTCGCGAATCTTTCCACAAGGCCAAAAACTGTTCCGAGTTGTTCTTGGGATACCCGCTGTTTTTCCATCCAGTTCTCATTCGGGCAACTTTCTGTTTACTCAACGTTAACTGTGGTTATCCACAGGAGTGGGCCGCCTTTGTTAACTACTACTATGTATACATACAGTAAACCTATTAAAACCTTAAAACCTTGCTATGGGCGACGCAAAAGCGGCAAAACGCGCTCGGCCTGAATCGTGGAAAGCTCATCGCTCGCGAGGCACGATTCGGCCAACGGCTCAGGGACACGGCACGGCGCGTCGTGGGTGGGACTAAACGGAAACGCTTGCTCCCCGGTAGCGCGTGCCGGAGGTTGCAAAACGTACGGGCAAGAAAAAACCCCGCCAAGGCGGGGTTCCTCACACCGATCGCATAACAACGATCGCGTCCTGAGACCGACGGTACCCAGTCCGGCCCGTCGGCCAAGGCCTCAGTTCATGCGGCCCATCGCAAGCATTGTTGGCGAACCATTTCGTTGAGTGACTTGGCTTCCCCGTGGACGTCACGCAACCAAACAGCGTCGTTCTTGCCGGATGCGACGAGCTGACGGACTTCTTCGCAGGCCGCTTCGGCTTCTAGCACCGCGGCGTGCGGCTTGATGATGTCCAGCGTGCGCATGATGTGCTGCCCCAATGTGGTGCGCTCGCCGGTCTGAGGATCGACGTAAGCCCCTTCCAGCCCAAAGCGGCAAGCTTCAAAGCGATTGAACGTGTAGACGAGGTAATCGTCCTCGCTCAGCACAAACGGACGCTCCTCGAGCAGATAACGGGCCAGGGACTGGATGTAACAGGCGATAGCGGCCGCGCGGCCGACCGATAAGGGGGTATCCATGACTCGCACTTCGATCGTCCCAAAACCCGGTTTGGGCCGAATATCCCAGTAGAAGTCCTTCATGCTCTCGACGACGCCGGTTTTCACCATCTTGTCGAAGTACGTCTCGAAGTCTTCCCACTTCAGCACGAATGGCGCACGGCCCGAGAGCGGGAACGCGAACACCGAGTTCAGACGCGCCGAGTGGAAGCCCGTGTCGACACCTTGCACATAGGGCGACGAGGCCGATAGCGCGATGAAGTGCGGGATATAGCGCGACATGGCGTGCAGCAGGTACAAGGCACTGTCCGGATCCGGGCAGCCGATGTGCACGTGCTGGCCGAAGACCGTGAACTGCTTGGCCAGGTAGCCGTATAACTCGGACAGGAAGTGAAAACGTGGCGAATCGTAGATCGTACGTTCGCTCCAGCGCTGAAAGGCATGGGTGCCGCCGCCACACAGGCCGACGTTGAGCTGCTCGCTCGCCGCCACCAGCACGTCGCGAACCCGGCCCAGCTGCGCGACGGCATCGCTATGTCGATGGCAGATGTCCGTCGAGAGCTCGATCATGCTTTCCGTCATTTCCGGCTTGATCTCGCCCGGGTGTGTCTCCTTGGCCACGAGCCGCATCAAATCGGCGGCGGCTTTGGTCAGATCGTAATCGTGGCGATTGACGATCTGCATTTCCAGCTCCACGCCGAAAGTGCACGGCTTCGAGGGAATGAATGCTTCTAATGACATGGTTTAATCCTTCCGTTCACCGACCAGGGCCAACGCCCAATAAACCACCAGCGGCGCGACCAGTTGCAGTACTGCGACCGTGCACATCACCACAGCCTTGAGCGTCGGGTCGAACTGCGGGTAAATGTCGTACGTGTCGGCAACGAGTACGAACGCGAGACTGGCCATCGGGCACAACGACAACCCGAGCGCGACGGCCTGCTTGTAACTGATCCCCGCCTGATGGGCCACGGCCACCGTGCCCACCACCTTGGCGATGCCGCGCACCACGATGATGGCTGCCGCGGCCAGACCGCCGATCACGACGTATTCCCACCGGAACGCCAGCGACGTCAGCACGAAGAGCACCACCGCAAGCAACCAGCCGGCCGTGCCGAAGTACGCGGGCCAAAGCTGCGGACGCTCATCCAGATTTCGGAAAATGATCCCGGCAAGCAGCAATGTGAGCGAGTTCGGTAACTTGAGCATATGCACCAGCGCGACCATCAGCATGATCAAGCCGATGAGAATCACGAACGCATGCTGGTCCTGGCTACCGAACTTGCGAAAGATCAGATTGCACGCCTTGGCGAGTACGAACGCCAGCACGATCGAGCCAATGAGCAGGTACAAAGGATGAAACAGGACGACCCACACGCTCGAGTGGTACGCCTGGTGCATCCATCCGTAGACAAGCTTCACCGCGACGACCGCGTACACGCTGTTAAGGGCCGCCAGGGCCAGCAAACGCTCCGTCACCTGCCCCTCGGCACGCAGCTCGTTCTTGAGCTGGATCACCACGGCCGGCGAAGTCGCCATGCTGATCGAGGCGATGAGCACTGCGCTCAGCGGCGCCACCCCGAACACCCACAGCACGGCATAGACCGCTACGAAGGTGAGCAAAGCTTCGAGCGCACTGGTAACGATGATCCAGGGGTTGGCCCGCATCCATTTCAGGTTGAGGCGGCTGCCCAGTTCGAACAGCAACAAGCCCAGCGCAAGATCGATCAGCAGCCGAATGGCCGCGCTCGTCTGTGCGTCCAGCATCGAGGAAAGACCCAGGGTACCGCCGACCAGCCCGACCACGGCGTAACCGGTGATGCGCGGCAGGCGCAGTCTCCGGAAACAGATTTCCCCCGCGAGTCCGGCAAAAACCAATGCCAGCCCGGCGAAGAAAACGGGATCGGGCGTCGGCGGCCAGCCCGGAAAAAGGGACAGTTCCGACGTCATTAATGCTCGCTTTGCGCCGCTTGACGGCGCATCAAGTGGTGGAAAGGAAAGAAAGTCGCGCGCGGGGTTGCAGATTAAGAACAAATGCACGACGAACCCGAAGGGTTGGGCCCATTTTGCCACACTCGGTTTCCGACGCTTCCAAACGGGCGTCTCGATGGCAGGAGGTTTGACCTGGCACAAACCCATTTCATCCCGATGCCGAACGGTGGGGACGGCGCACCTTGGAGGCGGGATATGGCCCTTCAGCCAGGAATTACGGGGGCAAGCCCCGAAGGGGCACCGCCCCCGCATGGGGCGGGGTTACGACCGCTATAGGGTCAGATTCGATTTATTGAATCTCCGTGCACTTTCGGAGAACGACGGCAGGCGGGCGCGGGCCGCGCGTCATGAAGGAACGTGGGTAACGTCGATGGGCGATAGCGAGGTCGCAAGGTAGCGGGCGCGGCGAGCGAAGGATCCGGCCAAGCCCGACGGCGCGCGAAGTCGGCGTGCCTGTTGGGGCACGCGCGTTGTCAGCCTTTGCGCAGCCAGTGCATCAGGTATCGCGCCGGGTCGATGGCGTCGGCCAGATCGCTGCCGACCGGCCACGGTTCGCCCTCGATCTGACTGGCGACCAGCTCCGCGCACAACGACGCAAACGTCAGGCCCCGAGAGCCGAACGCGAAGCTGGCATACAGGCCGTCAAGGCGCGGCAGATCTCGGAGATGCCCGCCGCCCAACTGCTGACGTTGCGTGTCGAGAATGGCCATGTCAGGCAGTTGCCCCGCCATCGGCAGGCGGTCGGGCACCATGGAGCGAAACGCCGTGCGCCCGCCCAATTCGGCGGCGGCGTGCTCGCTCGCCAGCCCCCCATCGCCGAGCGTGTTCGCATGGGCTGGCAACAGCGCGGCAAGCCGACGCAGATTGGCCTGGTGATCGGTGACGCGTATGGCCTCGGCCGGGTCGTCGAAGCCGTAGGTCGCGCCTGTGATCGGCCCGGTGCCCCCCAGCGACGACGGCGTTACGTAACCGTCTCCGCACACCGGCACGCGCAGGTCGGTCAACATGTCGGGGGGCAGGAACGTCAATTGCCCACGCACCCGTTTGACGGGTACAAACTCGGGCGCGAGGTATGGCGCGAGCAGTTTCTGGGAGATGTCTGCGGCCGTCACAACGATGGCATCGGCCTCGGCCAACACGTGACCCGCTTCGTCGATCGCGGTCCAGCGGCCGTTGCAGCGTTCGAGCCGTTCCACGCTCACGCCGTAGCGGGCATCGAGCAACGGCCCGGCAGCGACCAATTCGGCCCGGCACAGCATCGCCGGCGCCAGCCAGCCCCCTTCCGGAAACCAGACGCCGCCGCGCGCGATCGTTTCGCCGGCAAGCGCCGATGCTTGCGCCGCATCAACCCACTTCGCGTACGTCTGCGGATACCGGTGCGCCGCTATGAGTTGCTGCAACGCGTGCGCCTGATCGTCGTCCGTGGCAACCTGGAGCAAGCCGTCGGCATGCCCGGGCAGCCCACCCGGCAGCGTTCTCCACTGCGAGAGCGCGTACAGAAAGCCCGCCCGCGTCAAGCGAGACAGCACGTTATCGTCAACCGAGAGTTGCGGATGAAAGACCCCCACCGGGTTGCCCGACGCCGCCGTGCCAGGTGCTTGTGCCCGTTCGAACAGGCGCACCCGCCAGCCGCGGGCGACAAGACGCCGCACCATCGCCGCCCCCGCCATCCCCGCGCCGACCACAATCGCCTCACGGGCGCGCTGCGGGGGCACGGTAGGCGGATCGTAACGCCGCATGCGATAAGGCGGCGCGTATTCGCCCGCAAGCATGTCCCGCTTGCCGCCGTGTCCGGCACGCGGGGCGACTTGGAACCCCGCGCCGATGAGCTCACGTCGTACCGTTTCGACGGCGGTATGCGTCGCCAGCGTGGCCCCGTCACGCGCCAGACGGCCAAGCGTCTTGAAGACGTTAGGCGTCCACAGATCGGCGTTTTTTTCAGGCGTGAAACCGTCGAGATAAAACGCGTCCGCGCCGGCTCGCAGCGACGGCATCAGATCGAAGAAGTCGCCGAAACCGACGCTCAGGACCACGCCGGGCGCCGGCTCCAGCCGGTGCCAGCCTGCCACGGGGGCTGGCCAGACGTCGCACAGCTTCTGTACCAGAGGGGCGAGTTGCGTCATGCCGGGCAGCACGAGCATCGCCTCGAGACAATGCCGTAGATCCTGCACCCGGAACGGAAATTTCTCCACCGACACGAAGTGCAGCCGCGCAGGCCGCTGCGGATCGTCCCGCCAGGCGGCCCACGTGGCCAGGAAATTCAGGCCCAGACCGAAGCCGGTCTCGACGATCACGAAACCCTCGCGACCTCGCCAGCGTTCGGGCAGACGGTTGCCGCCCAGAAAGACATGTCGCACCTGACCGAGCGCGTCGCCGGTGCTGTGATAGGCCTCGTCGAAGACTGCCGAACAAGGGGTGCCGTCGGCGCCGGTCGCCGGTTCTGCCGGCACGATGGGACTGGCGCCTGCGCGACGCTTCATTCGCCGCCCCGCTCTTCTGTCACGATCTCGATGAGTCCCGGTAGCGACACCACGCCCAACCATTCGCCTGCCTCGTTCGCCACGGGCACCCAGTCGACGTGCAACTTGCCGACAGTGCGCAGCGCGCCGACCAGCGTCATCTCGCCGTCGAGGGCTTTGCACGGCGCGATCGCCTCCGTCCACAACGCGGGTTCGCCGGTGGCTTGCCGCCGCCACCAGCGTGCGGCGTCAAGCGTTCCGATTAGACGGCCGTCTTGGTCGCGCACGACGAGGTTGCGATAGCCGGTGGCGATGAAGCGCTCGGCGAGGACTTCCGAGGGCGTGTCATCGCCGACGACGGCGTCGTTGTCCGTCGCCAGCGACGACAGGCGCATCTCGCTGCCCTCGCCGGTCATCGAGAGCCACCGGCCCGCCACTTGATTTCGACGCAGCGATTTCGCGTAGACGGAATCCGCGCGTAACGTGTGCGCCGTGATGTACGCCGTCACGCATGCCAGCATCAGCGGCAGCACGACCTGGTAACTCAGCGTCATCTCGAAGATCATCAGAATCGACATCAGCGGCGCATAGGTCGTTGCCGCAAGGAACGCTCCCATGCCGACCACGGCGTAGCTGCTCGCCACGGAGGCGGCGGCGGGCGCGAGCGCATTCATCGCGATGCCATAGAGGCTGCCGAGCGCGGCACCGACGAAGAGCGTCGGCGTGAACACGCCACCCACGGCGCCGGAGCCCGCCGACGATGCGGTCGCCAGCACCTTGAACACCAGCACCATTGCGAGCGCTTGCCATGCCCAATGCGTGTGCAGGATCGAGTTGACCACGCTGTAGCCGTTACCCCAGACGTGCGGCACCTTCAGCGACAGTATCCCCACGATGAACCCGCCAAGCGTGAGGCGCAGGAACAGCGGCACGGGTAGCGCGCTGAAACGATGCTTGGCGGTGTCGAGCAGGCGCAGGAACAGGGGCGCGAGTACGCCGGCGAGAATGCCGAGGCCAACGTAGAAAAAGACTTCCCAGCCGGAAACGAAATCGAAGCGCGGCATTCGGTAGACCGCTTCGTAGCCGAGAAACTGACGGATGACGATGTTCGCGATGACTGAGGCGACGACCAGCGGGCCGAGCGTTGCGGTGGAAATAGAGCCGTAGACGATTTCGGAGATGAACAGCGCGCCCGCGATCGGCGCGTTATACGCCGACGTGATACCGGCCGTCGCTCCGCAAGCGACGAGCAGGCGCAAGCGCTCGGGCGGGAAGGCGAGCATGCGGCCGACGAGCGACGCGAACATCGCGGCGAGTTGCACCATCGGCCCTTCCCGGCCGATCGAGGCGCCCGAGGCCACCGAGCACAGCGACGACAGGCTTTTGACCAGGGTCTGGCGCAGGCTCAGCACGCCGGTGCCGATGGCAATGGCTTCCATGTAGTCGTCGGAGCCCTTCTTCGGCACCCACAACGTGGCGAACTGCAGGATCAACCCGGCGATCAGGCCGCCGGTGGTCGGCAGCAGCAGGCGTTGCCACCAGTTCAGGCCCTGCGCCAGCTCGACCATGCCGCTGCGGTGGCCGGCGAGGAGAAATTGCAATCCCGAGAGCGCTTCGCGAAACGCCACGGTGGCCAACGCCCCCAGCAGACCGACGATGCCGGCAAGCAGCAACGTGATTTGCAGGGTATTCGGGGCGAACTGGCGCCGCACCCACACAACGACGGGCGATTTCGCCCAGGCAGACACTGCTGACACGGATAAAAGACAGTCGTGATCGGAATTGGGTCCCATGGTATCGAGCGACGCTCATTTTTGAAAGCGCTCCGCTGGACGGCGGGTTAACGCAACAAAACTGAGCGTCGCTCAGATAACCCAATTTTTTGGCGTCGCCGAGGGGCCACGCGAAACGGTCCGGGCGCACTTGCGCTCGAACGTGCCGGCGTGTGGGGAGTATTGGCGAGCCGGACGACGGATCAGTCGGGGGCTCCGGGCGCAGTATTCGGATACGCCCTTACGCTGTCCTTGAACGATTTCACCATCTTGAGCATCGGACCGAGCACCCACGTGTTGCGCACGAGAATATCGGTTTCTTCTTTAGGATCCTGAACGAGATGGAAGAGGTAAGGCGACTCGAGTTTATTTGCGCCGGCGTTCACATACGGCTCCCACACGAAATGGAGTTTCCAGTCGCGCCATTTCACCGCGCGCAGTTCGTCTTTGATGTAGAAGAGAAAACCTTCCCGGTTCGACGTAGTCTCTTTGCCGAGAAGAAAGTTGAGCTGACTCACGCCGTCGATGGGTCGTCCGTCGTCGGGCATGTCTCCGTCTATCAATTCTGCAAAGGTGGGTAACAGGTCGACCACGTGGACGATCTGATTGTTGACGTCGACGGGAATTTTGCCCGGCCAGCGCGCGATGAACGGCACGCGCAGGCTGCCCTCCATTGCCGTATGGTAAGTGCCCGTCCAAGGGCCTGCCGTGCCGCGATAAGGTGCGCGGAATTCCGGGCCGTTGTCGCTACAAAATATAAATAGCGTGTCGTCGGCAATGCCGAGCGCGTCGAGCTGGTCGACGATCTGGCCCACGCGGAAGTCCATTTCCGCGAGCGAGTCCGCGAATTCGCCCATGCCGGTCTTGCCATCGAAATCCTTGTGAGGCAACGTCGGGAAATGCAGATGTACGAGCGGCAGATAGAGGAAAAACGGCTTGGCTGCCCGCACGTTGCGTTCGATGAATGCCTTAGACCGTTCGACCAGTTCCTCGTCGATGGTCCGGCGCGTTTCCAGATCGTAGAGCTTGACGTTGTGGGACGGCTCCCCCTTCTTGCCTTCCATGATGTACGGGAGTTCAGCGACGCTCGGATCGAAACCGATCGAGCTCGTGAACTGTGTCTCATCGGTGGTGCGTGGAATGCCGTACCACTCGTCGAAACCGCGATCCGACGGGTAGCGGCCGTCGATATCCCCCAGATGCCATTTGCCATAATGCGCTGTCGCGTAGCCCGCGGCCGACGCCATCTGTGCGAGCGTCCATTCCTTGCGTTGCAGCCCTTGCGGCAGCCCTGGCGGTACCGACTGGAAGGCGCCGGTCCGAATCGGATGGCGGCCCGTCATGAGTGCGCTGCGGGTAGGGACGCAGTCGCTTTCGACGTTGTAATTCAGGAGACGCATACCGCTTGCCGCGAGTGCGTCGATGCGGGGCGTCGCGGCACCGCGCATCATTTCGCCACCGCCGTAGCAGCCCAGTTCGCCCCAGCCCAGGTTGTCGGCGACGATCAATACAATGTTCGGTTGAGTGCTCATGATGTAACTCGATACGGACGGTTTAGTCGGCAGGTTGATGGTCGCCGAACTTTCGGAGGCAAATCAGCAGGGAAATCACGCTGATGACGGCGGCGACGGCGATATACACTGCCGGTACCAATCGGCTATCGGTCGCGCTAATGGCCCATGTCAGGATCAGCGGTGCAAAGCCGCCGAAGATCGCGACCGCCAGGTTGTGCGTGAGCGCGAGCCCTGTGGTGCGCACGCGGCTTGGGAAGAGTTCACTGAGCACGGCGGGCATCGGACCCTGATAACCACTGATCGCAACGCCGAGCACGGCACAAATGACGATGAACGCAAACGGTGTCGGGCTTGCAATCAGCCAGGCAAAAAGCGGCACCGCCACCAGACCGATCAGTGCCGCTGCGACGAGCAGCGTGGTCTTGCGTCCGTGTCGATCGGCGATCGCGCCGGCAATAGGACATGCGACCATTTGCAGCGCACCCATCAATAAGGTGCCGGCGAAAGCGAGCGACGAATCGATGCCGAGCTGGCGCGTTGCGAACGTCGGCATGTAAAGCACGATCACATACGAGGACGACGTCACCAGCACATAGATGCCGATGGCCAGGGCGAGTCGGACCTTGTTGTTCTGGAAGGTGACGCGCACTGGGCTGGTGGCACGAGCGTCTTTCGCGAACACCGGCGTCTCGTCTACATGACGACGGATCACATACGCAATCGGAATAATCAGTAAACCGAAGAAAAACGGCACGCGCCATCCCCAATCCAGCATCTGCTCGGGCGACAGATAGTGCGAGAGCAGCGTGCCGAAGAGCGATGCGAGCACCGCCGTACCGCCTTGTGCGGCCATCTGGAAGCTTGCATAAAAGCCGCGTTGGTGACGCGGCGAATGCTCGACAAGAAAGCTCGTTGAGGCGCCGAACTCGCCGCCTGCGGAGATCCCCTGAATTAACCGTCCGGCCACGACGATGATTGGCGCAGCGATGCCGATGGACGCATATGACGGCGTGACGGCAATCATCAAGGTGCCGACCGCCATCAACGCTATGCTCAGCGTAAGACCGCGCTTGCGGCCATAGCGATCCGAGTAAGACCCGAGAATCAGCGCGCCAAGCGGACGCATCAGGTATGACGCGCCGAATGTGCTAAGCGCGACGAGCAGCGACGTGAGTTCGCTCGCCGACGGGAAAAATAATTTCGCGATCGTGACGGCGAAGAATCCATACACCACAAGATCAAACCATTCGAGCGCCGTGCCGATCGTTGCGGCGACAACGACGGTGCGCAAGCGACCGCGATGGTGTGTTGCCACCAACGTCGCGGCCGCGGCCGAGCTTTCCACGTTTGTCATGTCCATGTCCTGTTTCCGCTGTCTCCATACGGTTTTCTGTAGTCGTGACAGGAAGTATTGGCAGCACAAATTCGTGGTACAAGCACGGGATCGATATTTTCAATAACCAATGGTTATCATGAACCTCGACGACTTGCGGTATTTCCTGGCGATTGCCGACACCGGACTGTTGCACCGGGCGGCTGAACAGGTCGGGGTTAGTCAGCCGGCGCTGACCAAAACCGTTCGCCGCCTGGAGGCCGAGCTGGGGGTGGCGCTGTTCGAGCGCTCGCCGAAAGGGATGCTGCTCACGCGATTCGGCACCGAGTTTCAACGGCACGCTGCATCGTTGCGCACCGCGTACGAAGACGCGCTGAATCAGCTTGGAGAAATGTCGGCCGGAGAACTGGCCAAGGTTCGACTGGGGGCGACGCCGGCGGCTGAGCCGCTCGTGGATCGTGCATTTCTGGCACTGGTCAGGAACCGCCCCGCGCTTCGTCTGGATCTGACGGTTCAATTGTCCGATACGCTGATCCGGGTACTGCTGGACGGAGAGATCGATCTGGCGGTCGGCCCATTGCCTGCAGAGTTGCCGGAAGCCCTGCGAGCCATCCCGCTTCTGACGGAATCCACGTTTGTCGTATGCCGGGCGGGTCACCCGCTTTGCTCGACTACCGGTAGCGTTTCGCCGAGCCAGCTTGGGAGCTACCCATGGATTTTGCCCGGGCACGGCGTCTCCGCGCGGCAGCAAATCGAAGCGTACTTCAGGAAGCACCGTGTCGAAGGACCGCGAGTCCAAGTGCAGAGCAGTTACAGCTCCCCGGTCGGCGTGTTCTTCCTGGTCGCTAACACCGACATGCTCGGCATTTGCAGCACGCAGCATCGCCCGGTGGCCGAACAGTTGGGGCTCAAAACCCTGGTTGCGAGTCAAGCGACGTGGTCCCGGCAGATAGCGATCCTGACGCGCAAGAGCGGCTCACTCTCTCCATTAACGCAAACGTTTCTTCAACAGATCGTTGAAGAGGCGACTTTCAGCGCCTGATACGCCCCCAAGCAGACCGACCAAGCTGGCAAGTGGCAACGCGATTTGCCAAGTGTTCGGGATGACGTGATGCCTTGCCCACACAGCCAGGGGAAATTTCCGCTACAAAACCGAGCAATGCTCAAATAACGCAATTTTGCCGCTGCGAATAGCGTATTCATCATGTGAGTTGAATGCCAGCGACGAGGACGTCGATTTGCCGATTCCCCCGTTCTCACAGCGGCAAATGTCAGAGACGGCGACCGATGCGGTGATTTTCTGAGCGTTATTCAGATAAAGGTAAATTTCGAGGCCGCAAAGGCATTTGAACGGATGCGCGTGACAGTTTCCCGTGACAGTTGGCACCGACAACGACATCGTCCGAAGGCGGCGCCGCGCGACGAACGGTCAGCGCGGCCGCCCGCAGCTCGACATACCTAGCCTGTCGTCGCACCTTCACTCGCAGCGGCGGGGCCGGTGCCGTTCCGCCGAAACGCCTGGTGCGGCCCGTAAGGCGACGTGTCATTGCTCCTGGTCACATCCCACGCGGTGAAATAGAATGGCGCGCAATTGAATTGGATTTTAAAAGTCGTCTACGAATGGCAGTGAACAAAAAAGCCGCACAAAAAACACCCGTGCGTCTGGAAGATCAGTTGGGTTTCGCGCTGTACTCGGCATCGCTTGCCATGACGAAAGCCTACAAGCCGGTGCTCGATCGATTGGGTTTGACGTACTCGCAATATCTGGCGATGCTCGTGCTCTGGGAGCAGGACGACATTGCCGTCAATCAGCTTGGTGCGCGCCTCGGACTCGACTCCGGCACGCTTACGCCGCTGCTGAAACGACTCGAATCCATGGGGCTTTTGACGCGTCGACGAGGTGAAGTGGATGAGCGTCAGGTGTTCATCGATCTTACGCCACGAGGGATGAGTCTGCGTCGTGACGCGCGTCAGGTGCCCGCGCAAATACAGGCGGCTACGGGCCAGTCCGATGCCGCGCAAAAGACCTTGCGCACGCTGCTTCTTCAGCTCAAAGACACCCTCAACGACGCTTGATTTCAAGCAAAACGCGCGCTTCCCTTTGGGTAAGCGCGCGTCATTCAATTGTGCGCAATGGTTCGCGCGAACGGGGAAAGTTCAGTTAGCTGGGGCGAGCGTTTCAATGCCGTCGATCTTGTCGACGGTGTAGCCGGCATTGCGCCAGGCGTCGAGTCCACCCAGCAACGGACGGACTTCCGCGAAGCCCTGCTGACGCAGTTGCTGCGCCAGGCGCGCGGCCGACACTTCGTTCGGGCACGCGCAGAACACGACGATGCGGCGATCGCGCGGCACATCTCGCAACTTTTCCTCGATTTCGCTCGGGGCAATGGCCAGCGCGCCGGGAATCGTGAATGGATCGACGGCCCGCACCGCGGCGGAGCGCACGTCGATCACAACGGGCGTGATGTCGTCCTTCATCCAGCTTTCCAACGTCTGAACGCCAATGCGCGCCATGCGTAGCGAGCGCAGCAGACGGTAGCGGTTGAGCCAGCGGTTGAGCAGATACAGTGCGAAAACGAGCACGATCAGCCACAGCACGCCACGGCCGAGCGTGTCGAAGGTGTCGAGCAGGGCGACGATGTGCGAGGCGAAGCCCACGCCGAGCGCCACGGCGACACCGGACCAGACCAAAGCGCCGATTGCGTCGTACATCAAGAACGTGCGCCACGACACCCCCAGCGCACCGGCCATCGGCACCGACAGCGCCGAGAGTCCCGGCACGAAGCGAGCAAACATCAATACGCGCACGCCGTGGCGGCCCATCGCACCCTCCGTGCGGCTCACGCAGGTGTCGGGCGAGATCGACAGGCGACACATCAGCCGCAAAATATGGTGACCATAGCGGCGTCCGGCGAGAAACCAGAGCGCGTCGCCCAGCAGCGCGGCGCCGATCGCCAGCGCGACGATCAGCGGCGCCGGGAACAGCGATGTCGACGCCGTGACTATGAGTGTGGGATAGGCCGGCAACGGCAGCCCCAATGCCTGTCCGAAGATATTCAGAAAGACCAGCCAGAGCCCGTAGCGGGCGATCAGATCGAACAGCATGCAGGATCCCTGTCGGCAAATAGTCGCAATACCGCATGGTAGCGTCCGGCGGTCACAGCCAGAAGCCGCGAAGCGGAGACGTAGTGTTGCTTTTCTGGAACGATTGCCGTGTCGCGTTGCGACGAGTGGGGTTCGGGGTCGTCACGGGGCGCTCGCGTCAGTGCCCGACCGCGGCTTGGGCCCCGCGCTTCGGTCGAGTCAGCCAGACGAGCACCGCCATGGCGAGAAAGACGTATCCGGACAGATGGAAGATGTCGTTCGTCGCCAGCATGAACGATTGGCGTGTCACGAGATCGTTGAGCATGCCGAAGTCGGTGCCGTTCGCGAGTCCCAGCCCTTGGCGCAGTTGGTCGAGATAGTTCGTCGTCGCGGTGGAATACGGCGTGAGGTTCTCGACGAGCCGTGCGTGATGGTAGATCGCCCGGTCCTCCCACATTGTGGTGCTCACGGCCGTGCCGATAGCGCCCGAGAGCGTGCGGAAGAAGTTCGACAGGCCGGCCGCAGCCGCCAGACGCTCGTCGGACATGCTCGAGAGCGTGATGGTCGTCATCGGCACGAAGAAGCACGCAATGCCGATGCCCTGGACGAGCCGGGGCTCGATCACCTTCGCGAACGACAGATTCAATGCGAAGTGCGAATTCCAGAACGACACGCCGGCGAACACGACAAACGCGAACGAGGCCACCGCGCGCAGGTTCAGCCGGTTCATGTTCTGGCCAATGATCGGCGAGAGCAGCAGCGCCAGCAGGCCCACGGGGGCTGTTGCCAACCCGGCCTTGCCTGCCGTGTAGTCCATCACCGTTTGCAACCACAGCGGGAAGATGACCACCGAGGCGAAGAATGTCATGAAGCCGAACGAGATCACCACGACGCCCAACGCGAAGTTGCGATCCTTGAACAGCGTGAGGTCGACGATGGGCTTGTCGGACGTCAGCTCCCAGATAATCAGGAACGACAGGCAGATCGCGGCGGCAAGCGCGAGCGTGACGATCAGGCCGCTGTTGAACCAGTCGCGGTCCTTGCCGAGGTCGAGCATCATCTGCAACGAGCCTACGCCGATGGCGAGCAGCGCCAGACCGATCAGGTCGATAGGCAGCTTCTGGGTCTTCGTCTCATGCCCACGCAACAGGAGGAAGCAGGACACGGCGGAGAAGATCCCGACGGGCACGTTGATGTAGAAGATCCACGGCCAGGTGTAGTTGTCGGTGATCCATCCGCCCACCACGGGACCGAAGATCGGCGCGACGATCACGGTCATGGCCCACAGGCCGAGTGCGAGGCCGCGTTTCCTCTCGGGGAAGCTGCGCAGCAGAATGGTTTGCGAAAGCGGCACCATCGGGCCGGATACGAGCCCTTGCAGCAGCCGGAAGAAAACGAGCGTCTCCATATTGGGTGCCAGGCCGCACAACATCGACGCCACCGTGAAGGCCGCCACCGACGAAACAAACAGCTTCGCTTCGCCAACGCGACGTGCCAGCCATCCGGTAAGGGGTACGGCGATGGCCGCGGCCACCGCGTAAGAGCTGATGACCCATGTGCCCTGGCTGTTCGATACCCCGACGCTGCCTGCAATGGTGGGCACCGCAACGTTGGCGATGGACGTGTCGAGCACCTCCATGAAGGTACCCAGCGCGAGGCCTACCGTGAGAATCGCCAGTCGCGTACCGGTCAACGGCGCGCCCTGCGGCGCTGCGGTGGCGTTTGCAGTGGCTGCGTCGGCCATGTGAAGTGTCTCCGTGGAATGCTGGCCGGGTCGCAGCGACTCGGGCCAATGTGATTCCCGGATGGTGCCGCAGAACGGCGATGATGTGCGACGAGGGTTTGGAATTCGCGCTCTAAATCGTCAGGATGCGCGCCGATTGGCCGATCAACCGGGGGGCGTTTGCGCGGATCACGCGCCCGGTAAGGGTTTGGGACGAGACCGTTTCGTTGGGTGTAATCGACGTGCGGCAATTGATCTTCGTTTGGCGAACGCAAGACGCTTTTACCCCTTGACGTCGCCGGGCCGTCGAGATTGAATCGCCGCTGACGTCCGACGTGTGCGAAGCCACGTCGCGGCCCCCTGGGCGTCGTCGTGCAGGCTCAACTACCGTTCGCTCGTCAGCGCTTTTGGCACCCCGGCGACTGCGAAATCACAGGATCAGCCCATGCAGCCAGGTAGCGTCGTTCCGCTTCAGTACAGTGAATTCCTCGTTCTGCTCTCCTTCGTGATCTCGGCGCTGGGGGCCTATGTGGCGTTGGTGGCCGCGTCCCGTATTCGCGACGACGACGGCCGCATCAGTGTCGGCTATCTCGTGGTGTCGGCCCTGGCCTTGGGGGGCATTGGCATCTGGGGCATGCATTTCATCGGCATGGCCGCGCAGCGCATGCCATTCCCCGTGTCGTATTCGCTATGGCCGACGCTCGGCAGTCTGCTGCTGGCCGTGGTGGTCTCGGGGGCGGCGCTCTGGTATGTTGCGCGCGCGCCCTATCGCAATGCCATGCGCTGCGTGATCGGTGGCGTGGCGGGCGGCTTGGGCGTCGCGGGCATGCACTACCTGGGGATGAACGCTGTGCGCACGCAGGCGTATTTCGAATGGAATACGACCATCGTCGCCCTGTCGGTGGTCATCGCGATCGTGGCGGCGAGTGTGGCGCTCTGGCTGGCGTTCCATCTCGAGACGAGCCTGCAACGCGCGCTGGCGTCGCTGGTGATGGCGGTGGCCGTTTGCGGGATGCACTACACGGGCATGCGCGCCGGCACGATCATCTGCACGTCGTCCACGCGTGCGCAGATCAGCATGCGGCTGCATGGCGACATGCTGCCGTATGGCGTGTTCCTGATCGCTTGCGTGGTCCTGCTCGCGATGGCGGTGCTGCTGTATCGTACGTCGCGTCGTCGGCGCGAGCGCATGGCGGCGCGCCTCGACGCCCTCATGCGTCAGCACGCGGGACCTGTCTGACCTCGCGGTGGCATGCGTCTGAAATGCGAAACGCCGGCCCGTCGAAAAGACGGACCGGCGTATTGATGGCTGAGCGCCCTTCGGCGCCGCGCACGGTTCAGTGCAGGATGGGGCTGCCTCCGACAGGCATGACATCGCCTGTTTCGATCAGGTCGGCGATGAAGAACGGTTCGGTGTTGAGTTGTTTCGATGCACCGGGCTGGCCGGAATACCAGCACACCATTGCCATGTCGCCCAGCACGCGGGTAACGATGCCCATGGCACCCTGCGGCACTGCGATGTGATTGGATTTGACGATCGATCCGACTTGCACTTGAGCCTCCTGCGAATGACGAAAAACCGATGCACCAACCGGCCGGCCAATGCATCGTCATCCGACTATACCGTATTGCGTTATTGGCATCGCCGATTTCTCGGGAGCGGTCGTGGTAAAGCCGTCGGCCGCTCCGCCGTGGTGTTGCGCGAGCACACGGTAGTGCGGGCCACGTGGCGTGCGCACCGAGTGGACGAGCGCATATCCCTCGCAATGCCACACGATCGGACGGGGATTCAGATCGGACGGCGCGCGCCGCGCATGGCGCAGCAGCGTCACATGCGGACGAAACGATTGCGTGACGACGAGCGCGCCGGTTGCGCGCCATTGCGAGAGGAGTGCGTCGCGCGTGGCGGTGAGGCTCTCGGGCACTCCGGTCGCGCCAGCCCAGACAACCTTGCGATCGGCCCAATAGCCCAGATGGTCGAAGGTGAGCGTGAACGGCGCGAGCGGCGTGCGTTGCATGAGCGCGAGCAGTACCGGCAGACGGGTGGGATCGACTTCGTCGAGAAAGGCCAGCGTCAGGTGCAGCGTTTGGGCACGCAGCACACGTCCGCCGCATTCCGCGTGAGCTGAAGCGGCCCACTCGTGAAGCTGCGCACGTACACCCGACCCAGGCCACAGGGCAAGGAAGAGTCGCATGAGAACACCACAGGTTGGATCCTGCTGATGATTCTCATAGTAGACGGGCTACCGGTCGAACGCCAGTTGGGCCGGGGCGGGCGAGCGGTACCCGACGCCTTGACGACGAGCGCTCGCTGGCAGCAAAAGCGTGAGGCGGGGCGCGACGCCCGTTCCGTCAATTGGTCGAGATGGCGGGGGTGATGCCGCGACGGCCGCGGCGGGGCGACTCCGCCGGTTTCTCTTGGGGTTTGGCCTGCACGGGCGGATGCATGATGCTGTTCCAGTTGTTCTGGATGGCGGTATCGGCGGTGTCGTGGGAGATGGCGCGCGAGATGTCGGCGCTCGGATTGAAGACGCCCGATCCCGTGGCGCCATTGGCGCCGGCCGACGTTGTTGCATTGCCTGGGTTGGCTGCTGAAGGGGTGTTCTGTGCGTGAGCGTGCGTCGTCAGCATGAACGTGGCGCAGAGGGAGGCCATGATGGCGGGCAGAATCACCCGGCGGGAGGTTTGCGGCACGGGCGTGTTGAGCGTACGTTGGCCGGTGGAATCGTGGGTCATCAAGTGTCTCGGGCAGAGCGACGCAACGTCGCCGACAGCGCAGGCTGGGGCGACGTCGGGATCACGTCATTTTTATGGAATCAGTAGCTGCCGGGCGGGGGCTTCCAGCCCGGGGGCGGTGGCGGCGGTGGCGCATAGCGCTGCACCGGTTGGGGCGGCATCATCATGTCGCCGCGAACCGGGACACGATTGCCGGCCGCATACATGCACTGAACGTAGGCCTGATCATAGCGGCTTTGGGTGACGTATGCAGACGATTGCGCGTTGCCCATGCCGACGGCACTCCCGGTGAGCAGGCCTGCCCCGGCACCGATGGCCGCGCCAGAGCTACCGCCGAAGGCTGCGCCGGCGGCCGCGCCGATGGCGGTGCCGAGAACGGCGCTGCCGATCGCGCTGTTGTTGGCAGCGGTGGCGGTATCGAGTCCGCCGTTCTGGCCGGAGGCGTATTGGCGGCAGTTGAAATCGTCGCGACGGAACTGGTCGAACGATTTACCGGTGCCGGGTAACGCCATGAGACTCGGGCCGGTGGGGACCACGGCGCATCCTGCGAGCGTCGCGGCGGCGATAACGATGGCCAACGGTGCGGTGAGACGTTGCGCGCGCCGCTTGCGTCCGGTCGCGGGCGTGGCAGGCGCCGCTTGGGGCGATTGAGGCGCGGCAACCGACGGATGACGCGCTCGGGAGACTGACGATTCGAATGACATGGTGCGTCTCCCGATCAGTTCGACGCCGGTTGCGCGGGCACTTCGCGCCATCCGGCCGGACACGTTTTTACGTAGGGGTAGTAGGCGCCGGCCTTGTCGCAGTAGTACCAGGTGTCGCTGTTCGCGCCGGACGGGTCGCCTTGGGCGCCGGGTTGCGGCTGTTCGATATACTGCTGCGGCTGGCTGGGAACGACGACAACGGGGGGCGCGTAGTACGGTGCAGGTGGATAGTAGGGATAGCCGTAGGGGTAGTAGCCGGGGCCGACCCAGACACGCACACCACCGCCATGCCAGGCGAGCGCACTGCTGCTGGCCATGGCAGCGGCCACGGCGACGACGCCGAAGCCGAGGACAACAGGAAGACGTTTCACGACACTGACCTCGAAATACGAACGCCGGGCGCGGTGGATTCCGCCTCGCGTATGCGCGTCGTCAACGAGGGAAGTCTGACCCGATGAGACGCAACGCCGCCCAGGAGTTGATGCTTTCGAGTCTAGGCCCGTCCCCCAGTCGGAGCAATTACGATGCGTGTGATAAGTGTTTCAAAGCATTACGTTTTCTATGGGACGGCATGACGATTGGGGACTCTCGCAACGCGCAAAGCCCATCACTTCCCAATACAAAACCGGCTGAAAATCACCCCGAGCAGATCGTCCGATGTGAATTCACCGGTGATCGTGCTGAGCTGCTCCTGCGCGAGGCGCAATTCTTCGGCAAAAAGATCGAGCGCGCTTGCGTTCCGGCGTGCATGGGCGTCTGCCATTTCGATATGTTCGCGGGCCGCGCGCAGTGCCGACAGATGTCGTTCGCGCGCGAGAAAGACCCCTTCGTTGCCCGCCTGCCAACCGGCAATCTTGAGCAACTCCGCGCGTAGCAGGTCGATCCCCTGCCCGTCCTTTGCCGATAGCCGCACGCCGAGCGGCGCCGCACCCTCTTTCGGCAACACCGTCGCCGGCTCGCCCGCCAGATCCGTCTTGTTGTACACACGCACGATGGGCACATGCTTCGGCAACTGCTTCGCGATGACCTGGTCTACCGGCGTCATGCCGGTGCGCGTGTCGAGTAAATGCAGCACGGCGTCCGCCTTCGCGATCTCGCTCCAGCTACGCGCAATGCCGATACGCTCAACTTCATCCTCCGTTTCACGCAAGCCCGCCGTGTCGATGATATGCAGTGGAATGCCGTCGATCTGAATGGTTTGCTGCACCTTGTCGCGCGTGGTCCCGGCGATCGGCGTGACGATGGCCAGCTCCGCACCGGCCAGCGCGTTGAGCAACGACGACTTGCCCACATTCGGCTGCCCCGCCAGTACCACGTTGATTCCCTCGCGCAGCAACGCCCCCTGCCGCGCTTGCGACAGCACCCGCGCCAGTTGCGTGCGAATGCGCTCGAGCTGCCCAAAGGCATCGGCTGCCTCCAGAAAGTCGATCTCCTCTTCCGGGAAGTCGAGCGTCGCCTCGACCAGCATGCGTAGATGAATCACCAGATCCACCAGCGAATGAATTTCGCGCGAGAACGCGCCGTCGAGTGATCGGCTCGCCGAGCGCGCCGCAGCCTCGGTGCTCGCTTCGATCAGATCGGCTACGGCCTCCGCTTGCGCGAGATCGAGCTTGTCGTTCAGAAACGCGCGATGCGTAAATTCGCCGGGCGTCGCCAGGCGCACGCCCAGTTCTGCCCCTTCATCCAGACACCGCTGCAGCAGCAGTTGCAGCACGATCGGTCCGCCGTGGCCCTGCAACTCCAGCACGTCCTCGCCCGTGTATGAATTCGGGCCGGGGAAGTACAGCGCGATGCCGCGATCGAGCGCCTCGCCGGTGGCATCGAGAAACGGCAGATACGACGCATGACGGGGCTTGAGCGGCTGCCCGACCAGACGCGCGATGACGCGCTGCACGGCGTCGCCGCGATGCTTGCCGAAGGACACCCGCACCACGCCGATCCCGCCGCGTCCGGGGGCGGTGGCAATGGCAGCAATCGGGACGGCGGAGACAGTGGCGCTCATGGCACGGTTCTTTGAAAAACAGAGGCTTATTTTGACATGCACCAAACAAAACCGCCCGCGAGAGACTCGCGGGCGGCTGTGTCATTCAGTCGGTCGGGCCGGAAAACGTCAGGCCGCCTTCTTTTCCTTCTTGGCGCCCAGCATTCGGTTGATCGACCATTGCTGCGCAATCGACAACGAGTTGTTGACCACGTAGTACAGCACCAGGCCCGAGGGCAGGAAGAGGAACATGAACGAGAAGATGAGCGGCATGAACATCATCATCTTGGCTTGCATCGGATCCGGCGGCGTCGGGTTCAAACGCGTCTGGATGAACATCGACACGGCCATCAGCACCGGCAGGATGTAATACGGATCCTGCGTCGAGAGGTCATGAATCCAGCCCAACCAGGGCGCACCGCGCATTTCCACCGACGAGAGCAGCACCCAGTACAAGGCAATGAACACCGGAATCTGGATCACGATCGGAATACAGCCGCCGAACGGATTGACCTTCTCGGTCTTGTACAGCTCCATCAGGGCCGCGTTCATCTTCTGCGGATCGCTCTTGTAGCGTTCGCGCAGTGCCTGCATCCGCGGCGTGATTTCCTTCATGCGCGCCATCGACTTGTAGCTCGCGGCCGACAGCGGGAAGAACACCAGCTTGATGATCACGGTCACGGCAATGATCGCCCAACCCCAGTTGCCGATCAGCCCATGCAGCTTCGAGAGCAGCCAGAACAGCGGCTTGGCGAGGATCGTGAAGTAACCGTAGTCCTTCGTCAGCTCCAGGCCCGGCGCAATCTGCTCGAGCATGTGCTCTTCCTGCGGACCGGCGAACAAACGCGCATCGACCGTCTCGCTGCCACCGGCCGGAATGCTCGCGAGCGGTTCTTTCACGCCCACGCGATACAGGCCGTTATCCAGCTTGCCGATGTAGTTGTCGCGCTTGGCGCCTTCCTTCGGAATCCAGGCCGTGGCGAAGTAATGCTGCACCATGCCGATCCAGCCATCGCTCGACTGCTTGACGTACTTCGCCTTGTCCTTGTCGATGTCGCTGAACGTGATCTTCTGGAACTTCTCGTCGCTGCTGTAGACCGTCGGGCCCGTGAACGTGTGCGAGAACTTCGCGCCGCTGATCTCACGGCCGTCGCGCACCAGTTCCATGTACAGCGTCGGCTGAATGGCGGCGTCGGACTTGTTGACGATCGTGTTGGACACGTCGATCACGTAGCTGCCGCGATGGAACGTGTAAGCACGCACCAACTGCAGGCCGCCCTTGACCGGCGATTCGAACTTCACGGTCAGTGTGTCGCCCGTCATCGTGGTCGGGCCCGGCACCTGCGTGAAGATGTCGTTGTGGTTCGGGAAGTCGCCGCCGATCAGACCCGTGCGAGCGTAATACTGCTGGCTCGGCGTGTTGTCGAACAACACCACGTGCTTGTCAGCCTCGGTGGCGTCGGGCCATTGCTTGAGCGCCAGGAACGACACGGTGCCGCCTTGCGCGCTGATGTCGGCCTCATAGACGTCGGTCGTGATGCGGACATTCTGCGCAGCGGCAGCGGCCGGCGCGTTGCCCGGGGCACTCCCCGCCGCGGGCGCCGCGTTGGCACCTTGTGGCAGGTCGTTGGCCGGCGTCGGACTTCCGCCCTTGGCGGCCGGGGCGGAGACCTCGGGCGTCGGGAAGAACAGCGACGAATGGCCATTGGCGCGTTGCCAGTTGTCGAAAAGCATCACGACAGACAGCGCGAAAATGACCCAGAGAACGGTGCGTTTGATGTCCATGCGGTAACTCGTGGTGGACGAAACTCAGGAATGGCCCGGCGCGCGGCGCGTTACTGCCGATGCGGCCGCAGGCCCGGACGAGACCGTCTGCCTGGCTCGCGACATGCCGCTTCCGGCGGCCGTATCTGCGGCGCCTTGGTCGGTGTTATCGGGAGCGTGACAGACGTGTCGAGCCGGCGGTACAGGATCGAAACCGCCGGGGTGAAACGGATGACAGCGACATAGACGCCGGGCCGCGAGATAAGTGCCGTAACCGGCACCGTGTTCGACGATGGCCTCGCGCGCGTAGTCGGAGCAGCTCGGATGGAAGCGGCAACGGTTCCCCAGCCAGGGACTGATCACCAGCTTGTAACCGCGCAGGAGCAACAACAGCACGCTTCGCATCTCGATTCCGCCTGTCAGTCCGGCCGAAGTGGCCGGTTGGGCGGCGCATGCCCGGGGTCGGGCGCTACCGTGTAGGACTCACTACCTTCTGTCTTGGCGTCGGTCGTGCGGCGCTTGCGGGCGGCTTTTTCTGCCGCGTCGAAGAGCTGCGCGAATTCAGCCTGGCACAGTGTATTCAACACTGGCGCGGCCGCCGCCGTGTACGTTCCCTTGTCGAAGCGCCGGGTCAGTCGCAGCACGAAGTCCCAGCCGGCCAGCGCGGTGCGGCGCTGGCGAAACATCTCGCGCGCCTGACGCTTGATCAGGTTGCGAGTGACCGCGCGGGGCGCGTGCTTCTTACCGACGACAATACCGATGCGGCCCTCATGAGGCGTGGCATCGGTATCGACAAGGGCGTCCGGCGCAGACTCGCGCCAACGCATATACAACACGAAGTGCGCGCTGCGGCGCAAAGGACGCAAACTAAAAACGGATGAAAACTCATCCGTTTTGAGAAGTCGCGCAGCCTTGGGAAACCCCATTGCCGGGACTTCGCGCCTTGCGGATTTGACGCGCAAACCGCGGTACGGCCGAGAACCGCGATTAGACGGCCAGGCGCTTACGGCCCTTGGCGCGACGAGCGGCGATGACCTTGCGGCCGCCACGGGTCTTCATGCGAACCAGGAAGCCATGGGTGCGCTTGCGGCGCGTCACGGAAGGCTGAAATGTACGTTTCATGATGCACTCACTGTGTGAAAAAATTCCCGCGCAGCAGCATCGTGAAACGCCACATGGACACCGTGAAAACCTGCAAATTCAAGGACTTTCACGCGCGGCCCAGCCGTCGGGAGTTGGATAGAATCCGGTTATCTTTATAACGAACCCGCTATTTAATCGGCTTTTCCGTTGTGTGTCAATAGGTTAGCCATGACACGCGATACGCCGGTACGCGACCGGCACCGTCGCCGGCGGAGATCCGCCAGCCAGCGGCCTTCCGGCGGTCGATGATGGCAGAAATTGCTTGAGTCGCTGATTTCTGCCGACAGGGAAACACCTGACGAAGAAGATATCCCGGCGGTCGCGGCAAATCGTCGTATTTGCTGGGCATTTGTGCAGGGACTGCGCAACGTCAGGCGGGTTAACGCGGCCCGCCCGCCCGGAGACGCCGGTGCTGTGGGCATTCCTGTGGATAACTCGCTTTGCCAACGCTTTGGCGGTAAAATCCCCCATCATTTTTTTTCCCAGCAGAGTACCGGTGACGCCGCCATGTGGACAGCGCGCCGGGTTTTGTCGTCTGCGCGCGCCGACACCGGCCGTACGCGCGAGGCAAAACCCGAACGCAGCGCCATGGTTCGTGGGTTGCCGGGCGCCTGCAATGCGCCGCCGGTCTGACTCGACCCCGGCCGGTCTGCCCGTCCCGGCATTGCTCGGGAACGGGGTCGCCGGCTTGGTTTGCGACACTCTGTCCCCATATCTGATGTATCGGATAGTGGGGGGGCATGAGCGTCGGCCGAACGAGTCGGACGAGCGCCCGCGCCACCTGGATACGCCCTGCATGAATGACTTCTGGCAACACTGCGCGACACGTCTCGAACAAGAGCTGACGCCCCAGCAATTCCGTACCTGGATCAAACCGCTGGCGCCGCTCGACTTCGATGAACAGGCGCGCACGCTCAAGATCGGCGCACCCAATCGCTTCAAGCTCGATTGGGTGAAGAGCCAGTTCTCCGGGCGAATCCAGAGCATGGCGTCGGACTTCTGGAATGCGCCGATCGAAGTAACGTTTGTGCTCGATCCGAAGGCTGGCATGCGCGTGCCGTCGTCGACTCCCGCCCCCACGCCTGCGCCGAGCGCAGCGCCCGCCCCGGCGCTTGCTGGCGGCGCGCGTGCGAATCCGGCCGTGGCTGCGTCGCAGGCGGCCGCGAATGGCGGTCGTGGCGCCGATTCGGCGTCGCTCGACGGTGAGCGCCCCGATCTGGAAGCGAGCGAAGCCGACGCGGTGCGCCGCAATTGGCGGGTGACGCCACAAGAGCCGGTGCAATTGGGGGAGGTCGAGTCGATCTACGAGCGCTCGAAGCTCAATCCCGTGCTGACCTTCGACAATTTCGTGACCGGTAAGTCGAACCAGCTCGCGCGCGCCGCGGCGATCCAGGTCGCGAACAATCCCGGCACGTCGTACAACCCGTTGTTCCTCTACGGCGGCGTTGGTCTGGGTAAGACCCACTTGATCCATGCCATCGGCAACCAGTTGCTGGCCGAGAAACAGAATCCGCGCATCCGGTACATCCATGCCGAGCAGTACGTGTCCGACGTGGTCAAGGCCTACCAGCGCAAGGCATTCGACGAATTCAAGCGCTATTACCACTCGCTCGATCTGCTGCTGATCGACGATATTCAATTCTTCTCGGGCAAGAGCCGAACGCAGGAAGAATTCTTCTATGCCTTCGAGGCGCTCATCGCGAACCGTGCGCAGGTGATCATCACGAGCGACACGTATCCGAAGGAGATCACCGGCATCGACGATCGGTTGATTTCGCGCTTCGATTCCGGGTTGACGGTGGCCATCGAGCCGCCCGAGCTGGAAATGCGCGTGGCCATTCTCATCAAGAAGGCGCAGGTCGAGGGCGTGGGGCTGTCGGAGGACGTGGCGTTCTTCGTCGGCAAGCATCTGCGCTCGAACGTGCGTGAGCTCGAAGGCGCGCTGCGCAAGATTCTGGCTTACTCGAAGTTCCACGGTCGCGAGATCACCATCGAACTGACGAAGGAAGCGCTGAAAGATCTGCTGACGGTTCAGAATCGTCAGATTTCTGTCGAAAACATCCAAAAGACCGTGGCCGATTTTTACAATATCAAGGTCGCGGACATGTATTCGAAAAAGCGCCCGGCCAATATTGCACGGCCGCGGCAGATCGCCATGTATCTGGCGAAGGAGCTGACGCAGAAGAGTCTGCCCGAAATCGGCGAGCTGTTCGGCGGGCGCGACCACACGACGGTGCTTCACGCGGTACGCAAGATCGCAGAAGAGCGCGGCAAGGATGCGCAGCTCAATCATGAGTTGCACGTGCTGGAGCAGACGCTCAAGGGGTAAAGCCGGGCGGATGCGCGGGGCGGCGGGCGGGGTAGCCGGCATCCCTGTGGATAAGCGGGGGGCGGTTTGGGGGAAACTGGGGTTTTCGGGCACAATAGCGGGTCGGCGCACAAAGCGTCCCCGGTTCGTCCACAGCGTTTTCCGCCCTGTTATCCCTTCTGCAAGCACTTGATCGATAAGGGAATCTTCGGGTTTTCAGCAGAAACTGGCACCCGTTAACAGTTACTACGAAGGATAAATATGCAATTGGTCAAAACTCAACGAGACAATCTGCTGCGGCCGCTGCAAATTGTGAGTGGCATCGTCGAGCGTCGCCACACGTTGCCGATCCTGGCCAATTTGCTCATTCGCAAGCACGGACAGGACATTTCCTTCCTGTCGACCGACCTTGAGTTGCAGATCACGACCACCGCCGACTGCGGTGCCGGCGCCGATGACGTGGCGACGACCGTGGCGGCGCGCAAGCTGCTCGACATTCTGCGCAACATGCCCGACGCCGAAGTGGCGCTGTCGCTCTCGGACAAGCGTCTGACGGTGCAGGCGGGCAAGAGCCGTTTCCAGTTGCAGACGTTGGCGGCGGAAGATTTCCCGACGGTGGCCGAGGCCAAGGACTACGCCGCGAGCTTCTCGCTGCCGCAGCGTGCGTTCCGCCAACTGCTGGGCATGGTGCACTTCGCGATGGCGCAGCAGGACATCCGTTACTACCTGAACGGCATGCTGCTCGTGGTCGAGGGCGAGAAGATCGAAGCGGTCGCAACGGACGGCCACCGTCTGGCGTACTGCAACACGACGATTGCCGGTGAAAAGTTTGCGCGTCAGGAAGTCATCATCCCGCGCAAGACGATTCTCGAGTTGCAGCGTTTGCTCGAGGACATTGACGACCCGGTGAAGATCGACGTGGCGCCGAGCCAGGTCAAATTCTGCTTTGCGAACGTCGAATTGGTGTCGAAGCTGGTCGAGGGCAAGTTCCCCGATTTCAATCGCGTGATCCCGAAGGGGTATAACAAGAGCTTCGTCATCAGCCGTGAAGAGTTGCATCGTTCGTTGCAGCGCGCGGCGATCGTCACGTCCGACAAGTTCAAGGGTGTGCGTTTCCTGGTCAGCGACAACTTGCTGAAGATCAGCGCGAACAACACGGAAAACGAAGAAGCGCAGGAAGAGATCGAGATCGATTTCACGGGCGAGTCGGTGGATATCGGCTTTAACGTGACGTACCTGCTCGACGTGTTGTCGAACCTCAAGGTCGAACAGGTGAAGGTGAGTCTGGGCGACGCCAATTCGAGCGCGTTGATCACCTTGCCGGACAACGACGAATTCAAGTATGTCGTGATGCCGATGCGCATTTGAGCGGATATTCCGCCGTACGCGCCGTCACATGCGCGAAGGGGCCGAGCGCCCCTTTGGCGTTTCTAGAGAATTATCCTTTTGCGGGATAAGCCGCCTTCGCGGCGCCAATGGCGCGCGGAGGGGGCAGGTCATGAAGCAGTAATTCGTCAGTTAATGACGCGGTAACCGGAAGATTGTCATGAGCGAACAGCAAAAGCAGGCCGATAGCGGCTATGGTGCAGCCTCCATCCAGATCCTTGAAGGTCTGGAGGCTGTGCGCAAGCGTCCCGGCATGTACATTGGCGACACGTCGGACGGCACGGGCCTGCATCACCTGGTATTCGAGGTGCTGGACAACTCGATCGACGAGGCGCTTGCCGGTTACTGCGACGACATCCACGTGATCATTCACGCGGACAATTCGATTTCCGTGACGGACAACGGTCGCGGCATTCCCACGGGGATCAAGTTCGACGACAAGCACGAGCCGAAGCGCAGCGCGGCGGAAATCGTGATGACCGAACTGCACGCGGGCGGCAAGTTCGACCAGAACAGCTACAAGGTGTCGGGCGGTTTGCACGGTGTGGGCGTGTCGTGCGTGAATGCGCTGTCCACGTACCTGAAGCTCACCGTGCGTCGCGACGGCAAGAAGCACTTCATGGAGTTCCACCAGGGCGTGCCGCAGAACCGTGAGCTCGAGGTGGTCGACGGCGTTGAGACGTCGCCGCTGAAGCTGCTGGGCGACACCGATAAGCGCGGCACCGAGGTGCACTTCCTCGCCGATGAAACGATCTTCGGCAAGGTCGAATTCCATTACGACATTCTCGCCAAGCGTATGCGCGAGCTGTCCTTCCTGAACAACGGTGTGCGTATTCGCCTGACGGATCTGCGCACGGGCAAGGAAGACGATTTCGCGTTTGGCGGCGGCGTGAAGGGTTTCGTCGAGTACATCAACAAGACGAAGACCGTACTGCATCCGACGATCTTCCACGTGACGGGCGAGCGCGACGGTATCGGCGTGGAAGTTGCGATGCAGTGGAACGACAGCTACAACGAGACGGTGCTGTGTTTCACGAACAACATTCCGCAGCGTGACGGCGGCGCGCACTTGACCGGTCTGCGCGCGGCGATGACGCGCGTGATCAACAAGTACATCGACGAAAACGAGCTGGCGAAGAAGGCCAAGGTCGAGACGACCGGCGACGACATGCGCGAGGGTTTGACGTGCGTGTTGTCGGTGAAGGTGCCGGAGCCGAAGTTCTCGTCGCAGACGAAGGACAAGCTGGTGTCGTCGGAAGTGCGCGCGCCGGTGGAAGAGTACGTGGCGAAGGCGCTCGACGAATTCCTGCAGGAGACGCCGAACGACGCGAAGATCATTTGCTCGAAGATCGTTGAAGCGGCGCGGGCGCGCGATGCGGCGCGCAAGGCGCGTGAAATGACGCGACGCAAGGGCGTGCTCGACGGCGTGGGTCTGCCGGGCAAGTTGGCGGACTGTCAGGAGAAGGATCCGGCGCTGTGCGAGATCTACGTGGTCGAGGGCGACTCGGCAGGTGGATCGGCGAAGCAGGGGCGCGACCGTAAGTTCCAGGCGATTTTGCCGTTGCGCGGCAAGGTGCTGAACGTTGAGAAGGCGCGTTTCGACAAGCTGATTTCGAGCGAGCAGATCGTGACGCTGATTACCGCGTTGGGTTGCGGCATCGGCAAGGACGATTACAACATCGACAAGCTGCGTTATCACCGCATCATCATCATGACCGATGCTGACGTGGACGGCGCGCACATCCGCACGTTGTTGCTGACGTTCTTCTACCGTCAGGTGCCGGAGCTGATCGAGCGTGGTTACGTGTACATCGCACAACCGCCGCTGTACAAGGTCAAGCACAACAAGGACGAGCGTTACATCAAGGACGAAGGCGAGCTGGCGCAGTACATGCTGAAGCTGGCGATGAACAATGCCGAGCTGACGCCGTCGACCGGGGCAGCGCCGATTGCTGGCGATGCGCTGGGCGAGTTGACGCGCAGCTACCAGTTGGCCGATGGCGTGATCGACCGTCTGAGCCGGATTTACGAGGCGTCGGTGCTCACGGCGGTGACCGAAGGCGTGGAGATCCAGCTGGACAACGAGGAATCGGCGAAGCGCACGGCTGCGGCGTTGCAGGCGGCGCTGAGCGACGATCCGTTGGCACCGGAGATAACGATTACGGCGGTGATGGAAGACGTCGAGAATGCGGAGCCGGTGGCGTCATTGCGCGTGGAGCGTCGTCATCATGGCAACGTGAAGCTGAGCGTGATCGACCAGGGCTTCCTGCAAACGGCGGACTATGCGCAGTTGCAGAAGACGGCGGAGACGTTCAAGGGCTTGATCGGAGAAGGCGCGACGATTCGACGTGGCGAGAAGTCACAGACGGTGTCGAACTTCAAGGCGGCGATGAAGTGGCTGATGGCGGATGCGGAGCGCAACGTCTCGAAGCAGCGCTACAAGGGGCTGGGCGAGATGAACGCGGCGCAACTGTGGGACACCACGATGGACCCGACGGTCCGCCGCTTGCTGCGCGTGCAGATCGAAGACGCGATCGCTGCGGATGGGATCTTCACCACGCTGATGGGGGATGATGTTGAGCCGCGTCGGGCGTTTATTGAGTCGAATGCGTTGAGGGCTGGAAATATTGATGTTTGATTGGTGTCGGTTCTCACAGTAAATGCAAACTGTGTCAAGTTAGTGCAAAAGTATTGTCACAGTTAATGCAAAAAAAGCCGAAAAGGCCTGCGCGCATTTTTGTTGGTGGCGTAGGGCGCCAGAGTGAGTGCGACTGGCGCCATACTTTTGCGATTGAGCGATATTTCAGCGCGCTGTGGGGATGATGCGGGGCAGCTGTTTGGAAAGCTACCGTCGCGCCACGAGGGGGATACTTCAACAGCCTGTTAGGCCCGGACGCCTCACGAGTCATACGCATCGGAGCGCTATCGTGCCGGCATGAATTCAGCGATTGCTGGCTCATTCGTAACAGGGGCGGGGCCTTTCGACGCTACCAGCGTCAGCTGCTCTGACATATATTCTGCAAGCCCACCGAGCCAGTTGATCAGCTGTGCCTTCTCTAAAAACGGGTGCTGAACAGTCGTTGGGCTTCCAGCCTGCCAGGCAGCATTCGTGGCGAAATGAATTCGTTCAATTTCCGTTCGTGACGCAACCTTCGCCGTTGAGAACTCCTTCGGCCTTTCGTCGGCGCTACCAGTTGCTCCGAAGGAGTCATTGGGCCTATCCAAGAAGTCCAAGCCGAGCAGGTGCCAATGAGGCTGTGCGTGCCGAGAGCTTCCAATGTCCCGGAGATCCCACTCCGCTCTCACTATGGGCGAAAGCTCCTTTCCAGCAAAGATCGAGACGCTGACCGAGGTCATTGCGAAGGTTGATTCGTACTTGTGGTCGAATCGCAAACGAAGCCCAAAGTAGAAACTGTCAGGAACTATGAAGGGGTGAATTGCCGCGACAGGCAGAGGCAACTTCTCATTTGCGCGAGTCTCGATGAGGGTCCCTGCCGTCTGGTAACGGTCAAGCAGGCAATAGAATGTTCCTATCATTCCTCCTTTAGGCTTTCTCTCAATCTTTATTCCCTTCCCCTTGCGCCAGTGCTTCTCCAATACCTTTTCGCAGGCAGAGATCAGGCCCTCGTCGTATGCGAGAAACTCAGGAGCTGATGGCATCGAGCGGAATACCGTAAGCCCCGCAGACGAGCTCGGTCAGAATATCGAGATCAACTGCCTCCTCTGACGCAATTCGCTTTCCCCACACAGCTAGATCTCTCAAAACTCGCAAATTTGCAGGTGTCGGAGCAAGGAGGGGCAGTTCGCCAACATACTTACTTGACAAGTCCCATTGTCCGCCACCAACTTGCGCCGACACTTGAGACAAAAGCTTTTCTGCAAGTCGACTCGCGAATACCGCTACGAGAGCAAGAGCATATTCGTCGCTCGAAATATGTTGCCAGTGCTTCTTGGATTCACGTGGTAACCATCCGTGGCCAACCACCACAACAAATTCCCCGGTTGTGTCCCATGCAAACGCACCTGTCTGACCAAAATATTTCGTTACGAGCTTTGGCTTTACTGCATATTGCCATTCTCTTGGCCAAATTAGTCCCCACCACGGCTGACTTGCCTTGACAAGGCTTCTACGTGCTGTAAGTTCTGATTTGTTCGGCCGAAGATACTCTTCATAGTATGCGGGCACGAGTCTCGCCAAATCGAGCTCTGAGTCGATTGGATCTAGCCCTGTTGTATAGGGATAAAAGATATAAGTTTCTAATTTAAGGTGCGCCTCGACTAGCGTAGCATTGGTAACGGCTGGTCGAAAAAATGCCCGTTCTGCTTCACTCATACGAGTAAAGAAATCCTTTGGCACTAAAAATACGTCCCCGCCCATGCGGACGCCTTGCTTGATGTCAAAGAGATTTTTCGCGGCTACCAGACCTTTTCGTTCCCCCAAAAGTCGCCCTAGTGCCCACCCCGTGTAGGGGCGCGGCAGCCAAGAGCGAGGTTCGTATATAGACGCCTTATCCCGATAAACAGAATAACCGCCTTCGCTAATTACAACATTCCCTTCAAGTTGAAATTTTCGAAGCCCGCGCAAAGCCTCGCCTACCGACCCTGGACGTGGGTCAGTCCAAACTAGCGTTGCGGGTTGTCGACTTGTCGTCCGCTTCGCAACAAAGAGACCGGATTGCACCATCGCGTGCATATAGAGCGATGGATTGGCAAGATTGACGATAACGACAGGCGAAATCTCTTCCAATAGAGCTTCACGAAGCTTCCTAGACGACGATGCATCGAAGAACGAGCGAGGTGCAACACTGGCGAGCACGCCATCACTTACCAACGCTTGGCTCGCCCGCATGATAAATACCGAAGCCAAGTTTGGTTTATTTGCCTGAAGTCCCATCAGTTGCCGTTGGACTGCGTCTTGTTCGGCGCCGTGCATCTCCTGCCAGGATTTGAATGGCGGATTCATCAAAATAACATGATTATCTGCCGGCCAACTCGGCTCAGTGACGGAGTTGTGACATTCAATCTGGACGACCACTCGCCCATTCCAGCTCGCCGCTTCCCATCCGAGGCTAAACTTAGCGATATCAACGGCAGCCTGAGACTGATCCCAGCCCCGTAGCAACACCCGCCCGCTAAATCCGTTAATTTCGAGAATTCTCAATGCTTCTTTTAGCAATTCACCAGACCCACAAGCGGGATCGAATATAACGATCTCTTCAATTCGTGAGTTGGAAAATTCGCGCAAGCCCTCTTCTGCTAGGGTCCTGGCAATTGAAGGTGGCGTGAAATACGCTCCATCGGTGATTCCCAAGGAGCGCGTGTTAACCACTGCGTCGAGCGGTCCTAATCCCGGAAGCCAATCTTCATCGGGAAGGACTACTTGTGCGTGTGCCTCCTGAAATAGTGCGCCTGAAGCGTGACGCAGAAGAAGGGCAAAGTCCGGGCGGAGCATCCTGAATGAACCGATTTTGCCTGCCAAACGATCAAAGAAGTAACCTTGGTCGGCCTCAGATATCGCATCAAATGCTGTCTTCCCGCTAGCTGGCACCGGCCAGTTTGCGGGCAATTCTCTCCCGAGCTCCGTCTCACTTGCAACGCAGCCGAGTAGATAGAGGAAGGCGCCGAGTGCGCTGAAGCCGGTCGAGCCTTCGCGCAGACTGGACCGCATGGATCTGAACACGCCAAGCGCATGGCTTACAACCGAATTTGAGCCATCGGGGCTATTCTTCTCCAGATATCGGTGGAACTCGTCCAAGTTCGTCCGAATGCTAGAAGTGGTATATTTTTCGGCGGAATCTGGTCGATCCCAGCGGACCACTTCAACGTAATTTCTGGTAACTGTTAGATGGTGGCCAATATTCGATGACCAAGCGGTAGCACTCCGGTCCAATAGCGGAATGCCCTCGTCTTCATCCAAGCAGAAATTGCCGGCGACCCCATTTAGGAGGACGTGCTTGGTATCTGTGTGCTGCTCACGATAGAGGGGAACAGCCAACAGGCCTAGGCCGTGCTGCCACGCGCGGTACGACAACATTATTTGATCCATACACTATGCCTTCGTGAAAACCGCTGTGAGCGGAAGCGGTAGGCTAATTTGTGAATCCGGCTCGTCGTTTTCACGAAGGCTCTGTACTAGCTCATCTACACAGCGAGCAAGCGGCACCACGACATGCAGGGAATTTCCTCCCTGCGAACTTCCTGTGGCTACCCGCTTAACGGAGTTGTTTTCGAGTTGAATAACCAGCGCCGTATGCCCGGATATCGCGTGAGGAGCGATCGCCCGGCACACTTCGAAGAGTTCTTCCGCGAAGCTGGAGACGAAGCTGACACCCATGCCGCTTCGTGCCACCAACAGGTAAACAACCTTTAGTGCGACAAGATCAGAGAATGAAAAGGACGCCGACTGTCCGTGGTGGTCAGCAAGAGGGGGCAACGCTCTCTTCCAGTACCGAAGAGTCTCCTGACCAATCCCGACAGCCTTCTGTACCTGCTGAGGGGTGTAGTGCATAATGTACGAAGTTGTTGTTAACAACAATTTGTTTGGCGGTATTGTACGACTTGGCATGCCCCCAGTCGAGGGCGATGAGCAACACTGCACTTTTAACAACACTGCACCATTCGCAGGGATGTCGACAATGACAGGTCCAGCTGCGCAGCTCGCACTAGGCGGCAGGTGTCAACGCCGGTTTAAATCTGACCCTCTGGGGATGCGGACAAAGGGTCAGTTCTTGGTGCACATCAACACCCAACTGTGAGCACGTCGTGGCGCAATGCCTGGGATCACGTGATTCCGTTCTTTGCGTTTCCACCGGACATCCGCAAGGTTATATACACTACGAACGCCATTGAGAATATCAACTCGCAACTGCGCAAGATCATCAAGACGCGAGGTCACTTCCCGACGGATGATGCAGCGACGAAACTCATTTGGCTTGCACTGCGCAATATCACCGCTGATTGGGGGCGTGCAGCCAAATACTGGAAAGCGGCCATGAACCAATTCGCTATCCTCTACGCCGATCGTTTCGTGCGACCGTCCGAGTGATTCCCAACCCGCCTTGAACACGGAATTTCTGACACCCCCTTCTTGGCGTGTGCTGAAGTCGATAGGTCGGCACTTTTGCAAACGAAGCGAAGTCGAACCGCGGCTTAGCAACGGGACATTCGAGTCTTGCACCGCTGCTGTCACCACGGTATGGCTGTGATGAGCGCACACGCAGACGATACGCTTCCGCCGGCAGTGACAACAGATATTCGCGGCTACTGTCCGGAAAACTACCTGTAGCCGCCTCACGGACGCCCACATCTGACGGTGAGCAATGGCCGACGAAGCAACGCTCGTTTTCGCCCATGGAATGGCCGTTTACTGAGTCGAGCCGGCGCCTGAACGTCTTGGCCGCTGGGTGGGCGTTTGACACATCATGGCCGATTCCTGCCTGACGCAATAGGTCGCTGCCGAGCCCGAATATCTCGTCGGCTCAGCGCCGCTCCGACGGTGGCTTCGGAAGTGGAAGCGTCGTACGGCCGGTCGCGAAAGCCGTTCTCTGAATACTAAGCCAACGTCTTTAAGACGGAATATCTCCGCGCAGTGTGCCGCCCCCTACGCTTATGCCGAACCCGTTTCCGCAAATTTACATATCTTGATGTGGCGATACTGCCCATGTTGATGGCGCAATCTTCAGTGAATTGAATTTCCCTTCAAGTTGTTGATTGACAATGATTTTTTGGGGATTTAGGCTTTTGGTAATTCGTATTGAAAAGCTGAGTCACAATGAGCCCATTCTCCCAATTCCTGCATGATCTGCGTATGCGGCGAGATCTGCGCCAAGCAGATCTCGCGGAACTGCTGGGGTATGAACAGAGCTACATATCGGCGTTGGAAGTTGGCCTCAAAGGGCCTCCCACAAACGAATTTCTTGATCGCTTGATACAAGCGCTTGACCTGTCAACATCAGAGCAGCACGACTTGCGTGCTGTCAGCCATGCTTCGCAGCGCAAGCTTGTCATCGAACCCGACGCGCCGCCCGATATCTATTGGCTTCTTACCGAGCTTCGCGACAAGCTACCGCGTATCAGTCCTAGCCAGGTCAGAATCATTCGAGAGGTGCTTGGCATGCGTGCGGCATCGAGCGACGAGCGTTCAGAGCCTATGCGTCGATTGAAGCGACGCAGAAAAGAGGAGGCCACAATGTAAAAACGGGACAAACCTTTCGGCTTGCCCCGCTGGTGTGAGCATCTGACGATACCCACGAGTTGGCACTTCAAGTATCTCCTTTGCCCCCTCCAGCGTCAAGCCGAATCCCCTATTGATACCTGTTAACCGCCGGGAATATTACTCGGCGAGGGCGTTGCTACGCCAAAAAACAGGCATATCCAACAATTGCAGCAGCGTTGGAGGGAATCGTTTTGCCTTCACGCTTAGCTGCGAGGAGAAATCATGTCCACTCACTCGTGGCATGGGAATTGGCGAGGACGCACGCCAGTAGGCGATCCCCATCGCCGGGCCAGAGAAGTCATCAGTCCATCGGGGGGCATCGTTCGCGGCAAATTTCCAAGCCGTAAGAACGGACGCATGGTGCATCACGAGGGCCTGCTCGAACTCGATGCCATTTACCTGTTTGAGACTTCGCCCCGGATTGTTCGGTATCGGGAGCAGCCGCCAACCATTCATTATCCGGACGGTGCCAAGGTACGGCGCTATACGCCCGATTTCGAACTGGTCTTGGTCACCGGAGAAACCGTGTCGATCGAAGTGAAGCCGACGCGCAGTCTCGCTGATGTCGCGGTTCACCACAAGCTGGCCTGCGTGGCTGCCCACCTAAGCCGCTCGGCCACGCCCTTTGTGATCCTCACGGACAAAAGCTTGCGCGAGGAGCCTCGACAGTCGAGCTTGCGCTGGCTGTACCACCAGGCGACGCGCGTGCCACCGACTGCCGATGCGATGCGCATCGTGCTCGATAGATGTCAGAGGCATTTCCCGATATCGATCAAGGAAGCGGGTGTCCTGCTCGCCGAATGTGGTGTCGACCCTTATAGCTTGCTATTCGCCGGATTATTGCGGTGCTCGTTGGAAACGCCTGTGTCCCTGGATGCCTTGCTCAATCTTACGACGGAGTTAGACGATGACTGGTTTTGCCTTGCGCCGGAACATGGCTTTTGACTGGAACGGCACAAAATACAGGATAGATCGCTTGCCGACAAATGAGGACGTGTTGCTAGAACGCGTCGAGGACGGGCAATTCTCCGTCGTTCGACGCGATCAGCTTCTCGCCGAGTATGGGCAAGGCCATATCTCAGCCGCACCACTGGCATCTGCTGGCGATGCCGCCTGCGAAATTTTCTCAAGACCCCTTGAAGATTTGCCCGCCCCCATCCGTCAAGCCTTTGAGCGTCGGCGGCACTACCTGCAAACTATTCTAGATGCCGGGAAACCCGCTTTTACTAAAGCTTATCTGAGACCGCTCATCCTCATGGCTGCGGGGCAGATTGGGGATGACAATCCGCCTGATGAAACTACCGTGTACCGATGGTACCGCCGTTTTCAAGCTAGCCTGGATACGCGAGCGCTCATTCCGCGGACAGACCGACGAGGCTCGCGCGATCTAAAACAAGACGGGCCAGTGCTGAGCTTGATGTCGAGTGCGATAGAGGAGGCGTTCAAGGTGTCGCCACAGGCCACCGGGCGAAATATCTATACGCGATTGATCGCAAGCATTGACAAGGAGAATCGCGGGCGGCTTCCAACGCAGCAGATGAAGCCTCCCAGCCTGAGCACCGTATATCGCATGCTTGCACGTGTCGAAGCATATGATCGTTTGTCTCTCCGAGACGGGAAGGCCGCCGCAGACAAACGCTTCAGAATCGTTAAAGCCGGTGTGAAGACGGAGCACATTCTGGAGCGCGTCGAGATAGACCACACGCCCCTCGACCTCTTCTTGATTGACGAAAGAACTTGGTTGCCGTTAGGTCGACCCACGCTAACCGTGGTGATTGACCACTTCAGCCGGATGCTGCTCGGTTTTCATCTGAGTTTCGACAATCCATCCACTGCGGCCGTCATCGGTGCACTTCGACACGCGATTCTACCGAAAAGGCCCGTAGCAGAGGCGATGCCCGGCATGAAGACCGAGCACAAATGGAATTGCTACGGCCGGCCGGATGTCCTTGTGGTGGACAACGGTTTGGAGTTTCACGGCAATGATCTGGAAAGCGTCGCCTATGACCTGGGTATTCGAATCCAGTTTTGCCCCAAGCATCAGCCGCGCTTCAAAGGTGTTGTAGAGCGGTACCTCAAAACCATCAACTACTTTTTCGCACATCAGTTGCCTGGCACCAGCTTCGCTCGCCTGCATCAGCGTGGCGACTACGATCCCCAGAAGCACGCACTGCTGACATTTGCCGAATTCAATCATCTGTTCGAGAAGTGGGTCGTCGATGTTTACTCACAGACACTGCACAGGGGCATCGGCACAACGCCTTGGGCAAAGTGGGCCGAGGGGCAAACGCGCCGAGAGCCCGATTTACCGACGAATTTGCGCACGTTACAGCGACGTATTGGACAGGTCAGCGAGCGCGCGTTACGGCAGGATGGCATTCAGTTAAACGGCATCCGCTACAACGGAGACGCGCTTGGCCCTATCCTGCGCGCCTTCGGAGTAGGTATTCAAGTACGCGTTCTGTACGACCCGGAAGACTTAGGCGAGATTCAAGTATGGGGGCCAGACGACACGGAACCTGTCGCCGTTCAAGCACTCGACCAGAGCTACGCCAGCGGATTGACCGTGCGACAAAACAATCTGATCCGTAGCCTGCTGCGCGAACAGGGCGCTACTAAGGAAGACCGGACTTCCCTGGAGAGAGCTCGTCATGAACTCTCACGGTCTGTCGGTGAGTTGATGAGCAGCCGCAAACAGCGCGACCGACGCCGGGCAGCAACCATTCTTGGCATTAGTAGCAGCAAACAGGAAGAATCGCTGTCTCAGTCCGCGAAGCTAACAAAATCGCCCCAATCTCCATCGAAAACGATTCCGTCGGTAGGCAGGGACAGCCAGCTACCGCTGCCTCTGGTTTTGCCAGCATTTCAACTTAAGAGAGCCAATGGAGGGCAACCGTGAATTCCCACGATATATACAACGCGATCAAGCGATTTGATGAGGACTACATCCTATTCCCGCCGTTCGTTGCAGCAACACAGTCCATCGAGACCAATCTTGGTCTTTATCGCGAGACCGGCCTCGCCCAGCACTTGCTGGTCTTGGGTGAAAGTGGGACAGGCAAAAGTAGTCTGTGCCGCTGGATCGGCCAGAAATACCAACGCTTCGAGCTATCGGATAGAGACATTTTGCCGGCACTAATCGTAACTGTACCGCCTGCGGCCACCATCGCGAGTGTCGCCGAATCGATGCTTGTGAAGCTCGGCGACCCCAGTCCAGCAATGGGCACGATATCGAGCAAAACTGCACGCGTTATCACACTCTGTCGCGAGTGCCGTGTCGAGATTGTTCTTTTCGACGAAGCGCAGCACGTTCACGATCGCGGAAAAACCGCAACGCACTATATGGTCGGTGATTGGATCAAAAGCCTCATCGACGAGCTGAGCGTACCAACTGTCTTCCTAGGGTTGCCGCGCCTCGAGCAATTGCTGCAGGTGAATGAACAGTTGCGTCGGCGCTTCTCTCGGCGGTTGCGCCTGGCTTTGGGGCAAAGCGAAGTAGATACCATCCATAACGAATGCTTGCAGTTATTTATTTCTCTTGGCGCGTGCATTCCTCTTACTCTGTCGTCTGGTCCATATGGTTGGGGTGAAATGGGCATGCGACTGTACTACGCAAGCGATGGTCGAGTGGCATACATAAAGAAGCTGCTGATCGGTGCATTACGTCACGCCATGGAAATGCAAATTCCCGAAATAGGACCGGCGGTTTTAGAACGTGTGTTCATCGATGATGTTTGGTCGGGGGGCATTGGCAAGCTCAATCCCTTCAATCTTGAGTTCGAGTTTCGGCGACTTGACCGAGGCAACGAGCCTTTCGAACGCGGTAGTTATGCCGTAAGGAAGCCTCGAGGGGGGAAGGCATGATCCCGCAGACCGCGCTTCCAGTGAGGCCTGTGCTGAAAGAGGGGGAAATCCCAGCCGAGAATGTATACGGTTCGCACTGGTCAAATGGTCACTTTGTTCGGAATCCAGTGTTTTGTGCTGTTGATGCGCCCTGTAACGGCAGTGAGGAGAATACAAACTTTGAGTTGGTCCAGCGCTTACTGAACAGTAATAACTGCCTGAATCGGCCGTGGTGGGCTACCCGGCGTCTTGACCCAAACGAAAGCGGCGAGAGGCGCCCAAAATGGAGCGGGCTCCGTTTTGACCGAATGCGGTTTCGCCGGGGTGGCGAGCCATTCCAGACGTTTGGAGAAATTGGGCGGCGGAGAATGCCATGATTGAAACCGCAACGTTCGATATGTACCCAGTGCGGCTTGAGCCGAAAGCCGGGGAGAGCCTTCCCGGGTATTGTTGGCGATTCTATCGGGGAAACGGGCACCAGCCGCCCAAAGCCTTTAACAAGGAGACGTTTGATGTTCGGCGTGGGAGTCAGCGCCGCGTGGGGGCCTCCGCATTTGAGCACGTATTTGGCATAGGGCGCATCAGCCCCATTGTTGACGCCGAATCGGAAATGGCTGACCTCGCAAGGAAATTTGAAGCGAAGACGTGGTATCGCCGGGCCAAGGTTAGTCGACACTGCGTGACGTGCGTCGCCCTGGGACGCCCACACTTGTTGAAACATGACTTGCCTCTTGCGCGAGCGTGTCCTGAACATTCATGTTGGCTGATTTCTGGATGCACAGGCTGTGGGACAACACTGGGTTGGAGAAGTATCGGTGCCGGTTGGCACTGTAGCAACTGCGGCCTTTACTTGGGTGGTATGAAAGCGGCGCAGGCCCCCAAATGGGTATGCGAGCTGAGCAACTGGCTAAATTCTTCGATCAACCCGTTGAACGCTGCGCATTCGGCGCACGTCGCCCCAGACGATCGGAGGCCGACGCCTCCTGGGAGTCGATGCATCGTCAGCCTCTCTGAGCCGTTTGGCTCTGCACTAAAACTACTCGTTGACGTCGCCTCGGCGGAAGCGATGGGCGGCGCAACCCCAGTTGGCGAAAGCAAAAAATTCTCGCCAAACAATCGATTGAGCAACCTACTTACGGGCTACCTGGAACGCGTGTCGGACGTCGATCTCAAATTCCTCAAGGAGCTTCTGAAGGATGAGGCGATATACGAGCAGATCTGTACGAGGATTGCGGCTTGAAAAATCAAGGCACAGATGCCATGTTGCCTGTTCGGCCTAGGCCCGCTAAAGGGGAGTCGACCATGGCGTATCTAATGCGGGTAGCTCGGGCGAATGGCTATATGTCTGTTGGTCAGCTTCGCACGGCTATTGCTTCCTCAACGCCGGCTCCATTCAGTGAACTGTGTCAGCGGCTTCGTCTGGGCGCAACTGAGCAGTCGCGGCTTTTTGGCGTGACTCCGAGGAACTGGGCGGGATGTTTTTCCTTGCCGGGGTTAGCCCAATCCGCCTTCAATCAGACGTACCGACGGTGGTGTCCGGCTTGCCTCGGTTCCGATGGACTTTTCCTGGGCATGTGGGAAATCAAGCTTGTCTGTATTTGCATCCGGCATCGTGCATGGCTATGCGACGTCTGTCCGCGTTGTAAGCGTTCGCAGAGCTGGCATGGCGTGAACTTATTGAAATGTGAATGTGGAGCCGAATTGGCGCATGGTGCTGGTGAGCGAGCCATAGCTGCGGAGGTTATGCTGACTCGCGCCCTGCTGGCGTTTGAGCATGAGGTGCCTGCTGCGGAGGGCACGCCTCCGCTTGACGCTGCAGCGACGCACCGGTTGGTACTATACGTTGGGAGGTTTGGCACGAATTCTCAGCCAAACCGACCTGGCCAAGTAGCAGGATTAAGCCGTATGTCGACAGCGCGAACGCTCGTTGCTGGCACAGCTTCGCTATTGCATAACTGGCCCGGAAGCTTCTACACGTTGTTGGCATCGCTCCAACAGTCGAGTGCTTCATCTTCGAGTGTGCGACGAGCATTCGGAGTTTTATATCACGTTCTCTATGACGATCTGAAACCGCCGTGTTTCCAGTTTTTGAGAAATGCATTCGAAGACTACCTGAGTGAACACTGGTGGGGCATGGTGTGCAAACGGAATCGCTTATTGAGGCGCGAAACCGTGGCATCACATCCGCGCATCACATTGCAACAAGCCGCGACAGCAGCAGGCGTGGATCGGGCGGTCATACGTCACCTGGCGCAGGCAGAGTTGATTCCAATAGACCAGGCGATCTACACATCCGGAAGGCGAGCCAGCACGATGCACCAACGCGACTTGGTTGGTTTGGTCACGCTGGTGGAGGGCGCCGTTACGCTGAAAACGGCATCACATTTGTCGCAAATTTCGGAGCGTCGGCTGCGCGAGCTGATCTCGGATGGAATCATCAAGCCTTTGGTGTCTCGACATTCTCAGCGTACGGCCGCATGGCTGATTCCGAAGGTCGAATTGGATCGGCTGCGTATCGTTCCGAATGCACCGGACATTGCGGCAGGGATAATCTTGCTAGATGTGTTCAAGTACTGGCGTTTGCGCGAGCACGAAAGTACTCAGTTAGTCAGAGCAATTCTTGATCGGGAAATCTCGACGCACGCTCCTCACAAGGCGGCTGTGCCGCTGGGACTCGCAAAATTGGACCGCGTTACGGTTAAATTATGGTTGGCAAGTCAGCGTGACGCAGCGGAGGCTGCTATGTCCGTTGATCAAGCCGCCAAGCTGCTCGGCGTAAAGCAACAGGTCGCGTACAGTTTGATTCATGGTGGATATCTACATTCATGCTACGACGCCGGTTTAGGGCATCGTGTTTCGATGGAGCAAGTGGAATCGTTCAAGCAGGAATACGTATCGTTGGCTGAACTCGCTAGACAATACTCCCGCTCGCCTCGCGCGCTTCTGTCCGAACTCCCAGCCAAGCCTGCGTGTGGCCCCACCGTGGACGGATGCCGTCAATACTTCTATCGGCGCGCCGATCTGGCGCCTCGCAAACGATTGTCACGAACATCGGAGCGATCGTATCCGGAAAAACGGCACTGACCGGAAATGGGGAGCACTCTCCACCTGTGCAAAGTGGAGAGGTACAAAAAACCTGGTCAACTCGGTTAGGGCTGGTGTGCCACGGAAGATTCGCCTGGCAATTGCCGCTGTCGGCGAAGGGGGGGCGGAATGCGTAGGCTCACAGCACTTCTCCCGGAACGGCGACATCGAAAAGCGGGGGAACGACAGGCGTGATGAAGAACTCCCACGGAACGGTGCGCAGTTTTTTGAGGAATTGACCCTTGACGCAGGTAAAATAGTAGAGAATTTCGCGCGTTGAGGCTGTGTCCGCTATGGGCAAAAATCCGAATCCAAAAATCAGTGACGAGGAACGCGTGCGGCGGAAGGCGGCCATTGACGTTGCCCGCGGAAGTGTGCGCTTTGAAGGCATCATCCTTTCCGACGCCGTCGAAGAAGCTAACCGTCGGTTCATTGAAGGCGAGTTGACTGGGGACGAACACATCGAGGCAGTAAAGGCCGCCGTTGGCTGGAAAGGTTAGCGTTCGAAATTTGGCCCCTGCCGATCTTTGCACTATTCGTGACACAGAGTCCTCGTTTTTGCATTTATCGTGACATGAGCGGCTGGTCCCTGTGTCGACGAAAATGCAAATACCCTTCGGAATCAGCGGTGCGTTTTGCACTTACTGTGACAACCGACAATTGGTGCCGTAGATAGACGCATAACCTGAGAATTTGGGACCCATAAGTTGAGAAGCTTATGGGTCATTTTTATTTATAGTCAAAAATTATGGGCGATTCCTTTGCGCGCGCCGCATCGGCAATGTCCCATAAATCTTCAGTGTGAGACGCTGAAGGCGCGTAGTCCGGCGAAGGTGGAGTTATGAAAAAATCCCCCCGCTGCGGGGAGTTCTGGGGGTGGTCAGATCGGCAGGGGTTACTCAACCAGACCATTTGATTTAACAAACGGGTGATCGACTTGATTCCTCATCGGGTCTCTCACTCCACTCTGGAGTCGATCTTCATTGTATCCATTGTGGTGATCAGAGCATTCTGACTCGCCATCAACTGGTCGCTATCGAGGAACGCGGTCGCCTGGAGGGGAAAGAATTGCAGCGAAGTCAAACCAATGCAGCCAAACGCGGCTATCAAATATGGCTTCAGGAAGTCTGGCTGCTTTGCACGATCACCTGTAAATACGCCTCCGGACGCGATACCGATATAAACGGGCTTGTCTTGCAGCAGGCCAAATTTCTCTCCTGTTGGTGATGCTCCAATCGTGCGCCCCATCCGAAGAATTTGATCGATCCAGGCCTTGAGTACAGAAGGGACCGTGAAATTGTGCATCGGCGTACCAATGACAAGAACGTCGGCGTCCTCAACCTCCTGGATCAATTCTTCCGACAAGACTGTAGCCACGCTCGACTGTTCAGAGGTCAATGCCGTTGGCGAGGAAAGAACTGCGGCGTAGCCGGCCTCCGTATGGGGTATGGGGACCTGACCCAGATCACGACGTATGACGCAGGCATCGTGATCAATGGCAAAAAGTCGCGCAACAATCGCGGCGGAAAGCTTCCGGCTATGCGACTCTTCTCTAGGACTGAAATCCATGTGCAGAATTTTCATAGGGCACTCTCCAATGGCTTTACGAAACCGACAATTGCGTCAGGCAGACCTTCGCACAAGGAAAAACGACGCGCCGTAATATTTGTCGCGGCCGTATCAAGAACCAGTCGTTTGCAGCATTCCTCGACGCTTAGCGTAGGCGGCGAAGTCCCGATATCACCTCTGGAACATTCCAGATGGCTCTTCCAAGGGCTGTGTGCCGTTATTGCCGCATCCCGACCGCCAGTCGGTTGAATGCGCTCATCAACGCAATGGCAAAGCACAGGTCCGAAATTTCGACATCGCTGAAATGCGCCTTGAGTGGCTCGTAATCCTCGTCAGGTGCATGCGTCTGGTCCACATGTGTCAGCGCCTCCGTCCAGGTCAGTGCGGCGCGCTCCCGTTCGGTGAAATGCTCGCCCACACGCCATCCGGCGAGGCTGTCCAGCTTGGCATCCGGCACGCCACCGGCACGTAGTGCCTTTGCATGCATTTCCAAGCAGAAAGCGCAGCCGTTGATTTGCGACATCCGCAGCCAGACCAACTCGATCAGCTCCTTGCCGAGGCTGCTCTTCTCCAGAGCGACTTTCGTAGCACCGAACCCACGGTAGGCTTCGGGAGAGAGCGTGTGATAAGGCAAACGTTTCGGGATACTCATAAAAAAACTCCTATAAAAAAGTTAGAGCGCAATCGCGTTCGTTACTTGGGCGAATTACAGCGGTTGGCGGAAATGCATCCCCACGGCCAAAAGGCCTTGACGGAAATAAAATCGTTGCCCAAAGGAATTTCCCAAGGCGGTATCCAGAACGAAATTCGCACAACCTTGCTTTTTTGCTTCGTCGCGCAACGTATTGATCAGTTTTCCACCAAGGCCTTCGCCGCGGGCGTCGGAAGTTATCACCAAATCGTCGACGTAGAGAAATCGTCCATACAGCAGATTCTCGTAGATGCGATAGCCGGCCAAACCTTTGACTTGTTCGTTCTGCCATGCAGCCAGCAGACGATATCCGTGTTCAGCCTGACGACGCACTTGCGCGGCAAATGTAGCGGTATCGGTCAAATGAGGGCGCAATTCGCGCATGACGTTAAAGCACGCCTGGCAATCCTGGTCACCGTCGACATGCCTCAATTGCAAGGTGTTCATATGGATATTCCTTATGTGAAGTCCTTGTTGAATAGCCAGTACTTTAGGAAAATTATGGCCTACCGAATAGGTGTAAGAATTGAATAATTTCATGGGGCATTTCGTATGGACTCGCAGCACCTGAGACCGAGCCAAGAGCGCGATGCGCCGATCTATCTGCAGTTGTATCGGCGCTACCGAGAGGCGATTGCTAGCGGCAAGCTCCGTCCCGGAGATCGCGTGCCGTCCGTGCGTAGCCTTGCCAGCGAGCTGAACCTGGCGCGTGGCACCGTCGAATTGGCCTATCAGATGTTGGCGAACGAAGGCTATTTCGTAGCGCGCGGCGCTGCCGGAACAGTCGTGTCCCCCCGGCTTGGGAGCTTGGCTGAACCAAGTCACGCCAAGGTGTCAGTGCCTCTTGTCTCAGCGTCGCCTCGCCCTCAGGCTGCATTTAGTGAAGCGCTCCCGTTTCAACTCGGCTTGCCGGCATTAGATGCATTCCCGCGAAAGGCCTGGTCGCGTCTAGCTGGACGAAGCCTGCGGGCTCTGGAGACGATGGCTATGACCTATCCCGATCCAGGGGGGTATGAACCCCTACGTCGCGCCATTGCCGCCTATTTGGGCATCTCACGCGGCATTACATGTTCACATGAGCAGGTGTTCGTGACGACGGGTTATCGAGGAGCACTGGAAGTAGTGTGCCACGCGCTGTTGAAGGCCGGAGACTTGGGCTGGTACGAGGAGCCAGGATATATCTTCGCCCGACAGTTCTTGGAGCGCGCAGGAATGCGCTTAGAGCCTGTGCCGGTCGATGAGGAAGGTTTGAACGTGAGAATCGGTCAACGACGTGCGGCTCATGCGCGTTTCGTCGTGGTTACTCCTACGCACCAAAGTCCGATGGGCGTTGCCTTGTCGTTGCCGCGGCGACTGGAACTTCTAGAATGGGCGAGCCGTAGCGAAGCATGGATTATCGAGGACGATTACGACAGCGAGTTCCGTTATCACGGTCGCCCCTTGCCGGCGTTGAAAAGTCTGGATCGTGATGGGCGGGTAATTTATACCGGTACTTTTAGCAAAGTTCTGTTCCCTGGCTTACGGCTAGGCTATCTGGTTGTACCCGCATCTCAAGTTGGCAGGTTTAGAGATACTGTGAACCACTGTCCCGGCCCTGGCTCAATTCTTCTCCAGGCCATGGTGGCAGATTTTATGGAACAGGGGCACTTTGGCAGGCACCTACGTAAAATGCGAACCTTGTATGCGACCCGCCGCAGCTATTTGGTTGATGCAGTGAGTCAGACGATGGGAGAACTCTTGCATATCCAGTCCCAAGCAGGCGGCATCCATGTTTTGGCTAGCCTGAATACCGGGCAGGATGACCGGATATTGGCGGAGGCTGCTCAAGCTAAAGGGCTCGCCATTCAGGCACTGAGCAACTGGCGGATGCGCAAGTCACCGCAACAAGGTTTGTTGATGGGGTTCGCCAACTTCGAAACAGCTGAAGAAGCTGTGGCGTCCGTCCGACGCCTCAAGGTGGTATTGGCCAAGCACTAATCTCAGGCCCGCGACCGAGGCGATGTCCTGCCGACCGGCCCGCTGCGGGTGACCAATTCCGATGCGCGCCTGCCGATGCTGCTGGAGGGGCTCGGCATCGCAGAGCTGCCGGAGTTCATCGCGGGCGAATATCTGAGCGACGGACGGCTCGAGGCGATCCTCACCGACTGGTCGTTGACGAAGGGCGGCCTGTATTTTGTGACGCCGTCGGCGAGGGCACGGCCGGCGAAGGTGAGCGCGTTGTCAGACTACTTTGCCGAGCACCTGAGCGAACCGACCTGGCGATGGCCAAAGTAACACATTTCATCAGCCCGCCACGTCATTGCAATAGCGCAACGACACGTTTCAATCACTTCTTCTTTGATCCGAATTTGGCCGAGCGGATCAGTCCCTGCCGTCAATCTGTAGGGAACCACGGGCTTTGTGACCAAGCAGCCGTGCAACGGGTATCTCGACAAGTCGGCAGTGGACGACGACGAGCCGGACCGTATGTGATCGTGTGGTGAGCGTCGCAGTAGGTGACGCCGCGACGGTTTGCGTATCATGACGCGATAACTTCACGGGATTGCCCGAGATTGCGCTGCCGCGCGCGTTGCGCAATCCGCCGTGACGCCTATCGCCGACGAACGATCATGATCACCTTCAAGCAAATCGAAGCGCTCTACTGGGCCAACAAGCTCGGCACCCACGCTGCGGCCGCCGAGCGGTTGCACACCACGCAGTCCGCCGTGTCGAAGCGCATTGCCGAGGTCGAGGAGTTTCTTGGGGCGACGTTGTTCGACCGCAGCGGCCGGACCATGCAGCTCACGGCGAAAGGGCGCGAGGTGCTCGAACTGGGCGAAGAGATCCTGCAACTGCGCGACCGTCTGCTGGAGCGCATGGGCAAGCCGGTGGACGTGGTGCGCCGGTATCGCATCGGTGTCACGGAGCTGATCGGCCTGACATGGTTGCCGAAGCTGGTGCAGGAGATGCGCGAAACGTATCCGCTCGTCTCCATCGAGCCGGAGATCGATCTGAGCACGGCGCTTACGGTGAAGTTGCAGCGCGCCGAAATCGATCTGGCGATCATTCCGCTCACGGCCACCGGTCCCGGTTTCACCGCCGTGCCGCTCGACACGATGGCGCTGCAATGGATGTGCAGCCCTTCGCTCGTCGACACGTCGCGCACGCTTGCCCTGAACGAAATCGCCCAACATCCGATCCTGATGCAGATCGACACCTCCGGCGTGGACGCCGTGTTCGATCGCTGGTTTCAGACCAAAGGGCTGGCGATTCGCCGCATGTACGCGGGCAACAGCCTGAATGCACTCAGTGCGCTCACCGTGGCCGGTTTCGGTGTGAGTTACTTGCCCGACCTGTATTTCGACGATCTGGTGCAGCAGGGGCTGCTCAAGCGCATGCCCGCGGACGAGCCGCTGCCGACCGTGCGGTACTACGCCGTCTATCGCAACGACGGTCCGGTGGCATTCAACGCCGATATCGCCTCGCTGGCGCAGCGCCTGTGCGATTTCCGCAAGCCGACCTTCCAGCCCGCGCAGCCCCCGTCGGCCCCCACCTCCCCCTCTGCGAGCTGACCCGGCGCGGCTTCCCGCCACTCTGCGCGCGAAGCGTGAAAATTTTTCCGACTTGAAGACGCCTTTTATTCGCTAGTTTCAAAACGGCGTCATCCCCATACTTGTCTGCAAGAGACGCACGAAGCATACGTGCGGCAAACGAGTCGCAAGGAGTGGGGACATGGCAGGTCAGACGCTTTCCGAAAAGTTGCTTTCCCGTAAAGCGGGCCGGACGGTGCGCGCCGGCGAGATTGCCATCTGCACGGTCGACTTCGCGCTGGGCACGGACGCGTCCGTGCCGATGGCGCTCGATTATTTCGACGCCATGGGCGGCACCGCGCCGCTGCGCCCCGAACAACTGATCTTCGCGTTCGATCACTACGCGCCCGCGCCGTCGGCGAAATCCGCACTGTTGCAGGCGCGCATCCGCCGCTTCGCCTCGGCGCACGACGTGAAGGTCTTTGACGTCGGGGCAGGCATCGGCCATCAGCTCATGGTCGAACATGGCTACGCGCGACCAGGCCGCCTGCTCGTCGGCGCCGACAGCCACTCGGTCATGTACGGCGCGACCGGTTGCTTCGCCACCGGCATCGGATCGTCCGATCTGGCAGGCGTCATGATGTCGGGCAAGGTCTGGCTCAAGGTGCCCGAGAGCATTCGCGTCGAATTGACCGGCGCACCCGGCGCAGGCGTGGGAGGCAAGGACATTGCACTCGCGCTGGCGCGGCGACTCGGCGCTGACGGTGCCGCTTATCAGACGCTCGAATTCCATGGCGACGGCATCGCTGCACTCGATTTCGACGACCGGCTCGTGATCGCGAACATGGTCATCGAAATGGGCGCGAAGAACGCCCTGTTTCCCGTCGACGACATCGCACGTGCCTATCTTGCGCAACGTCCGTGGCAAGGCGATCAGGACGAGTTGGAAGACCTGTTCGCCGATGACGAGGCCGATTACGCCTCGCGGCTCATGCTCGATCTGTCGACGGTCGAGCCCAACGTGGCGCGCCCGCATCAGGTCGATAACGTGGTGACGGTGTCCGAACTCGGGCACACGCCGATCCATATGGCGTATCTCGGCACCTGCACGGGCGGACGCGTCAAGGACTTCCGCGAAGCCCTCGCGGTGCTGCGCGAGCACGGCGGCCCGGCCCCGGGCGTTCAGCTCGTGGTGACGCCCGCATCGCGTGAGGTCATGGAAGACCTCGTGCGTGGCGGCGAACTGGCAGATTTCCTCGCTTTCGGCGCGATTGTCGTCACGCCTGGCTGCGGCTCATGCTGTGGCACCGGTGGTGCGATCCCGGGCGACGGCATTAACGTGGTGTCGACCGCCAACCGCAATTTCAAGGGCCGCATGGGCAACGCCACCGCAAACATTTATCTGGCCTCGCCGCAGGTGTGCGCGGCCAGTGCAGTGGCCGGCTATCTCGTGGCGCCGTCGCAACTCGGCCATCGCTGAGCGAGTGACGTTCCCGTTCCCGAATCCAATACGCCATCGCTCATGAACGCTCAAGCCCAAACTCACGCCCAAACCCTTGAAGGTCGCGCCCGCTGTTTTGGCGACGACGTCAACACCGACTACATCATCTCCTCGCGCCGAAAGCGCGACTCGCTCGACCCGCAAGTGCTGCGTCAATACCTGTTCGAAACCACACATCCCGAGTTCGCACAGAGCGTGCTGACAGGCGACGTAATCGTCGCGGGCAAGAACTTCGGTTGCGGCTCGGCCATGGAAGTTGCCGTGACGGCTGTCGTCGGGGCAGGCATTCGCGTGGTGCTGGCGCAGACCTTTGCGCGCACCTATTTCCGCAACGCCATCAACAACGGGTTGTACGCGATCGAATGCGACACGTCGCACATTCGTGAGGGCGATACGGTGCGCGTCGTCTTCGGCGAGCGCACGGAAGTCTGGATAAACGACGACGCCACCCCGTTGCCTGGCGCACAGATTGCGCCGGAGATTCTTCAGATTCTGAACGCCGGTGGGCTGGTGCCTTACCTGCGCGAACACCGCACGCTCTGACGGACGGCATCCACCCTACGTCCTTCCCATTTCCGAAGAGGTCACCATGAACGAACACCATCAGGCCGGATTCCGCGTGTTGCCGATGCCCGAACCGATCCCCGCCGACATTCTCGATGCCTACGCCAACATCGTCACGTCGCACATCAGCGACAGCATGCAGCGCATCTGCGGTGTGCAGGGGCTGCGTCCCTATCACGCAGGCAAGCGCCTCGTGGGGCGTGCGATTACGGCGAAAGTTCGGCCGGGCGACAACATGATGATTCACAAGGCCATGGACATGGCCGCGCCCGGCGACGTGATTGTCGTCGACGCCAGCGGCGACGTGACGCAGGCGCTGGTCGGCGAACTGATGCAGATCCACGCCGAAGTGCGCGGCATCGCCGGTTTCGTGATCGATGGCGCCGTGCGCGACATCGGCGCGTTCCGTGCGGCCGACTTTCCCTGCTACGCCCGTGGCAACACACACCGGGGACCTTTCAAAGAAGGCCCGGGCGAGGTCAACGTGCCGGTGAGCATCGGCGGGCTGGTCATCAACCCGGGGGATCTCATCGTCGGCGACGAAGACGGCGTCGTGGCCGTTCCTCCCGATCAGTGGACCTATGTGCTCGGCAAGGCGCGCGAGCAGGCCGCTCGCGAAGATCAACGCAAGATCGCCATCCGAGCGGGCAAGGACAAGCGCGAGTGGATCGACGAACGTCTGCGCAAGCTCGGCGTGATCGCCTGATCGCTGTCCCCCGCTTCCCTGCCTCTCATTTCTACGGAATCGAAACATCATGAGTTTGTTGGCTACCCGCATGGGCCGCATCAAGCCGTCGCCCAGTTCGATGGCGACGGGACGCGTCAAGGCGCTGCGCGCGCAAGGCCGGAACATCATCGGCCTGACCGCCGGCGAGCCTGACTTCGATACGCCAGACCACATTATCGAAGCCGCTTACGCCGCCATGAAGGCGGGCAAGACGCGCTACACCGTCGTCGACGGCACGCCGGAGCTCAAGCAGGCCATCTGCGAGAAATTCCGCCGCGAGAACGGACTCGACTACGGCGTCGATCAGGTGACGGTTGCCAATGGCGGCAAGCAGATCATCTTCAACGCGCTCACGAGCACGGTGGACGACGGGGACGAAGTCATCATCGCCGCACCTTACTGGGTGTCGTATCCCGACATGACGCTGCTTAACGGCGGCACGCCGGTCATCGTCGATTGCCTCGCCGAGAACGGCTACAAGCTCACCGCCGCGCAACTGGAAAGCGCGATTACGCCGCGCACCAAGTGGCTCATCCTGAATTCGCCGTGCAACCCGACGGGGGCGACCTACACGCGTGAGGAACTGCAACGGCTGGGCGACGTGGTCGCGCGCCATCCGAACGTGATGGTGCTCACGGACGACATTTACGAGTACCTCGTCTACGACGACGAGGCGTTCGTGACGTTTGCACAGGTCAACCCGCATCTGCTCGATCGCACGCTTACCGTGAACGGCGTTTCGAAGGCGTATGCGATGACCGGATGGCGCATCGGTTTCGCAGGCGGCCCGCGCGATCTCATCAAGGCGATTGCGAAGTTGCAGTCGCAGAGCACCAGCAGCCCATCGGCGATCAGTCAGGCAGGCGCGCTCGCCGCGATGACCGGCACGCGCGACTTCCTCGTCGACTGGAAGGCACAGTACACGGCGCGCCGCGATCTGGTCGTTGATCAGCTCAATGCGGTGGAGGGATTGCACTGCGCGAAGCCGGTCGGGGCGTTCTACGCCTACCCGTCGTGCGCGGGCGTGATCGGCAAGACCACGCCGGAAGGGAAGGTCATCACCAACGACACCGACTTCATTCTGTACCTGCTCGATACGCAGGACGTGGCCGTGATTCAGGGCGAGGCATTCGGCATTTCGCCGTCGTTCCGGCTCTCGTTTGCCACGTCGATGGAGAACCTGCGCGAGGCGTGCACACGCATCGCACGCGCGTGCGCCGCATTGAAGTGATGCGGTGACGCGCATTCCGGCCGGCGAATCCGTCGGTCCATAACCATAAGTGACCGCTGTCGAAGGCGGGTGGAGACGAGACGATGAAATTCACGAACTACGGGGTTGTGTTGTTGGCGTTGATGGGCAGCGTGGCGAATACCCAGGCCGCCACGCCGCTCACCGGGTCGCTCAAGACGATCAAGGAAAACAATGTGATCGTGCTGGGCAACCGGGAGTCGTCAGTGCCGTATTCGTACTACGACAACGGTCAGAAGGTGATCGGTTATTCGCAGGACATTGCCATGCGGATCGTCGACGAGATCCGGAAGGAAATCGACGCGCCCAATCTGCAAGTACGAATGATGCCGATCACGGCGCAGAACCGCATTGCACTGGTGCAGAACGGCACCATCAACTTCGAATGCGGCGGTACCACAAACAATGCGGAGCGCCGCAAGCAGGTCGAGTTCTCGAACACCATCTCGATCACGGAAACGCGTCTGCTCACGAAGAAAAGCTCGGGGATCAAGTCGTTCAACGATATCAACGGCAAGACGATCGCGGTGACCGCGGGCACCACGTCGGAGCGCTATCTGCGCAAGCGCATCGCGGATAACAAGCTGAACGTGGCGATCGTGGCGGCCGTGGATCACGCGCAGGGCTTCATGATGGTGCAGCAAGGCCGGGCGGCGGCGTTCTTCATGGACTCGGACGTTCTGTCGGCCGAACTGGCGAAGGCGAACAAGTCCGACGAGTACATCGTCACCGGCGAGCCGCAGACGTTCGAGGCCATCGCCTGCATGCTGCCGAAGAACGACCCCGCGCTCAAGGCGATCGTCGACCGGACGATTGCCCGCATGCAGACGAGCGGCGACGCCTACAAGCTCTATCAGAAGTGGTTCATGTCGCCGATTCCGCCGCAGAACATCAACCTGAATCTGCCGCTCAGCCAGAAGCTCAAAGCAGTGTTCCAATCGCCCAACGATCAGTCGCTGGACGATTGACAATGAAGGAACCGGGGGCGCACGGGCGGGAAGCCGACGTATGCATAAGGAATGTGGGCAGACCGTAATATGCCCCCGGGCGCGATCGTGCGCCACGGGTGTGATGACGAACGAGGGGGCTTGACTTCAAGGGTTGGACATCATGGGAAAGGGCTTGGCCGCGCGGTGGCGGCTCGCCGCTACGGTGGCGGCCGGCCTGTTGTACGTCTACTCATTTCAGGTGTTGGGGGGCGCTTCAAATCCGGGGCGGTTCAGTGCCACTGTCAACAACCCATACAGAACCACTACCCAGCCAATTGCACAAGCGCCCGATTGAATGCGCCAGGGTTAGCGATGTTCATCCCATGCGAGGCACCCGCGATGGTTTGACGCTCGGCATGTCCGATCCACTCGTGAAGTTTCTCGACGGTGTTCCGGAACATGCGCGGGCTCTTCTGCCCATCGATCAACAGTGTTCGGCACTGAATTTCGCGGGCCGCTTCACGGGTATAGGCGGGCAGCGGGTCGCGCAACTGCTTTGGCAGCGTGACCGCATTGTCCAGCGCCATCCTGCGAAAGCTCTGGGTGCTCTTGCTCCAGAATCCCGGCAGGGTGACCGAGTCCACGAACAGGTTCAGGCCGGCGTCGAATTTGCCTTGCTCGATCAACTCGGCCGCCGTGGCTCTCAACAATTGCGTAGCGGGCGGCAATTTGCCGGTGTCCGCTTGCGGCGTCACCTGCAACGGACCGCCGGGGTCGGCCAGCGTAAGCGTCTTCACGAGGTGGGGGTATTGGCGCGCCAGATGAAATGCCACGCAGCCCCCACGTGAATGGCCGACCAGATGTACGGCGCCAAGGCCCAACGCCTCGATGAACTCCGCCATCTCCACCACGTGCGCCTCCCAACTGAAGTCACCGTGCCCGAACGCGTGCGTTTCCGGCCAATAGTGACCCAGGCTCGGCGCGAAGCAACGGAAGTGCTCCGACAACGCGGCGAGCTGCGGATCCCAATAGCGGTAATCGCATAACGATCCGTGCACAAAGACCATCGGCTCGCCGCTGCCGGCTTGCACGTAGGGCACCGAGGCGCCTGACGCAATGGCCGCAAAATTGGGTTGCGGCTGCACACCGGCAAGGGCCAGCGTCGTCAGGGGTGTGTGGGCATTCATGGTCAAGACTCCGTTTTCCCAAACTTTGCGCTAATGCGATGGAAAAGAAAATCGCATAATATTGATGCAATCTTTCAGTTTTTCTGATGCATCTACGCGAGGCAGTGCCTATGAGTACCGAGATGAAAGCCCTCGACGTTGGCGTGCTCACCATGATCGTCGCCGTGGCCGATACGGGCACGATCAGCCGAGCCGCCGATCTCGTGCACCGCTCGCAATCGGCGGTGAGCATGCAGATCAAGGCGCTGGAGTCGGCGCTGGGCAAAGCGCTCTTCGTGCGTAAGCCGCGCAGCGTGGTACCGACGCAAGACGGCGAGGTGCTTCTGGCATACGCGCGGCGGATCATCGCGCTGCGCGACGAGGCCTGGGCGGCGGTCGTGCGGCCGGACGTGACGGGCCGCGTGGTGATCGGCGTACCGGACGATTACGCGTCGTCGCTCTTCCCGCCGATTCTCAAGAAATTCTCGGCGAGCTATCCCAAGGTCGAAATCCAGGTGATTGGCTTGCCCAGCGTTGCGCTGGCGCCGATGCTGCGCGACGGTACGGTGGACCTCGTGTGCGCAACGCGGGTCAAAGGACTGACCGGCGAGTTCTTGCGGCACGAGCCGATGGTGTGGGCGGCCGCCCCGGGCGCGACCGACATTTGGCGAGAGCGGCCACTGCCCATCGCAGTGTTCTTGCCGGGAAGCGTCGCGCGCGAGAAGGCGATTCGGAGTCTGGAGCGCGCAAAGATCGCCTATCGAACGTCGTATGAGAGTCCGAGCCTGCTGGGCCTGCTGACGATGGCCCGCGCCGGCCTCGCCATTACGCCGCTAGCGCGATGCGCCGTGCCGTCTGATTTCACTTTGCTTGGGGCGGCCCATGGTCTGCCGGAGATTGGCACGCTCGAGATCGTCCTTGCGCGAAGTGTCACGTCCAACCGACAGCCCTGTGATTTTCTTGCGGAGCGCATCATCGCCGAGCTGAATGCGTGAGTGCGGCGCGTTGCTTCAACGCCGCCGCCGTCGCGGCATCCTGCTCTGGCCGGGCGGTAGATGGATTAGCGTAAGACGCTCTCGGCTCGGTCGCCTGATTTGACGCCTACCTCCGCATCTGCCTGCTACCGCTTTGGCGTGAAGGTAGGACGTTCGCAATCAATTGCCAATACCCGACAATGCACCGGTGGCGGACTATTCACCCACCATCAGCTTGGGCGCGTGACGCTTCTCCACTGCGAAGCGCAAGAGTGCCGCGCCTCGGTAAACGCCGTGCGCAAATTTCCCATAAGGCACCGTCAAGAAGAGCGCCATCACGACGCCTAGGTGTGCAGCGAGCAACGTCGGCATGAGAGGCGTTTGACGGAAGGCGAGTAGCGCGAGCCCGGTCACGCTAATCAGCAACAAAAGAAAAATGAATGCGCGATCCATCGGGCGTTGGGAAGCCGTTCCGTGTAGCGGATGGCGCCGCATATTCAACCACAACAAGCCGAAAGCGCCCACGGTGAGTAACACGCCGCCGGCAGTGCCGAGAATCACCGGCAAACTCGCCAGTGCGTACGGTGCCTCGAGGTTGAGAAAATAGTGATAAAGCGTCGCCACGCTCGTAGACGCGAAGCAGAGCATGAATCCGTAAAACGTCAGGTGATGGAATCGTCGTCGTGCCAGCGAGTATCGATCGTCGTCATTGTTGCAGCCTTCTCCATGTCCACCACCCAGGTATCTCAACGTCAGAATATCTCTGGAAGCTTCCGCGGCCGCGCCAGCGGAAACTGCACCGGGAGGCTCGTTCCTCCAGAACCGGCGCACGCCGACCGACAGCGCGAATGCGTCAAATACAAAAACGGCGCCGAACATGAGCGCGAGCAGATTGTGCGGGAATACATGATAGAAAGACGCGAGCGGAGTCGCAGGAACCAAGTCGCCCAATATCGCGATACTGAGCGAAAAGAAGAGTGCCAGGCCCGCGGCGAGAGCAATTGCCACCGTCAATCCGTTATTTTTGTACAACGAGCCGAAGACGGGCGGCCAAGCGTAGTCGCTATAAGTCTTGACGCGAACGTCCGCCATCGCTTTAGGGACGTTCACGGCGAATTCGTGCGGCGGAGCGTACTGGCAAGCATGCAGGCATGCGCCGCAGTTGTGGCAAAGATTGGCCAAGAAATGCGCGTCCGCGACACCGAACTCGAGGCGACGTGTCATTGCAGGAAAGACAGCGCAGAATCCTTCGCAGTAGCGGCACGCGTTACAGATCTGCATGATTCGGCTCACCTCAGCTTCGGGGGCGTCCATGCTTAGTGCGACCGGCTGATTCAGTGCCAATGCGTTTGCTTCTCTAGTCAAAGCTTCAAGCGACTGCATGATCGTCTTCCTTTACTGCGTGTTCATAGCCGGCAGCCTTTGCTGCCTGTAACCCGGCGATGCGACCGAATGCGGTCCCGATCGCCATCCCGACCCCAGCCGTATAACCCTTGCCCAATACGTTGCCCGCCATCATTTCCCCCGCGACGAAGAGATTGTTGCTGCGCTCGCCTTCAATGAAGACTGCGGCTGTCTCATCGGTCTTTAGCCCGAGATAGGTGAACGTAATGCCCGGACGAAGTGCGTAGGCGTAGTAGGGCGCGCGGTCGAGCGGCCGAGCCCAATGGGTTTTGGGTGGGGTGAGCCCGTCCGTGCGGCAATCGTCCAGCACCGCGTGATCGAACGTTCCCGCGCGGCAAGCCGCGTTGTACTCGCGAATGGTCTCGGTAAATCTTTCCTGATCCAGCCCGATCGCCTGAGCGAGTTCGGAAAGACTGTTGGCTTTGATCCCAGGAAACACCGGTGGCATAAAACGGCCAATGGCCTTCGAGTCGATGATGGAATAGGCGATCTGGCCTGGCTGGTGTGCGACCAAACGTCCCCATATGGCGTAACGCTTTGGCCAGAAATCCTCGCCCTCATCATAGAATCGCTCGGCGTTGCGATTGACGACCACGCCAAGCGATACGCAATCGACGCGCGTGCAAATGCCGCCGTCATACAGCGGTGCGCGCGCGTCGATGGCGACGCAATGCGACTGGGACGGGTCTCCAATCGCGTCCGCACCCGCTTCGATCATGAACTTCAAGAGCACGCCCATGTTGAAGCGTGTTCCGCGAATGAGGAAATTGTCCGCGACCCACTCGCCGTCGACCTGCCCCCACGCCTGTTTGAGCCACTCGCGATTCGATTCGAAGCCTCCGGCAGCAAGTACGCAAGTCTTGGCTTTGATGCGCTCCGCGCCGATACGCGCGGCTACGAACCGGCCGCCCTCGAGTTCGATGGAGTCCACCGTGGCGTTGTATCTGACCTGCACCCCCAATCTCTCCGCACTACGGTAATAAGCGTTGACGAGTGCTTTGCCTCCGCCCATGAAGAACGCGTTGGTTCTTGCGACATGCAGCGCACCGGAGAGCGGGGGCTGAAATCTGACGCCATGCTTGCGCATCCACCCGCGGCAATTCGACGATGCTCGAATGGCCAGTCGCGCAAGCCTTTCGTTTGTCATGCCGCCGGTCACTTTCAAAAGATCCTGCCAGTACTCTTCCTCAGGGTACGCGTCGATGAGCACGTCCTGCGGCGCGTCATGCATGCAGCGCAGATTTCGCGTGTGTTGCGAATTGCCCCCGCGCCATTCTCGCGGCGCTGACTCGAGCAACAGCACGGACGCGCCCGCTTCACGGGCCATCAGCGCCGCGCAGAGGGCAGCGTTGCCGCCACCAATGACTAACACGTCAACCATGAACGTCGTCCTAATGTGAATTCATCTTGACCGAGTGTATGCGTCACGACAGACCGCATCTACAGGGGCCTGGGCAACACGTCTTTAGAAATCGTGAAGTACTGTCGGCTAGTCGATGAGGGAAGCGCCAGCCCATTCTCCGCGTGCTGTTACTTTGCGTGCGGTATCGACCAGGACGATTCTTGCGGCAAGCCCGGCCGGCGATAGCTCGTCATCCGAAAGACTGGCGACATGACTCGAACGCACCAGGTCTTGTTCAACGATCTCGTGGGCGACGAAACTCCCCTTCGCATGCCTTGTCAGGGCTGCGCCGGGCTGGATCGTAAAGCCAAGACCCGCGCCGACGGCCTCCATCAGCATTGCAAGTCCGTCGATCTCGGCGACGACGTTGGGCTTGCGACCGATGCGACCAAAAGCTTCATTGATGAGCGCTCGAAGCCGATGGGATTCGCTTGGGAGGATTAGCGGGGTTGAATGGAGATCGGCGAGCGATAGCGATCCCTCCGAATGAGGGGCGCTCGATTGCTCGCTTCCGATGAGATAAAGGCGCTCGGTAACAAGGCGTGTGACCGCGAAGTGTTGAGAGAACGTCACGTCGTAGAGCACCGCTAGATCGATTTGGCGCGATGACAGCATCGCATTGAGCGATCCCGAAAGACTTTCCACGAGACGTAGACGTACGTCAGGGTAGCGATCGCACATGGCGCGCGTGAAGGGCAGGCCTAGAACGCCTGCGACGCTGGGAGGCATGCCGATGCTGACTTGTCCAGACAGGCGCGCATGCTGTGCGACCTCGATCGCTTGGTCTGCATGTCGTAGCGCCAGTTGAGCCTGTCGGAAAAAAGCCAGGCCCGCGCCTGTGGGACGAACACCGGTCTTTGTCCGCTGCAGCAACCTGGCCGACAGTTCTGTCTCAAGACGGCTGATCTGCTGACTCAGCGCGGACGTCCCAACGCCTAATTCGGCGGCGGCCCGGCCCATGCTGCCTAGATTTACGACACGTACGAAGTAGCGTAATTGACGAAATTCCACCTTTGCGCTCCTCTCGATTTTCCTTGCAGCCGGGTCATGCGCCGATGAGCTCGCCGTCCAATCGCCACTCAGGACACCACGTGTTCCCGAGTCATCGTTCGGTTGCGCGACGAACATCCGATAGACGACTTCTGACAAGAGCGAACGGCGCACGCGACCTGCGAGCGTGCGCCGCCACGCGCGTTTTTCTAATGGACGCTATGTGGCCGCCCGTTCTTGTTTTCGCGCGCTAGTACCGGGCCGACGCAATTAAAACCGGTGGCGAAGGCCGACGGTCACTGCCGTCTGATTGTTTGTGGACGACGCCGTCAGTCCGTCGATGTCGGCCGTAATACCGGATCGTCCCGTACCGCTGACATGTTGATAGACGGTCTGCAGATAGACATCGGTTCGCTTCGACAGCAGATGATCCAGTTCGAGGTTCACCTGGTTGAACTTAGGCGACACACCGTTGAAGTTTGCATCAGTGAACGTGTACGAACTGAGCAGCATCCATGCGGGTGTCATGGTGTAACGTACGTTGACCTCGTAGTTCGTGAAGCGCGCGCTGCTTCCTCCGAGTGCGAGATTACCGGAGCGACCGGAAGCCGAGCTGCTGATAGAGACAGGATTGTCAAGGCGCGTTTGCGTAAATACCAGGCCGACCGTCGCCTTGCCGAATGCGTAATTAACCCCAGCACCATAAGTACGCTGACGTTCAGCAGTGAAAGGCGCATCGTCGCTGACAGCGCCGGTGGGATTGACGGATGTTCCGCCGTGATTGACCAACAAATACGAAGTTGCAAATCTGAGCGATCCGTACGCGTAATCCACACCCAGATTCCACGTGCGATTTGCGCTGAAGCCGCCTGCCTGGTTCGAGAAGCCATAGATGCCGCCGAATCGCAATCCGCCATACGTCGGGCTCTGATACTTCACAGAGTTATTGACGCGAAAGGAGTTGTTGAGATTGTCGTTATCGTATGGATGATTGGACCAAGAGCCGGCTGGAAGCCCCAACGGACCGAGGTAGTCGACGATGTTGCTTGTTTGCCGGCCTACCGTTACGGTGCCAAATTGCGAGCTCGCTAGGCCGACGAATGCTTGACGACCGAATTGCCTGCCGCCCTGCTTAAGCTTGCCATCGAGAATGCCGTACCCGCTCTCGATTGTGAACAGCGCGGACAACCCGCCGCCGAGATCCTCGACGCCCTTTAAGCCCCAGCGGTTGCCGTTGAGGCTACCCGCGGACGTCTGGACGTTGTGCGAACCTCCTTGATTGCTGACAAACGTGAGTCCAGTGTCGATGAGGCCATAAAGCGTAACTGAGCTTTGCGCATGGGCGAGCGAAGCCGTTGCGGACAGAATGCCCGCAAAAAGAAGTTCTCTTTTCAAGATTCAATTCCCTGTGGATGTGAGGTTATTCGACTTGAATCAGCAGCATCGTTGACATTCCAAAATGCCGGATTTGCCGAATGCCAAACGCTACTTCATCGCCATTGGCCAGATGGGTGTTGAGCTACTCGTGCCGAAAATTACCAAGTCAATTTCGGATTTGAAATTAATTTTTTCTTATGCTGCATAAGTGCGCTGAATTGTTCACGTGAGAGCACGCGAAAAATCGGCACTTATCACCGAGGGGCAGTGACGCAACAATGCAGCGGCGAAGAGGCGAAGAGGCGAAGAGGCGCAGATCACTACTGAGCTGTCGATCTGGTCTAGGGGAATCAAGGTGGCAACACGAAGGCGCGGCGAGGACCCATCTCCCGGCCATCACATTGGGAAGGATCGGTATCCTTCCTGTTCAATGTCGATTATGGGTTCGACGACGTACATGCCTTCTGAACGATTTCGCGGCGCAGTTGAGGGGCGAGCATCGTGATGAACGCGTAGGTGTATGGCCGCAGGTAATGCTTGTTGTTCAGTACGAGGTAGGTGGTGCTCTCCGGGAACAGGTGGTCGACATTGATTGCGCGCAAGCCGAAATCGCGCTGAGGATCGAACGCAATGTCGGGCAACACGGTAACGCCGAGTCCATGTTCGACGTACGCTTTGACGACATCGGCATTGGTGCCTTGCAGCAATGTCGGTGACCTGAGATGCAGTCGATCAAGTTCGCGCAGCAGTGTTGTGCGCGAGTTGGACGGCTCGAAAACCACGATCGGATAGCGTGCGATGTCTTCGAGTGAGGGGCGCTCCATGTCGAGGAGTTCGTGCCCAATCGGTACCAGCAGCACGCGCCGGTAAGTGTGGAAGGGAAGCGCCACGAGTCCCACCGGCAGCGAGTCGAACGTACTGAGCACACCAATGTCGGCGCGCCCAGTAATGAGCGCGTCGAGAATTGCTTTGCCGCTCTCGGGCCGGATGGTAATTTGCACCTTCGGGTATTCCCGAGTGAATTTGCTTAGTACCGTGGGCAGACGGAAACGGGCCTGAGTGTGACTCGCCGCAATGGCGAGAGTACCGTTCTCATCGGTGCGATGCGCCCGCCCCAGTTGCCGGATGTCGTCGATCTCCATCAATGCGCGCTGGGCTCGCTCGATCACCAGCGCACCATCACTACTGATCGCAACTAGGCGGCTGCGCTGCCTGACGAAGATTGCGAACCCGAGCTCCTCCTCCAATTGCCGGATCTGCGTGCTAACGCCAGGTTGCGACGTATTCAACGTCTCGGCTGCTTTGGAAACATTCAGATCCTGGCGGGCCACCTCGCAAATGCAGCGGAGTTGCTGAACGTTCATGGTGGACCTTCCCCTACATGTATAAAAAATTCATATAGCACATTATAGAGAGTTACTTCCTCTGCAGATAATGAATTGATAACGTTTCTCCATCAAACAGGAGAGATAGACATGGATCGTCGCACCAAACGCCACGCCCTTGTGCAGGAAACGATGGCGGAGATTATTGAACGAGTTGGGCAGCGCACCCCTGATCGCGCGCTGCTGAGCGAGGTGAGCCGGATTCTGCAACGCCTCACCGACGCGCAGGACCTATTCCCGTTGGAAGATTTTCCCGCGCCGGCGCCCGGTGCTCCGCAGACATCGCTGCGCTATTTGCTGAACGAACAGCCGGATCACGGCTTTGCGCTCTACGTGAATTCGATCGTGCCGGGCAAGCGCACTGCACCGCACAATCACGGCACTTGGGCCGTGATTGTCGCCCTGGCGGGAGAAGAGCTCAACCGCATTTACCGGCGCGTAGACGACGGTAGCGACCCGGAGCGCGCGCAGCTTGAATTGGAACGGGAATACGTTGTGCGTCCGGGCGCGCCCATCGAGTTCATGCCGGACGATATCCACAGCATCCACGTTGACGGCGCCAGCACCGTGCGACATCTGCACTTGTATGGCCGTGGTCTCGAAACGTTGAGTGATCGGATTGGGTTTGATCTGGAGACCGGTCGAGTCCTCAACTACAACCAGAACTTCATGCGGCCAACCGTCGGCAAGGATTTCGCGTAATCCACGCGATGTCAATGGAGCGCTCGCGCGACGGTGGGTGCGGGCGACGTAGATCTTCACACGGGGGTTATCGATGATCGAAGTATGGGGACGCAACACATCATCCAACTTCGCGAAGGTGGTGTGGGCGCTGAATGAGCTCGATGTGCCGTTCAAACTTCACCTTGCGGGGGGAGACTTCGGCTCGCTTCGCTCTGACGCTTACCTGTCGCTCAATCCCAACGGCCGGATTCCGACGCTGCGCGATGGCTCGTTGGTGTTGTGGGAGTCGAACGCGATCGTACGCTATCTTGCCGCGCGTTACGGTGACGGCACGCTGTGGCCGGTTGATCCCGGCGCACGCGCGGCCAGCGACAAATGGATGGATTGGGCGTCGTTCAATCTCATTCCGGCGTTGCGGGCGCTCCGTGAGGCTCGGAAGCAGTCGGCCCCGGTCGACCATCTACGTGCGCTGGGCAATCGCGTTGTCGCGACAGCGAAGATTCTGGATGCAAGCCTGGGCGAAGGGCCGTTCATCGCCGGCGCCCGGCTCACGATAGGCGACATCTCACTCGCGCCGCACGTTCACCGGCTATCGCTCCTTGACGATGGGCTCGCCGAATTGCCGGCGGTTGAGCGTTATCGCGCAGCGCTGCGCGCAAATAGTGGCTATCGGGAGTGCGTCGAAGCGCATATCACTTGAGCGGAAGCGAGGTCAGCGCGCACGCGCGACGAGCATTGCCAGGAAGGAACGCATGAATTGCCTGGATTGCTCGTTTTGCGCGTGCGGCATCGACCTCGTCGAGGCGGCGCGTCGCCCGCCGATGATCATTAACGCAAACGGACAAACTATTTCATGAAACGAGCAGATACGGTATTGACCCATGCCGGCCGTAGCCCCGCCGACCACGCGGGGATGGTCAATCCGCCGGTATATCGAACGTCGACGGTGATCTTTCCAACGCTGGAAGCGTACGAAAAGCGGCGCGAATTAGGGGACCATGGCGTGCGCTATGGCCGGCATGGCACGCCGACGACGTTTGCTTTCGAGCGCGCGGTTGCCGAACTCGAAGGAGGATATCGGTCGGTGGCGCTACCCAATGGTCTCGCTGCGATCGCAGCAACGCTTTTGGCCCTGGCGGCGCCTGGGAGTCATGTATTGGTGCCTGATACGGTGTACGCGCCAGCGCGTAAATTTTGTATGCGGCGACTCGTGCCGCTCGGCATCGACGTGCAGTTCTACGACCCAAAGATCGGTGCCGGCATCGCGGCGTTGATTCGTGAGGAGACGGCGGTTGTTTATTGCGAATCGCCCGGATCGATGACGTTCGAAGTGCAGGATATTCCGGCGATCGCGAAGGCGGCGCGGGCCGCGGGCTGCGCGGTCGTAGCGGACAACACATGGGCGACTCCCTACTTCTACTCGCCGTTCGAACATGGCGTCGACGTATCGATCCACGCCGCCACCAAATACATCGGTGGTCATTCCGATCTGATGATGGGCGTGATCACAACCAATGAGCGCTACTGGCGCGTGGTGCGCGATGCCGTGAGCGATTTCGGCTACGGCGTTAGCCCCGACGACTGCTACCTCGCCCTGCGCGGACTGCGCACGATGGGCGTGCGATTGAAGCAGCAAATGGAAAGCGCACTGGCCGTAGCGCGCTGGTTGCAGGCACGTCCCGAAGTCAGTCGCGTGCTTTATCCCGCGCTACCCGAAGATCCTGGCCACGCGCTATGGCAGCGGGATTTCCGCGGGGCGGCGTCCTTGTTCGCCATCGTGCTGCGCGAGGACTGCACAAACGTACGAGCCTTCGTTGACGCGCTGCGGCTATTCGCAATTGGGTCCAGCTGGGGCGGCTTCGAAAGCCTGGTCAACGTTGTCCACGCCGAGGCGGTACGTACCGTGAACGCGTGGCGGCCGGAAGGGGCAGTGGTCCGTCTTCATGTCGGTTTGGAAGACGTGTCGGATCTGATCGGCGATCTCGAACAAGCGCTGCCTGCGCTGCGAACCGCGTGCTGACGCGGAATTTCAACGAGGAGAAGGGGACCATTATGAGTAAAGGCATCGTCTGGAAAATCGGGGCTTTGTTCGCAGTACTGACTTCGTCGGTACTGACAACGGGCGCGCACGCCGCCACGCTTGCGGAAATCAAAGCGCGTGGCGAGTTGATTTGCGGCACGCAGAATGCAACAGCGCCGTACGCGTACCAGGATCCTAAAACCCGCACTTTCGTGGGCTATGACGTCGATATGTGTCACGCGCTCGCCGCTGGACTCGGCGTTGCTCTCGAGCACAAGCCGATGTCAACCGAGGCGAGAATCGCGGAATTGGACATGGGGCGCGTCGACCTGGTCGCGGGCTCGATGACTTATCTGCCACAGCGCGCACAACAAGTCGACTTTAGCCTGCAGTACCTGCAGGACGCGATCCGTGTCCTGGTCAAGAAGAAGTCCGGCGTCACCGACATCGCGCAGCTCAAGGGGGCTCGCGTGTGCGCGACCAGCGGCTCTGGCTCGGCCGCAATCGCAGGCCAAGTGCTCAAGCAGGCAAAAATCATTACGTTTAGCGATATCGCCGCATGCTATCTCGCGCTGCAGGACGAGAAGGTGGATGGCGTGGTGGGCGGTGAATTGGGTTTGATCCGCTTTCAGAACAATACCAAGAATGGCGACGACCCGACCGTGCTGCTGCCGCAACCCGTATTCATTGAACATATGGGGATCGTCGTGAAGAAGGGCAATGCGCCGCTCTTGGCCGCGATTAACCAAGTGATCACCCAGATGGATCGCAGCGGTGCGCTCAGTGCGATCTACGACAAGTGGCTCGGGTCGCAGTCGATCTACAAGCTAACTCGCACCTTCAAGGTCGAGCCCGTTGACCAGCCCTGATTTGGCCAAATTGAACGATGCAATTTAATCTTTCGTTCCTTCTGACGAACGGTTTTGCCGACCTGCTCGCCTCTGGCGCACGCACCACTTTGTCGCTGTTCGCGTGCGCGTGGGTCGGCAGCTTCATCGTCGCGCTGGTGATCGTCGTGCTGCGGGTGGTGCCCGTCAGGCCGATCGCCGCGCTGATGAGCGCGTTTGTCATATACCACCGCAACGTGCCGACCGTCGTGCAGATCATGGTCTGGTATTTCGGGGTGCCGCAGCTGCTGCCTCGTGCCATCCAGCTCTGGATCAACCACCACGACAGCGAATTCCTGTTGGCTGCCGTTGCACTGTCTCTCAACGCCGCCGCGTACTTTTCAGAGGACATTCGCTCGGGACTGCGCTCGGTTCCGTATGGACAAATTGAAGCGGCGCGCTCGATCGGACTGAGCGGCGGCGGGGCGATGCGCTACGTGCTGTTGCCGCAGGCGCTGCGTATCGGGCTGCCGTCGTTGCTCAACCGCTCGCTGATTCTGTTCAAGGACACGAGCCTTTCGATGGTGATCGGGGTAGCGGAGATGACGTATCAAGTGCATGCGATCGAGAACCAAACGTTTCGCGCGTTCGAAGTGTTCGCGGTATCGACGGTGTTTTATCTCTTGTCCTGTTGGCTCCTGATGGGCCTGGGCGCGTGGTTGTCCTGGCGCTACGCGCCGGCGCCGAGGGGGTGAGCGCGATGTTCGACATTCTGCATCGATACCTGCTGGTCTTTCTGGTGGGAGGCTGGCCGAGAGGGCCGATCGGCGGCTTCGCGCTGACACTGATCCTTGCGGTCCTCGGTTTGGGGCTAGCGTTTCCGGTCGCACTTGCGCTCGGGCTGGCCAGAATGAGTCCGTGGCGCGTACTCCGCTGGCCCGCATTCGCCTGGGTTTACACGTTGCGTGGAATTCCGCTCCTGATGATTGTGTTCTGGGCCTACTACGTGATTCCGCTTGCCACCGGGCGGACCATTTCCGCGTTTTACACGGCGCTTGCGGCAATCGTCGCCTACGAGGCGGCGTTTCTCAGCGAGATCGTGCGGGCCGGATTACTTGCATTGCCGCGCGGACAAACCGAGGCGGCTCGCGCATCAGGCTTGTCGCACCTTCAGGCGCTACGGCACGTGCTGTTGCCGCAGGCGCTGGTGAACATGATTCCTTCGTTTGTCAATCAGTTCGTGTCGACGATCAAGGCAACCTCGATCGTGTATGTGATCGGCGTTCAGGAAGTGACGTTTTCGGCGCAACAGGTCAACAGCATGGAAACGACGAATGCGCTGCAGGTCTTTCTGGTGCTGGCCGGGTTTTATCTGCTGGCCTGTGCATCGCTCTCGGCGCTAGCGCGAATGCTGGACAAACGTATCCAGCGGCGACGCGCCGCGCAATGAGCATTCGGCAAGTGATGAGCAAAGGATTGGAGATGGACGCGATGATCGAGTTCGACAACGTACAGAAATGGTATGGCAAGTATCACGCGCTGAACGGCGTAAGCGGGAGCGTGAATAAAGGTGAAGTGGTCGTCGTCTGCGGGCCATCGGGCTCCGGCAAGTCGACATTGATCCGCACCGTGAATCGTTTGGAGGATATCGGGGGGGGCACGATTCGCGTTGACGGCAATGACATCTACGCGAAAGGACGGCGTCTGAATGCTTTGCGCGCCGGAATTGGCTTCGTATTTCAGCAGTTTAATTTGTTCCCGCATTTGTCAGCACTCCAGAACGTCATGCTCGCGCAGACCAAGGTGGCTGGAACGCCGAGACGGGACGCCGAAATGCGTGCGATGGCACTCCTGGAACGGGTTGGACTCGGCCATCGCGCGGACGCGATGCCGAGCATGTTGTCGGGAGGGCAGCAGCAGCGCGTTGCAATCGCGCGCGCGCTGGCGCTGCAACCCCCGCTGATCCTGTTCGACGAGCCGACCAGCGCGCTGGATCCGGAGATGGTGTGCGAGGTGCTGGGCGTCATGAAGGCACTCGCGGCGGACGGCATGACCATGGTGGTTGTCACACATGAGATGGGCTTCGCGGCCGATGTGGCGGACCGGATCTGGTTTATGGATGCCGGCACGCTCCTCGAAGATACGACGCCGCAACAGTTCTTTTCGGCGCCGCGCCACCCGCGTGCGCGCCAGTTTCTATCAGACGTGGTCCGGCCTCAGCCGTTGGCCGAGTCCCTTCCTGTTTTGCACCCGGCCGCGGGCGCATGAGTGCGTCTTCGTAGCGCCACCGTATCGATATTGGAGAAAGGTAGATGATGCATCTCGACGACGTCTCGATCGAGCAATTGAAGCAATGGTTGGCGGGTAGCGACGAGTTCGCGCTCATTGACGTCGGCGAGGAGGGCGAATTCGGGCTCGGCCATCTGCTGCGGGCGATTAACGTGCCATATAGCCGGCTCGAACTGCTGGTGCCGCCGCTCGTACCGCGCCGCTCCTGTCCGATCTTGCTGATTGATCATGGAAACGGTATCGCGTCGCGCGCGCGTGAACGACTGCGTGCGTTCGGCTATTCGCAGTTAGGTGTGGTGCGAGGTGGCGTGCCGGCGTGGCGTGCGGCCGGCAACGAGGTATTTCAAGGCATTTATGTGCCGAGCAAGGCCTTTGGCGAGTGGGTTGAGCATACTTTCGACACGCCGTCGATCGATGCAGGCCAGTTGGCGGAATTGTTGGATGCCAACGCCGAGGTGATCGTGCTTGACCCGCGCACGGAAGCGGAGCACGCGGCCCGCCATGTGCCGTCCGCCGTATCTTGCCCGGGCGGGGAATTGGTCTATCGATTCGACGATCTCGTGTCGTCGCCTGACACGCTGGTGGTTGTTGCGTGTGGCGGACGCACGCGTGGCATTGTTGGCGCGCAGACCCTTATCAATTCCGGCGTGCCTAATCGTGTCGTTGCGCTCGCGGATGGCAATCACGGTTGGCGCCTTGCGGGCTTCGAGCTGGAGGTCGGCATGCACCGCCGCTTCCCTTCTGTGAGCGAGGCGGGTAGCGCACGCGCAGCCGAGCGCGCGCGGGAAGTCGCTCGCCGCTTTGACATCGCACGCATTGAGCGCTCGACGTTCGACGACTGGATGTCCGAAGCACAGCAGGCGCGTCGCACGACGTACGCGTTCGACGTGCGCACGCCGCAGGAATTTGCATGTGGCCATCTTCCCGGTACGCGGTCGGCTCCGGGTGGGCAGTTGATTCAGGCGACTGACCAATGGGTCGGCACCTTGAACGCACGTGTCGTGTTGATCGATTCAGACAACGCGCGTGCAACGATGACCGCGCACTGGCTCAAGCATATGGGCTGGGACGTTTACGTGCTGACGGACGCGTTCGGCGTAGATGCGCCGTCGTCGGATGCAGCCCAGGTTAACGGTTATGCCGTTGGCGCCGACGCGGCAGATCGCGCGGCGCGGGTCGAGCGCGAATGGAGCGCCGGCGTTCGGGGTGCCCCTGAAATTTCGCCGGTCGATGCGGTGGCGCGAATTCGAGCCGGCGCACTCGCCGTTTCGTTCGATTCGAGTGCGGACTATCTTGCGGCACATCCGCCTGGCGCAGTGTGGGCGAATCGTGCGCGGCTGGACGAGATCAAGGCGCATGTTCGAAATGACCGCCCGCTCGTGCTATTTTCGAGCGATGCCGCGACCGCCCATCTGGCTGCGCTCGATCTGGCGGAAGTTGCTGGCGAAGGCGTATCGGTCGCCGTCGTGGCCGGCGGGCTGCGTGCTTGGCGTGACCAAGGGCTTCCCATCGAGGCGTCTCCCGACAGCGCATTGTCCCAGGACGCGCGTGTAGATGTGCTGTATTGGGCGAACGATCGCCGCCAAGGTAATGCTGACGCGATGCGCGCGTATCTCGATTGGGAGAAGCATCTGCTGGCGCAGGTTGCCGCAGACGGCTATTCGTTCGGGTTGGGCGGAAGATCGATCGACGCGCCCACACTGAAGCGATGGCTGCACGACGGCGACGAAATCGCGTTGTTCGATGTTCGCGAACATGGTCAGTACGGTGAAGGACATCCGCTCTTCGCGGTGTCGCTGCCGTACAGCCGGCTCGAAATCGATGTCGAACGGCTTGCGCCGCGAAAAGATGTCAGGGTCGTCATATTCGACAGCGGTAGCGAAAGCCGTGACGACGGCGCGCCCTCGGTCGCTGCGCGGGCATCGCAGAGGCTGGCCGCACTCGGATATACGAAAGTGCATGTGCTCAACGGCGGTATGCACGCGTGGCGAGACGCCGGGCTCAACGTGTTTAGTGGCGTGAACGTTCCGTCAAAGGTTTTCGGGGAACTGATCGAGCATGCATACGACACACCGCGCGTGAGCGCGGACGAACTGGTCGCTTGGCGTACCAGTGGGCGCAATGTGCTGCTGCTCGACGGACGTCCCATCGACGAGCACAGAAAAATGTCGGTGCCCGGCTCAATTTGCGTGCCCAACGGCGAATTGGCGTTGCGCGTCGATGATTTGCCGGGCAGCAAAGAGGCGATCCTCGTCGTCCACTGCGCAGGACGCACGCGCAGCATTGTGGGCGCCCAAACATTGATCAATCTGGGCTGGCCGAAGGACCGTGTTCTGGCGCTCGAAAACGGAACGCAGGGCTGGTATTTGGCCGACCACGCGCTTGAACATGGGGACGAACGGCGTTATTCGGACACTGTGTCGCCGGCCACGCTTGCTGCGGCGCAAGTTGCAAGCGCGGCGCTCGCGGAGCGCTTCGGAGTGCAGAGCATCGATGCTGACGCCGTCGTGCGATGGCAGGCGGAAGGCGAATATTCCGTGTTTTTGTTCGACGTGCGGACGGCTGATGAATACGCCGCTGGAAGTCTTCCTGGCGCGCGCCACGTGCCAGGCGGGCAACTGGTGCACGCAACCGACCGCTACGTTGGTGTGCGCCACGCGAAGGTGATCGTATTTGACGACGACGACGCGCGGGCACCCGTCATCGCTAGTTGGCTGCGGCAACTCGGCCACGACGCTTACGTGCTTTCGGCCGGCGTGCGTAGCGGGCTGACGCTGCCGCGCCCGGACCGGTGGCGAGCGCATGCGCTGCCCGGCATTGACGCGAGCGAGCTATCGGCGCGACGCTACGATGCGCAGGCCTGCGTGGTCGATGTCCGCTCGAGCATGGCGTTCAGGCGCGCGCACGTGGCGGGAGCCATCTGGTCGATTCGACCGCGCCTCGCGACGGTCGCGTTACCGTCCGATCGCGCGGATGTCGTGCTCGTTGCAGATGATGACGCCGTCGCTGCGCTAGCGGCGGCTGAATTGCTCGCACGTCGCGATGTCTCGAGTGTGTCGGTGCTGACGGGCGGTTTCGCGACCTGGGCGGCCGCCGGGCTGCCTTGCGAAAGCTCACCGGATCAACCGTCAGATCAGGCCTGCATCGACTTCTTATTCTTTGTGCACGACCGGCACGAAGGTAATCGAGAGGCAGCGCGGCGCTATCTGGAATGGGAAACCGGACTCATCGGACAGCTTGATGCCGACGAGTTGGCCGAGTTCGACATGCGCGGGGGGCGGTGATCCACCGAGTTCGCTCCTGCCCGTCCCATAGTCCGCCAACAGCTTCGTCCATGAACCGGTCGGCGGGCTAACTTCAAACTGATGACCCGCTGGGGAGAGTCGTCCTCCATGTCGAGGGTATAGAGGACGACGCCCGGGTATCAACTCCGATCCGAACGAATTGTAGGCCCTTCGCGCGGCGGAGGAGGTAGCGCGAAGCCGTAAGGCCGCTGAGGCGCGCAGCATCTTACAGACCTGACGTCGTCGCATCCATTGGCGCCGAACAAGCGTTCGGCGTGCGACTGTTTGAGCGCACCAAGCTTAACGTCATGCATGTCGTGATCCGTCGCGTGGCAAGAAAATGGCGCCGCGAACCGAAGGTTCGCAGCGCCATATTTCCGTGCGCCGCGCACTATGGCACAAGCAACGCACCGTAACACGCCATCACACTTACATCTGCACCGTGTCGGCGACTTCCTTGAAGTCTTGGATCTGATCGAAGTTCATATACTTGTAGATCTTGTCACCGTCGGTGGCGAGCACGCCCATGTCGGCCATGTACTCTTCCTTGCTCGGGATCTTGCCCAGGCGCGAGCAGATCGCCGCCAGTTCCGCCGAGCCCAGATACACGTTGGTGTTCTTGCCCAGACGGTTCGGGAAGTTGCGGGTCGACGTCGACATGACCGTTGCACCTTCGCGCACCTGTGCCTGGTTACCCATGCACAGCGAACAGCCCGGCATTTCCGTGCGCGCACCCGCCGTACCGAACACGCCGTAGTGACCTTCTTCGGTCAACTGCTTCTGGTCCATCTTCGTCGGCGGCGCCACCCACAGCTTGACCGGAATGTCGCGCTTGCCTTCGAGCAGCTTCGATGCCGCACGGAAGTGACCGATGTTGGTCATGCACGAGCCGATAAACACTTCGTCGATCTTCGCACCAGCCACGTCCGACAACGTCTTCACGTCGTCCGGATCGTTCGGGCAGGCCACGATCGGTTCGTGGATGTCGGCCAGATCGATTTCGATGACGGCAGCGTACTCGGCGTCGGCATCCGGCGACAGCAGTTGCGGATCGGCCAGCCACTGCTCCATGGCCGCGATGCGGCGTTGCAGGCTGCGCGGATCCTGGTAGCCCTGCGCAATCATCCACTTCAGCAGCGTGACGTTGCTGTTGAGGTACTCGATGATCGGTTCCTTGTTCAGGTGCACCGTGCAACCGGCGGCCGAACGTTCGGCGGAGGCATCCGAGAGTTCGAACGCTTGCTCGACCTTCAGATCGGGCAGGCCTTCGATTTCAAGCACGCGGCCGGAGAAGATGTTCTTCTTGCCCTGCTTGGCCACCGTCAGCATGCCTTGCTTGATGGCGTACAGCGGAATCGCGTTGACCAGATCGCGCAGCGTGACGCCCGGCTGCATCTTGCCCTTGAAGCGCACGAGCACCGATTCCGGCATGTCCAGCGGCATCGTGCCGGTGGCAGCGGCGAAGGCGACCAGACCCGAGCCCGCCGGGAAGCTGATGCCGATCGGGAAGCGCGTGTGCGAGTCGCCGCCCGTGCCGACGGTGTCCGGCAGCAACATGCGGTTGAGCCACGAGTGAATCACGCCGTCGCCCGGACGCAGCGCAATGCCGCCGCGCGTGCTGATGAAGTTCGGCAGGGTCTGGTGCGTCTTCACGTCCACCGGCTTCGGATAGGCGGCGGTGTGGCAGAACGACTGCATGACGAGATCGGCCGAGAAGCCGAGGCATGCCAGATCCTTGAGTTCGTCGCGGGTCATCGGACCCGTGGTGTCCTGCGAGCCGACCGAGGTCATCTTCGGTTCGCAGTACGTGCCCGGGCGGATCCCCTGGCCTTCAGGCAGGCCGCAGGCGCGTCCGACCATCTTTTGCGCCAGCGAGAAGCCGCGGCCGTTGTCGGCCGGTTGCTGCGGCAGACGGAACAGAGTCGATGCGGGCAAGCCCAGCGCTTCACGTGCCTTGGCCGTAAGGCCGCGGCCGATGATCAGCGGAATACGGCCGCCGGCGCGCACTTCGTCGAACAGCACGTCGGACTTGACCTGGAATTCGGCAATCACTTCGCCGTTCTTGAGGGCCTTGCCCTCGTACGGGCGCAGTTCGACCACATCGCCCATTTCCATCTTCGACACGTCGAGTTCGATCGGCAGTGCGCCGGCGTCTTCCATCGTGTTGTAGAAGATCGGGGCGATCTTGCTGCCCAGGCACACGCCGCCGAAACGCTTGTTCGGGATGAAGGGGATGTCTTCGCCCGTGAACCACAGCACCGAGTTGGTGGCCGACTTGCGCGAGGAGCCGGTGCCGACTACGTCGCCCACATAGGCGACGAGATGGCCCTTTTCCTTGAGCGATTCGATGAACTTGATCGGGCCGCGCTTGCCGTCTTCTTCCGGGGTGATGCCGGGGCGCGCGTTCTTGAGCATCGCCAGCGCGTGCATCGGGATATCCGGGCGGGTCGTGGCGTCCGGGGCCGGCGAGAGGTCGTCGGTGTTGGTTTCGCCCGTCACCTTGAACACGGTGATGGTCAGGCTCTGCGGCACTTCCGGACGGCTGGTGAACCATTCGGCGTCGGCCCAGCTTTGCAGCACGGCGCGGGCGTTGGCATTGCCCTTGTCGGCCAGTTCCTTGACGTCATGGAACTGATCGAACATCAGGAGGGTTTTCTTGAGGGCCTCGGCAGCGACGGTGCCGACTTCGGCGTCGGACAGCAGCTCGATGAGCGGCTGGATGTTGTAGCCGCCCAGCATGGTGCCGAGCAGTTCGGTCGCACGGGCGCGCGAGATGAGCGAGCAGGCGGTCTCACCCTTGGCGACGGCGGCGAGGAAGCCGGCCTTCACGCGAGCGGCTTCGTCCACCCCGGCCGGGACGCGGTTCGTGATGAGCTCGAGCAGCGTTTCGGCTTCACCCGCCGGCGGATTGATCAGCAGCTCGACCAGTTCAGCGGTCTGCTGTGCCGTCAGCGGCAGGGGCGGAATACCAAGCGCGGCGCGGGCGGCCACGTGAACACGATAGTTTTCGAGCATGAGAAGACCTGCTGGCAATTCGTTTCGGGGGGAGGGGGTCAGCCCTCCGAGGCTTGTTCCAAGACTGCGTCTAGCGCGATTTTAGTCCCTATATCTGGCAAGGTCAAACGTCTTATGTCTTATGTCTTATATAAGACTGTTCGCGATGCGCAAATGCACGGCTCCGTCGCGAGATCAGCTTGGCGAGTTTTCGGCATGGCCGGGGCGATACGGAAGACGTCTCTTCCGCTCGAAGGCGGGGCAACTTGGCGATGGCGTACGGTGCAACGTACCGTGAATGGAAGCGCCGACGCTCAGACGTCGGCTTCACAGTCGTGAGGGGGACACTCCCGTCCCTGACCCGAGCGCCGCTGGCGTTTGCGCAAATCCTGGCGTCAGCGTCGACAGGTAATCAGGCCATCACTCAAATACGACGAGGCTCTCAGGCGAAGGCGGGAGGGGCGCTACGCGCATCTTTGAAAAACCGGCGTCTCGGCCCATCTCCTCGAGTTCACGTGCGGTGTAGGCATCGCCTCGCGGAGTCGATCCGAGCATCATGAACGAGAATGCCGCGGCGAAGGGCGGCGAGACGCGATCGTCGTCAGGCACGAACTCCACCGCGAGCACTCGCCCTCCGGCCCTGAGGCTATTGCGTACTTTCGAGAGCAGTCCCACGCAGGTGGGCGGATCGAAGTGGTGCAGGAAATTCGAAATCAGAACAAGATCGAAGTCAGTTCCCCATTCGACGTCAAACGCGCTGCCCTCGATCGTCTGATAGCGCGCGCTTACGCCGGCCGCCGCTGCGTTCTCCTTCGCAACCGCCAATACCGCCTGCCAGTCGGTTGCCACGACTTGCGCCGCGGGAAACGCGCTAGCGATCGCAATGCCAAAGACCCCGTGCCCGGCGGCAATGTCGAGCACGCGCTTCGGTGCTTCCGGCCATGTGCCGACGTGCTGAGCCACGGCCTGCGCCGTTGGCGCCACAAAGGGCACCATCGCGCGCGCGAATTTCACCCAGACGGGGTTGTCGGGGGACATATTGCCCAGCCCTACGGAGCCGCCGTTTCGAACGAACGCAACCGGATCCTCCAGCCACAGCGCCGTCATTTCGGGGGCCGCAAGAAAATCAGTAACGCTTCCCATCCAAGCCGGCGATGAAGTAGTAAGGAACACCGCAGTCGACGGCGTCAACAGATACCGCCCCGTCTGCTTCTGCAGCAGCCCAAGCACGGTCAGGTAATCGCACAGAATGCGCACGCCGCGCACGGAGGCCTGAACGCGTTTCGCTATGGGCTCAAGTTCGCCTTTTTCATTCTCGATCGCGGTGAACAGGTCGAGCGCGACGGCGGCTTTCACCGCCGCGGTCTTTTGATATCCGAGTAAGGCATCTACGAAGGCTTGCGGAGAGATGTCGTCCATGACCAAAGTCCTTTCGCGAAATACCGCTGCAAGCGGCCTTGCCGATGAGGACGGGCGGTCATGCCCTCAGGGCGACGGGCTGACGGCTCCGGGAATCTGTTCGAGTATAGGAAATTCGCTGCCAGGTGCTAACGTTTTCGTTTCACGAGCATTGCCTCGCCATTGCATGGGCGGGCCTAGTGTGCGCCCCATTTCGAAGGCATTGAGAATGCCCGCTTCAACGCCGACCCATTACCGTCGCAACTGCAGCGCATACGTAAACCGATCAGCCGGATAAACGCTGACCGTCGCTTCGAAGACGATGCCGCGATCATCCACATAGTGGCGTGTGATCTCCAGCGCATGCCCGTCCACCTCAGCGCCGAGCGGTTTCGCGAGCCGAGCCGGGATCCCCGTCGCGCGGATCTCCTGCCGGACTTCGCGCACGGTACGCCCGAATCGTTGTTCGACGATCTCGCAGATCAGGCCTGAGCCCTTGCGAAGGTCCTTCTTTATCGCCGCGCCGATCAGTGGTTCGAGATAGACGTCCGTCCAGCAGATCGGCTTGTCCGGCGCCGCAGGATTGACGCGTAGCATTTCCGTGCGCATCCAGCGCGATCCTGTCTCCACGCCCAATTGCGCCGCCAGTGTCGGGCTCGCCGAAATCTCCGTGACCGACTGCACTTGCCGCTCCGTCACCACGGCGAATTGAATGAGATCCTCGATGCTTGACATCGACTGGTGGAATCCAACGCGGGGTTTCGTTGCTTCAACGCGGATGCCTGCGCGCTTCCGGCGCGAAATCAGCCCGAGTTCTTGCACGCGCTCCAGTGCCGAGCGCACCGTCGCGCGGCTGACCCCGTACTGAGCGGAAAGGTCGACTTCGCTCGGTAGCGAAGCGCCAACCTGGAATGTGCCATCGCCGATCGCTTGTATGAGCTGCTCGGCCAGTTCGGCATATCGGGGTTTCATCTGCATCTGTCCTAGTTGCGTTCGTTCACCGGATTCTCGGTGTGTGGCGCGCCCATGCTAGCGGTGCGCGCGCCCGCTGCCAAGTCGCGCCTGCGCCCGCATCGCGTCGATCGTCCGCGTAAACCCGAGGTTGACCGCATAGAACTCACGCGGATATAGTCCGTACATATTAAAAAAGTACGGACTTATTATACGGCTTTCCATCGTCACGAAGCCGTCGATCCCGGAGACAAAAAGTATGACTGTTCATAGCGAAAGCGCCAACCACCGCAACGCCGAGTTGAGTCTGCCGGCGACGCGCAAGAAGACGCCGTTCTACGCGCGCCTGGGCGTACAGATCGTGGTCGGCATCATTGCGGGCCTGGCGCTGGGATTCATTGCGCCGAAGTTGGCCATCGACATGAAAGTGTTGGGCGACATCTTCCTGCGTCTGATCAAGATGATCGTCGCGCCGCTCGTGTTTCTGAACGTCGCGCTTGGCATCGCCGCAGCGGGCGACCTGAAAAACGTGGGACGCATCGGTTTTCGCGCGCTCATCTATTTCGAGATCGTGTCGACGATTGCGCTGGCCATCAGCATGGTGGTGGCGAACCTGTCGGGCGTGGGGACAGGTATGCATCTGACGCAGAGCCCCGAAGCTGCCGCGCTGGCCCACGCGAAATACGGCAAGAGCGGACCGATGTCGTTCGAGCACTTCCTGCTGACGCTCTTTCCCGACAACTTCGTTGGCGCGTTCGCCAACGGCTCGCTGTTGCAGGTGCTCGTGATCTCGATCGGTTTTGGCGCCGCACTGCTGATGCTCGGCAAAGACACGCGCGAGAGCGTCGAGGGTGCTCTCACACGCATGTCGGAGTGTTTCTTCAAGTTCGTCGACGTCATCATGAAGTTCGCGCCGCTCGGCGCGTTCGGCTCCATCGCGTTCGCGATCGGCAGCAGCGGCATGAGCGCGGTGATGTCGCTCGGCTACCTACTGCTGGTGATGTACCTGACGCTCGCATTCGTGATCGTCGTCGTGTTCGGCGTCATTCTACGGCTGTACGGCTTCAACATCTTCCGCTTCCTGCGTTACTTCAAGGACGAGATCTACCTGCTGTTCGCCACGGCGTCGTCGGAGAGCGCGCTGCCGCGCCTGTTCGAAAAGCTTGAGCGGCTCGGCTGCTCGCGTCAGGCCACCGGCCTCGTGCTGCCGACCGGCTACGCGTTCAACCTCGATGGCACGTCGGTCTACATGGCCCTGTGCGTGCTGTTCCTGGCCAATGCCTATGGCGTGCCGCTCGATCTGCATCAGCAACTCGGTCTGCTTGCGCTGATGCTCGTCACCTCGAAAGGCGCAGCCACGGTCTCGGGCGGCACGTTCATCGTGTTCGCTGCGACCGTCACCGCGTCGGGCCTGTTGCCGCTCGAAGGCCTGCCCATTCTGTTCGGTATCAACCGCTTCACGTCGCAGGCCGTGTGTATCTGCAATGCCATGGGCAACGGCGTCGCCGCGCTGGTCATCGCCAAATCGACCGGCGAATTCGACGAGAGCGCAGCGCGTACGGAATATCAGCGTGTGTTCGGCGCCGCGCCCGGAAAGATCATCTGATTCGACTTAGCAAGGAAGGCATGATGCGCATCACCGCTATCAAGGAAATCACCGTCCCGCTCGAAGGAAACGTCGCCAATGCGTTCGTCAACTTCTCTGAGCACACGATCTCGCTCGTCGCGCTCGAAACCGATGTCATCCGCAACGGCAAGCCGGTCGTGGGATACGCGTTCGATTCCATCGGTCGCTTCGCCCAAGGCGGCATTCTGCGCGAGCGCATGATGCCGCGTCTCAAGGCCGCCAAGCCCGAAAGCCTGCTCGATGCCTCGGGAGCGCAGTTCGACGCGCAAGCGGTGCTCAGTACCGTGCTGCGCAATGAGAAGCCCGGCGGTCACGGCGATCGCGCGGCCGCCGCGGGGGCTCTCGAGCTGGCCGTATGGGATCTGAATGCGAAGCTGATGGACGAACCGGCGCACGTCACCATCGCGCGCCACTATGGTCGACAAGGCCATCGTAACGGCGTGAACGTCTATGCGGCGGGCGGTTATTACTATCCTGAAGACAGCACGCAACGACTCGTCGACGAATTCACGTGCTACCGCGAGATGGGCTTCGATTCGTTCAAGATGAAGATCGGCGGTGCGGATCTGAAGACGGACATCGCACGCATCGAGGCGGCGTTGACCGTCGCGAAGGAGGGACAGCGGCTTGCCGTCGATGCGAACGGCCGCTTCGATCTCGACACCGCGCTGGCCTACGCCGAAGCTATCACACCGTTTGATCTGCGCTGGTACGAGGAGATTGGCGATCCGCTCGATTTCGACCTGAATCGTCAGGTCGCGCAGGCATACGCAGGACGCATTGCGACCGGCGAGAACCTGTTCTCCCTCCAGGATGTGACGAACCTCGCGCTGTATGGCGGCATGCGTCCGGGTAAGGACTACTTTCAGATGGACCCGGGTCTTGCCTATGGGCTGACCGAATACGCACGCATGATCGAGATGCTCGAGCGTTACGGTTTCAATCGGCAGGATTTGCATCCGCACGGCGGGCATCTCATCAATCTGCACATCGCGGTTGGCCTTGAGCTGGGCGGATGCGAGGCGTATCCGGGCGTGTTTCAGCCGTTCGGCGGATATGCGGTGGGCTGCGGCATCGGTGGGGGGCTCGTTCGCCCGACCGACGCGTCGGGCTTCGGCCTCGAAGAAAAGGACGGACTGCGCCCATGGCTTGCGCGTCTCGTTGGTTAAACGAATTGAGCAAGGACACTGCAATGGCAACGACGGTTTTCGACTCGGCGCTTTTCCGGGACATGTTCGGCACCCCCGGGATGCGCGATGTGTTTTCGGACGAGGCTTATCTCAAACGCTGCATCGATGCGGAAACGGCGCTCGCCCGTGCGCAGGCGAAGTCGGGGCTTATCCCCGAGGGCGCGGCGCGCGCCATCACCGAGGGGGCAGACTTCAGCAAGCTCGACCTGGATCAGTTGCGCCGGGAAACGGAGATCGTGGGCTATCCAATCTTGCCGCTCGTGCGACAGGTCAGCGAGATGTGCGGCGATGCCGGACGCTATCTCCACTGGGGCGCGACGACACAGGACATCATGGACACCGCCACGATGCTGCAATGCGCGCAGGGCGTGGCGATCATCGGCAGTCAACTCGACGAGGTACGCGAGGCGCTGCGCGCGCTCGCGCTGAAGCATGCCGATACGGTGACGGCTGGGCGTACGCACCTGCAGCACGCGTTGCCGGTGACGTTCGGCTTTCGCGCGGCCGTGTGGCTGTCGGCGCTGAACCGGCACGCCGAGCGGCTCGAGCAAGCCAAGGCCCGTGCGCTGATGGTGGAGTTCGGCGGCGCTGCCGGCACGCTGGCATCGCTTGGCGATCCGCAGCGCGCGCTCGAGACGCGCAAGTTGTTTGCGCAGGAACTTGGCCTTCGCGACCCGGAAATCACGTGGCACGTCGCGCGCGACGGGTTGAGCGAGTTGGTCTCCCTATTGGCCAATATCGGCGGGTCGCTCGGCAAGATCGGGCTCGATGTGATGATGATGGCGGCGTCGGAGTTCGGTGAAGTCGCGGAGCCCTTCGTGCCCGGTCGCGGCGCGAGTTCGACGATGCCGCAAAAGCGCAACCCGATTTCGAGTGAGCTGATGTTCGCCGCGGCCAAGATGCTGCGCGAACGCGCTGCGCTCATGCTCGACGCCACGATGCACGATTTCGAGCGCGCCACCGGTCCGTGGCATCTCGAATGGAGCGCCGTTCCGGAGAGCTTCCTGCTGGCCGCAAGCGCGCTGCATCAGGCGAATTTCATGTTGCGCGGCTTGCAGGTCGATACCGAACGGATGCGACGCAACCTCGACCTGACCGGCGGCTTGATCGTTGCCGAGGCCGTGATGATGGGGCTCGCGCCGGCGATCGGACGCCAGCACGCGCACGACGTCGTCTACGACGCGTGCCGTGTGGCCATCGAAAGCGGCGCCACGCTGTACGAGGTGCTCAAGGACAATGCGCAGATTCGCGACCGCCTGGAGGACAAGCAACTCCGGTCACTGACGGACCCGGCGAACTATCTCGGCGCCGCCGCGCATATGGCACGACTTGTGGCGCGCGGCGGTTGAACGCCGCGGGCGCCTCGTTGTCACTGCGCTTCGCCGGCGCTGAAGGTGTCATCGTCCTTGACGTGGCTTGGCATCAAAATCCCGGGGCACCTGCTGCCCCGTTGATTTGAGAGGCAACGGAACTCAACGCACGGGTGTCGTGGCCCTCACTGCTGCCAACCCTCGCCGAATGATCTCCACCACGGCGTCGACGTCCTCGCTAGTATTGAAGATACCGAACGAGATGCGAATTCCATCTCGTTCCGGGGAGACGCGCACTCCATTTTCAGCAAAGTATTCGGTCCACGCCGCAGCCGGGAGCGCCAGCACATAAATATGGGATCGCGAGCGGCGTTCGCGCGGTCCCACGAGCGGCACACCCAATGCGTCAAGCTCACCGATCAGGCGATCCCCCAGCAGCAACATGTGCTCCTCAACGTTCTTCAGACCGATGCGCTCGATCAGCGCTACGGACGCCATCAGCGCGTGCAAATGCGGCAGGTTGAAATTGCCGAGCTCAAACCGGCTTGCGTCGTCGCGGGTTCCCATGTCATCCGGTCGGGCAACATAGTTCGCCGGCGGCCGAGCCATTGCCGACATTGCAAGGTACGTCGGCTGTAGTTCAGTCAGCCCGGCGCGCACATACAGAAATCCAAGTCCCTGCGGAACCAACAATCCCTTGTGGCAACCTGCCGCGAGCATGTCGACGCCGAGCGCATCGACGTCCAGCGGCAACACCCCCACTGACTGCATGGCATCGACAATCAGGTAGATGTCTCGCTCACGGCATAGCCTGCCGATGCTGGCGATGTCGTGACGCTGTCCGGCATGGAACGTGACATGCGATAGGGTGATGACCTTCGTGCGGTGGTCAATCAATGGCGCAAAGATATTTGCGTCTGCCACATCGGTGTTGGAAGTCAGCTTGGCAAAGCGAACCTCGATACCCTTGCGCTGCAGATTGAGCCAAGCGTAAGCGTTGTTTGGATGATCGCCTTCGATCAGCACTACGTTGTCACCGGCTTTCAGGGGAACCGCGTTGGCCGCGATGTTCAGCCCTTCCGACGTGTTCTTGGTGAATGCAATCTCGCCGGGCGACGCGTGAATGAATCGCGCCGTGCACGCGCGCGCCTCCTCCACGCGCCGCATCCAAACCGGTTTCGGGCCTGCCGCCTCATATCCCTCATCGAGGAATCCCTCGATCGCGCGGCGTACCGGTGTGGACAGCGGCGTCTGGTGTGCTGCGTCCAGGTAAATCAAGTGTTTCGTGACAGGGAACAGATCTCGAATGCTCGAAAGGCTTATGGGGTTACTCATGACGTTCGCAAGTTTGATATCGCTCATGGCTCGGTGGATGACTTGAGCCGATAGACCACATGACCTCGGCCACCCTCAATGAAGCTTGACTCTTGGCATCCCGATTCGTCGAAGCCCGTGCACGGTGGCATCGACAAGCATTCGACGGAAGCCGGCAACGGTCGCAATGTGCTTCCGATATAACGCGGCGTACATGAATCGTGCCAACAGACCCTGGATCAGGATGTTTCCGCCGACAATCCCGCCCATCAGGCTTCCCACTGCTGAGGCCCCGCCCAGAGACACAAGAGACCCGTGGTCCGTATATCGGAACTCGGGGAGCGCGCGTCCGTTGACTCGCGCCCGCAGCGCCTTGGCAAGAAACGTAGCCTGCTGGTGAGCTGCTTGAGCCCTGGGAGGCACAAACTGGGCCCCCCGCCATGAGCAACTTGCGCAATCGCCGAGCGCAAAAATGCTCTCGTCGGACTCAGATTGCAGACGATTCGTCACTTTGACCTGATTCAATCGATTGACTTCCAGGCCATCCAATCCTGTCAGAACATCCGGTGCCTTGATGCCCGCTGACCAGATGGTGATGTCAGCAGGCAGGCGCCGTCCGCTCTTTGTCGTGACTTCGCTGGCGCCCACGTTCGTGACGGGGTCTCCGACGAACACGTGGATTCCGAGACGTCGAAGCAAATCTGTCGTGGTCGTCGCCACGCGCTCCGATAGCGCCGGTAGTATTCGAGGCCCGGCTTCAATCAAGCTGATGTTGATATCGCTGCCGTGTCGACGAGCGTACAAGCCGAACTTGCGAAATGCCGTCTCCATTCGACGAAGTTCCGCCGATAGCTCTACTCCGGTCGCGCCGCCACCGATAATTGCAACGTGAACACCGTCGGATGCTTTCCCTTCTGCCATTTTCGAGGCTTCGCGAATGCAGCTTTGCATGAGCTGTCTGCGTAGCTTTTCCGCCTGCTCCAGACAGTCCAGCGGCGTCGAGTTCTCTTGCGCGCCGGGCACACCGAAGAAATTGGTTTGGCTGCCGAGCGCCAATACCAGCGTGTCGTATTTCAGTTCTCGGGCCGGAAGCACTTCTTCGTTGGAATCCCATGACAACACGGGAGCCAACCGCAGTGTCTTTTCAGTTCGGTCCAGCCCCACCAATTCGCCTTGCACAAACCCGAAATGATGCCAATGAGCCTGTGCCGCGTACTCCAATTGGTGCGCCTCGGTATCCAGGCTGCCTGCCGCGACCTCGTGGAGCAGGGGCTTCCACACATGGGTTCGGCACCGGTCGACGAGGGTCACCTGGGCTTGATTCCTGCGTCCCATCGTTTCACCAAGACGGGTGGCCAGCTCCAGGCCGCCGGCGCCGCCGCCAATAATAATGATTCGATGCAAGTCACTCGTTTCCATCTGGATTCGACTAGTTGTAACCGAGGATGGCGGCGGTACTGACATCCGGGCGTTCGGATACGTTGCCGGCGAGCATCGTCATCGGCATCGTGAGCATCACCTGGTAGGCGGACGACTTCGTTCGAGCTTGCGCGTCTCGCGCGTTCTGCGCGGCATCGTCAATGCGGGCCCCGGCGTCATCAGCATTGGATTGGGTCATTTGAACACCGGCGCAATGATGGTTGAAATCATCTGGACGACGGCGAGGTGCGTCGCTTCAGGAAGACCGTCGACGTTGCCGTCAACAACGTTATCGACCGAATTGATCAATCCGACATCGACGCCCCGTCGCAATAGTGCCGCTTCCAGCGGGGGCGTGTGAGCCAGCGAACGCCTTCCCATCCGGGCGGCAAATGCGCCCGCGATGGCGTAGCAGCCCCAGTTTGAGCACGCCGCGGTGACCAGAGCATCCGTCCCCGTTACCGCGCCGATGCCCGGTGAGCCGTCTGGCCTGGCGTCGCCGAACTTCACATGCTTGCGCACGGCATCGGCGACAACGCCCATGCCGATTTCATTACCGCCATCACCCACAGCGACCGTGGGGATGCCTTGGGATCGCGCTTCGTCGAACATGAAATCGATGCGAGCGCGCCCCATGCCGTAGTCGATGCCGCGCATGCTGCAATAGATGCCATCCACGTTGCGGCCAACGCGCTCGGTCGAGAAGAAAAGCGCAGGCTGGTACTTGGCAATCAACGCACGCGACGCTTCTTTCGCATTCACATCGTCGATCGGAAACGGTTCAACGCTGACCACTGCAAGACTGCCGTCGTCGCGCGCAATCGTTGCCTGCTCGTAAGGGAGCACCGTCAGTCCTGCCGTTGTCAGAATGGCCGATGTGCTCTCGATAAGCGTTTCTTCGACGAACGCGATGCAGAGCGCCTTCTTCGCCAACGACAGCGCACGAACGATCGCGGCCAGCCCGGCAGGCCCATCGTTCTCCCCGATGGTGGGAGAAATCCAGGCGCGAGACACGGAACCGGTCGTTACAAAAACGTTCGAGCGCTCAGGAATGGCAGACAACGCATCCGCCGCCGCGCCCACCAACGAGCCTCCCTGACGCTCACGCGCGGCTGTGTAAAGGTGTTCGACGCCGCGACCGCCCAGGTCAAGCGAGACCAGAGCATCCAGGCGATTATCAATTGCAGAGAAATTTGCCGTCGACATAGTCACTTACCAATGATGATTTGCGAAATGGCGGCGCGGTCGCCTATGACTTGCGCGACCTTTTCCAGCGAATCCATAACCGCATGAACCACCGCGTCAAATCCGCCAACGCGATCCAATGCGTCAAGCGTGGGTTTCAGGCGCAGCGAAACGCGCGCGCCAGGCTGGCCGTGCGTGTTGACCGTCAGCACGCCATGATCTTGCAAGAGGATCATCCCGAGTGCCGAAGTCGCCTCGCACGGGACCACGACCGGTGTCGAACCATCTTTGCCCGCCATGCGTAACAGCACGCGCAGGACGGCGTCTTCTTCGACCATGGGCCCGAGGTCGCTTCGCTGGACGAGGTCCCGTCCAAGCGTCTCCTCCAGCACTGCGGCGAGCTTCTGGCCGGCCTCCGCTTCCTTGCGCAAGTCGTCAGGCTCATACTTCTTGAGCGAGCGAAGTACCGCAGCGGTGATCGGCGCGCGCGCCTCCATGCCAAACTCCGCGCCCTTGGCACCGGCGGCCGTGACCAGGTCGGCTCGCCCGACCAACACGCCGGCGCGCGGGCCAGACAGACCCGCCTTATCGCAGTTCGTGATGGAGATATCGGCGCCTAACTGCAGACTCAACTGCCCGCGATGGAGGACCGTACGCAGGCGGGCACCATAGGCTTCGTCGAGAAATACTTTTGCGCCTGAGGTGTGGGCATATTGGATGACTTGCGTGGTAACGCCGTCTTGCATTCGCTCCAGGCTACTGGTCACGGTGGTAATGACGACGAGTGCCGGGCGGTGCTCGTTAATGGCGCCCTGCCAATCCTTGTCGCCCTGAGCCTCGACCACAGGCACGCCGGCAATTTTGGCGCCGCGAACGACAGAGGCGTGCGAACGTCCGCCCGGCGGAACGACCGATACCACCGGCAAGCCGCCGGCCAACGCCGCAATAGTCGCAATGATGCCGGCACTCGTGCGATTGAAGGTCGCAACCGCGTCAGCCGAGCGACCGCCCATATGACCGATGGCGACTTGGCGCAACTCTTCTGCCGCGAGCCCGGGACCCACCCACTCCTCGCACAACGTTGCGATGTCGTCGGGAACGATCGGAAAGTCGCGTTGGTTGCCTGTGAACACGCCAATCGACTCAGACCCCAGCAGTCGTACCCGCTGCGCTGCGATGTGTTGGCCGTGTCGAAGACGAAGGGCTTCTTCGATACTGGATTTGATGATGGAGCCACGCGCGAAGCCCACCGTCGGGTCAATGGGGTTTCCAAAACTATCCGTCTTTATGGCAGATGCGACGACGGAATGCCGTTCGATGTTGACGCTACTCATTGATGTCACCTTTGTTTATCCCGTCGTCGCTCAATCCGTAGTGCGACGACGGGTTCCTTATCGGTCAGCGATTAACGGAAATAACGCTCCTAAGGAGCGCGACAAACGCCGCGTGGCCTTCCCAGTCGATGCCATCGACCGCCGCTTCGGCAAGCGAGGTCGCCCCGTCTCGAGCCCCCGCTTTTACGGTCGCGTCGATGAGCTGAAACTCGGAGGCCGGCGAATGCAATAGTTCGGGACGATTGGATTGCCACGCGAGCGCAGCTGCGACCGCGTAAGCCCCCCAGTTGGATACCGATGCACTGACCACCACGTCCGTGGCGGTAACGGTCACGACCCCCGACGCGTGACCGGCGAGGGAACGCCCACCGTAAGGGTGTGCTGCCGTAATGGCATCACGAACTGCACCGAAGCCAACCTCGTTTCCGCCGTCGCCGATGCCGATGCTCAAGGCGCCTGCCTTTCTCGCCATATCGGCGAGAAGATAGACGTGACCGACGTCGTCCGGATGTCGGCAATCTCCCCGAACACCGTGGAAGAAGCCCTCGACGTTTGGTCCGTCTCGCTCGACGAAAATGACGGCCCGAGGTCGATGCGTATTCATCAGCGCTTGTGCATAGCGCTCGCCGCCCGACTTCCCAAGGGGAAAGCAAACGGTCTGAATGGGGGCGCAGTCGGGTAAATCGGCATTCACGAGGTTTGCTACGGCCTCCACCGGGGCCGAATGCGCTTCTTCCGTCACCATCACGATGCGAGCGCCATAACCAAGCATCAGGGCCCGCGCGAGGACTGCGGCGCCAACAGGGCCGTCCGTCTCCCCCTGGGGGAGTTTCGGCGCGGTTCCGGCGCCGGTGGCGATAAAGACCGTGTCGCCGTGCGAGAGCACGTCGGCGAGGCGGCGCGCCGCCAATGAGCTGAGCGGCTCACCATGATGTGATCGGCAGATGGCGTACATCGGAACCACGTAGCCGGGCGGCAAGCCACCGGACATCGGTCGAATCTCGACCGTCATAAGGCGGTCGATGCGCTCGCCGGTAATTTGATTGGGCAGCGGTGTCACGATATCTCCCGTCACTGGTCGATGCGGGCGCGGTAGGTCTCTTTGACCATCAAGATGCAGATCATCGAGATAACGGCGGCGACCACGACATACCACGAGACTGCGGCGGAGCTACCGGTGCGCGACACCAGCCACGCTGCGATGAGCGGTGTCGGCGCACTCGAGATGATTCCCGACAACTGATACGCGGTTGAAGAGCCCGAGAAGCGATATCGTGTCGGATACTGCTCCGCGTAAATCACCCCGTGCAACGAGCCAGTCGCCGCGTGACCAATGCCAAGACCCAACGAGATGGCGACGCTAATCAGTGTGGGATTGCCGGTATCGAGCAGCCAAAACATGGGGAATGCATACAGCCCGAAGAAGACCGTACCGATGCCATACACGATGCGGCGTCCCCACTTGTCCGAGAGCCAGCCGAAGAACGGTTGCATGACCAAGTCCACCGCCGCAGCGATCAGCAGTGCCGTCGACGCAACGCTACGAGGCAGGTGAAGCGTGGTGGTGATGTAGGTCAGCGCATAGACGGTAATCAGGAAGTATCCGACGTTCGCGACCGTCTGGAAAAAGACCATGATGAGTGTCTTTTTCTTTTCGTTTTGCCACACTTCAAGCAGCGGCGCGCGCGATACCTTGCCCTCGCTTCGCACCTTCTCGAAGGCGGGAGGCTCCGTCACTTGCAAGCGGATGTACATACCCACCGCCAGCAACGCCAGGCTCAAGATGAACGGGATGCGCCATCCCCAGGTGAAGAACTGGTCGTCGGGGAGCGATGAGACAATCGCGAAGGCGCCACTGGACACGAGCAGTCCCGCGGGCACACCCATCTGCATCGTGCTGCCGAACAATCCGCGCCGGCCTTCGGGGGCGTGCTCGACAGACATCAACGCAGCGCCTCCCCACTCTCCACCGAGGGCGAAACCCTGGATCACACGTAACAGGATCAAGAGTGCGGGGCTCCAGTGGCCGATGGCATTTTGGGTTGGTAAAAAGCCGATGGCTGCGGTACAAAGCCCCATCACCAGGAGCGTGAAGAGCAGCATTTTCTTGCGGCCGGTTTGGTCGCCAAAGTGACCAATGACCATACCTCCCAAGGGGCGCAGGATGAATGCCACTGCAAACGAAGCCATCGACGCCAACGTCGCGAGCTCCGGAGATAGGTCGTTGAAGAAGACCTTTGGAAACACCAATGCAGCCGCCGTTCCATAGAGGAAATAGTCGTACCACTCGACGGTTGTTCCAATGAAAGAGCTGAATGCTGCTCGGGTGGACACCCTGTGCCCACCGTCGCTCTGTGCATGTGCCGCGATGTTGAGATTTGTCGTCACGATGAACCTCGCCTGTCACCAAACTCACAACGGCGGCCCGGTCGTTGCCGGACCGCCACGCTTATTTCTAGTTATACGTTGATGGTCACGCTCTTGCGGGCCGTATAGGCCTCGAGCGCCCCCTCGATCGAGTACTCGGCGCCGATACCGCTTTGCTTCGCGCCGCCGTATGACATGCCGGGAATCTGTCCGCCGGCGCGATTGACCTGGAGCCAACCCGCATCGATGCGCTCTGTCGCGCGAAGCGCCGTCGTGAGGTCGTTGGTGAAGACGTAGGCGGCCAGACCGTACACCGTGTCGTTTGCCCAGTTGAGCACTTCTTCTTCATCCGACCACTCGATGGCGACGAGCACCGGACCGAAGACCTCCTCACGGGCAACACGCCAGCGGTTATCCACGCCGGCGAAAATCACGGGTTCAGGGAAGAAGCCCTTGGCTTCCTCGACGGTCGGCGGCAAGGATCCGGTCAATACCTTGGCGCCATTGTCGATGGCCTCCTTGATAAAGGCGCGCACTTCGGCGTAACGCTCGGCGTTGATGATGGCGCCAATGTCGTTGGTCTCGTCGAGCGAGTCACCAATCTTCATTTCCTTCACCTTGGCGACGAGCTTCGTCATGACCGGTTCCCACACGCTGGTGTGGACATAGAGGCGTGAGCCTGCCGTGCACGACTGGCCTTGGCGAGCGAATCGCATGGCGTTGATGATGCCCGTCACTGTTGCGTCGATATGCTCCGGCGTAGCAGCATCCGGGTACACGATGCAGGGGCTCTTGCCGCCAAGCTCAAGCGTCGAGCGCGCGATACGATCGGCAACGGCACGGCCGACCAACTTGCCGACTTCGAGCGACCCTGTGAACGACACTTTCGCGACATGCGGATGTGCCGATAGCGGCGCACCCGCATCGATGCCCGTCCCCGTGACGACATTGAATACGCCCGCAGGGAACAGGTCCGTGGCCAGCTCGGCAATCTTGATGACGGCGAGAGGCGCGTCTTCCGCCGGCTTGAGCACCAGGGTGTTGCCGGTGCCGAGCGCCATGCCGATCTTGACGGCAGCCAGAACGACCGGCGAGTTCCACGGGATGATGGCGCCGACAACGCCCAGCGGCTCACGTGTGGTGTAGCTGAATATTCCCGGACCGAGCGGTAAGGTTTCGCCCTTTTGCTCGGCAATGACGCCGCCGTAATAGCGCAGGACTTCGGCAGCCCCCAACACTTCCGGGCGGCTTTGCGTGCGCAGTGCATTGCCACTTTCTGCGGCAAGAACGCGCGCGATTTCTTCCGCGTTCGCCGTCACGCGGTTGCCCAGTTCGATGAGTAGCGCACCGCGTGCGCGCGACGCCATGCGGCGCCACGTCGGGAAGGCCGCGCTGGCGGCTGCCACGGCAGCCGCTACGTCATCGGCGTCGCTGGCACCGATGGTCGCCAAGATAGTGCGACGCGAAGGGTTTTCAACGTCGAGCGTCTTGCCGTTGGCCGGCTTACGCCATTCGCCGTTGACGAGCAAACCGGTGATGCCGGCGTTCGGCAACACGACTTCGGGGGTGAGGTTGTCGGTGTGAGTGTTCACGGAATTTCCTTGTCGAGTACGGGGGCTTATTTCGCTGTCGGCAGGCTCAGACGCACACCCATCAACGCTTCGTAGATTTCATTGACGCTGGTGGAGTCCTTGCCGCCCAACCCCTTCGCTCGGGCTGCGTTGTAGGTCTGGAGCACCAACTGACCAAGCGGCATCGGGAGATTCGAGAACTCGTCGAGGCACAGCTTGATGTCCTTGTGCATGAGGTCGATGGCGAAGTTCGCGGGGCGCTCCGCCGTGAACAAGGTCTTCGGCAGGTAATCGAGCATCTTGCTGCCGGCCAGACCTGCCGACAGGACTTCGCACAGCACTTCCAGGTTCGCGCCTGCCTTGACGCTTGCGGTGAGTACTTCTCCCAGCGCCACGGTATTGATGGCGGTGAGCAGGTTGTGGCTCAGCTTGGTCAGTTGCCCCGCGCCTGTCGGTCCGCAATGCACCACGCGCCCGGCGAGAACGTCGAACACCGGTTGCAGCTTTTGCAGCAGCTCGGCCGTCGCTCCAACCATGAGGACCAACTTGCCGCTCTCCGCGCCCAGCACGCCACCGCTGACCGGTGCGTCGACGAAGTACACGCCTTGCTTGGCAGCAACTTCCGCGATCTCCTTGGTGGTGGCAGGATCGACAGTGCTGAAGTCGACGATGATGGCGCCATCGACTGCGCTTTTGAGTACGCCTGTCTCGCCCATCACGGCATCGCGCAGGGTTTTGGGGCTCGGCAAGCTCAGGAGAATTCGCTCGGCGCCGCGCGCGGCATCGGCCGGACTTTTTGCGCCGGATGCACCCTGGGCAACCAGCGAGTCAACGGCAGCCTGACTCGGGTCATACACACGAACCTCATGGCCGGCTGCGAGTAGGCGGGCGGCCATGCGTCCCCCCATGCGTCCAACACCAATGAATGCAATCTTCATTTCCACTTTCTCCATCTAAGACCGGGTTGTAAGGGCCGATGCGGTGCGTTGGGCACCGCTCGCAAGCTCACGCCATTCAGGGGGGGGCCCCGTCCATCGTCGCGAGCGGAATCTCGGTGAAGTGAAATATAGGTAGACAAATTAAGAAAAAAAAGACGACACTTTTTGACGGTATGCGTAAATATTGCTTACCATTAGGTGCCGTACCTTCTTGGCAGGGAGACAGAACGATGCTTCACTTGGGACGTTTGCGATTGCTTCACGAGTTGTCCGTGTTGGGCACGATTTCCGCCGTCGCCGAAGCGGTTCACCTGACCAGGCCGGCGGTATCGCAGCAACTGGCGCAACTTGAAGACGACCTGGAAACCGTGCTGATCGAGCGCTCTGGACGCGGGGTTCAACTCACACCCGCAGGCCGCCGTCTGGTGGCTCGATCGACCGACCTGTTTGCGATGGTCGAGGAGATCGAGGCGGAAGTCGCTGCCGCGAATATCGAGGTATCGGGCGAGGTGCGGCTGACGGCGTTTGGCTCGCTAGCGAGTACCGTGGTGCCACGTGCAATCCATCAACTGGTGGAGCAACACCCGAAGCTCAACGTCATCTTTACGGAACTGGAACCGTCGGAGGGGCTGCGCGCCGCTGCGGCAAAGCAAACCGATATCGCGATCGTCGATGACTTGGTCAACGCCGAATCGCTGGCAGATGCGCTCGAATTCATTGCGCTATGCGTGGATCATTTCGACGCGGTCGTTTCGGCGTCGCACAAGCTGGCTTCGAGAAAGTCCATCCAGTTGGCGGACTTGGCTCACGAGAGATGGGCGCTGAACCAATCCGCATCCACGTACCACACGTTCATCCTGAACGCCTGCTATGCGGCCGGGTTCACGCCCAGGGTCACGGCCAGCAGTCGCAATACAGCAGTGACGTTGGAACTTGTGAGAACAGGTTGCGTGGTCGCCGTGCTCCCGCGCTTGGCGCTCAAACATGCGGAACTCGATGCCGATCTGTCTATCATCCCGCTTGCGCCTGTGTTGAATCGCCGGGTATTCGTTGCCTCGCCCAGAGGTGTCGCGAAGCGTCCGGCGGTGGCCGCCGTGCTGGACGCGCTGCAAAATGCAGCGACGCAGTTCGTCTGATCGCGAACATCCTGCCGAACGAGGTTTCGAGCGGTGGCGCGGAGCTGGTCTATGGCGTCGGTACATTCCCGGACATGGCGTCTGTCTGAGCGCCGCGACGACGCTTGATAAGCGCGTATCCATCGACCGAATTCAAACGCACGCAGCTATCCTGCGGGCCACGGCTGGTGCGCCTTTCTACCCATTTCCCCGCAGTTCTTTTCGCCCCGAATCCTCCGCCGATCGACTTGAAAGGGAAGATTTTCTTTCTTATTCGGAAAGAAATGACCGCCTTTTTTTCTATTTTTTGACTGCCTAGAGTGCATTTACGCCCTATCCGGCGTTTATCACTTAACGGGTCGATGAGGCCTCAGTCAAAAGGAGTTCGGGGTATGTTGCAACGAGTTAGTCAGGTGATTCTTGTCGCGGCGAGCGCATTCGTCCTGGTCAGCAACGTGCAGGCGGCTGACACGCTGGCGAAGATCAAGGGCACCGGTGAAATCCGTCTCGGCGTACGGGATGCGTCCGTACCGTTTTCATTCCTCGACCAAAAGGAGAACTACGTTGGCTTTTCCATTGATCTGTGCCACAAGATTGCGGATAGAGTGAAGCAAACGCTCGGTATGTCCTCGTTGAAAATCACGAACGTACCTGTCACGTCGGCCAATCGAATCGCGCTGGTGAACAACGGGAACGTCGATATCGAATGCGCCAGCACGGCCAATAGCCTGGACCGACAAAAGCAGGTGGGCTTTTCCGTCGCGACGTTTGTGAGCCACACACGCTGGCTCGTGAAGGCAAATTCCGGCATCAAGACGGCTGCCGACCTGAAGGGCAAGACCGTCGTCTACACGCAAGGCTCCAACGCCTTGGAGTTTGCGAAGGAAATCAGCCAGAAGAACCACCTGAACCTGAAATACATTCCGGCGCATGACCACGGAGAGTCGATGCTCGTGCTGGAGAATGGTCGCGCAGCAGCGTTCATCGAGGACGACATCCTCCTGGCCGCGAAGAAGGCTGACGCCAAGGATCCGAGTGCTTACACCTTCCTGCCGGAATCGTACAACTCGCTATATTACGGTCTGATGATCGCGAAAGATGACCCTGCGTTCAAGAAGGTCGTGGATGACACGCTGAAATCGCTTATGGCTTCCGGAGAATTCGACCGCATCTACAAGCAATGGTTTGAAGACGCGATTCCCCCGCGTGGCATCAAACTTAACTTTCCGATGAGTCAGGACCTGAAGGCTCGGGTCACATCCCCGAGCGATAAGGTTCCCTCCTGACAGACATTGCCAACGGGCAGCGAGCGCTGCCCCCATTTTGCTACGTCATCCATGGAATTGCTTTTTGAAACCACCATCGACGGAGGCCGGTATATCGACTGGCTCCTGTCCGGACTCGAATGGACCGTGCTTCTTTGGCTAGGCGGCGCTGTCATTGCTACGGTCCTCGGCATCGTCGTAGGGAGCGGCAGGACCGCACGCAGTCTTGGGTTCCGTGTCATCGCGCGCGCCTACGTTCAGGTATTTCGCAATGTACCGCTCCTGATGCAAGCGTTTCTCTGGTATTTCGTGCTTCCCGAGTTGCTGCCCGTCAGCCTGGGTTCGGCACTCAAGCAGATGCCTCCGCCTTGGGGGAGTTTCGTACCTGCGCTGGTAGCCGTCGGCACCTATACAGGCGCTCGCGTCGCCGAACAGATTCGCTCCGGCATTCAGTCGTTGCCCAAAGGTCAGCGAGAGGCCGCGTTTGCGTTGGGCTTGTCGAGCTTCACAACGTACGCGTTGATTCTGATTCCACAAGCGCTGAGGACGATGGCCCCTTCGTTGACGAGCGAGGCGCTTGCACTGCTCAAGAACACGTCGGTGGCGATGACCATCGGGCTGTTGGAACTGACGGCACAAGCGCAACAAATGAACGAATTCACATTTAGAACGTTTGAGTCGTTTAGCGTCGTCACCGTAACGTACCTCGTCCTTTCGCTGCTTATCTACGGTGTCGCCGAATTGGTCATCCGCAGATTCTCGTCGACGAAAAAGTCGGCGTTGGCACCCGTAACGGAGTCATTGTCATGACGTTTGACTACGAAGCCATTGTCGCTGCGCTCCCCTATCTCGGCCAAGGCATGGTTTTCACGCTGCAGCTGACGCTCGTCGCCTTTGCCGGGGGACTGGTCATCGGTACCGCCATGGCGGTCGTTCGCCATATTGAGGTGCCCGTGCTGAGTAAAATCATCTGGGCCTACGTCACGGTGATGCGCTCCATTCCCCTCATCATGGTGTTGTTCTGGTTCTTCTTTCTTGTGCCGGTGGCGCTTCGTACCCTCTCACCGAACGGGATGTCCATTTCGGTCAGTCCGCAGTTGACCGCTTTCGTCACATACACGCTTTTCGAAGCGGCGTATTTCTGCGAAATCATTCGGTCCGGCCTGTTGGCCGTTCCGCGTGGGCAGTTTGAGGGGGCGAAGGCGCTCGGGCTCAGCACTTGGCAAACCTTCTCACTGATCATCGTTCCGCAGGCAGTCAAGGCCGTGGTGCCGATCATGGTGACGCAAGCCGTCATCCTTTTCCAAGATACGTCGCTCGTGTACGTCCTGTCGCTGACGGATTTCGTTGGCGCCGCGTCGAAGATTGCCCAGCGCGACGGCAAGCTCGTTGAGTTCTATACATTCGCCGCCGTTGTCTACTTTGTTGTCTGCTCGATGGTTGCCGAACTTTCCGATTACTTGCGGCACAGGCGCCAGACGACGAGCGCCATGCGAGTCCCCTCCGGCGAAGCCCTAAAGGCGACGGCCTGACCATGTCCCCCAAGGAATATGCAATGAACGCAACGCATCACCCGGTCGTTGAGCTGAGCAACGTTACCAAGAAGTTCGGCGAGCACACCGTCCTGCAGAATATCAACCTGAAAATCTACGCGGGGCAGAAGGTTGTCATCTGCGGTCCTTCCGGCTCAGGGAAGTCGACCTTGATTCGATGTATTAACGGGCTGGAGGATATCGATGGCGGAACCATCGTCGTTCGCGACCCCGCGACGGGGGCGCCATACGAGAAGCCGCTCGATGTCCGTCGGCACGTCGGCATGGTATTCCAGAGCTTCAATCTGTTTCCGCATTTCAGCGTGCTCAAGAACTGCATGCTCGCGCCAATGAAGGTGAGGGGACTGGATGCCGCCAAGGCCAGGCAGGTCGCGATGGCGCTGCTCAATAAGGTTCGAGTGGGAAGTCAAGCGGGCAAGTATCCGCCGCAACTCTCCGGCGGTCAGCAACAGCGGGTGGCCATTGCGCGTGCGCTATGCCTGAATCCTGCAGTGATGCTTTTTGACGAACCTACGTCGGCGCTTGACCCGGAGATGGTGAAGGAAGTCCTCGACACGATGGTCACTCTGGCGGCGGAAGGAATGACGATGTTGTGTGTCACTCACGAGATGTCGTTTGCCCGAAAGGTGGCTGACCGTGTCATCTTTATTGACGGTGGGCGCATTCTGGTTGATGCGGCACCTCAAGAGTTCTTCGCCGAATCTTGTCACCCGCGCGTTGGTGAGTTTCTCGGGCAGGTACTCGCCAGTCTCTGAACATCGGGAAATCGAGCCCACTGCAGACTCCAGGACTTCGGTGCCGCAGGCCAGCGCCTCATCGGACCGGCCTGCGGCGAGACGCCGACGCAGCTCAAACCGCACGGCTAGCCGCGACCTCTCATTTCGTCGGGACCTCACTCCGACGCGAGGCCTCCCGAATCTCGACTCCGTCGCGCACAATCGTCCCATCATGTTCCAGTTGCGCCAGCGTGCGATAGAGGGTTTCGTGGGCGACGCCGAGGGTGGCGGCCCATTGCATGAGCGTTCCGGGTGGTTTGAACCGTCCTTGATCGTCGCACTCCAGCCGCAGGCAATGCAGCACGCGCTCGCGCGGAGAACGTAGCGTCAGGCGTTCCGCGCGGGCACGGCTGCGTACAAGTTGCCGCGACAGCAGCCGGATCCAATCGATGGCAAACCCGGCATCGCGCTGCAGACACGCCAGCAGGGCCTTCGCTGGAAACGCCAGCAATTCGCTCGCACCGCCGCTAAACGCGTCACAGTGATAGTGCGAGCTGAAGAGGCTCGCCTCGGCCAGGAAATCGCCAGGCCCTCCGGTTTGCAACGTGATGGATTCGCCGTGCGCTTCGTCACGTCGCAACAGCACCTGCCCCGTTTGAATCAGATACACCGACTCGACCCGCTGTCCGCGCTTGAACACGTAAGTGTTAGCCTCGTACCGGCGCAACCGGGCGGATTCGCGCAGTGCGTCCGGCCACGTTGGCGGACACGACACCGATCCGGGGGCGAGGGCATCGGAGAGATCGGCCATGCGTGTCCCGGTGGGTATGCGCGACTTACTTCGCCGTCGAAGCGTTCATCGGATGGTGGTGCATCATGCCGGGATCGTGTCCCGCCATGGCGTCATGACCATGATCGGACAACTGTGCGTCGAACCATGCATGCAGCGCGTCGACCACGCGCGGCTCGGTCGCGCGATAGACGATCTCACCGCCATTCGGCAAGTCGCGATAGCTGACCTTGAGTTCGCCCGGCGGGGCGTCCTGCAACACCTGTAGACCTGGCATGTCACTGCCGTGAATCGATTCGGGCGCCCCGAAGTTGCCCGCCGCGAATTGGCGCGCGATGACGGTCATATGCTCGCGGATCAGCGCGACCTGCTTCGGGTCGCGATGCTTTGTGACAACCTGCTGCACGCCGCCCGTGGTCGTTTTCGTAAAGACATGGGTAGTCGCGCCCAACGAGAACGGCATCACCTCCGCCCCGTGCTGCGCCACCGTCGCCTGGCGCGCGGCGAGGTCGGCGAAGGCGACCGATGAGAAAGCGGCGCCACCGAACAGGGCGGCGGTCGCGGCCCCAACCAACAACAGTGAAGGGCGTTTCATGGATAACTCCAATCGAAAGTGCATTCGAAGTCTACCGGCGGCACGCCACGCTGACTATGACTGAAATCATACGCCGCGCCATGCCGCTCGACCCGGCCAATACTGTGCGACGCCCCGGAAATACCGTCGCATAGTCACGATTGGGCGCGAGCGCGCTCCACCAGATGTTCGACCATTCGCTGCGCGGCGGGCGGTAACGTGTCGAAGTCGCGATAGCAGATGATGAAGCGTCGGCGAGCCCAACTGTCGGTCAGCGGGATCGTCTTGATCTTCATGCTGGATTGGTAGATCTCGCCAACTTCGGCGGGAATCACGCTGATGCCCAGGTTCGCGGCAACCACGCGCAACGCCGCATCGAAGCTCGATACCACCGCGCGATAAGTCACGGTCCGCCCGACATTCGCGGCGGCTCGCTGCAGCAACGTATGCACCGCCGTCGCCGGGGGCATGCCCACATGGTCGTAGTCCAGCGATTGGTGAAACGACAGCGAGCGGCGCCCGGCCAACGGGTGCGCCGGATGCACCGCCAAGGCCAGCGAATCTTCGCGGTACGGCACCGCCTGCAAGCCGTCCAGCGCAACGTTGTCCCAACAGACACCGACGGATGCGGCGCCCTCGCGAATGCGGCGCACCAGATCGACCGACAGCCGCTCCTCGACATCCACCCGAATGTCGGCATGGGCCGGGATCGACATGAAGTCGGAGATATCGTCCAACAGCGATTCCGCAATGGCCGACGCGGACGCACACAGGCTCACCCGCCCCTTCAATCCGCCCCCGAACGACGCCGCGTCGGACGCGATTCGCTCCATCGTGAACAGCACGCTGCGCGCATTCTCCAGCACGGCCAAGCCGGCGGCCGTGGGTTGTACCCCGCGCCGCGTGCGGGTCAACAGCGTCACGCCAAGGTCCGACTCCATCTGCGCAATTCGCTTGCTGATCGCCGACGGCTCGATATGCGCCTCGCTCGCCGCGCGACCGATGTTGTTGTGGTCGCACACGGCCACGAACAAGCGCAGGGTCTTCAAATCAATGTCGCGCACAGCGCCTCCTCGGTCGGCTCCATTCTGACATTCCGGAATGGAATGCCTAGGCTGCCTTTTCTTCTCTTTATTTCCATTCAGGAATGACTAAAGTTAGCACAAAAGCCGGGTGATCTGACCGGCACCAATAACTTTGGAGATGCCATGTCCCTGTATCCGTCGCGAGTCGTCTTGCGCGAGGTCGGCATGCGCGACGGGCTGCAAAGCCTGTCCAGCGTGCTGCCCACCGAACGCAAGATCGAGTGGATCGACGCGGCCTACGCCGCCGGTCTGCGCGAAATCGAGGTCGGCTCGTTCGTGCCCCCTGAGCGTCTGCCCCAACTCGCCGACACGCCCGCACTCGTGGCCCACGCGCGCACCCTGCCCGGTTTGTCCGTGAGCGCACTGGTGCCGAACCTGAAAGGCGCCGAGCGCGCATTGGCCTGCGGTGTCGACCGCTTGCTCGTTCCCCTCTCGGCGAGCCATGCGCACAGCCTGGCCAACCTGCGCAAAACGCCCGATGACGTTATCGCGGAGGTCGGGCGCATGCGTGCCGCACGCGACGCCGCCGGCGTCAAAACAAAGATCGAGGGCGGCGTGGGCACAGCCTTCGGCTGCACGCTGCAAGGGGTCGTGCCGGAAGCCGACGTGATGCGCTGTCTCGCTGCGTTGCTCGACGTCGGCGCCGACGACGTCAGCCTGGCGGATACGGTGGGTTACGCCGGCCCCGGCGCGGTGAGCCGGCTGTTTACGCAAGCGCGCAAGCTGGCCGGCGAGCGCCTGTGGTGCGGTCACTTCCATGACACGCGCGGATTGGCGTTGGCCAACGTGATCGCGGCACTCGGCACGGGTGTCGATCGCTTCGATACGTCCCTTGGCGGCATTGGCGGGTGTCCGCACGCGCCAGGCGCAAGCGGCAACGCCGCCACCGAAGATCTGGCCTTCATGCTGGATGACATGCACATTGCGACGGGGCTCGATATCGATGCGCTCCTTGCTCTTCGCGCCCGCCTGAGCACGTGGTTGCCGGGTGAAACATTCCACGGTGCGCTCGCGCGCGCCGGACGGCCCCCATTGACGGACGCGTCGCACGAGACGCTACCGACCGCTGCCTGAGGATTGCCACGATGTCCCAAGAAAATCGTTTGCCGCTCGACGGCGTGCGAGTCGTTGAGTTCACCCACATGGTGATGGGCCCGACCTGCGGGATGATTCTCGCGGACCTGGGCGCCGAGGTCATCAAGGTCGAGCCACCCGGCGGCGACAAGACACGCAAGTTGCCGGGGTTGGGCATCGGATTCTTCCGCGCCTTCAATCGCAACAAGAAAAGCGTCGTCATCGACATCAATACCGACGATGGCCGAGCAACGGCGGCCGAACTCATTGGCGAGTGCGACATCGTGATCGAGAACTTCCGCCCCGGGTTGATGGCGTCGTGTGGCCTCGATTACACGACACTGTCCAGTGAACACCCGCGCCTCATTTACGTATCGCACAAGGGCTTCTTGCCCGGGCCGTACGAGAAGCGTCTGGCGCTGGATGAAGTGGTGCAGATGATGGGCGGGCTCTCGTACATGACGGGCCCTGTGGGCCGCCCGCTTCGCGCAGGCACATCGGTCAACGACATCATGGGCGGCATGTTCGGCGCGATCGGCGTGCTGGCCGCCCTGCGCGAGCGCGATGCGACAGGCCGGGGCCAGGAGGTGCAGAGCGCGTTGTTCGAGAACTGCGTTTTCCTCAGCTCGCAGCACATGCAGCAGTACTCGATGACGGGCGAAGCGCCTCCGCCGATGCCCGCCCGCGTGTCGGCCTGGAGCGTCTACGACGTGTTCATGCTCGCCAACGACGAGCAGCTCTTCATCGGCGCGGTTAGCGACAAGCAGTTCCTCAAGCTCTGCGATGTACTCGGCTGCCCCGAGTTCGCCGCCGAACCGCAATTCGCCACGAACGCCGACCGCGTCGCCGTGCGACCGCATCTGCTGGAGCGACTCGGCGCCGTGCTTCGTCACCACGACATGCAAGCGCTGATGCCTCGACTCGAAGCGGCGGGCATTCCGTTCGCGCCGATCGTGCGTCCCGAACAGTTGCTCGACGACCCCCATCTTCGCGCCAGCGGCGGCATCGCGCCGATGGAGACCGACGACGGCACCGTCACCGATGTCGTGCTACTGCCGATCACGTTGGGCGGGCGCCGTCCCGGCGTCAGGCAGGCGCTCGCAAAAGTCGGTGAACACACGCAGCAAATCCTCGGGCGTCTGACGCGCAGGGTCGCCGCCTAACGAAACCGCAACCGCGCATTCGCACGTCTGGCGAAGCACGCGAGTGATATGCGCTTAAACGATGTCGCGGCGCCATAACAAGACCCATGCCGCGATGGACACTCTGGAGACAAGCATGACAACAGGTCTGACCGCGGGCGCACCGCCCTCTGAAGCAAATCACGTTTCCGCCGACATTCACCCCGCCGCGGAAGTCGCGGCCCGAATGGATCGGCTGCCGGTTACCGGTTATCTCTGGAAGCTCGTCTTGCTGATTTCGCTGGGCGGCTTCTTCGAAATCTACGACCTGATTTTCACCGGGTACATTGCGCCCGGCATGGCGAAGAGCGGTCTTCTGAGCGCCACCACCCATTCGCTGTTCGGATTTCACGGGATTGCCGGCTTCATTGCCGCGACGTTCGCCGGCTTGTTTGTCGGCACGTTCTGTTTCGGCGGGTTGCCGGATCGCTTCGGCCGCCGCGTCGTGTTCACGTATTCACTGCTGTGGTACTCGGTTTGCTCGGCCATCATGGCGCTGTCGAACTCACCGGAGTCGCTGATCATCTGGCGCTTCATCGCCGGGATCGGCGTCGGTGTGGAAATCGTCACGATCGACAGTTACGTGACCGAACTGATGCCACAACACATGCGCGGACGTGCGATGGCGTTCAACCAGATGGTCATGTTCGCGGCTGCGCCGGTCGCGGCACTGTTGTCTTACTGGTTGGTGCCGACCACCCTGTTCGGACTCGACGGATGGCGTTGGGTGGTGCTCGCGGGTTCGGTGGGCGCGGTGCTGGTCTGGTTTGTGCGACGCGCCGTGCCGGAAAGCCCGCGTTGGCTCGCCATGAATGGTCGCGCCGACCAAGCCGACGCGATCGTCTCGCACATGGAGCGAGCCGTGATGAAGGAAACCGGATCGCCGTTGCCGGCGCCGGCTGACGTCGTCCAACTGCCGCCGCAGCGCCGGGCGACGTTCGCCGAGCTGCTTCAGCCGCCGTACCGCTCGCGTCTGTTGATGCTGATCGCGTTCAACTTCTGTCAGGCCATCGGGTACTACGGATTCGCCAACTGGGTGCCGACCCTGTTGATCGGTCAGGGCATTACGGTAACGAAGAGCCTGCTGTATTCCTTCATCATCGCGTTTGCGCTACCGCTCGGACCGGCGCTGACTCTCTTCTTCGCCGACAGAATCGAGCGCAAGTGGCTCATCGTCGGCTCCGCTGCGGCCGTCGTGATCTTCGGTCTCACGTTCGCCCGGTTGACCAGCGTGCCGGGGCTGATCGTGTGCGGCATCGTGATCAGCCTGTTCGGCCAGATCATCTCCGTTTGCTACCACGCCTATCAGGCCGAGCTTTTCCCGACGGCGATCCGATGCCGCGCCAACGGGATCGTGTATTCGGCCAGTCGAGCGGGCGCCATGCTTTCCGGCTTTCTCATCGCGGCATTGCTGCGCGACTTCGGCGTGCCCGGCGTCTTTACCGGCATTACGGTCTGCATGGTGATCGTCATGATTTCCATCGGGGCATTCGGACCGAAGACGAATGGCGTACGTCTGGAAGTGCTGTCGCACTGACGTCGATGTTCTCCCGCTGATAACCCGGGAATAAGGCGTAGGATTCCTATTACGTCCCCGCTGCACGACGGGGACTGGGCAGGCCCGTCGCGCACGCGATGGGCCACCAACGGGACAACGACCATGCGTACGCCTCCCAAGGTTATGTCATCTGCCATGCATCCCGAAGCGGAAGACCCGCTGCCACCCACCGACCCTGCGAAAGGGCTGACGACCCCCGAGGCGCAGGATCGACTGCAACGGTTCGGCGCCAATGTCATCGAGGATGTGCGGCTCCCCGCGTGGCGCCAGTTCGCAGGAAAATTCTGGGGGCCGGTGCCGTGGATGCTGGAAGCGGTCGTTGTGCTTCAAGTGGCGTTGGGCAGACCTCAGGAGGCCCTCGTCATCCTGTTCCTGTTGGCCTTCAATGCGGCCGTCGCGTTTGTCCAGGAACGTCGCGCCAAGGACGCGCTGGCGCTGCTGCGTCGCCAGTTGCAAGTCAGTGCGCGCGTGATGCGCGACGCGCAATGGATGCGGCTATCGGCCACCCAACTCGTGCCGGGAGATGTCGTCCACGTGCGCGCCGGCGACATCGTGCCCGCCGACCTCATGTTGTTCGACGGCGCCGTGTCGCTCGATCAATCGGCGCTCACGGGCGAGTCGCTGGCCGTCGGCGCCGGTCCGGGGCAGCCGGCCTACACCGGGTCGATCGTGCGTCAGGGGGAAGGCAGTGGCGAGGTCACGGCCACCGGGGCACGCACCTACTTCGGCCGGACCGCTGAACTGGTGCGCACCTCAAATGCGCCGAGTCACATGCAGGGCACCATTTTCGCGATCGTCAAACGTCTCGTCGCGTTCGACGCCGTGCTGGTGGTCCTGGTGATTCTCTATGCTGTGACGCACGGACTTCCCATGACGGAGACGGCGATCTTCGCGTTGCTGCTGCTCGTGGCGTCCGTGCCGGTCGCGCTCCCGGCGACCTACACGCTGGCCACCGCGATGGCGAGTGCCGCGTTGGCCAGGCAAGGCGTGCTGGTCACGAGACTGCCGGCAGTTGAAGAGGCCGCGGCGATGGACACGTTGCTCTCCGATAAGACCGGCACGTTGACGAAGAACGAGTTGTCGGTAGCGAAAGTGACGGGCTTCGACGGTTTCGATGACATCGCTGTGCTGCGCGCCGCGTCGCTGGCGAGCGACGACGCTTCGCAAGATCCCCTGGACCTCGCTATTCTCGCGGCCCATCGCGACCAACCCGATGCGCAAGCGCTCCCTGTGCGCAAAGCCTTTCGCCCTTTCGATCCCGCGACGCGCTTCAGCGAGGGTGTCTATCTCGTCGATGGCACCGAATGGTATGCGCTGAAGGGGGCGGTCCGTGCCGTGCTTGCGCAGTGCGCCGCGCCGCCCACACAACCGGACGCCATTACCGATGCCGCGCAGTTGCTCGAGGGCGCGGGCGCGCGCGTGCTGGCTGTTGCGCAAGGCGGCGCTGGCGCGGTCCGTCTGGTGGGCCTCGTGGCGCTGTCCGACCCACCCAGAGACGATGCCCGGGATCTCATCGTCGAGCTGGGCAACCTGGGGGTGCGGGTGTGCATGGCCACGGGCGACGCGCTGGAAACGGCGAAGTCCATCGGACTACGGCTGGGTCTTGGCGCGCGCGTATGTACCGCGCACACCGACGATCTGCGTCATCCTGAGCAATGCGATATCTTTGCGCGCGTCTTGCCTGAAGAGAAGCACGCCATCGTTGCCGCACTGCAAGCGGCAGGGCACGTGACCGGCATGACAGGCGATGGCGTGAACGATGCTCCCGCGTTGCGTCAGGCGGAACTCGGCATCGCCGTGGCCAGCGCGACCGATGTGGCCAAGGCGGCGGCAGGCGTCGTGCTGACCGATCCAGGTCTGGAGGGCGTATTGTCGGTGGTCGCGGCGGGACGGGAGGTGCATCGCCGCATGCTGACGTACATCCTCAATAAAGTCGTCAAGACGCTGGAAATCGTCGTGTTCCTGACGTTCGGTCTGTGGTTCACGCACGGCTTCGTGATCTCGTCGCCGTTGATCGTGCTGCTGCTGTTTGCGAATGACTTTGTCACGATGAGTATTGCCGCCGACAGGACGCTGCCAGCAAGCCGACCGCAGCGCTGGCAAGTGGGACAACTCATCGGTGCGGCAGCCGTTCTGGCGGCGGTGTCGCTGGTGTTCTCGCTGTCGCTCTACGCGACGATGCGCAGCCGGCTCGGCTTGGATCCTGCGCAGATGCAGACGCTGGTATTTCTCTTGTTGGTCTTTACGACGCAGGCCAACGTCTATGTGCTGCGCACCGACGGGCGGATAGGGTCGCTGGCGCCCAGCCGGGTCCTCGTGGTGGCGAGCGTGAGCGCCGTGGTCATCGTCAGTGGCATGGCCGCGAGCGGAACGTTGATGGCGGCTGTGCCGATAACGCTCATCGGCATGCTCCTGGTCGCCGTGACCGTGTTCGCATTCGTTCTGGATGCGATCAAAGGCGTTGTGTTCAGGCACAGCCGTCTCGTCGAGCGGTAGCGAAATCGTCGTTTCGTGCGCTGAACTGCACTCACGCGCGTGTGACGAATGACCGAGGGGCAACGCGCAATCGCGCTAAGGGTTCGCTAAGGCAGCACGCCTACGATCAATGTGAAGGTTGCGCGATGGCTGAGTCATCGCCCCTTCACACCCATCGTCACCCTTAGGAGTTCGATCATGAAGACCTCATATGTTGCTGCGCTCGTCGCCGTGGCGGGATTGCTTGGTGCACTACAGATCAACGCTCAAGCGGCGCAAAGCCAATCCGTGATGGCCAGCGGTGCTCAGTCCTCTTCGCCCACACGTGCGCAGGTGTACGCGCAACTCGTGAACGCGGAAAGGCATGGGCTGTTGCAGCAAGACGACACGGTCTATCCCGAGACCGCGATGAACCCACGTTCGCAGATGCACGTCACGCGGCTTGCCGTCGAGCAAAGCCTGAGCCGCGCCGAGCAGCACGGCTTGCTCACGCAGTCCCGTAACGCCTATCCTGTGGTTCACCTGACGGCCCGCACGCAAGCGGCATGGGCTCCGACGATGCAGGTCGCGAGTGAGTCGTCGATCGAGCGGCAGTATGCGCATCCGTAATCGTCACGCGGCGTCTGGCCGATCGATATTGACGATTCGGCGACGAAATGCGCACTTGCTAAGTCTTCGCTAAGTGTCGCGCCCCAGAATTCTGATCCATGGGGCACGGCGCTTGGCGACCGTGTCAGCCGGATTACGTTTTCAATCAGTGGCGAAGAGGCTTCGATGAAACAAACCATTACCCGTTACGATGCGGCATCCCGCTATCTGCACTGGCTTACTGCAGCCCTGTTGGCTGCGCAATTCGTGGTCGCCTTGGCGATGCCCGATATCACGCGGAACACCCCCGCCATCGGACTTGTCGCATGGCATCTCTCGCTGGGCGTCACGATTCTGGGACTCACTGCCATTCGACTGGTGTGGGCGCGTTGTCGCAGCACCCCGGTCAATGGCGTGAAGTCGATCTTGCACACGTTCGCCTCCCTTGCGCACAAGGGCTTGTACGCACTGTTGGTGGTGGTACCCGTTCTGGGTTGGATCAACGCCTCGGCACGGGGCTATGGGCTGAAGTTGCTCGGTGCGGTGCCGTTGCCTGCCTTGTCGGCACAGGGCTCGTCGTTCGGACACTCGATGGGCGACGTGCACTCGTTCCTCGCGTATGTATTGCTTGGCGCGATCGGGCTGCATATCTGTGCGGCGCTCTACCATCACTGGGTACTGCGTGACGGCACCTTGCACAAGATGCTGCCCGTGCAGAATCAGCCGGCGCCCAGCACGACCCGTTGATAGGCTGTGTCTCGCGCGACGCTGCCTGATCGCCGTCGCGCCGCACGAATCCACCCGTCGAATCCATTCGCCCGCCCATCGTTCCCGGTGGCCGCGGGCGAATGCGTTTTCGGCGGGTCCTGGCCGTCATGCGCCGCGACCATCACTGCGCCGAAGCCGCTCAGTTTGCCCCGGATTCTAATGCGTGGCTAAGTGAGAAGGCTTAGGCTTCGTTTTACGCGAATTCCCGCGTCACTTTAAGCCATCTCATTTCAAGGAAGACGCCGCATGGAGCGCCTGAATGACACGTTGTTTCTCATGCTCAATGCGTCGACATTACCCACGCCCGCGGTATTCGGCACGGCGGTTTTCTTTGCGCAGTATTTGATTCTGACGGTGCCCGTGGCAATGGGCCTGTTGTGGCTGCGCGCCGACGAGGCGCAGCGCCGGTCGCTGATTGCCGCCGCCATCGCCGGCGCCATCGGCCTCGCAGTCAATCAGGCGATTGGCTGGGTGTGGCAACATCCGCGACCGTTTGTCGTTGGCATCGGACACACCTATCTGGCGCACGCGGCAGACAGTTCATTTCCGAGCGATCACCTCACGCTGATCTGGTCCGTCGCCTGCGCGCTCCTGTTGGACAACCGAACCCGAACGGTGGGCATTGCGGTCGCACTGCTCGGCCTCCCCGTGGCGTGGGCACGCATTTTCCTCGGCGTGCATTACCCGATGGATATGGCGGGATCGGCGGTTGTTGCGGGCATTTCCGCTTCGCTTGCCACGCGGCAGATGCGCTGGCTTCGAACAGCAGCCTACCGTCTGGCCATGGCGATTCACCAGAAGCTTTTCGCGCGTTTGATCGAACGTGGATGGGTTCGGGCATGAGCAACATGCCGTGCGGCGGACTAAGGGTGAGCTAAGCGTTTTACTGGACACTTCACATGTTATCTAATGAACCCGGAGGCAAGCATGAATCGCATCAATGCATCTAGCCCGGTATGGTTAAACAAAGTGCCTGACGTGACCCTGACGTTCTGGCTCATCAAAATGATGTCGACGACGGTCGGAGAGACGGCGGCCGACTTCTTGAACGTCAATCTTGGGTTCGGATTGACCGGAACGTCTGCCGTGATGGGTTTGCTTCTGGCGATCTTTCTGGGACTGCAAATCAATGCGCGCCGATACATTCCATGGCGCTATTGGAGCACCGTCGTATTTGTCAGTGTTTTCGGAACGCTCGTTACTGACAACTTGAGCGACAACCTTGGCGTACCGCTGGCGGTGTCGACGCTTGCGTTTTCGGCCGCGTTGCTCACGACGTTCGGAATCTGGTACGCGAAGGAGCGTACTTTGTCGATTCATTCCATCGACAACATAAAGCGGGAGCTATTCTATTGGACGGCGATTCTGCTCACCTTCGCATTGGGAACGGCGGCGGGCGACTGGGTAGCCGAGGGGCTCAATCTTGGATACGCGAATTCCGCTCTGTTGTTCGGTGCGCTGATCGGCGTCGCGGCGACGGCGAGATTTGTGTTTCATCGAAATGCTGTCACAACTTTCTGGGTCGCCTATATTCTGACTCGCCCGTTCGGGGCATCGTGTGGTGATCTTCTCTCACAACCTTTATCCAATGGCGGTCTGGGCCTGGGTGTTGTCGGCACCAGCGCCGTATTCGTGACCGCAATCTTCGCGCTGGTCTTGTATCTCTCCATCGCCGAGCGCGCCGCGGCACGTCAGCGAGTCTGAATCTTTCCATGACATCCCCAAACATGAATGCCAACGTACAGAAAACGCTAAGCAAGGTTCCCGAGGTCACACTCCTCTTCTGGGTGATCAAGATCGCCGCCACGACCTTGGGCGAGACCGGGGGCGATGCCGTCTCCATGTCGATGAACCTCGGCTACCTTGTCGGCACCGCGATTTTTGCCGTGGTGTTCGCCATTGCCGTCTCGGCGCAGATTCGCGCCAAGGCATTTTCACCCGCGTTGTATTGGGTGACGATCATTGCCACGACGACGGTCGGGACCACGCTCGCTGACTTCGCCGATCGGTCGCTGGGCATCGGCTACGCCGGGGGCTCGTCGATCCTGCTCGCCTTGTTGCTCGGCTCGCTCTGGCTCTGGTACCGCACGATGGGCTCCGTGTCCGTGCATTCGATCCACTCGCCCAAGGCCGAAGCGTTTTATTGGGTTACGATCATGTTTTCGCAGACGCTGGGCACCGCATTGGGTGACTGGACGGCGGACACGGCAGGGCTTGGCTATACAGGCGCGGCGGTGGTGTTCGGAGCGCTCCTGCTGGTGCTCGTCGGTGCGTATTTGTGGACAAGGACGTCGCGCACCTTCCTGTTCTGGGCAGCCTTCATCCTGACGCGTCCGTTGGGTGCCGTTGTCGGCGATTTCCTGGACAAGCCGGTCAGCGCAGGTGGGCTTGCCCTGAGCCGGTACTCGGCGTCGTTTGCCCTGCTTGCATTTATTCTGACGAGTCTGCTCTTGTTCCGGCAGCGCGCCGCGGCGAAAGCGCACTGATCCGTCGCTAGAAAGGAAATGGCATGCGCATCTTGCTCGTCGAAGACGATCCGATGATCGGCAGTGTCGTTCGCGATTCGCTCAAGGACGCGACATTCGCTGTGGATTGGGTCACCGACGGACCGGCGGCACTGGCGGCAGCCGACTGCCAGCATTACGACCTGATACTGCTGGATCTGGGCCTGCCGGGCAAAGATGGTCATGCGGTGTTGCAAAGCCTGAGGTCGCGAGGCCATCAGGTTCCGATCATTATTGTCACGGCGCGCGATACGTTGCCGGAACGATTGAAGGGTCTCGACGCCGGCGCTGACGACTACGTGCCGAAGCCTTTCGAAATGGCGGAATTGCTCGCCCGAATCCGGGCCGTGATGCGGCGTCAGGCGGGACAGGCGCTGCCGGTCATGTCGAACGGCATCGTCACGCTCGATCCGGGTACCCGGAAAGCCCATACGTCGGACGTTGCGCCGGTGCAATTGTCGAATCGGGAGTTCGCTTTGCTGCAGGCGTTGCTGACGCGGCCCGGTGCCATCCTGTCCAGAAGCGATCTGGAAGACCGGATTTACGGGTGGGGAGACGAGGTCGAGAGCAACGCCATCGAATTTCTCATTCACTCGCTTCGCAAGAAGCTCGGTTCGAGCATCATAAAAAACGTGAGGGGAGCGGGATGGATGGTATTAAAGGGCGATTGAGCGATTCCATTCGCCTGCGCCTGAGCTTGTGGCTCTCGGTGGCGATCCTCGTGTTTGCCGTGATCGCCGGGGTCATTTCCTTCGCCGCGGCGTTCGACGAAGCCCATGAGCTGCAGGACGACGTGCTGCGTCAGGTCGCGGCCCTCGTCGATAACAACCATCTGCAGACCAGCGAATTTCGCAATCTTCAGGCGCCCCAGGCGCCGCAGGCGAGTGGGGAAGAGGCACGCGTGGTCGTTCAGCCGCTCGGGGTGGCAACGCGTCCGGGCGCGGGCGACGGCGACGACAAGCTGCCGCTGTCGCTGCCGGTAACGATGGCCGACGGCCTGTCGACCGTCACCGTGGGCAAAGAGCCGTATCGGGTGCTGGTCAAGACGCTGCAATCCGGCGCGCGCATCGCGGTGGCGCAAGAGACGGACGTGCGCGACCAGATCGCCCGGACCAGCGCGATCCGGACCATCATGCCGCTCGTGGCATTCGTTCCCGTGTTGCTGCTGGTGGTCGGTTGGCTGGTGCGCAGGATATTCCGGCCGGTGGCGAGCCTGTCGAGCGAGATCGACAGGCGTCAATACAGCGAGCTGCATCCGGTGTCGACTGAGCATCTGCCGAACGAAATTCGTCCGTTTCTGCGTGCCATCAACAACCTGTTGTCGCGCGTGTCGACGTCGGTCGATGCGCAGCACCGCTTCGTGGCCGACGCCGCGCATGAATTACGCACACCATTGACGGCGCTTTCGCTTCAGGCAGAGCGACTTGCCGAGGCGGATATGTCCGCGACGGCCAGGGAGCGCCTGGTGGAATTGCGCCAGGGCATCGAGCGCGGTCGACACATGCTCGAGCATCTGCTGACGCTGTCCAGCGTGCAGGCAACACAGAGCGACGGGCATGCCACCACCGACTCCGTCCTGCGGGTGTTCCGCGAGACGCTGGAAACGCTGTACCCGCTGGCCGAAGCGAAGGGCATCGACCTCGGCATCGAAGCGACTGAGGACGCGTCGCTCCCGATGAGCGAGGCGGACCTGAGCATGCTGATCAAGAATCTGGTCGACAACGCGATTCGCTATACGCCGGCCGGGGGGCGTGTGGACATGGTGCTCGCGTCGGGCAACGGGCAAACCGTTCTGCGCGTCAAGGACACCGGTCCAGGGATCGCGCCGAAGGAGCGCGATCGTGTTTTCGATGCTTTCTACCGGGGGCTGGGAACCAGCGAAGTGGGATCGGGCCTTGGGTTGTCGATCGTGAAGGCCATTGCAGAGAAGGCCGGCGCCGATGTTCGTCTCGCTTACGCGGATGAGCGCGCCCGAACCGGTCTGAGTGTGACTGTCGTCGTGCCGGGCGCATCGACCGATGCGCGTGAGGGGGGCGGGGCGTGACGGGCCTGTCCGACGTCTACGAGAAACGGCTCCATTTCATCTTCGAGGCGAGCCTGTGGATAAAGGCGCTCTTCGCGCTGGCGGAGATCGTCGGCGGCATTGTTGCGTACTTTATCCCTCGGCATTTTCTGCTGTCGATCGTGCTTTGGGTGACAGGGAACGAGATGGCGGAAGATCCGCACGATGTCGTCGCCGGCTTTTTGCTGCATACGGTGCAGCATCTTTCCGTCAGCTCGCAGAAATTCGCGGCGGCTTACCTGCTCGCGCACGGTGTGATCAAGTTATGGCTGATCATCGGCTTGCTGCGCGACAAGCTCTGGTATTTCCCCGTTTCGATGGTCGCGTTCGCCCTGTTCGTTGTCTACCAGCTCTACCGATTCACGTTCACCCATTCGCCGTGGCTGCTGGTCCTCTCGGCACTCGACATTGCCATCATTGCACTGACGTGGCACGAATATCGCCTCTCGAAGAAGACGCTCCATGCGCGTGGGAACGCCGGAACCGTCACGCGCAGCTAACGTCCGCCGGGCGTCAGTGAAGCAGGCTTGCAAAACAAAAAGGCAGACGAACTCGCGCTCATCTGCCTTTTGAATGCCTGGTGCCCAGGGCGGGACTCGAACCCGCACGCCTCTCGGCGCTACCCCCTCAAGATAGTGCGTCTACCAATTCCGCCACCTGGGCAGGGGAGCGAGATTGTAACGGGAAAATCGCGTTTTGTGAACGGCCGTTGCCGCGCTTCAAGCCGCCCGACGCTTCATCGACCCGACCACTGACAACGACGGCGCGTGCGGCGCCGCGTGCTGCCCGTCGCGCAGACGGAAGCGCGCCACCGTCTCCGCCAGCATACGCGCCTGCTCGCTCAGCATGGCCGACGCGGCCGCCGATTCTTCCACCAGCGCGGCGTTCTGCTGCGTGGCCTGATCCATCTCCGAGACCGTGCGGTCGATCTGGCTGATGCCCGTGCTCTGCTCGGTCATGGCGCCGTTGATCTCGCTCACCAGACGCTGCACGCGCGTAATGCCGTCAACGATTTCGTTCATCGTCGTGCCCGCCGCCTGCACCCGCTCCGTACCGCTCTTGACGTTCTGCACCGACGTCTCGATCAGCGTCTTGATTTCCTGTGCCGCCGCCGCACTGCGCTGGGCCAGCGTGCGAACCTCACCCGCCACCACGGCGAAGCCACGTCCCTGCTCGCCGGCACGTGCGGCCTCCACGGCTGCGTTGAGCGCCAGGATGTTGGTTTGGAACGCGATACCGTCGATCACGCTGATGATCTCCGTGATGCGCTCCGACGACTGCGTGATCGCCGCCATGGTGCCGACCGCATCGGTGACGACCTGACCACCACGCGCGGCGGCGGCGCTCGCTTCGTTGGCCAGGCGCGTGGCATGCTCGGCGGTCTCGGCCGTCTGCTTGACGCTGGACGTCATCTCCGTGAGCGCTGACGACGTCTCCTGCAACGACCCCGCCGAAGCTTCCGTGCGCTGCGACAAATCGCGGTTGCCCATCTCGATCTCACTGGTGGCCGATGTCATCGACGACACGCCCGAGCGCACATCGAGCATCACCGAGCTGATCTTGTCGACGAATGCGTTGAACGACTTCGAGATTTGCGCCACCTCGTCCTGTCCGATGACATCGAGACGCTGCGTCAGGTCGCCGTCGCCCGAGCCGATGGTGTCCATGGCGTCGCGCACGATCGACAGACGCTTGAACGCGCGCGACGTGAAGATGGAGGCGATGACCAGTGCGATCAACGTCAGCACCACGAGCGTGATACCCGTTGCGCCCAGCACATGTGTCAGGCCCGCCGTGGCTTCCGTGCGGTCGAGCGCCACCACCAGATACCAGTCCGTGCCCGGAATGCGCTTGGCCTTGAGCAGCTTGGGTGCGCCGGAGAGGTCCATCGCGACCGGTGCGGCGCCGTCGGCAGCCATGCCCGGCAGCGAGTCGGCGGTGAGCGCGGGCGCCACGTCCGTTGACGGCTTGAGCGAGAACTTGTTATCCGGGTGAGCGATCACCTGGCCGTCGCTCGCCACCACCAGCGCGAGGCTCGACGGCGTGGGATGCACCGCCTTGATGATGTCCTGCACGCCGGTGAGCGCCACGGCGCCGCTGACCACGCCGGTGGTCTGGCCGTCACGCAGGATCGGTGCGGTGAAGGCGACATACGGAATGCCGGTCGACGAATCGCCATACGGCTTGGTGACGGTGAGCTTGCCCGCCGCCAGGGCGCTCTTGTACCACGGGCGCGCCGTCGGGTCGTAGTCCGGCGGCGTGGGCGCGGTGGAGAAGAATGTTTTGTCCGACCAGCCGATGCTCGTGATCGGGAAGTCATTGGTCTTGCCCATGAGCTTCACGAGCCCGGCCGGATCTCCTTTCTCGACGACTTGCGACGTCGCCACGACCGCCTGCGCCTTGTCGGCGGACCAGCGCTCGATGGTGCCGGCATTCCCATTGGCCACGGCCGACAGCGTGTCGGCGATGCTCGACATCATGCTGTCACGCACGATGACGTAAGTCGTGATGCCAGAGAGAATCAGCGCGCCCACCACCGTCAGGCAGGAAATGAGCAGAATCCGGGTTCGCAACGAAGTGACTTTCATGAGCTTTCATCGGTAGGCCCGCGCGCGGACCGTTGAATGGGGGGAGGCGACGGGCCGGGCGGTGCCACCTGCGCCGTCGCATTGATACATTGCTGCATTACTCTCTGGCCTTACGGCTGGGGGAGGCAGAAACTTTAATGCGCGCAGGTCAATGGGGGTCTATCGGCGTTCAACGGTGGCGCCTCGCGACGATCGGCACGCCTGTCGTACGTCATCGACGCCTTTGACGGATGAACGAACCCACGGACCAACGCATGAGCGCGCCTTGCGGCGCACAGGAGGGCGAGCGGGAATTCAGAGGGCGCTGGCGCGCGCGAGATCGGGGAAGCCGAGCGTTGTCGCGTGGCAACCGTCCGCCAGCGCGTCGTCGTGGGTCGAGAAGAATACGCAGCCGTCCTGGCCGAGGGCAGTGAACAAGTCGATCAACACGGCGCGGGAGGGGCCATCGAGACCGCCGCTGGGCTCGTCCGCGAGAATCACGCGCGGCGCACCGAACCGGGTGGCGGTCAAATAGAATTTGCGACGCGTGCCAAGCGACATCTGGTCGAAGCGCTTTTCCATATGCGGCATCAGACCAAACCGCTCGGCCAGATCGAGCACGCTGGCACTCAGGTGCGTTTGCCTGTCGGCGGCGCGCTGCTCGAGAAAGCCACGTCCGGTTTGCGACGGCTCGCCCAGGCAGTCGAACGGCACCACGGCGAGCGACGCCTTGGCCTGGGCAGGGGCGTCATGCATGGCGTGTCCGTCGATCCAGACCCGACCATCGTCCGGCACGACCGTGCCGGCGAGCATGCCGAGCAGCGTGGTCTTGCCGCCGCCCCCTTCGTCGCGCAGAGCAAAGCAACCGCGCCCGGCGCGGAAGCTCAGGTGCTCGAAAAGCGTGAAAGTGCCGAAGCGTTTGGCGAGATTTTCGAAACGAAGCATGGGCGGGTGTCGGCTACTTCAGATAGGCCTTGATGACGTGAAGCACGGGGGCCAGTTCGGCCTCGCGGTGGGTCTGCTCGGGTTCATTGACGAGGTGATCGACGAGATGGCCTTCGATGACCGCGCCCATCAAGCCGTTGACCGCCCCGCGAATCGCCGCGATCTGCTGGAGAATCTCGATGCAGTCGCCCTCTTCGTTCAACTGACGCTCCAACGCCTGCGCCTGCCCCTGAATGCGACGTACGCGTGCCAGCAACTTGTGCTTTTCCCGAATCGTGTGCACGGTCTGTCGCGCTCCTGTCTGTGTCGATCAAATGGCCAAAAATGTTAGCACGTACATACTAGGGGGCAGTATATCCCCGATTCGGCTTCCCGCGGATCGGAGGCGCGCCGCCGATTACTCGCCGATCAGAAACGGCGGACCGAAGCGCGTGGCGATGTGCTCGGTCGACTCGAACAATTCGCGCAGGACCTGACTCGTACACGTCGGCTGCACGTAGAGATAGAACGCGACGTCGGGCAAGCGCGGCAGGCCGTCGGCTTCGGAGAGCACGCGCATGTTCGCATCGAGCAGCTCGGTGGTGCGAGCCGTCACCCCGAGGCCCGCGCTGATCGCCGCCCTGATGCCGGTGAGCGTTGGCGAGATGAAGCTCGTGCGCCAGGCGATGCCCGCCGCGTTGAGCCGCTCGATGGACAGGCGGCGGAACAGGCTCAGTTCGTCGGCCATTACCAGCGGTACAGGCGCGGACGAATTGAAGATGAAGTCATCGGCGCAGATCCACACCATCGGCGAAGTGCGCAGCTTGATGCCGGGGAAGGCTTCGTCGTAGCGTGTCGAGATCGCCAGATCCAGCGCCTTGTCGCGCAAGGCATCCATCAAATGCGGGCTGCGTCCGACGATGATCTCCAACTGCAATTCCGCCGAAAGCTTCGATAGCCGCCGCAGCATGCTCGGCAGAATCGAGTCGGCCACGTCGTGCGGCGACCCGATGCGCAGTTTCTCCACCGGTCCGCGCGTTTGCATGACCTGCACGGCCTGATCGTTGAGCGCCAGAATCTTGTTCGCATAGGCGACCAGGCGCACGCCGTCGGCGGTCATCGCCTTCTGCCGGCCCTGCTTCTCGAACAGCGCGCACCCCATCTCCTGTTCGAGCCGCTGCATCTGCTGGGTGATCGCGGACTGCGTGCGTCCCACGCGCGTGGCGGCTGCCGCAAAGGTCTCGTGCTGCGCTATCGCCACGAAAGTGCGCAGCAGATCGATATCCAGATTTCGCATGGGTTTTGGGTTGATACTTCAGAGTGGCTTAAGTTTTCGAGATAAAAATTAAATTGTTCTCGGGAATTTTGGTCGATAACCTGCCTGACACTCAAGCAATATTTATGTAATCGGTGGTGAGCCGGCGTTGACCGGCCCCCCTGATCATCGATTCGCCCTTCGGTCGAACTCAAGGAGACTCAGGATCATGTGGCAACGACACTTTGCAGCCGCGCTGTTCGCGACACTCGCCATCACGGGCGTCGCACACGCTGACCAACTGGCCGACATCAAGGCGCGCGGCACGCTTGTTTGCGGCACGCAGAACGCCAGCGAGCCGTATGCGTTTCCCGACGCGGCCACGCGCAAGATCGTCGGATTCGACGTTGACGTGTGCAACGCGATCGCGAAGGGGTTGGGCGTGAAGCTCGAACACCGTGCGCTGTCGACCGACGCCCGCATCCCCGAACTCAAGACACATCGCGTTGACGTGCTGGCCGCCGCCGTCGCCTGGATGCCGGCCCGTGCCGCACAGGTTGACTTCAGCGACCAGTACTTCGTTGCCCCGATTCGCGTGCTGGTGCGCGCCGACTCGCCGGTGCAGACGCTCGATCAGCTCGCCGGCAAGAAAATCGCCGCGTCCGAGGGATCCAGCTCGGCCGCCGTGTCGGTCACGCGTTTGCCCGATTCGAACCTGCTCACGTTCCACGACATTTCGTCGGCGTTCCTCGCACTGCAGCAAGGCAAGGTCGAAGGGCTGGTGGCGGGCCAACTGATTCTGGCGCGCTTCGCCAACGAAGCCGCCGCCAAGGGCGGTCAGCAGTATCGACTGCTCACCAAGTCGGTCTTCGAAGAACGTTGGGGCGTGGTGACCAACAAGAACGAACCCGCGCTGCTCGCCGCGGTGAACAAGATTCTGGTCGACTACGACAAGTCGAATGGTTTGCAGGACAGCTTCGACAAGTGGCTCGGCAACAAGTCGGTCTACAAGTTCACGCGCGACTACAAGGTCGAGCCGATCAAGGTGCAGTAAGCGAGACGCGGCGTAATGTTCGATCTTTCGTTTCTGCTCGAAGACGGCTACCTGAAGCTGTTTCGCGACGGGGTGCTGACCACGCTCCAACTGTTCGTGGTCTCGGGGCTGCTGGCAATCGTGGTGGGCGTGGTGCTCACCACGTTGCGCGCCCTGCCGGTGAAGCTCTTCAAGGGCTTCGTGATCGTAGTGGTGGAGTATCACCGCAACGTGCCGGTGCTGGTGCAGATTCTCGTGTGGTACTTCGGCGTGCCGCAACTGCTGCCCGAAGGCCTGCGTGACTGGATCAACGCCGGAAACACCGAGTTCGTCTTCGCAACGCTCGCGCTGGCGCTCAATGCCGGCGCGTTCATCTCCGAAGACCTGCGCTCGGGGCTGCGCGCGATTCCGCATACGCAACAGGAAGCTGCGTGGTCGATCGGTCTCACGTATTTGCAGTCGTTCCGTTACGTCGTATTGCCGCAAGGCATTCGCGTGGCGACGCCCGCGTTGCTCAACCAGGCGCTGCTGCTCTTCAAGAACAGCTCGCTGGCGATGGCGATTGGCGTGCACGAACTGATGTATCGCACGCGTCAGATCGACAACCTGACGTTCCGCACGTTCGATGTGTTCATGGTGGCGACGATCCTGTATCTGATCGGCACGCTGGCCTTGATGGCGCTCTCCGAGCACGTTGCCAAACGCCGTACGGCACCCTCGGGAGTTTGAGACGATGTACGAGATCCTGCATGACTATCTGGCGCTGTTCCTCGTCGGGAGCTGGCCCAACGGCCCGCTCGGCGGCGTGGCGATCACGCTCATTCTCTCGGCGCTCGGGCTGGTGATGTCATTCCCGATCGCGGTGGTGATCGGCATGGCGCAAGTCTCGCCGCTGCGCTGGCTGCGACGTGCGGCCGGCGTATGGACGCGGCTGGTGCGCGGCATTCCGCTGTTGATGATCATCTTCTGGGCGTATTTCGCTGTGCCGCTGCTCGTGGGCGCCGAGGTATCGGCATTCACCACGGCCGTGTGCGCGATCATCGTCTACGAGAGTGCCTTCCTGTCGCAGATCGTGCGTGCCGGCCTCGAAGGCCTGCCGCGCGGCCAGATGGAAGCGGCGCGCTCGAACGGGCTATCGTGGCTGCAAAGCATGCGTTACGTGCAATTGCCGCAGGCGCTCGCGAACATGCTGCCGTCGATCGTGAACCAGTTCGTGTCGATCATCAAGGCGACATCGCTCGCCTATGTGATCGGCGTGCCCGAGTTGACCTACTCGGCCGCGCAGGTCAATACGATCGTGCTGACCAAGCCGCTGCAGACGTTCCTCGTGCTCGCAGCTTTCTATTTCGTGTTGTGTTTCGCCATTTCGCGCTTCGCTGGCTGGCTCGAGCGTCGTATTGCTCGTCAGCGCGCGGGGTTGGCGTGAACGCAGGATTCAAGAAGGAGAACGCGATCATGACCATGCTCGCATTCGAGAAGGTCGATAAGTATTACGGCGAGCATCACGTCCTGAAGGGGATCGACGCCACCATCGGGCGCGGCGAAGTCGTGGTCGTGTGCGGCCCGTCGGGCTCCGGCAAGTCGACGCTGATTCGTACCGTCACGCGGCTCGAAGCCATCCAGAAAGGCCGCATCCTTTTCGAGGGCAAGGACGTCACTGCGCGCGACATCAAGCTCAATCAGTTGCGCGCCCGCATCGGCTTCGTGTTCCAGAGCTTCAATCTGTTTCAGAACCTCTCGGTGCGCCAGAACCTGATGCTCGGACCGACGAAAGTGCTCGGCCTGTCGCGCGACGAAGCCACGGCCCAGGCCGAGACGTTGCTCGCCAAGGTCGGCCTTGCCCACAAGATCGACGCCATGCCGGCGAACCTCTCGGGCGGTCAGCAGCAACGTGTGGCCATTGCCCGCGCGCTTGCCATGAAGCCGCCGCTCATGTTGTTTGATGAGCCGACGAGCGCCCTCGATCCGGAGATGGTGCAGGAGGTGCTGCAAGTGATGCGCTCGCTGGCGGAGGAGGGGCTGACAATGATGATCGTCACGCACGAGATGGGTTTCGCGCGCGACGTGTCGAGCCGCGTCTGGTTCATGGACCAGGGACAGTTGCTCGAAGACGCGCCGCCGGCGGAATTCTTCAGCCAGCCGAAGCACGCACGTGCGCAGCGATTCCTGCAGGACGTGCTGCGTCCGTCGCCGATGATCAGCATGCCGCGTGACGCCGTGCCCGCTTGACGGCTACCGGATAAGCACGACGCAGACGACGCAGACGACGCAGACGACACATACGCCATACCCGAATATGCGACCGTGTTCCCATCGGGACCATCGCAAAACAACGTACTACGGAGAAGACTTCATCATGTCCACGCCTACCCTTGCCGAACAACGTCAGGCCGCCGTCGGCGACGCCATTGCAGCCATGAAGGCGTCGCTGGCCCCTGAGGGCGAGACGCGCCCCGCGCTGGCCGCCGTACTCGATCAGGTCAAATCGCTCGCCGCGCGCGCGGCGCTGTGGAACGAGGCCGACTTCCCGCCGCCGGCCGATGGCGAACTGCAAGCGCGTTACCTGATTCACGAAGATGCGGACAAGACCTACGCGCTGTACCTGAACGTCATGCGTCCGGGCAAGAAGATCACGCCGCACAACCATACAACGTGGGCCTGCATCGCGGCGGTCGAAGGGGTCGAATACAACTACGTCTACCGCCGTACCGACGACGGCAAGACGCCCGGCGTCGGCACGCTGGAAGTGAGCGACACCGTCGTGGTCGATCCGGGGCACGGCATTGCGCTGGCGTCGGAGGACATTCATGCCGTCGAGATCCAGGGCGACGCACCGATCCGCCACCTGCACATGTACGGCCGTGCGCTGGAGACGCTCACCGAGCGCATCACGTTCGATCTCGCCAAGGGCACGTATCAAGTCATGGATATCGGCGTGAAGACCCGCCGCTAATACCGCAGTGACCGCCGGCGCGAACCGGCGGCAAACCTCCTGACGGCGCGAGTGTTCCTCGCGCTCCCTTTCCACATCGCCCCGCCGGGCGGTGCGGGCCTGCTCATCCCTACGCTTTGGGAATGGCCGGGCGGAACCTGACAATCGACGCAACGCTATGACCTCGTTTACTCCTCACTTTGTGCCGCCCGCCCGCCTCAAGGAATGGCTGCACGACGGCGCCGAGATCGCCGTGTTCGACGTGCGCGAGCATGGCGAGTACGGCGAAGCGCACCTCTTCTATGGCGTGACGCTGCCCTACAGCCGCCTCGAACTCGACATCGTGCGGCTCGCGCCGCGACGCGACGCTCGCGTGGTGCTCTATGACACCGATGCGAGCGTCGCGGTGCAGGCGGCGCAACGTCTGGCCGCACTCGGCTATACCGACGTGCATGTGCTCGAAGGCGGTACCGTCGCCTGGCAACAGGCGGGCTTTCGACTGTTTGCCGGTGTGAATGTGCCGTCGAAGACCTTCGGCGAGCTGGTGGAGATGGCGTATCACACGCCTCGCGTGACGGCGCGCGAGCTGGCCGCCATGCGCGAGCGCGGCGATGACGTGGTAATTCTCGACGGGCGTCCCGTGAGCGAATACCTCAAGATGACGATCCCGTCGTCGATTTGCTGCCCGAACGGCGAACTCGGCTATCGCATTCGCGAGCTGGCGCCGAACCCCACCACGCCCATCGTCGTGAATTGTGCCGGCCGCACGCGCAGCATCATCGGCGCCCAGACGCTCATCAACCTCGGCATTCCCAACCCGGTGATGGCGCTGGAAAACGGCACGCAGGGCTGGTATCTGGAAGATTTGCCGCTGGAGCATGGCAGCACGCGCCGCTATCCGGACGCGGTCGCGCCGTCGAGCCTTGCGCTGATGCGCGAAGCGAGCGGTGCGCTGGCCGAGCGCTTCTCGGTGCCCGAGGTGGAGGCCGCGACGTTTGCGCAATGGGCCACGGACACGTCGCGCACGCTGTTCCTGTGCGACGTGCGCACGCCGGAAGAATTTGCCGCTGGGTCGCTGCCCGGTGCGCAGCACACGCCGGGCGGCCAGTTGATTCAGGCGACGGATCAATACGTGGGCGTGCGTCACGCCCGGGTGGTGCTGTTCGACAACGATGGGGTGCGCGCGCCGATCGTGGCGAGCTGGCTGCGTCAGTTGGGGCATGATGCCTATGTATTGCGCGGCGGACTCGCCAGCGGTGCGTCGCTGCCGGGCCATGCGCCGGCCATGGACACGATGCTGCCCGAGATCGATGTCGCGACGCTCGCCGCGGCGCAGGCCGACGAGCGTGTCACGGTCGTCGATCTGCGCTCGAGCATGAGCTACCGTCGCGAGCATGTGCCGGGTGCGCAGTGGGCGATTCGCCCGCGGCTGCCGAACCTGCCTTCGTCGCGTAACATCGTGCTCGTCGCGGACGAGCGCGGCATCGCGGAACTGTTCGCGGCCGACTGGCAGCGCACGCATGCAAACGACGCGCGCACGATCTCGTTGCTCAAGGGCGGCTTCAAGGCTTGGGCCGCAGCGGGTCAGCCGGTGGAGAGCACGCCAGAATTGCCGGCAGATGCCGAATGCATCGACTACCTGTTCTTCGTTCACGATCGTCACGACGGCAACAAGGCGGCGGCACGCCAGTATCTCGCGTGGGAGACTGGCTTGCTCGCCCAGCTCGACGACCGGGAGCGCGGCGCGTTCCGTATCGGTGAGCCTGCCGTCGCGAAGTAAGCCACGGCGTTGGCGTGTGCGCCGGTTGCGCACGCCAACGCGTTATCTTCTGACTCGTTCGAAGCCTTCGAATCCTTCAAAATCCTATCCCCCACGCCCGATCATGTCTCGACAATCGCCTCCCAAACGTCTCGCTACCCGCCTGGTCAAGGGTGGCACGCACACCGCCGTGGTTGGCGGTCGCGCTGTCAATCCGCCGGTGGTGCGCGCTTCTACCGTGCTGTTCGATACGATGGACGAGATGAACGACGCGCGCCGCCGTCGCGGCACCGAGCGTATGTTCACCTACGGTGCGCGCGGCAATCCGACGGGCTTTGCGCTGGAGGATGTCGTTGCCGACCTGGAAGGCGGCTATCGCACGCGCCTCTTCCCGACCGGGCTCGCAGCGATTTCGATGGTGTTTCTCGCTTACGTGCGCCCCGGCGACCATGTGCTGATCTCGGACTGCGTGTACCAACCGCTGCGCCACTTCGTGGAGACGTTTCTCAAGCCGTGGGGCGTGAATGTGAGCTACTTCCGTGCCGACGGCACTGATGCTGCCGAGCACATGACGCCCAGCACGAAGATGATTTATGTGGAGACGCCGGGATCGCTCGTGTACGAGTTGTGCGACATTCCGGCGCTGGCGGATCTGGCACATCGCCACGGTGCGTTGCTGGTGGCGGACAACACGTGGGGCTCGGGCGTGCAGTGCCGTCCGCTCATGTTGGGGGCCGACGTCTCGGTCATGGCGGCGACGAAATACCTGAGCGGGCACTCCGACGTCATGATGGGGACGGTCACCACGACGCAGGACGTTTGGCAGACGCTCTCGACGATGGCCGATGCGCAGGGCGTGGCCGTGAGTCCGGACGACGCATATCTGGTGCTGCGCGGTACGCGCACGCTGGCGGCGCGCTTGCAGATGCACGAGCGTCATGCGCTGGAAGTTGCGCATTGGCTCGGCAGTCTGCCCGACGTGGCGCGGGTGTTCTGCCCGGCGTTGCCGACGCATCCGGGGCACGCGCTGTGGCAACGGGATTGTGTGGGCACGAACGGTCTGATTTCGTTCGAGTTTGCCAATGCGACGACGGCGCAAGCGGACCGCTTCGTCGATGCGCTTGAGCTATTCGGCATCGGGGCGTCGTGGGGCGGTTACGAGAGCCTGGCGACGGTATCGAACGTGGCGGGCACGCGCACGTGCGAGGACTGGACATCCGCCGGCCCGATCGTGCGTCTGCATATCGGTCTGGAAGATCCGCAGGATCTGATCGAGGATATGGCGGCGGCGCTTGAGCAGGTGTTCGGGCGGTGAGGCGTTCGGCAGGTGGGTAAAGCGTTGAGGTACTGAGCCGTCAAGACCTTGAGTTGTCGAGGTGTTGGGAGTTAAGGCGCCAGGGCATTGCTGCGGTCGTGTGTGCAGGCGTTTGCGCGATGTCGCGTTACGGCGCCAAAGCCTCGGGGGGCTTCAGCGCTGACCCTGAATCACAAAGAGGGCGCGGGCGAGGACGCCCGCAGCCGAGCACGTCGTTACTTCCCTGCGGGGGAGGTGTGTGCACCCCCGTCGAGGGTGGTCAGAATGTCGTGCGCCGCGCGGATGCGCTCGTCCATCGCGTAGTTTTTGTTCGCGAGCAGCACGATGCCCATCTGCTTCGACGGGACGAAGGCGACATAAGCGCCGAACCCGTTCGTCGAACCTGTCTTGTTGACCCAGACGACGGGCGTGGGGGCCATAGGCGGCGCGAGTTCACGAACGGCTGTCGGCTCGTAAGCCATCCGGGCCGAGTTGCCGTCAAGCAGCGCATCGACGCTGACCGGATACGGGTATTGCTCCCAAATCAAATCCTGCGTCATCGGTTTGTCGAAGAAATAGCCGGTGTGGGTCGCGTTGATTGCCTGATTCAGCCGGTCGTCTTGCGCCGGAAGTCCGAGGTTGGCGCGAACGAACCGCAGCAGGTCGCTTGCAGTCGTCTTCACGCCGTAAGCCTCTTGATCGAACACGCCTGCCGAGACGCGAATCGGCTTGCCGTCTTTTCCATATCCCCACGCATAGTTCGCCTGCTGGTCTTTCGGCACCTGAAGGTAGGTGTGCCGCATGTCGAGTTGCTTGAAGACGCGCTCAGTCACGAGTGTTGCGAAGTCGCCGTGCATGGCGCGCGCGGTGATCCAGCCGAGGGCACCGATGCTCACGTTCGAGTAGGTGCGCACCGTGCCGGTGGGCTTCGACGGCTTCCATGACGTGAGGTATTGCAGCATGCCGTGGGTGCTATGAACGTTGTCCGGCACTTGCAGCGGCATGCCGCCAGTCGTGTGCGTGCCGAGATTGACGAGCATGACGTCACCGAACGCCGTGCCGGCGAGTTCGGGGACGAAGCGGCTGGTTTTGTCGGTGAGCGAGAGGGCACCGGTGACTTGTGCGTAGGCGGCGAGCGTCGCAGTGAAGGTCTTGCTGACCGAGCCGATTTCGAAAAGCGTGTCGGTCGTGACGGGTGTATTCGCTTTCTTGTCGGCCACGCCGTAATTGAAGACGTAGGTATGTCCGTCGACGACGACGCCAACGGCCATGCCGGGAATCTCCTGCCGGGCCATCAGTGGGGTGATCGTCTTGTCGACGAGCGCTTTGATTTCGTCTTGCCGGGGATTGGTCTGGACTTGCGCTTGCGGCTCGGCGGCGTAACTGCGCGCGCTGAACGTCATCCAGGTAATGGCGGCGGTTGCCGCAAGCGCGGCGAAAACGGTGAGATGGGGCTTTGTCATCGAAGGTGGTCTCCGTGTGGGCGGGCGCTTGGGACGCATGAGGCACGAAGGGCAGCAGGCCGGTTGAGTCTCATGGTAATGCGCGGTGATTCATGCCCGGAAGCGTAATCGCAAATCGGTGAGCATTCGCGGTGCGACGACGTAACTAACGTAACCGATGTAATCGATGCAACCAAATGGGGAGCTCGCCAAGCTTAGTGAACGCGAGCGGTGCGACAGCGGAGAAATGGCCCTTCCGACGTTGAATCCTTCGCTTTATCGATCACGCTCTTCCGCGCCTGAACACAGGTGGGACGCCGGCGCCTCTGTCCCTCAACTTTATTGAGGCGTTGGCGAAAAGTGGCTTCGAGGGCGAAGTATTGAACCGCACCGGATTTGAACTGACCCCTGAGAGTTGGACGTTAGAGCGTTGGTTTTTTCCCGGTGCGGTTCAGTGTCGGTGCTGTGACTCAAATTGCCCCGACTTTTGGCTTGCAGGAGAACGTCTTTCGCGTCGATGTTCGAGCCGATGATATTGACGTTGCCTTTCCTGACGCCGCGTCATCAGTCGCGACGAACGTTGTAGTGTCTCCGGCCGTGATGTTGCTTGGCACGTTCGGCGCGCTTTCGGACGAAGACGGTGACTTGATTGTCGAAGACTCCAAACTCAATTCGACCTTCGCTTCAGGCTTGCCGCTGCCGGCGGCAGCACGCGTCTGATTCGCGAAGTTCTGCAGCGCATCGATCGTTGGACTTCACCGCAGCAGATCGGCAGTGGTTCAACAAAAAACGTTAGCAAAACTAATGGTTGAATCACAAACAGACTTCTTTTTCCGGACGGAATTTTTCGAGTCTGGATACGTTGCCCGAACGCGTCGGGCGTCAATGGCCCTTGACTGGGTGCGGCGGCACCCGCGCTCGGTTGGGGACGAGACAAATGAGGGGGAATGCGCGGAACGGGAGGCGAACGGGCGATGCGCACTTCGCCGGGAGGTGAATCTCCGCAGGGTGCGGAGCGTTGCGTGACGCGATAGGATGATCGTCGGTCGGGACGAATCAAGGGTTGGGTGTCAGCCCCTTCGCGTGCGCGCCCGCAGCGCCCAATAACGACACGGACCTCGCGCCAGACACCCCGGCAGCAGATCTGCGCAGGGTGTCGGTCGCGGTGTTATGCCGGTTCGAGTTCCCGGCTGCTGGATTCGCGCATGGCACGAATGGGCTCGGCCAATATCATCGCGTCGACATTGAGCGGCGGTACATCGCCGAACAGCGGCCGGTAGACGAAGTCGCCCACGTCGATCGCCTCGCCCGTCAATGCGCAAACGCCAGGGTGATTCGCCCGGCGAATGCGCCAGATCTGCGCGCCGTAGTTGCCGCCCATGGCGTCGTTCCACGACACGGTGATTGTCAGTTCGCTGGAGATCTCCAGCACACGCACGATGGGCGCGCGGCGCGTGTAGGGAATGACGGGCCGGCACACGACCGGTTCGGCATCGAGCATCGCCACGGTGTGTTGCCACACGCCTTGATCGCGCGGCGCGGCGCGCGACGTGCGTGAAGTTCGTGACGTCGCGGATGTCGGGGATGTGCAGGCGTCGCGGTGGGTACCGCTTAGTTTGGGGCAGTGAGTTCGGTCGCTTCGCATGGTCAGGCCAGCCGGGTGCGCGGCCCGCGAAGGCCGCCGAGTTTTTCCGCGCCCAACAGCACCGTCGCGCGGGCGAACCCGTGCAGCGCATGCTGATGGCGCCGATACAACATGGCGTGGCTCCACTGCGCGAAGCGTCCGCGCACGATGCCACCTTTGAAAAAGCCGAATCGCCCAAGGGCGCCAAACGCGTTGTAGCCGGAAAGCGAGACCAACGCGCCGGGATCGCGATAGACGAACGGCGGAATCGCGCGTCCCTCAAACCACGCGCCAAGATGCCGGCCCAGATGCGCCGCCTGCTGCGTGGCCACCTGAGCCGTCGGCGGCAACGGGCACTCGCCCTTCGCGGGCACGAGCGACGCACAGTCGCCCAGCGCGAAGATTCGCTCGTCCTGTGCCGTCTGCAACGTCGGGCGCACCACGATCTGGTTGGCAACGTTGGTCAAGAGCCCGCCAATGCCCTGCAAGACGTCTGGCGCTTTCACGCCGGCCGCCCACACGAGCAGATCGCCGGGAATCAACTGACCGTCGTCACGATAGAACCCGTCACGGTCGGCGCACACGATGCGGGTGTCCGTCAGCACGCGAAAGCCCAGGCGCTCCAGCCCCGCCTGCGTCGACTCGGACACCTCCGGCGGAAATGCCCCGAGCACACGCGGACCACGCTCGACGAGCGTGAGCTTCAGCCGTTCGCCAATGCACGGATCACCATAGCCAGCCGCCAGCGCGAACGTGCGGCTCAGCTCCGCCGCGAGTTCCACGCCCGTGGCGCCACCTCCGGCGATCACGACACGCAGCGCGTCGTCGTTCACGGCGCTGCGCAGCGCTTCACATCGCAACGCCGCTTGAAATGCCTCGGCCTGCGGCTGACTGTCGATGAAATGGCAGACGTCGCGCACACCGGGCAGACACGCGTCGTCAGCCTGCGAGCCAAGCGCCAGCACGAGCGCGTCGTAAGGCACGCGACGCTCGCCCAACAAACGCGAGCCGTCGGGCGCGTCCATCTCGCCGAGCACAATCTCCCGTCGCGACCGATCCAGCCCGCACATGCGCCCCGCCTGATACGTAAAGCCGTTGCCGCACGCATGGGCGAGATACGTCACCTGTGTGTGCGTGACATCGCGCGTGCCTGCCGCTACGGTGTGCAGCATCGGCTTCCAAAGATGGGTGGGGTGGCTGTCGATCAGCGTCACGCGCGCCGTGCCGGCAAGGCCGAACGTACGGCCCAGACGCGTTGCCAGCTTCAGGCCGGCGATACCGCCACCGACAATCACGATTCGGTTTGCGCGAGACATTTGGGGGAAATGCCAAATTCAACAAGTGATGAATAAGCGCATAATAGCGAGCGTGGCCCCGGCGTGTCAAATGGCAATTGCCTGGGCAGGCAGCGGCGTTCGGGTCGGGTAGACTTGGCGCATTGCTGTCGCGAACTCGACCCACCCATCGCTCAATGACTCCGAACAAAGCCGTCCCGCAAGCCGAACCGCCCCGCAAACGCGCACGTGGGCGTCCCACGTGCAACTGCTCGCATGGGGCCGACGCGTTGTTGCTCAACGCGCGGCGTATCTTTGCGCAGCGCGGTTTCTATGCGAGCAGCGTGCGGCAGATCGCGGAGGCGTCCGGGGTCGACGCGGCCCTGATCTCGCATCACTTCGGCTCGAAGGAGGCCCTGTGGGTCGCGGTCGTCGATCAGATCGCGACGCTCACGCGCTCGATGATCGAGCAGACGCTGGCGCTGCGGCACGCGCCGCTGGAACCTGCCGAGCGCATCGAGCAGGCGGTACGGGTGTTCGTGGAAGTCGTCTTCGAGAATCCGGACATCGGTATGTTCTTCTCGACGGCCGCGACCGAGGAAGGCGAGCGGCTCGACATCATCATGCAGCGACTGGTGCGCCCGTATCGCGATGCGATGGTGCCGCTCGTGGCCGACTGGCTCGAAGCGCAGAAGCGCCCGGGGCAGGACGCCGACGTGATGTTTTTCATGCTGACGTCGGCCATCAGCAAGACAGTGTCGTATCGGCACATGATGGGACCGTTCCTGCCGCCCGAAGGCATGGCCGATCTCAAGCGCACCGTGCTCGACTGCGCGATGGCGCTGATTCGGCAATGATCCGCCGGCGCGGGCGGTGCGCAAGCGTCTTACAGGCTTTGCGGCACCGCGCCGACCAGCGCTTTACTGTGGCATCTCCTCCGGAGTGTCCGTGCTCGGTACGCGCGTGGCATCCCCGTTTGCCGAGGTCTCGCTGCCGATCACGCTGATCTCGAACAGCGACTTGCCCGCGAGCGAGCGAGCCTCAGGATCTTCCGGGTAAGTCTTGAGCAATGGCAGGATCACCGAGCCACCGATGACATTGCGACGACTGTTATCCGCCGGCGACAAACCCCACACGTTCTGATAGGTCATCGGCACGCTTTCGCCGTCGCGCTGCGCATTGCCGAGGTACAGCATGATGTGCCCATTGATGTGGATGAGCGTCATCAGCGGCCGGCCCCGCTCGGCCAGCGTGCGCAACCTTGTGTCGATATCGGCGGCGCGCAGATCGGTTCGCACGCCCGCGCGCAACTGATCCGACGAATGGCGCGGCAGCCACACGCCGAACGGGGCGAAGAGGCTGCGCGTCTCGGCCGAGCAGTCGTTGTAGAACAGCGTGTTGCCCCACCCGTACGGACGCCCGATCAGTTGCTTCATCACCTGCGCCATATGGCGCGGCGTGAGCGTCCATGGCATCGGTACCAGGGTCGAGGCGTCGAGCGGGGTCGTGCGAATGTGTGCCTGACGCCGAAGATCGGCCACGGGGAACATCGCGACCGGGTGCCCGTCGCGAAGCATTGCAGGCAGCACGGTGCCGATCGGTGCAAACGTTCGGTAGATGGGCGCCGTCGCGCCGGGCGGCGTGTCGGCCAAGGCCACGTCGGCGCGCACGATGGCGCCGAGGCGGCGCTGTGCCGCGTCACGCCACGTGGCGATGAAATGCTCGTCGACCGAGGCCACGGTGCGGGCATCGACCCAACCGATAAGATCGGGCGAATAGACAAGCAGCCACGCGCCGTCGACGCTGCGGGCGAGCGTGTAGACCGGCGTGCCAGGCCGCAACGCGGAGTCCTGCAGGGCATCGAACGGATAGCCTTCGCCTGCCTGATGGAAATCATAGAACGCCGGGTCCTGCGTGGGGAGCTGGCGCACCAGCGCATTGTCGACGGTGATGCCGCGACGGCCCGGATCGTATTGCGCACCGGCCTGATCGGCGTCGAGTTGGGCCAGCCCCATGTTGGCTTCGATGGCGCGGATCCACGACGACGTGTGCGCATGAAAGTTCTCGCCATAGGTCTTGGCAACCCCGGGCACGCCGTTATCGAACCGTCTGGCGCGCCGCGCTTGCGAATCCGCGATCTGCTGGGCACCGGCGGGGTTGAGCAGCGATGTCGACAGCCATGTGCCGTTCCATGGCGACGGGTCGCGCGGCGAGGTGCCGAAGTAGCGCGCGCGGAAGGCCTCGAACCGACGCGTTTGCTCCTGCGCGGAGAGCAGCGGCCGATCGTAGTCGGGCGCATCGGGCCGGATCCAATGATCGACGTTCTGATCGTAATGCTCGATGGGGAAGCGGCCGACGTTGTAGCGCGTCGCCGTGCCAGCCGCCGCCGGCTGAGACGCCGTGGGCGGTTGCGGTGCGCCTGCGCACGCCGCGAGCACGACGAGCGGCAGCAGCGACGTGAAGCCGGCAAGGCGGGTAACGGGGCGCCGCGGGGCGTTCGAGGCGTTGCGCCGCGTGATGTGCATGACATGCGCGACGGACGACGTGGCACGCACGATGACGCCGCGCGCCGCAAGGAGGGCACCCATGTTGTGCGAAAGAGAGTCCGGATGCCGTCATGCTACTCCATCGACACAGGCGTGAAATTGAAGCGCGCGGCGAGGCATGCAACGCGGCGCTACCGTGCCTTCGGGCGTGGCGTGAATGCTGTACAAATATACAGTACAATCACGTCAAGCCGAGCGACGCGTGGATGCTGTCAGCGACTGTCGCATCGGCCTGATACAGTAGTTCCCCCGAGGCGCGCACGCGCGCTGTCAGACGTCACGCTGTTCATTGTCAACCAAGCGGCCCTGATCCAGTGGATACCTCATCCCCGAAACCCGACCCGTCGTCCAACCACGCCATTCGTATTCGTGGCGCCCGCCAGCACAATCTCAAGAATCTCGACGTCGATCTCCAGACCGGTGAAATGACCGTCGTGACCGGCCCGTCCGGTTCCGGCAAGTCGAGCCTGGTCTTCGACACGCTGTTTGCCGAAGGCCAGCGCCGCTACGTCGAAACCTTCAGTGCCTACGCCCGCCAGTTCCTCGACCGCATGGATCGTCCGCAGGTCGATCACGTGGAAGGCGTGCCGCCGGCCATCGCCATCGATCAGACCAACCCCGTGCGCAGCTCGCGCTCGACGGTCGGCACGATGACCGAACTCAACGACCACCTCAAGCTGCTGTTCGCCCGCGCGGCGGCGCTGTTCGATCGCGAGACGGCACAGCCGGTGCGACACGACACCCCCGAGACGATCTACGCCGACCTGATGGCGCGCACCGCGCCGGGCGATCCGCGTCTGGTCGTTACGTTCCCCGTCGAGTTGCCCGGCAGTGTCACCGCCGACGAGGTCGAACAGTGGCTCTCGGCATCGGGCTACACGCGCGTGCAGGCCGAACGCGAAGTCGCATCGGCTGACGGCGCGCGCAAGGTGCTCGATGTCGTCGCCGACCGCTTCCGCCTGCAGAACACCGAGAAGGCACGCGCGATGGAAGCCATCGAGGCGTCGCTCAAGCGCGGGCGCGGCCGTGTGAATGTCTACGTGCTGGCCGACGAGGGTGAGCCCGACATCTGGCGCTATTCGCAGGATCTGCACTGCCCCGACAGCGACCTGCACTACGCCGATCCGCAACCGGCGCTCTTCTCGTTCAACTCGGCCTATGGCGCCTGCGAAGCCTGTCGCGGGTTCGGCCGCGTGATCGGTGTCGACCTCGGTCTGGTGATCCCGGACGAGCGCAAGACGCTGCGCGGTGGCGCGATCAAGACCATTCAGACGCCGGCGTGGAAAGAGATTCAGGATGACCTGCTCGAATACGCGGGCAAGGCGAGCATTCCGCGCGATACGCCCTGGTCGAAACTCTCGCCCGAGCATCGCGAGTGGGTCATTGAAGGCGATCCCGACTGGAAAGGCGAGTGGAACAAGCAGTGGTACGGCATCCGCCGCTTCTTCGGCTATCTGGAGTCGAAGGCGTACAAGATGCACATTCGCGTGTTGCTCTCGAAGTACCGCAGCTACACCACGTGCGAGACCTGCGGCGGTGCACGCCTGAAGACGGAGGGTTTGCTCTGGCGGCTCGGCTCGAAGGAGAACGCCGACGCGGTTCTGCCGCCCGCCCAGCGCGTCATGCCGCGTGGCGTGGCGTGGTCGCGCGAGGCGCTCGAAGCGCTGCCCGGCCTCACCATGCACGACCTGATGCTCATGCCGATTTCGCGTGTGCGTCAGTTCTTCGATTCGCTCACGTTGCCGTCGAGCCTGCTCGACGACGCCCTCAAGCTGTTGCAGGAAGAGGTCGGCACGCGGCTGAAGTATCTGTGCGACGTCGGCATCGGCTACCTCACGCTCGACCGCCAGAGCCGCACACTCTCGGGCGGCGAAGTGCAGCGTATCAATCTGACGACGGCGCTCGGCACGTCGCTCGTCAATACGCTCTTCGTGCTCGACGAGCCGAGTATCGGCCTGCATCCGCGCGATATGGACCGCATTGTCGCCGCCATGCATCGCCTGCGTGACGCGGGCAATACGCTGGTCGTGGTCGAGCACGATCCGGCGGTGATGCTGGCCGCCGACCGCGTGATCGACATGGGGCCGGGGCCGGGGGAGCGCGGCGGCCAGATCGTCTTCGACGGCACACCCGAGGAAGTGCGCCATGCCGACACGCTGACCGGCAGCTATCTGGGCGGACGCAAGCACGTGGCGAACGCGTCGAACTGGCGCGCGCGTCCGGTCGACGCCGCGACGCCTCGCCTCGCGCTGACCGGCGTGCGCGAACACAACCTCAAGCAGGTCAGCGTCGAGATTCCGCTCGGCCGGCTCGTGTGCGTGACCGGCGTGTCCGGGTCGGGCAAATCGACGCTGGTGCAGGACGTGCTCAACCCGGCACTGGCGCGTCACTTCGGCGACCCGACCGAAGCCCCCGGGGCCCACGACGAACTCATCGGCGCCGAACAATTGTCGGGCGTGGTGTTCGTCGATCAGTCGCCCATCGGCAAGACGGCACGCTCGAACCCGGCGAGCTACGTCGGCGCCTTCGACGAGATTCGAAAGCTGTTCGCGGCCGTGCCGGCGGCGCTGCAACGCGGCTACAACGCCAGCACCTTCAGCTTCAATTCCGGCAACGGGCGCTGCCCGACATGCGGCGGCTCGGGCTTCGAGCACGTGGAGATGCAGTTCCTGAGCGACGTGTACCTGCGCTGCCCGGACTGCGACGGCAAGCGCTATCGCGCCGAAGTGCTCGACGTGAAGATTCAACGCGCCGTACCCGGTGAAGCGATGCGCGAGTTGAGCGTGTCGGATGTGCTGGAGTTGACCGTCAACGAGGCGGTGAAGCTGTTCTCGTCGGATCGCGACGTGTTGCGCGTCTTGCAGCCAATCGTCGACGTGGGTCTCGAATACGTCAAGCTCGGTCAGCCGGTGCCCACGCTCTCCGGCGGCGAAGCCCAGCGCCTGAAGCTTGCGGGTTTCCTGGCGGAAGCGGCGCAGAAGAAGACGGCGAGCGGACAGAAGGTAGCGCATCGCGGTCGGCTCTTCATCTTCGACGAACCGACAACAGGGCTGCATTTCGACGACATCGCCAAGCTCATGCGCGCGTTCGCCAAGCTGCTCGACGGCGGCAACTCGCTGCTCGTCATCGAACACAATCTCGATGTGGTGCGCGCGGCCGACTGGATCATCGACCTCGGGCCCGAAGGCGGCGAGGGCGGCGGCGAAGTGCTGTGCGCGGGTACGCTCGCGCAGGTGGTGGCGTGCGAGGGGTCGCACACCGGGCGCGCCCTGGCCGACTATGAGCGCAATATCGTGGCGCCCGGCCGATCAGCGGCGGTGGCCAGCGCCGATGGCGATCCGGGTATGCCGCTGCAAACGGCCTTGCGCGCGGCGCGCACGCAGCGCAAGCCGGCCGGCGGCAACGACATTCGTATCGTCAACGCCCGCGAGCACAACCTGAAAGCGCTCGACGTCGCGATTCCGCGCGGCAAGTTCAGTGTGATCACGGGGGTCTCGGGATCGGGCAAGTCGACGCTGGCGTTCGACATCCTCTTCAACGAAGGGCAGCGCCGTTATCTCGAATCGCTCAACGCCTATGCGCGATCCATCGTGCAACCGGCAGGGCGCCCGGAAGTGGATGCGGTGTACGGCATTCCGCCGACGGTCGCCATCGAGCAGCGCCTCTCGCGCGGCGGACGCAAGAGTACGGTGGCGACCACAACCGAAGTCTGGCACTTCCTGCGTCTGCTGTACGTCAAGCTCGGCATTCAACACTGCATTCACGACGGTTCGCCCGTAACGGCGCAAAGCCCCGATTCCATCGTCGCGCAACTGATGCGCGATCGGCGTGGCCAGCATGTGGGGCTGCTCGCGCCGCTGGTCGTGGGGCGCAAGGGGATCTACACCGATCTCGCGAAGTGGGCCAAGGCGCGCGGGCATTCGCATCTGCGTGTCGATGGCGTGTTCCTGCCGGTCGACCCGTGGCCGAAGCTCGATCGATTCCGCGAGCACACCATCGAACTGCCGGTGGGCGACGTGATCGTCACGCCCGAGACCGAAGGCTTGCTGCGCACGCTGCTGGCGGCGGCGCTCGAGCAAGGCAAGGGTGTGATGCATCTGCTCGCGCCGCTCGACGGTCTTGGCGACGCCATGAGCCGCGAACAGCCGGGCGAAGGCGTGGGCCAGATCGAGGTGTTCTCGGTCAAGCGCGCCTGCCCGGTGTGCGGCACGAGCTATCCGGATCTCGATCCGCGCATGTTTTCGTTCAACAGCAAGCATGGCTGGTGTCAAACGTGTGTGGGCACGGGCCTGGCGCTCACGCGCGAGCAGCGCGACGCATTCGACGACACCGTGCTCAATCAGGACAACCGGGGGCGCGAGCATTCGTTGCCGTCGGAGGAGCAGGAGCCGGAGGGCGTGGGTGATCAGCCGTGTCCGGATTGCCACGGGGCACGGCTCAATACCGTCGCGCGCGCGGTGACGTTCGACGAGCACGCGATCTCCGGCGTGGCGCAGTGGACCGTGACCGATGTGCGCGAGTGGATCGAAGGCCTCGAATTGCACGGTCGCGAGGCGAGCATCGCGCGCGACCTGATCAGTGAGATTCAGGGACGTCTGGCATTTCTCGAGGAAGTCGGGCTGGGCTACCTCACGCTCGATCGCGCGGCGCCGACGCTCTCGGGCGGCGAGTCGCAGCGCATTCGACTGGCGGCGCAGCTCGGCAGCAATCTGCAGGGTGTTTGCTATGTGCTCGACGAGCCGACCATCGGCCTGCACCCGCGTGATAACGGCATTCTGCTCGGCGCGTTGCGCAAGTTGGGTGACCAGGGCAACACGCTGGTCGTGGTCGAGCACGACGAAGACACGATTCGCCGCGCGGATCACATCATCGACATCGGTCCCGGTGCGGGCAAACGTGGCGGCACGCTGGTCGCGCAGGGCAGCGTCGCCGATCTGGCCTCGCACCCCGAGTCGCTGACCGGCAAGTTCCTGGCGCAACCGTTGCAACACCCGATTCATCCGCGCCGTGAAGTCGTTGCGCCTTCGACCGGCGTCGAGGCGGTGCCGCTGAACTGGCTGACGGTGCATGGCGCCACGCTCCACAACCTGAAGGACGTGACGGCGTCGTTGCCGTTGGCGCGACTCACGGCCATTACCGGCGTGTCGGGGTCGGGCAAATCGACGCTCGCACGCGACGTGCTGATGACGAACCTGCTCGACGCGGTGGGGCGTTCGGTGCTGTCGTCACCTGCCGAGCGACGTGCCCGCAAGGGCACGGTGCGTCACGCGGTGAAGGCGGACGGTAAGCCGCGTGCGACGTCGGCGGCACCGGCGGTGCCTCGCGGTCCTGTGGTGCACGCGTGGCACGGTTGCGCGTCGGTGACCGGCTGGGAGGCGATCGACCGCGTGCTCGAAGTCGATCAGACGCCCATCGGCAAGACACCGCGCTCGTGCCCGGCCACGTATATCGGCTTCTGGGACACGATTCGCCGCTTGTTTGCCGATACGCTCGAAGCGCGCGCCCGTGGTTATGCGGCGTCGCGCTTCTCATTCAACACTGGCGAAGGCCGTTGTCCGGCGTGCGAGGGGCAGGGCGTGCGCACCATCGGCATGAGCTTCCTCGCCGACGTGAAGGTGCTGTGCGACGTCTGTCACGGTCAGCGGTTCAACGCCGAGACGCTGGCCGTCACTTGGCGCGGCAAGAGCATCGGCGACGTGCTGACGATGGAGGTCGACGAAGCCGTCGAGTTTTTCGCGTCGATGCCGAGCATTGCGCATCCGTTGCAACTGATGCAGGACGTCGGTCTCGGCTATCTCACGCTGGGGCAGCCGTCGCCGACGTTGTCGGGGGGCGAGGCACAGCGCATCAAGCTCGTGACGGAGTTGACCAAGGTGCGCGATGACGTCACGCGCCGCGGGCAGAAGACGCCGCACACGCTGTATGTGCTCGACGAGCCCACGGTCGGCCTTCACATGGCGGACGTGGCGCGTCTGATCCATGTGCTCCATCGGCTGGTGAATGGCGGGCACACTGTCGTCGTCATCGAGCACAACCTCGATGTGATTGCCGAAGCCGACTGGATCGTCGATATGGGCCCGGAGGGCGGCAAGCACGGCGGGATGGTCGTCGCCGCGACGTCGCCCGATGCGCTGACGCAGGTCGCGGCCAGCCACACCGGCATCGCCCTCAAGCCGGTACTCGGCCACTAGCGCACTCAATACGCCACAGGCGGGGATCGAGCGACATACGTCTCGCTCGGTTCCCGCCTGTGCGCAGACGTTCCCCTTCCGTTGTCATGACGCTCGGCCGTCGTCCAGCCGTCGTTACGCCGGCTTGTATGGACGTCGAGGCTCGATGCGGGATGCGTCGCGCCAATTATTTCTAAAACAGAAATTACAAATGGACAAATATCGTCTTTATTGCAATTTACGATGCCAATAGACTGCAATTGTCGACGATGAATTGAACATCGCCGCGACTCAAACAGACAGGAGAAAACATCATGAAGCGCGCTCTTATTACCTCAGCCCTGGTTTCCGCAATGTTGGCCGTGTCGGCCGGTTCGGCCTTTGCCAGCGATGCCTTCGACGGCCCGACGGAATTCTCGTGGGTGCCGCAAACCAGCATGCTGACCCGCGCTCAGGTCGGTCAGGAACTGGCGCAAGCCCAGCAAGCCGGTCTGCTGCAGCAACACGATTCGGTTTATCCGAAGACGATCGCCAACTCGGGCGCTGCAGCGGTAGCTGCGACCCCGGGGTCGATCATCAACCTCGCCCTTGCTGGCAGCACGTACTTCGGTAGCTGATTCGCGTCACCCATCGCAGTACTGGCGGCACCTCCCGTGAGCCAGCGCCTGTGCGGCGCATCGCGACTCCGGGTCGCTGCCTCCGATAACAAATCGGCCACATCGCGTGGCCGATTTTGTTTTGTGCTTTCCCCCTTTGCGATGCGTCGCGCCCTGTGGACAAATCTGTCGATAACCCTGTGGGTAAGCTGTGGCACACCTGTGACCAAGCTGTGGATTTCCGGTGGGCAAGTCGCCCCGCATTGGCCCAAGGTACCCGTCGGAAACGGCTCACTTGCTCACTTCGCGACACGTCTGTTGGAGTATCATGCGCGGCAGCCGGTGGTGGGTAGGGAACCGGCGCCGCCGTCATGTGACCGTCACGAAAATGTCATGTATCCGGCGTAGGCTCCTTGCCCATTTCACAAGGATTTCGCATGGATTATCTGCAAGTGCTCGTGCTCGCGATTGTGCAGGGCGTGGCGGAGTTGCTTCCCGTGTCGAGTTCGGCACACGTGATCATGGCCGAGAAGCTGATGGGTCTCGACCCGTCGGCGCCCGCCATGACGTTGTTGCTCGTCATGCTGCACACCGGCACGATGCTCGCCGTCATCGTCTATTTCTGGAAGTCGTGGCGCGAGCGCTATTTCTCGTCGAAGCACGATTTCATGCATAACGCGAAGCAAGTCGTCATCGCGACGGGCTTCACGGGCGTGATCGGGCTGGCCTTGATGCTGTTTATCGAGAAGGTCTTGATGCGTGGCTCCGAACACGCCGAGATCGAGCACTTGTTCGGCAATCTGTACATCATCTCCGGCGGCCTCGCGATGGCGGGCATCCTGATTCTGATCTCGGGCAGTAAGCGTCCGCCGATGGGCGATCGCCCGTTGCGGGGTGCCGACTCCGCCTGGATCGGCGCGGTGCAGGGCTTGTGCCTGCCGTTCCGTGGTTTCTCGCGCTCGGGATCGACCATCTCGACGGGAATGATGCGCGGGCTCGATAAAATTCGTGTCGAGGAATTCAGCTTCGCGCTGGCCGTGGTGCTCACGCCGCCGGTGATCGCCAAGGAGGCGTACCGTCTGTACAAGTCGGGCGGCGCGCAATCGTTCTCCGGCCACTACATGACGGTGCTCACGCCGAGCCTCGTCGGCATGGTGTTCAGCTTCCTCGCCGGTCTGGTGGCGCTGCGCTGGTTGTCCCGCTGGCTCGAACACGGCCGCTGGTATCTGTTCGGCATCTACTGCCTCGTGGCCTCGGGTGTCGTGCTGGCGGCGAGCCAATATCTGTAATCGGTCAGGTGACGTCTTGCGTGGGCGGCGTGCCAGACGCTGCCCATGCCATGCCCACAGGCGTCACACCAGTCCCGCCACGACCTCCAAAAACGCGGCAATCGCCCGCGACGCCCGCCGCTGCGCGAGACACACAACGACCGTTGTCGTCTCCACGCGTGCGTCGCTGATCGATACGGTGGCAAGTCGCGCGTCGGGCGTGTGCTCACGCGCCGACACCGCAGCGATTCCCAGCCCCAGAATGACCGCCTCGCGAATCGCTTCGCGACTGCCGATCTCCATCGCCACGGTCGGTGTCACCCCCGCCGCTTGCAACGCCGCTTCGAGCGCGTGACGCGTAGTCGATCCCGGCTCGCGCATGAGCATCGGTTCGTCCGCCAGCGCCGCGAGCGGTACGCTGCGTCGCTTGGCGAACCGGTGCGCGCGCGGCACCAACAGCACGACCGGATGGGTGCGATAGGGCACGGCATGCAGACGCGCGTCGTCGTGATAGCGCGCGAGCACCGCCACGTCCGTGCGGTAGGCCAGCAGGCTCTCGATCATCTCTTCGGAGTTGCCCGGCCGCATGGAAATGCGAATGCCCGGGTAACGCGGCTGGAATGCCGCCACAATCTCCATCGCGTGATGCGGTCCGACGGCACCCAGGCGTAGTTCGCCGGTGCGCAGCTCGCCATGCTCCTTGAGCAGACCAAGCGCCTCGGCTTCGTCGGAGAAGATGCGCAGGCTCACCGCATACAACGATTTTCCGGTCGGCGTGAGCGTCAGTCCACGACCGTGCCGGTAGAACAGTTCGACACCGTAGGTCTCCTCCAGCGCACGAATCTGCGTGGTCATCGTGGGCTGGCTCACATGCAGCGCCTGGGCCGCGCGCGTCACGCTGCCGTGGTGCGCCACCGCATGGAACGAGCGCAGTTGGGTAATCCGCATCGATGACGCTCCCGTGACGAGGTATAGGTTTTACCAATACTTTGACGAAAAATTGTGAATTGGAAGTATAGGACGGTCCTCACCATAATCCAGCTCAATCTTCGTCAATCGATCGCAGCGCCTGCGGGTGCAGCGGCACCTCCTCACCATGACTGCATGTTCACGTTTCCATAATCCGGTCGATGTTAGGTTCGGCGCGGGTGCCCTTGCTCAGTTGCCCGAACTGGTCGGCGAGCGGCGGGTTGTGCTCGTCACCATGCCCGAAGCGCGGGCGCTCGGCATGACGGGGCGAGTCGAAGCGCTGCTCGGGCAACGGCTGGCAGGGACGATCGATCGAGTCAGCCCGAACCCGGATGTGCGCGAACTCGCCCCGATGTATAGCGATTTCTGGCGGCGGTACGGCCAGTGCGAGGTGGTCGTGGCGCTGGGCGGCGGCAGCGCGCTGGACACGGCCAAGCTGCTGATGGTCGCGGGCGAGGACGATCGCTTTGCGACGCTCGTCGATGCGCTTGATGCGGGGGGCGACTTCCGGCCATCGCGGACCAAGCGGCTCATCACCGTTCCGACGACGGCGGGCACCGGCAGCGAAGTCACCCCGTGGGCCACGTTGTGGGATCGTCATGTGAAGCACAAGAAGTACTCGCTGCATTTACCCGAGACGTGGCCGGAGGCGGCGATTGTCGATCCGCAACTGACGCGCTCGCTGCCGCACGCCGTAACGCTGCAAAGCGGGCTCGACGCCCTCTCGCACGCGCTCGAGGCGATCTGGAACGTCAACGCCAATCCGATTTCCGACACCTTCGCCGTGACGGCGGCGCGCGACATGATGCGCGTGTTGCCGCAGCTGATGGTGTCGCTGGACGACGAGGCGTTGCGCGCTCAGGCGGCGCTTGCGGCACTGCAAGCGGGCATGGCGTTCTCCAACACGAAGACCGCGTTGGCGCATTCCATTTCGTACGACATGACGATTCGACATGGACTCCCGCACGGCATTGCGTGCTCGTTCACCTTGCCGGCGGTGATGCGTCTGGCGATAGGCCGCCGTGCCGATCGCGACGCGGTGCTGGCGCAGGTGTTCGACGGCGACATTGGCCGCGCCCCGGACAAGCTCACCGCGTTTCTCAACGGTTTGGGCGTGGCGACCGAGTTTTCAGCCTATGGCGTGTCCGAGCCTGAATCGAGTGCGATGATCGCCGCCGCGCTCGACGGCCCGCGCGGACGCAATTTCATCGGCGCTACCGCCTGATCGTCAGGTGGCCGCCACGGTCGTATGCGTTCGCGCGCATGCGTGTTTTCGCGTCTTACCCGCAGTCCCCGTAATCCGCATCATCAAAACATAGCCGCATGATCCAAAGGCGGCACCGAGACATCCAGGAGACAGACGCCCGGCGCAGACCGGTGCGTCGCAGCGCGCCGCCACGGCGCGGCGCATCAACAGGAGGCGCAATGGAACAGGTTCTCACGGGCGTGGGCGGCAGCGATGCCGTCACCGCCGAAAAAGCGGTGCGCACGGTCGCGCTGGCCAGCCTGATCGGCACGACCGTCGAATGGTATGACTTCTTCCTGTACGGCACCGTGACAGGCCTCGTCTTCAACAAGCTCTTCTTTCCCAGCGGCGATGCCTTCATTGCCACCGCGCTCGCCTATACGGTCTACGCGGTGGGCTTCGCCACGCGTCCGATCGGGGGCATCCTGTTCGGTCACTTCGGCGACCGGTTGGGACGCAAGCCATTGCTCATCGTCACGCTCTCCATCATGGGGGTGTCGACGTTCCTGATCGGACTGGTGCCGACCTACGACAGTATTGGCATGGCGGCCCCGCTGATTCTGCTGTTCCTGCGTCTGTTGCAGGGCATTGGCCTGGGCGGCGAATGGGGTGGCGCGGTGCTCATGGCGTTTGAGTACGCGCCGCGCGACCGGCGCGGGCGATTCGCGGCGTATCCGCAGATCGGGCTTGCCGTGGGGTTGTGCCTGTCGACCGGTGTGGTCGCGCTGCTCTCATCCACGCTGACGGATGCACAGTTCATGGCCTGGGGCTGGCGCCTGGCGTTCATGCTCAGCGTGGTGCTCGTGGCGGTGGGCATGTTCATCCGGCTGCGTGTACTGGAGACACCCGAGTTCGCGCGCATCAAGGACAGTCAGCGCGTCGCGCATGTGCCGCTCTCGGAGATTGCGCGCGATTACCGGCGTAACGTGCTGCTGGGCTGGGGCGCGCGTTACATCGATGGCGTGGTGTTCAATGTCTACGCGGTGTTCGCCATCTCGTATCTCGTTGGCACGCTGCACTTTCCGAAGACGCCGATCCTGCTGGCAGTCACGCTCGCGGCCATGGTGTTGATCGTCACGATTCCGTATGCCGCGAAGCTGTCGGACCGCGTGGGACGCCGTCGAGTGTTCGGCTGGGGCGCGTTGGCCTGCGGCGTGTCGGCGATACCGGCATTGGCGGTGATGCACTATGCGACGAGCGTCTGGTGGGTGTCGCTCGCGGTGATTGTGCCGCTGGGCGTTGTGTATGCGTTCGTTTATGGTCCCGAGGCGTCGATGTTCTGCGAACTGTTCGACACGCGGGTTCGTTACACGGGCATCTCGGTCGTGTATCAAGTGTCAGGAATCGTTTCCAGCTCGATCACACCGTTGGTGGCGGCGACGCTGTTCGAATACGGGGGTCACAAACCGTGGTGGATCGCGGTGTATGTGCTGGCGGTGGGATGCCTGTCCGCCGCGTGTGCGGCAGCGATGAAACGGACTTACTGAGGGGGAACGACGGGACGGGGATGCGTGTGGGGTGCCCGAGCATCGGGAATTCGGCAGGCCGGTGGATGGCTACCCGGCTTGCCGTTTTTTGCGCGGCTTACTGACCGAAGTAGATCGAACCGGCGCGATTCACCCGGCCCGGAACTTCATAGGCAGGGGCGACGGTCGTCGTTTGCGAAGTCGCTGCCACCGCACCCGGCTGGGCCTGCGTTTGAACTTGAACCTGCGCTTGCGTCCGCGTTTGCTGCGGTTGGGCGGCCGCTGGGGTATTCTCGGCGGCGCTCGCGGCACCTGCGCTCAATAGCGCGGCAGCGAAGGCCGAAGCGATCAGAATGGACTTCATTGTCATTTCTCCTGTCTGGCGAGACGTCCACCATGGGCGCCGTCATTGGCGCCAATCTACGCCCACGCAGGAAGGAGAAAAATGCGCTCCCGGAGAAGGGAGTATTGCTGAAAATGAAACAATAAAACGCCGAAAAGCGCGATTCACCGTGCGGGACAACGAGCCCGGACAATACGCGCCGCAGTGATGCGCCCAGTATCGCTTGGCGTCGAAGCGTTCAGCGACGCGTCACGCGCGCTTGCTGACGGCGCGTACGCGCGGCACGGCTGCGCAGATACGACGCGGTGAGCAGCGAGGCACTTGCCAGCAGAAGGAAAGAACCGAGGGCAGCCATGGTAATGCTCCTGTACGAGCCGGCGTCGTCCGCGGTGCGGTGCACCCTGCGAGCCACGACGTCGACTGACTTCATCATGTTGTCACTCTACTGCTGTCGCACTTGGCGATAAACCCCATCCGATCAAACAAGTTGTTGCGCGCCGCGACATTTCCCTCTAATTCGTGCTGCGATCCGCCTCAGACCGGTGGTATCCACCGCTGTTGTCGGCATTAACCAATTGATTTTCATTGGTTTTTTGGAATTCGGCAATCTACGGGACGCCGACGCCGCAGCGTTGCGAAAAAACCACGGGTTTTCCCTAGGATTGGCCGATATTCAGGCAATGGTCGGCGCAGCGCAGCAAAAGGGGGGGGCGGCGGCAGATTCGGTCCGGCTGAGCGGTGCGCGTCTGCTACCGGGTCCGACGCCGATGCTCGTCAGTGGCCGCGCGAAAGCAGCACCGGTGCCTGGGCAATCAAATAGAGCACGGCGCCGATCAGTCCACCGACGAGTGTGCCGTTGATGCGGATGTACTGCAGGTCCTGCCCGACGCTCAGGCGGATTTGCTGTGACAGGTGCTCGGCGTTCCAGCCGTGTACCGTTGCGCGAATGTGCTCCGTCACGAAGTCGGCAAAGCCCGGTGCCATGCGCTCGGCCGCATCCAGCAATTGCGCGTCGAGCGCTTTGCGCAGCGAGTCGCTTCGCGCCAGCTCCTGACCCATCCACGCGGCCGCGCCGGTAATCTTGGCGCCGATCACCGAGTCGTCGCGCGCGAGGTCGCGCCTCACCCAGCTTCGCCACTCGTTCCACAGACCGCCGACATAGGCGTTCAACGCGGTGTCGCCTTTCAGTTGGGTCTTGAAAGCATCGAGCTTCGACTGAAAGTCGGCGTCGTGCTTGAGCCGCTCGATCAGCCTCGCGAGCGCGCGATCGAACGCCTGACGCAATTGATGCGATTCGTCCGCTTCCATTTGCGCCAGCAGGCGCGTGACGGCCGCCGAAATCATGTCGGAGCCCTTGTTGCCGATCCACTCCGACGGCAGCACCTTCTCCTTCTTCGGATGATCGCTCTTGAGCCAGTCGACGATGCGCGCCGAAATGAATTCGCGCGTCTGCGGTTCGTTCAGGAGTTCGACGAGGTAGTCGAGCGTCTCGTCGAGCAGCGCTTGATGACGGCCGTCGCGCGTGAGCGTGTCGAGCATGGCGGCCGCCGATTGTGACAGGTCGAGCCGGTCGATCATCGTGTCGAGCGCGCGGCGGATAAAGGCCTGCACGTTGCGCTCGTCCATCACATCGAGCACCCCGCTGGCCACTTTCACCAGCACCGCGCTCAACTGACGCGTGTTTTCGTACGAGCCGAGCCAGTGCGTGACGGCGTCCGCCGGGTTCTGTTGCCGGATGAGCCGAACGACCGAGGGGGTGTCGAGAAACTTCTCGCGCACGAAGCGGGCGAGACCGTCGCCGAGGGCGTCTTTCTTGCGAATCAGGATGTTCGTGTGCCGCGCGAGCCCCGGAATCGGAATGCGCCGGAACAGGGCTTCGACCGCGAACCAGTCCGCCAGTCCGCCGACCATCGCGGCTTCGGCCGCCGCCCGGATCCAGCCCGTAACGAAGTGCTCGGGCATGAAGAGCGTGGCGACAAAGATCACCAGCGCGGCCAGAAGAAACCACAGGGCGCGACGCTCGGCGCGTTGCAGGGCGATGGCGGGGTCCATGCGCAGCCGGCTCCTAAAATACAAAGACGCCCGACAGGTTACCCCGTCGGGCGTCCAATGATAAGCCGCTAACCGATCGACTTATCGTCGTGCGATTACCCGCGTTGCTTCGCCTTCAGTTCGAGTCGGTACTTGTGCAGCAGCGGCTCGGTGTAGCCGCTGGGCTGCGTCAGACCTTCGAACACCAGGGCGCTCGCGGCCTTGAATGCCAGCGAGTCGTCGAAGTTCGGCGCCATCGGACGATAGTGCGCATCGCCCGCGTTCTGCTTGTCGACCACGGCGGCCATGCGCTTCAGGGTCTCTTCGACCTGTGCGCGCGTGATGACGCCGTGACGCAGCCAGTTCGCCAGATGCTGGCTCGAAATGCGCAGCGTGGCGCGGTCTTCCATCAGGCCGATGTCGTTGATGTCCGGCACCTTCGAGCAACCCACACCCTGATCGATCCAGCGAACGACGTAGCCCAGAATGCCCTGCGCGTTGTTCTCGATCTCCTTGCGGATTTCGTCGGCGGACCATTCGGCCTTGGCCACGACCGGCACCGTCAGCAGGCCCGTGAGCAGCGTGTCGCGCTCCTTCGCGTAGTCGATCTTCTCGAGTTCCTGCTGGACGGCCTGCACGTCGACCATGTGATAGTGCAGGGCGTGCAGCGTGGCCGCGGTCGGCGACGGCACCCAGGCGGTGTTCGCCCCGGCCTTCGGATGCGCGATCTTCTGCTCGAGCATGGCTTGCATCAGGTCCGGCATGGCCCACATACCCTTGCCGATCTGTGCGCGTCCCCGCAGGCCGGCGGCCAGACCCACGAGCACGTTGCTCTTCTCGTAGGCCGTGATCCACGCCGACGACTTCATGTCGCCCTTGCGCATCATCGGACCGGCTTCCATCGCGGTATGCATCTCGTCGCCCGTGCGATCGAGGAAGCCCGTGTTGATGAATGCAACGCGCGCTGCGGCGGCGGCGATACAGGCCGAGAGGTTCACGCTCGTGCGGCGCTCTTCGTCCATGATGCCCATCTTGAGCGTGTTGCGCGGCAGGTCGTACAGCGCTTCGATGCGGCCGAACAGTTCGTCGGCGAAGGCCACTTCGGCCGGGCCGTGCATTTTCGGCTTCACGATGTAGATCGAGCCGGTGCGCGAATTCAGGCGATGCTTGCGGTCATGCAGCGAGGCGAGCACGGTGACCACGCCGTCGAGAATGCCTTCCGGAATCTCGCGGCCTTCGCGATCGGTGATCGCCGGGTTGGTCATCAGGTGACCGACGTTGCGGATGAACAGCAGCGAGCGGCCGTGCAGCTTCACGGGCTGGCCGTTGGCGCCGGTGTATTCACGGTCGGCGTTCAGGCGGCGCGTGAAGGTCTTGCCGCCCTTCTCCACGGCTTCCGTCAACGTGCCTTGCATCAGGCCGAGCCAGTTGCGATACAGGTCGACCTTGTCGTCGGCGTCCACGGCGGCGACCGAGTCTTCGCAGTCGATGATGGTCGTGACGGCGGCTTCGACGAGCACGTCCTTGATATGCGCCGCGTCGGTCTTGCCGATCGGGTGGCTGGCGTCGAACTGGATCTCGAAGTGCAGACCGTGGTGTTTGAGCAGCACGGCCGTCGGCGCCGCGGCGTCGCCTTGATAGCCGACGAACAGGGCAGGCGTGGCCAGGCCCGTCTCGCCGGTCTTGGTCGTGACGATGAGTTTGCCGTTCTCGACGCGATAGCCGGTGGCGTCCTTGTGCGAGCCGTCGGCCAGCGGCGCGGCCTGATCGAGGAAGCCGCGTGCGAAGGCGATCACGCGTTCGCCGCGCTTCGGGTTGTAGCCGGTGCCCTTTTCTGCGCCGTCCGTTTCAGGGATGGCGTCGGTGCCGTAGAGCGCGTCGTACAGGCTGCCCCAGCGCGCGTTGGCGGCATTCAGGGCGTAGCGGGCGTTGGAGAGCGGCACCACGAGCTGCGGACCGGCTTGCTCGGCAATTTCGTGGTCGACGTTGGCCGTCGTGGCCTGCACGCTGGCAGGCGCGGGCAACAGGTAACCGATCTTTTCGAGGAACGCGCGATAGGCCGCGGCGTCGGCGATGGGACCCGGGTTGGCACGGTGCCAGGCGTCGAGTTCGCTTTGCAGGCGGTCGCGTTCGGCGAGCAAGGCGCGATTCTTCGGGCCGAGGTCATGAACGATGGCGTCGAAGCCTTTCCAGAACGCATCGACATCGACACCGGTGCCCGGCAGGGCTTCCTTTTCGATGAACGCGATCAGGTTGTCTGCGACCGTCAGGCCGCCACGCTGGGAAGTGGAAGTCATGATGCTGTACTCGAGTTTGAAAACCAGGTTGACGCGATTTCGTCCAGTGACCTTGCCGAGACACCCACGCGGTTGGCGTGAGGATGACGACCGGGTGGTTGACGATAAGGGGCAGTCTTATATAAGACCCTGAGTGTAATCCTTCTCCGGTCGCTCGGAAACCCGGGATTTCGCGCCGTGATACGCCCGCAACTTATAGGCGGCATAAGGATTTGCGTATGAAGCCGGCGCCACGGGGCTTTGCGTCGGATACCGAAAGCGGGCGGTGCGGTTGCAGCATTCGGTATGGCATTTCACTTCATGAGAAATGGGGGCGCCGTACGCGGCGGTGACCGCTACGCGGATCGAGGTGCGTCGTGCCTGCGTTGAGGCGACGGGTACACTCATCGCTTGCACCGAATTTGCGCGATGCGGCCGCATCGAGCCATTCCCCCGAAAACATCTGCCCCGGAGGCATGAGTCGTGAAACAGATCTTGATGATGAGCAGTTCCCGCAAGGGCAACCAGGGCTATCTGGCGCATGCTGACGATCAGATGCACGCGGTGCTCGGCGATCGCGCGAAACGCGTGTTGTTTGTGCCGTACGCCGGGGGCATCACCTACAGTTACGACGAGTATGAAGCGCGCGTGAGGCCGACGTTCGAACGGCTGGGCTATGCCCTCGAGTCGATTCACCACCACAAGGATCCGCGCGCCGCCGTCGAGCAGGCGCAAGCCGTCGTGGTGGGCGGGGGCAATACGTTCGTGCTGCTCGATCGTCTGTACAACGCGGGCATCGTGGGCCTGCTGCGCGAGCGTGTGAGCGCGGGGATGCCTTACGTGGGGTGGAGCGCCGGGGCGAACGTGGTGTGCCCGACCATTCGCACGACCAACGACATGCCGATTGTCGAGCCGCCGACGCTCAAGGCGCTCAACCTGATTCCGTTCCAGGTGAATCCGCATTTCATCAGTGGGAAGCCTGCGGGGCACAACGGCGAATCGCGCGAGGAGCGGCTGGCCGAGTATCTGGCGATCAATCCGGACGAGCGCGTCGTTGCGATTCCAGAGGGCACGGCGTTGCATGTGCAGGGCGAGAACGCCACCGTACTCGGTGAATTCGACGCATTGCATTTCAAGCAGGGCGGTATCGTCGACAAACTCGCGACGGGTAGCACGTTTGCGCTGGCGTCGATCTGACGTCGATCGGATTCGCGGGGGCATCGTGCCATCGCGCAGATGACGGCCGGCCACGTGTCGGTCGGGTCTTCCGATATTTCCGAAAGCTGACTTTTTTGCGTCCAACGGCATTCTGCTGGTGCATTTCCGCTGGCAGAATGCGGCGTCAAATTTGTACATCTCGGAAAATGCGCGTATTCCATCGCATCAGCGACCGGCCGGAGATCTGCGCGCTCGTCGCCGCCGTCCTGAACGGCACGATCGGCGTGTTGACGCGAACCGGATTGGATCAAGGGGCTACGCCCGCGTTGATCGCCTTCTGGAAGTGCTTCGGCGCGTTCGTCGTGGTGTCGCTGCTTTGTGCCTGTCGTCACGAACTCGGCGCGCAGACCATTCGGCTGGCCCGTCGCTGGCCTCAGTTCGCATGCCTCGCGTTTCTCGGCATTTTCAGCCTTTACTACTTCGAGACGATGGCGTTCTCGCACGCATCGATTCCGCTCGTCTCGTTCCTCACGTATGCGGCGGGCGGCGCTACGCTCGCCCTGTCCGGTCGGTTTCTCGGGGAGACGACAACGCGTCGGAAGGCGGCCGCCTTTCTGGCAATCGTCCTCGGCGTCGGTGTGATGGGCCTGTTCGAAAGCGGCATCGACGGCAGCACGGCGGGCATCGCCCTGGCGCTGGCCGGTGGATGTGGCTACGCGCTGTTCATCTTCCTCGCCAAGTGGTTCAGGATCGGCTCGGGATTGCCGCAGCTCGTTTGGCTATTTGGGTTCGGCAGTGCGTTTCTGTCGATACCACTGATGCGCGAGGGATTCGCCATGCCCAGCGGCTTGGCCTGGATAACGCTATGCGCGCTCGTGCTGCTTCCAACGATCGGGGGCTTCTATTTCACCACGCGGGCGGTTGAGAGCGGTCAGGCCAGCAAAGTGCAGATCATCGAGACCAGCGACCCCCTGTTCGCGACGCTGTTCGGATTCGCGCTCTTCGGCGACCGGCTGAGTCGAGAAGGCATGCTCGGCGCAGGCTTCATCGCCATCGGACTCGTGATTGCGGTCTGGCATCGACCGGGGGATGGCGCAACGTCGGCGCGCTACGACGTGTAGCCCCTGCGCAAACGAAATCGCCGCCCAGGTGTGAGCCTTGGGCGGCGGTTTACCTGCACGCAGCAACGGCGACATCGGCGACGCCGACCCTTGTGCCGACAGCGACAGTGTCAGGACCGATGCGTGATCAGGCTTCGTCGTCGAGCCACGGCACTTCGACGTCGGTCAGGAACGCGACCATCGCGAGCGGACGCGCTTCATGGCGCCCCATCTTGCCATCGGCGCGGTGCCACACCACCTCGAAGGTTTCCGGATACTTTTCAGCGCTCAACCGTACGGTGCGCAGCTCTTCTTCGTCGGCCTCTTCGATGGGGCCGTCGAACGACAGCATGAGCGCCTGCGGCCACACACCATCTTCCGGGTCGTAGACCTTGTCGCCGTTGGGCACGTCGACCACCGCTTCGACGCCGATCGTTGCCGACGCTGCCACGATCATCTCGCCAAGGGCGCGCAGCAGCGCGGTCGCACGGGCGGAGTTGATCTGGCGCATGGCGAGATCGCCGCGCGTCAGCGCTTGTTCCAGCTTGGGATCGGTTTTTTGTTTGGACATGCGGTTCCTCGGTAAAACGTTAGCCACCACGCGGCAGCCATGCCATGTCGCTGCGACACCGGTGCGCTACGTGGGGTTCCGATGCTACCACCGTCGCGCATGCCGGGGCGCATTACAATGCGGGTTTTCGTTATTTACGCTTCGCCGGCGCAGTTGTTGTCGTCGACCCGCGCCATCTGGAGCCCGTTGTCATGGATTCGCCCAAGCCCGCCCAATCAGTTCAAGCTTCCCAAGCCGCCGCGTCCGGTGCCAGCGACGTCTATCTGCGTCTGCTCGGTGAGACCGCCAAGATCGACTGGAAGGATCTGGAATCGTTCTTCGCGCGCGGTGTGCTGCTGTATGTGGCGCCCGGCGTCGACCTCGTATCGGTCGCCGAGGCCGTTGCCAACGACGATAAGGCCACCGTGTCTCAATGGCTATCGTCGGCCTTGGTGCAGCGCATGCAAGCCGAGCAAGCCGCCGATTTCTCCGCGCGCACGCCGGAGCTTTGGGCGGTGGTTGTCGCGCCGTGGGTGCTCGTACAGGAACGCGGCATCGTTGCATGATGGCGTGACGCGCGCGCTGATAAACCCCCGTCAACGCGTCGAATTCGCTACTTCGTCATTACTCCGGAATTCCCGCTTCGATGAGGCGCCGCGTGCAGTCTTCCAACAGATCCTGCGCCACCGCCGACGCAAACGCATAGTCCGCGTCGAGCGATTCCGTCATTTCATGCGCCGTATACAGGCCGGCTTCGCGCGAGAGCGTGCCGGCCAGTTCGCGCGCGAAATCGTCGCTCAACGTTGAAAGCAGGCGGCGCTCTTCGAGCGGTAGCTGAAGCTTCGAGCGCGATAGCCACAGTTGCGCGAGCGTCGCGCCCTGCTTGTCCGTCATCCACTGCCCATGCTCGTAAAAGGCCGACAGACGCTCGGCCGTCAGCGCGAACAGCAGCGCGCGACGGGTGTTGAAATTCAGACGAATCGGAGTGGCTTCCGGCATGACGGCAACCGCAATAAGCGGACAAAATCGGGATCAGGGGGCAAAGGTATCACGCGAAGAGTCGCAGCAGCGCATTGCGCGCATGACGGATCAGGTCGGTTTCGTCGGCGCGTCCGGGCAGCAGGTGGAATTCCGCGCGCGGCAGCGGCGGCAGACCGAGCGACGGCGGACACACCACGAGATCGGGCGTGAGTGCCGATTCATTCAGGCACGAAATCCCCAGCCCCGCGCCGAGCGCCAACTGCATGCCGGCCACGCCCGCCGCCGAGTGGGAGATGCGATAGGCCACGTTATGCCGCTCCAGTACTGTGAGTACGAGGCTTTGCAGCGTGCATGCCGGCGGCATTGTCACCAGCGGCAGCGGATCACCGAGGGGCTCGGCCAACGTCGACGACATCGCCCACACGAGCCGCTCGCGGCGCACCAGCGTGCCCGGCGTTCTGTAGCCCAGCGCCTTCGCGCCCTTGCCGATATCCTCGTTCATCAGACGCAACACCAACCCTACGTCGAAGTGTTCACCGGTCAGGGCGGTGCGCTCGATCTGCGCGCTTTGCATGGCGCTCACATGCAGTCGCAGGCGCGGGTAAAGGCTCGTGAATCGCTTGAGCACGCGGCCGACATCGTGCGGACGGTAATAGTCAGTGATGGCAATGCGCAACTCGCCGTCGAGCAGCACGCCCTGCAGATCCTCGAACGCCGCCTCGGACAGTGCCGAGATCTGCCGCGCATAGGTGAGCAACCGCGTGCCCGCCGGGGTCGGACGCATGCCTTTGCGCGATCGCACCAGCAACGGCTGACCGGCGCGCGCCTCGAGCTTCTGAAGTTGCTCGCTGACCGTCGATTGCGACAGGAAGATCTGCTCCGCTGCCGCCGAAATGCTGCCGGCGTCGTGGATGGCGATAAACGTGCGCAACTGTGTGAGGTCGAAGGCGCGGGGGTTCATGGTGGCTCTCGCGATGATGATCCGGAAAACACGATACACGGCATCGAATTTTCCCGCTTTTCCGATGCAATGTCTATCCGTAGGATGCGGTTCATGGTGGCCCGAACTGTGCATTGGCACCCGTCGGACGCCGCGATTCCCCCCTCTTCCCTTATGAGCCGTGTGCCTGCGGGCCGCGCACTGTCACACATGAACGAACGTCTGTGTACCGCTCCCGCCACGGCCCGTCGGATGGCCCTGGCATCGAATGCCTCGACGCCCCCCCGCAAATTGGGCCGCAACCACCGCTGGAAGGTGCTGGGGGTTGGCGTGGCCGCCAATGCCAGCTTTGCCGCTGCGATGGGCGGCATTCCCGCCACCGCAGTGCAAATGCGCAGTGCCTACGCCCTGGCCAATAGCGATCTCGGCATCGTGCTCGGCATGATCGGGCTGGGCATCGCCGTCTCCGAACTGCCGTGGGGCATGCTCACCGACCGCTGGGGCGACCGGCGCGTGCTGCTTGTCGGATTGATGGTGACGGCGTTCGCGCTTGTTGGCCTGGCGTTCTGGGGCGTGCCGACGGCGCATTTCGTCCCGTCGATGCCGATGCTTGCGGCGGGGATGCTGGCGATCGGCGTGCTCGGCGGCAGCGTCAATGGATCGAGCGGGCGCGCCATCATGCGCTGGTTCCACGATCGCGAGCGAGGGCTGGCGATGAGTGTGCGGCAATGCGCCGTGCCGCTCGGCGGCGGCGTGGGCGCGCTGGCGTTGCCCGGCGCGGCGCAGCACTTCGGCTTCGAGGCCGTCTTCGGCGGGCTGGCTTTGGCGTCTTTCGCTGCCGCCGTCGTGGCGTGGCGGTGGCTGCTCGAACCGCCGGAGGAACCGCAGGAGCGCGCGAGCAAGACGGCGCGCGGGGATGCCGTCGCCGACGGACTTCCGGCGCCAAGCTACTCGCCGTTGCGCGACGCACGCTTGCTGAGCACGGCGCTGGGGATGGCGGTGCTTGCCATGCCGCAGATCGCGGTGCTGACGTTCGGGACGGTGTTTCTGCATGACGTTGCGCACGCCAGCGTCGCGACCATCTCGCTGACGCTCGGCGCGGTGCAGGCCGGCGCCGCGATCACACGGGTGTGGAGCGGGCGTTTCACCGACAAGCGCCGCAACCGTCCGCAATATCTGCGCGTTTGCGCGATGGCGGTGGGGGCGGTGTTTGCCTTGCTGGCGCTGCTCGTGACGGCGCTGACGCATCGCCCGGAATGGCTGGCGCATGGCACGCCGTGGATGATCGCGCTGCTGATTGCAGGGGGTGTGGTGGCGTCGGCGTGGCACGGGGTGGCGTTCACCGAGTTGGCCACCCTGGCGGGGGCGTCGCGTGCGGGAACGGCGCTCGGCATCGGCAACACCGGTGTGTTCCTGACGATGTTCCTCACGCCGCTCGCGATTCCGCTGCTGCTGTCGATTGGCGGCTGGGGACTGGTGTGGGCCGGGGGGCTCGTGTGTGCCGCGCTGGCATGGCCGCTCTTTGTCTGGTCGCATCGCGGCCTGGCGCGGGCTTGATCGCTACCGCAGCCCGAGGCGCCAGACCCCAAGCGTGTTACGTCTGGAAAGCGCGAAGGTGTGAATGGGCACGAAGGGCGCGCAGCCCATTCGGCACGGTTGACCTGCTACGGCAGACGCACGTTCGCCACGAGAAAGTCGAGGAACGCCCGCACCCGTGCGGGCAAATGACCGCCCTGCCCTACATACACCGCATGCACGGGCTCCAGATCGCCCGGGTTGTAATCGTCGAGCACGGTGACCAGCCGGCCGGCGCGCAGATCGTCGTCGACGTGGTAGCGCGAATGGCGCGCCAGCCCCAGCCCCTGGACCGCGAGCTTGCGCATGATCTCGCCGTCGCTCACGACCATATTGCCGACCTGCGGATAGTGCGTGATGCCGCCGGCGCCATCGAGAAATGGCCAACCCTGCACCTGACGGTCGAAATTGAACGCCATGACGTTGTGGTGGATCAAGTCGGCCGGCGTGCGCAGCGGGCCGTTGCGGGCGAGATAGTCGGGCGACGCCACCACGTGCAAGCGGCTTTCGCCGAGCTTGCGAGCGACTAGCCGGGAATCACGAAGCGGGCCGGCCCGGACGGCGACGTCGGCGCGTTGCTCCAGCAGATCGACGACCGTGTCGGTGAGTGTCAGATCGAGACGGATCTCGGGGTATTGCGCGAGAAACGCCGGAATGACGGGCAGCAGATAGTGTGAGCCGATCGGTACGCTGGAATTCACCCGCAGCAGCCCGCGCGGCACCGCACCCGCCGCCGCTTCGCGCTCTGCGGCTTCGATGTCGGCCAGCACGCGCATCGCCCGCTCGTGAAAGGCCGTGCCCTCGGGGGTGAGTTGCAGGCGGCGCGTCGAACGATTGAACAAGCGGGCACCCAGACGCGCCTCGAGCCGCGCAATCAGCTTGCTCACGGCGGACGGCGTCATATGCAGCGCGCGCGCCGCCGCCGAGAAGCCGCCGAGCTCGACCACACGCGAGAAAACTTCCATATCGCCGGAGCGATTGACGTCCTGTCGACCCATCGGCGGTGTCCTCCGGCGTTCCTGCGAAAGGGGATGCGGGGTGTTGTGACATCAAGTCACAAATCATGTTCCTTCGCGCAGTCTATTTCACCAATGCGAGCGCGTCTATATTCCGCACATTGGTGTATCGCCATTCCCTGAGTGGCCTGACCTTCCTTAATCCCGAGACAGGAGTCTTTCGTGCCCATCGCTCTCTACGCCCTGACCGCCGGTGCCTTTGGCATTGGCGTGACGGAATTCGTCATCATGGGTCTGCTGCTCAACGTCGGCGCCGATTTCGGCGTCTCGATCGCGGCCGCCGGCCTGCTGATCTCCGGTTATGCCCTGGGTGTCGTGGTCGGCGCCCCGCTCATGACCACGGTCACTGCCCGCTGGCCGCGCAAGACCGTTCTGCTGGTGCTCATGGCGATCTTCACCATCGGTAATGCCGCCTGTGCACTGGCGCCGAGCTATGCGGCGCTGATGGCCGCCCGCGTGCTGACGTCGTTCGCGCACGGCACGTTCTTCGGCGTCGGTTCGGTGGTCGCCACAGGCCTCGTGTCGCGCGAGCGCCGAGCGTCGGCCATCGCCGTGATGTTCACGGGGCTGACCGTCGCCAATATTCTCGGCGTGCCCTTCGGTACTTGGCTGGGGCAGCACTTCGGCTGGCGCGCGAGCTTCTGGGCGGTGACGCTGATCGGTGCGCTCGCGTTTCTCGTGATCGCCGGGTTCGTGCCGAAGATCGCCGCGCCTAAGGATGCGGGTGACTGGCGGGCGGATATGCGGGCGCTGGCACGCCGTCCCGTGCTGCTCGGATTGCTCACGACGGTGCTCGGCTGGGTGGGCGTGTTCGGCGTGTTCACGTACATCGCCCCGCTGTTGACCGAAGTGACCGGTTTTGCCGAGCGCGCGGTCTCACCGATTCTGTTGATCTTCGGTGGCGGTCTGGTCGTCGGCAACCTGCTGGGCGGCAAGTTGGCGGATCGTCGCGTGGTGCCGACAGTGCTCGGCAGCCTGCTGATGCTCGCCGTGGCGCTGGGGCTGATGACGTTCGCGTTGCACTCGCGCTGGCTGGCCATCGTCTTCGTGGCCCTGCTCGGCGCAACCGCCTTCGCGACGGTCGCGCCGCTGCAACTGTGGGTGATGGAAAAGGCCTCGGGGGCGGGGGAAAGCCTGGCGTCGAGCTTCAACATCGCCGCGTTCAACCTCGGCAACGCCATCGGCGCGTGGCTCGGCGGCTTCGTCATTGAACACGGTCCCGGGCTGACGGCCGTGCCTTGGGTGGCTGCGCTCGCGCCGCTGGCGGGCGTGGGCGTGGCGCTGCTTAGCCTGCGTCTGGATCGTCGCGACGCAATGCTATCCGTCGTGCCGAACTGCGAAACGCCCGCGTTGTGATCCACGCGCGGGCCTGACGCGAGTGCGTCAGGCCATGACCCCCAGAATCACACTGGCGGCCGCGAACGCGGCCGTCGCGCCGACACCCACCGTCAACCCGCGAGCGGTCAACGTGTCATGCGGCATCACGGCGGCGAGCCGGCTGCCGCCGGGCAACGCCAGAATGACTTCGGCCTGTCCCGCGTCGTCGGCGATGGCGTCCACCGTGCCTGAAAGGCGGTTCGCGGTGGCCAAACCCGCGAGATCGGCGCCGCGCGCGATTTCGATCCACGGGGCCTTGATAAGTGCGAACGCATCGCTGCCGGTCGCCAGCCCCAGCGTCTGCGTGCTGTGGTGCGTGAGCGACGCCGTGATCGCTTCACCGCCGGGCAACGTGAGCGTCACTTCGTCATTCACGCCGCAGCGCCGAATCGCGGTGACCGTGCCGTGCAACTGATTGCGTGCACTGGTCTGCAGTCCCAGCCGCGCGATGATGGGCCACTGCTCGTCGAAATGTTCCAGATCGGTCGCCACGCGCGCGAGGAATTGCCGTTGCGCCACCTCCACCGCCCGGAACGCCGCCACGAGCTTCGCGCCGCGTGCGGTGAGACGGGTGCCACCACCGCCACGACCGCCCGTGCTGCGCGCCACCAGCGGTTCGCCGGCGAGCTGGTTCATCGCATCCACGGCATCCCATGCGGCCTTGTAACTCATGCCGGCGGCTTTCGCGGCGGCCGTGATCGACCCGTGCGCGGCGATCTGTTCGAGCAACGCAATTCTGGCGTGACCGCCAAGCGACGCATTGCCACGATGCACCCAAAGCGATCCGCTCACTTGCAGCGCATCGTCCAGCCCATGATGTGAAACCCCGTTAGGCGTTGAAGGTGGTTCGGAAACCATAAGGATGTTTTCTATTGGACTTGGCAGGTAAGCGCATTGTAGAGGGCCGGCGGACCTGCGAACACCGACGCCGGACACGGAAGTGTTGCCGCGTGCCAACGAAGCCGACGCCGGATTTTTCATTGGGGGACGAATGGGGGACGTTGCTCCTCTACATTGAATTTCGCCGCATGCCGCCCCCTGGCCGGTGAGTCGCGCGTCAGGCCGAAGTCCACGTCTGATGCGGGTCCACCGGGAATGCGACGGTTGTCGAAGTGCCTACTCACCTGACACAACAGAAACGGGGTGAAATGATGCGCGTCAGGAATATCAAGGAAACGGTTGACGGGGCTCGATACTATCGTCTGGTTCGCATGTTGCCCAACGGCAAGCGGCATCAGATGCAAATTTCTTTCTCCGCAGGTGAAATGCGCTTCAGACATTTTGTCGCGCGACGGTTGTGGTTGCTGCGTGCCGAAATGCGTGACAGCACACGGGCGGCCGCCATGCCCACGCCACGCAGCAACATGCCGCAATTGGTCTTCTGACCGGGTTGCGGCGTGAGGCAAGCGCCGGGCCGATGGTCGTCACCGGTCGGGCGCTTTCGGTACGCGCCAGGGCAATGAGCGTTTAGCCTGCCTTGAGCGGCGTGAGTGGCACGACGCTCGCCGATGCCGAGTTCACCGACGCCGGGCCTCTGCCCGCGTGGGCTATCGCAAACTGTACCAACTCGTCGAACGCGATCGGACGCGCGAACAGATATCCCTGGGCGTAGGTGACGTTGCGTTCGCGCAGATAACTCGCCTGCATCTCGTTTTCGACGCCCTCCGCCACGATTGTCATGTCCAGCCGCTCGGCCAGATGGATGATGGAATCGCAGATATTGCGCGTGACCGTATCGTCTTCGGTAACGGGCAGGAACTCCTTGTCGATCTTCAGATAATTGAAGTCGTAGCGCTTCAGATAGCCGATGGAGTTGTTTTCGGCACCGAAGTCGTCTAACGCCGTTTCCACGCCGTGACGCTGGAGTTCCGCCATCACATGGCGCGCCGCCGCGGTGTCGCGAATCACATAACGCTCGGTGATTTCCGCGATCATCGGATACGTCTCGTTGAGCGAACCGTATAGACGTTCGATGTCGTGCACGATGGTCGTGTCGCGCAAATGCCGCTCCGCAAGATTGACCGCAATGTGAAACCCCTGCGGCAGCGCGCCTCGGGAGACGTCGTTGCGAATCTGCTTCAGCAGCGAACGGGTGAGTTCGATGATCAGGCCGTTGCTTTCCGCGATCGGGATGAAGGCGTCGGGGCGCACGAGGCCGGCCTCAGGGTGATGCCAGCGCATCAGCGCTTCGGCCCCGGCGCAGCGGCCCGTGGCCAACTCCATCACCGGCTGGTAGTAGACCTTGAACTCATTGCGTTTGATGCCCAGCGCGATTTTCCGCCGCATGAACTGGGCCGGGCCGAGATGGCGGAACGTCAGGATGCCGAGCAAAATCGAGATCGCCACGCCGAATGCCAGAAAGATCGGCGCCTGCGTGGCGATCAATGAGCGCGTCAGGGTGGCGCTGCCGGCAAGCGACGTCGAGAAATGGTCCGAGTCGAGCGTGACCTGAGCCCCGCGGGTGGCGATGCCGACGGATTCGAGCCGCGGGCCTTCGGACGTCAGCGACACTTTCCCGATGGTCATCGCCGTCCAGGCAAGCTCGTTGGTCTTGACGCTATGCAACGACTCGGTGAGATACACGCTGTCAATGAAGCCCAGGACACCGTCGGTGGCCGACGTCGGGATGAACAATGCCAGTGCGGGGGAATTGCGCACATAGGGCGTGCTGTCGACAAACATTTCGGGCGTGCCGGTCAGCAACGGCACGAGTTCGGCCGGCAAGGGCATTTCGATGGCCTCGTCGGAGCGAATCACCGACGAGCAATACATCTTCCCGTGGGAGACGAGCCAGATGGAACGGAAGTAGGGGCTGAGCGTGCCCGTGGCCTGCAACGAGCTGTTGACCTCGCCGCAAGCGCGGCCGACCCAGGGGGCGGCGCCCTTGAGGGTGTCCTCGGCCGTACCGACAATGCGCTCGAGTGCCGCGCGCTGTCGTTGCGCTTCTCGTTGCAGGAACGCCTGCGACATGTGATGAACGCGCAGCCAGCCAAGGATCAGGACGACAAAGAGCGTGACCGTCACGACGAGCCCGGTCACCAGCCACTGCACGACTCTGGAGTGTTGAATCATGTTCTGCTGCCAACCAAGGAAGGAGGGGGCCCTTTCGTGTGCTTCATGTTGCACGGCACAACTCGTCAATCGACTCTACACGAATCCCTGACGGTCACCAACGCCCGATAAACCCGCACGAGCCGTTGGCGACGTGTGCCCGACATGGGCCCGGCGGATGTCCGGTGGGCGGTTCAAGGCCACCGGCAAACGTCTTTTATCGGTCTTTGTGAGACGTACCGCGGCGGGCCGGATGGCGGAATCGCGACAAAAGTTGGCGTAACCGCAATTTACGCATGCTCTACACTTCACATATTAGATTTCCGGCAAAAAATAGGCCAAGTCCCAAAGTCAGGTCTATTTGCACGAAAACGGCCGGAAGCGTGCTGATTTCCTGAAGCTTTTGACGTCAAATCCCCCTCCCATGTCGAGCCAACCTGTCACGTCCCTTCCCGGCGCCCCCTCGCCGGCCGCCAAAGGCACCGCGTTCCGTGTGCTGTCCGCGATCAGCTTCTCCCATTTGCTCAACGACATGATCCAGTCGTTGATCCTGGCCATCTATCCGCTGCTCAAGGCGAGTTTCGACCTGAGTTTCGCGCAGGTCGGTCTGATTACGCTGACCTACCAGGTCACGGCGTCGTTGCTGCAGCCCGTCGTAGGCCTATACACCGACAAACATCCGAAGCCGTATTCCTTGCCGGTCGGCATGGGCTTTACGCTGGCTGGCCTGCTGTTGCTGGCTGTCGCGCCGAATTTCGGCATGCTGCTCGTGGCCGCCGCGCTGGTCGGCATGGGCTCGTCCGTGTTCCACCCCGAGTCGTCGCGCGTGGCGCGCATGGCCTCGGGCGGACGCCACGGCCTGGCGCAATCGTTCTTCCAGGTCGGTGGCAATGTCGGTTCGTCACTCGGCCCGCTGCTTGCGGCACTTATCATTGCGCCGCACGGCCGTGGCAGCGTGGCGTGGTTTTCCGTGGCGGCGCTCGTCGCGATCTTCGTGCTGTTCCACGTCAGTCGCTGGTACGCCGGGCAGCGCGCCGCAAGCAAGGGCAAACCGGCCGCGCGCCGAGGCGGGCACGCCCACCTGTCGCGCGGCAAGGTGATGTTCGCCATCGGCATTCTGCTGGTGCTGATCTTCTCGAAGTACTTCTATCTCGCGAGCATCAGCAGCTACTTCACGTTCTATCTGATCAGCAAGTTCCATGTGTCGGTGCAAAGCGCCCAGGTGCACCTGTTCGTATTCCTGTTCGCCGTGGCGGCGGGCACGATGATCGGCGGACCGCTGGGCGACAAGATCGGTCGCAAGTATGTGATCTGGGGGTCGATCCTGGGGGCGGCGCCCTTCACGCTGATGCTGCCGTATGCGGACCTGTTCTGGACCGGCATCCTGACGGTGGTGATCGGCTTGATTCTGGCGTCGGCGTTCTCGGCGATTCTCGTCTACGCGCAGGAGTTGATTCCGGGCAAGGTCGGAACGGTGTCGGGGTTGTTCTTCGGCTTCGCATTCGGGATGGGTGGCGTGGGCGCGGCCGTGCTCGGACAACTGGCCGACTCGACGAGTATCGACTTTGTCTACCACGTCTGTGCCTATTTGCCGCTGCTCGGGATCGTGACGATCCTGTTGCCCGACGTCGAAGGCCACAAGAAGATGGCGGCGGCCTGAGGCGGCTGTCGGCACGATTCACCCGTGCCCTGCGCACGGGGGCGCAATGAAAAACCGCTGGTCCCGAAAATCTCGGGCCAGCGGTTTTTTGTCTGGAGGACGACTGAATGCTTACTGAGCGCCGCGCTTTTGCAGTTCCCATTGGCCGTTCTCGCCCTTTTTGCAGGTCGGCAGCTTGAGGGTGACTTCCTGCCCCTTTGCGCCGAGGACCACGATCAGGTCGCGGCAGGTACGGGTGTCGTCCTTCTGGGTGTTGGTCGGCGTGAGTTGCGCTGTAATGGCCACGGGGTTGCCGGTGCCCTTGTTGCTCCAGTCGACGGTTTCGTTGTCCTGCTGATGGGACAGCACGTTGCTGGCCGCTTTGGCGAGCGACGCATTGTCGGCCTTGTGCAGATAGGCCAGCGGCGAGTTGCTCATGAAGAGAAGGTTGGAGGCGGCAAACGCCGGCGCGGCCATGGTGGCACCGACGACGAGCGCCGTGCCAAGCCCGAACGAGCGGGCAAGCGACAGACGGAAAGGCGACATTCGGAGTCCTTGAGAGTGTCGACAGGGAGACGGATCCTGCGCAACGCCGCGTCGGGTCTTGCGCCGACGCCTTCGCCGCAGGCGAGCGCATCGATCATAAAATAAACCGGGGACGGCGTCATCCTGTGCGTCATCGGCGCGCGAGTGCTTTCACGACATCGGCGACCTGCTCGAGCGCGGCCTTGAGCACGGCGTCGCTCTGCGGCGTACCCAGCGCGATGCGGATGGCGGCGGGCGCCGTCTGCCCGGGCGCAGCGAACGCGTCGACAGGCGTCACCGCAATCCCCCGCATTTGCAGGGCCGCAACGACGTCGTCGCAGCGTGTCGGCGCGGGCACGGGCAACAACTGGTGAAACGCCCCGACATACCCCGTAGCGCCAAGGCCCGCGAAGCAGGCCTGCGCGATGGCCTGACGCCGCGCCGCCAACGCGCGCTTGCGCGTCGTCCAGCGATCGATCGTGCCGTCGCCGAGCCAGCGCGACGCCAATTGCGCCATCAACGGCGCCGCACTCCAGGCGCTCGCCCGCATTGCCGCGTGCACACGTGGCAGCAAGGCGGGCGGCGCAACCAGATAGGCGATACGCAGGCCCGGCGCGCCCGGCTTGGAGAGACTGCAAACCTCAACCGTACGCTCGGGCGCGAGCAGGCGAAGGGCGGGCGGGGCGTCGGCGACGAGAAAGCCGTAGGCGCTGTCGTCCACCAGCAGCAGATCGTGACGCCGCGCTACCTCCACTAGCGCCCGCCGCTGTGCGAGCGGCATCACAGCCCCCAGCGGGTTATGCAGCGTGGGCATCGTGTAGACGAGGCGCAAACGTCCCGCAAGCGCGCGACACGCCGTATCGAGTGCCCCCGGATCGAGCCCACCCGGTGTCATCGACACGGCAACGAGTGGAATATCACGCAAGGCCGCGAGCGCTTTCCAGCCGGGATACGTCAGGGCTTCGACGGCTACCGGCTCCCCCGCGCGACACAGCGCCAACTGCAGAACGTCAAGCGCGTGCTGGCCTCCGGCACAAACGACGATCTCATCGGGCGAGACGGGCGTGCCGTCGCGCCGGGATAGCCATTGCGCCGCCGCTCGCCGATCGGACGGATGCCCGTCGTGTGGCGTGTGGGCGAGCAAGGCGCTCAGATCGCCTGCCGCGGCCGTTTCTCGCAGTGCTTGACGCAACGCGTCGGTCTGCTCGGGCAAGACCGGATAGTTGAACGCCAGATCGACACCGCCGATCGCGCCCGGCGCGGGGGCCCATTGCGCGAACGCCGCCGCCGCGCCGACGGCGGGCGAGCGCACGAACGTGCCGCGCCCCACTTCGCCGACGGCTAGACCACGTCGCGCGAGTTCGGTGTAAATCCGTGTAACGGTGGAGATGGCAAGTCCGTGCGCATCGGCGTAATCGCGTTGCGGTGGCAGTCGGGCGCCCGATGCGAGTTCGCCGCCCGCAATGGCTTCGGCGAGACGTTCGACGTGTTCGAGAAAGCGGGCAGGGGCAGCCATGCGAAGCGCGGGGACGGAAATTGATATCAGGACAATTCAATAATTGCACTGGATTCGCGAGCTGGCAATACTTGAAGCCATACCGCGTCCTCCTTGGCCATTTACGGTCGCTTCATTGTTGGCTCACTGCATGTCTCATTCCTCGATCTCAGTCGACACAGACCCTCGCCAGTCACCTCAAATAACGCCGCGCTGGGCGATTCCGTTGCTGGCGCTACAGTTATTCGTCGTCACGTTCGCCGTGAATCTGCAAGCGCCGCTGGTGCCGCACTATGCCGCGGCAAGCGGGCACGGCGCGGGGGCGCAGGCGCTTGCCTTCGCGTGCTATGTCGGCGCGCTCGTGCCGACATTGCTGTTTCTCGCGGGATTGTCCGATCGTGTGGGGCACCGCGTGCCGTTGGCCATCGCGTTGCTGCTTGGTCTGGCAGGCACGGCGCTGACGCTGCACTGGCCGACACTCGTCGCACTTGGCGGCACAAGGGCGTGTTACGGACTGGCGACGGGACTCGTGGCGGGCAGCGGCACCGCGTACATGACCGAGCTATATGGCGCACGCGAAGACGCGGCCACGCGCGGGGCGGCGCTTGTCGCGGCGGCCACATCGCTGGGCTTTGGCACTGGCGCGCTCCTCACCGGCGTGTGCCTCGTGGCGGCACCGTCGACGCTGCCGCCCGTGAGTCTGTGGGCGTATCTGCCGTTCGCCTTTGTGGCGGCCGTTGCGGTGGCGGCGCTGCCCGCGCCGGTGCGTCATCGGAGCACATCGTGGTTGCGCTGGCCGGTGCTTGCGCCCGGCACCGTCCCGCTGGGCGTGGCGATACTACTCGCGTGGGCTGCGGTGGGCGTCGTCATCGGCGTGGTGCCAGCGGCGCTGGCCGCGCGCGGGCACGAGGCGTGGGCGGGATTTGCCACGTTTTTCGTGATCTCGACGGGATTGTTGTTTCAACCTGCCGCGCGACGCATGGCACCCGTGCAGGCGGTGCGCGCCGGACTTTTGCTCGTGCCGCTCGGCTTCGTGGTGCTGTCGTTCGGGGTGGGTTACGCGAATTTGCCCGTATTGCTGGCCGGTGCGGCGATCGCCAGTTCGGCGTGCTACGGCTTCACTTATCTGGGCGGGTTGGCGGCGGTCAATGCGGCGGTCGCGCCGGCCATGCGCGCACGTGCGGTGGCGGGGTACTTCCTGTTCGCGTACTTCGGCTTCTCGGTGCCGGTGGTCACGATTGGCTGGCTCGCGGACCACGTGGGCATGCTCGTCGCCTTGGCCCTGTTGGCTGCGGCGTTGATCGCGGGCAGCGCCGCGCTCGCGGTGACGCTACGCCGCCCGGCCGCTACGCTCACGCGTCCCGTTTGACGCGGGTGCCGCTTGCCGCGCTTCCCTCACTGCCCGTCGGGCTGACGTAAGCGCCAGTGCCGTGCAACTGGTCTTCGGCCAGTTCCAGGGCGCGCACCGCCCCGCGTCCCTTGCGGGCGAGCAGCATTTCCACGAGCGTCTCGACGACGGCGATCCCGGCGGTGATCGACGGAAAGAACGACGGACTCTCATGCGAGAACAGCACCGTCGCATCGGCGTCGAGGGCGAGCGGCGAGACCGTGGAGTCGGTGAGCGCGAGCACACGCGCCCCCGCCGCCCGTGCCGCTCGCGCAACGATCAGCGCTTCGTTCGAATACGGGGCGAAGCTGATGACGACCACCACATCGCGTGCCGAGAGCGCACGCAACTCCATCTCGAGCGTGCCGGCCTCGCCGCGAATCAAATGCACCGTCGGCCGGAACAGCCGATAGATGTATTGGAACGTGAACGCGATGGGAAAGCACGCCCGGAAGCCGGCGACATGCACGGTGCCCGCATTGGCAAGCAAATCGACGGCCGCTCCCAGCGACGCATTCGCGCCCGCTTCGGTCAGGTCGAGATTGTTGTGCTGCACGCGGAACATCTCGGGCACCATGCGGGCGGCATCGCCCTCACGGATGACCTGACGAGCGCGACTCGCATAGGGCTGCGGCCCAAGCCGGATCGATTCGAGAAACAGTTCGCGCAGGCCGTGCCAACCGTCGAAGCCGAGATGCTGCGCGAGTCGCACGAAGGTGGCCGGCTGCACGCCCGCCTCGGCGGCAATCGCACGCATGGAGCTGATCGGAACACGCTGCGGGTGGTCGAGCAAGAAACGCGCGCCCGCCTGAAATTGCGGGCTGAGCTGGGGATAGCGCGCGCGCAGCAACGTGTTGAGCTGTTCGAGCGTCTGCGGCAACGCGGGAGCTTCAGGCATAGGGGATGGCAACACGGCGACGAAGTAATGTAACGATTGTTGCATGAAATGCCCCGACCACGCACGCGCTTTCCCCCGTGGGCCCGGCCGATGCGTAACCGTCGGGCAAGTTCAGGCGATTGAGTAAAATGTTGCGACAACAAAACGAGTGAAACATATGTTGCAAAAACGGCGCAATGCCCCTACACTGAGCCCCATCGTTCGCGTAAATGGGTGGCTGGGCGGTCATCGCGCGACGCGCCATCTTTCCGTCAGAGGTTCAGGCATGACTCATGTGTTTCACCGCAACCCGCGCCAAACCTTGCCCGTCGCGGTCGGCGGCCAGGGCATCGAGCTGATCGACAGCACGGGCCAGCGTTATCTCGACGCGTGCGGCGGCGCCGCCGTCTCATGTCTGGGACACGGTCACCCGCGCGTGATCGAGGCGATGCAGCAGCAGGCGGCGCAACTGGCTTACGCGCATACCTCGTTCTTCACGACGGAAGTCGCCGAGCAATTGGCCGACACGCTGGCCGCGAGCGCGCCCGGCGATTTGAATCACGTGTATTTCGTCAGTGGCGGATCGGAGGGGGTGGAGGCGGCGCTCAAGCTGGCGCGGCAGTACTTCGTGGAGATCGGCCAGCCGCAGCGTCAGTACTTCATTGCGCGTCGTCAGAGCTATCACGGCAACACCCTTGGCGCGCTGGCCATCGGCGGTAACGCGTGGCGGCGTGAGCCGTTCCTGCCGCTGCTGGTGCCGGCCCACCACGTTTCGCCCTGCTTCGCGTATCGCGAGCGGCTTGAGGGCGAGGGTGATGCAGTGTATGTCCAGCGTCTGGCCGACGAACTCGAAGCGAAAATCCTCGAACTCGGTGCCGATCGGGTGATCGCGTTTGTTGCGGAAACCGTGGTGGGTGCGACGGCGGGCGCGGTGCCGCCGGTGGGCGACTATTTCAAACGCATTCGCGCCGTGTGTGACAAGTACGGCGTGCTGCTGCTGCTCGATGAAGTGATGTCGGGCATGGGGCGCACGGGCTACCTGTTCGCGTGCGAGGAAGACGGCGTGGTGCCGGACATTCTCGTCATCGCCAAGGGGCTGGGCGCTGGCTATCAGCCGATCGGGGCGATGCTGTGCACCGATAAAATCTTCGATGCCGTGGTCGGCGGCTCCGGATTCTTCCAGCATGGTCATACGTATCTGGGACACGCGATGGCCTGCGCGGCGGCGTTGGCCGTGCAGCGCACGATTGCCGAGGAGCATCTGCTGGAGAACGTGCAAGCGCGTGGCGAGCAACTGCGGGCGCGCCTGCGCGAAGTCTTCGCCGATCACCCTAACGTGGGTGATGTGCGTGGCCGGGGGCTGTTCGTCGGTGTCGAATTCGTCGCCGACCGTGCGACCAGGCAGACACTCCCGACGGCCGACAAGATGCACGCACGGCTCAAGGCGGCGGCCAAGGCGCGCGGTTTGCTGATCTACCCGATGGGGGGCACGGTCGATGGCGTGCATGGCGATCACGCGTTGATCGCACCGCCGTTCATCTGTCAGCCGGCGGACATCGACCGCATCGTGGAACGGTTGGCGTTGGCGGTGGCCGATGTCACCGGCGTGATGACGGGAGGCGCACGATGACCGGTACGACACGCGCTTTCGCGCTGGCCGTCGCGCCCAACGGCGCCCGCCGCACGCACGTCGATCATCGTGCGCTGCCCATGACGCCGAAGGAACTCGGCGCGTGCGCGAAGGCGTGTCTGGAGGCGGGCGCGGCGATGATTCACCTGCACGTTCGCAAGGCTGATGGCACGCACAGCCTCGAGGTGCCGGATTACATCGCCGGCATCGACGCGGTGCAACGTGCCGTGGGCAACGAACTCGTACTGCAAGTGACGACCGAGGCAGTCGGCTGTTATACCCCCGAGCAACAGATCGCGACGGTGCGTGCCTTGCATCCCGAAGCGATTTCGGTGGCGTTGCGCGAAGTGCTGCCCGACGCCGCGCATGCGCCCGCGGCCGAAGCGTTCTTCGCCTGGCTCTGGCAAGCCGGGATCACGACGCAGTACATCCTGTACGACACCGAGGACGTGGCGCACTACTGGCGCTTGCGAGCGAACGGGGCAATCCGTCCGGGCCGTCATTGGGTCTTGTTCGTACTGGGCCGGTACAGCAAGGGGCAGTTGTCGTCGCCGTCGGACCTGCTACCGTTTCTCGCGGCCTGGCAGACGGGGGCACAAGCGCTGGGCGAGGCGACCACGGCCACACCGTGGGCGATGTGCGCGTTCGGACCGCGCGAGGCCGAGTGCGCGCTGGCGGCCGTGTTGCATGGGGGCCACGCCCGGATCGGCTTCGAAAACAATCTCCACCTGCCGGATGGCAGCACCTCGCCCGACAACGCGGCGTCGCTTCGCGCGTTGACGTCGGCCGCGATGCCACTGGCGCTCGTGCCCATGACGGCCGACGCCCTTCGCGACCTGACCCGCTGAATGGCCGTGGCGGGCACCGCCGCGGGTGCCCGGACCGCCTCAATTCAGAAATAAACCCAAATACAAGGTCTGACCGACGTTGCCCGACCGGGCCGCTGTAATAGAATCGGCGTAACCTCAAACAGGCCCGCGTCGCCCCTTCCCCGGCACCGGGTATGCACAACGAACGGGAGCGCGGCGTGAAACACTGGTCGATCCGACATCGCATTCTGGCCAGTTTTGGCCTGATCATCGCCTTGATGGCCCTCATGGCCGGCATCGCCTTTACGCGGCTGATGGCCATCCAGCAGGAGGCGATCAGCGTGGAGACCGACTCCACGCCCGGCCTGTACTACAGCACGATGCTGCGCGGCGCCTGGTTCGAGAGCTTCCAGATGCTTCAGCAGGTCGTGTCCGTCGACGACAACGACAAGGCCCGAGCGAGCGATCTCGATGTGCTTCGCGCCGCCAATGGCAAGATCGACGAATGGCTCAAGGACTACGGCACCACGGTCAACCGCGACATCGATCGCGTCCAGTACGACGAAGTGCGCAGCGTGCGCCAGCAGTATGGCAGCGTCAGCAATCAGGTGCTCAAGCTGGTCGCCGACGGTCAGATCGCCGCGGCGCGTTCGATGGTGTCGGAGCAGCTTTACCCCGAATGGGGCCGTGGGCGCACGGCGATCCAGCATCTCATCGATACGAACAAGACCTTTGCCGACGAGTCGACTCACAACATCAGCCAGTCCGTGATCGCGGCCAAAGCGACCTTGCTCATCACGCTGGCCGTGGCGCTTGCCTGCGCCTTGTTAGCCGGCTGGCTGCTGTTCCGGGCCATCAGCGTACCGCTTGCGAGTGTCATGCAGATTCTGGAAGTGATGCGCTCGGGCGATCTGACGCAGCGTCTCGATCTGGAACGGCGCGACGAATTCGGTGCGCTGGAGGCGGGCTTCAACCGGATGACGGATGAACTCACGGGGCTGGTCGGACAGGCGCAGAAGTCGGCGTTGCAGGTAACGACGTCGGTGACCGAGATTGCCGCCACGTCGCGTCAGCAGCAAGCCACGGCCTCGGAGACGGCGGCGACGACGACGGAAATCGGCGCGACCTCGCGCGAGATCTTCGCTACGTCGCGTGATCTGGCGCGCACCATGACCGAGGTCGCGGGCGTGGCCGAACACGCGGCGTCGCTGGCGGGCACGGGGCACGTTGGCCTCACGCGCATGGAGGACGCCATGCGTCACGTCGTGGAGGCGGCGGGGTCGGTCAACGGCAAGCTCGGCATCCTCAACGAGAAGGCGGGCAACATCAATCAAGTCGTCACCACGATCACGAAGGTGGCCGACCAGACCAACCTGCTCTCGCTCAATGCGGCCATCGAGGCCGAAAAGGCGGGCGAGTACGGACGCGGCTTTGCCGTGGTGGCGACCGAGATCCGGCGGCTGGCCGACCAGACGGCGGTGGCCACCTACGACATCGAACAGATGATCAAGGAGATTCAATCGGCCGTGTCGGCCGGGGTGATGGGCATGGACAAGTTCACCGAGGAGGTGCGGCGCGGCATGGACGAGATGCGTCAGGTCGGCGATCAGCTCGCGCAGATCATCGCGCAGGTGCAAACGCTCTCGCCGCGCTTCCAGGTCGTCAACGAAGGCATGCAGGCGCAGGCGACCGGGGCCGAGCAGATCAATCAGGCGCTGGTGCAACTCTCCGAGGCGGCGCAGCAGACCGCCGAATCGCTGCAGCAATCGAGTCAGGCCATCGAAGAACTCAATCACGTCGCCAACGGACTCAAGAGCGGCGTCTCGCGCTTCAAGGTGCAGACGCTGCCGCCCGTGGGGCTGGCGTGAAGTAACGCGCCACTACGTCATTCGCGGACCTCGCCATGTTGTTCCTGCGTTTCGCCATCGCGACCGATCACTACGTCATCGAAGCCAGTCAGGTGGCTGAGGTGCTGCCGTGGCTCGCGCTCAAGCACCTGCCTGCCGCGCCGGCGTGGGTGGCCGGGGCCTTCAGCTATCGTGGCGAGCCGGTGCCCGTTATCGATCTGACGCGGCTGGCCACGGGGGTGAGCGCGCCCGAGCGCCGATCCACGCGTCTGGTGCTCGTGCATTACCCGGCGCCCGGTCCCAATGCGCGCCGTCTCGGGGTGCGCGTCGAGCGCGCGACCGACACGTTGCGCGCCGACGCTTCGGCGTTCCAATCGAGCGGTGTCGATCTGCCCGAAGGCCGTTACCTCGGCCCCGTGCTCGACACCGACGACGGTCTCGTGCAGTGGGTGCGAATCGATCAACTGTTGACCGACGAGGCGCGCGCGCTGCTCTTCGACGCCGCGCGCGACGCGTTGGCCGAGACACCGGAGGCGTCGTCATGAGCCGTGTCCACGACATCGAACGCCTGCTGCGCGAGACCATGGGGCTCGACGCGCAAACGCTCGGTGCGCATGCCATCGAGCGTGCCGTGCGCACGCGGCTCGCCGCGCTCCCACCCGAGATGCAAGACGCGCCCGCGTATTCGCAATACTGGCAATGGCTGCAGCAGTCGCCGCAGGAGCTTCAGGCGTTGATCGAAGCGGTCGTCGTGCCCGAGACCTGGTTCTTCCGGCATCGCGAGGCGTTCACGGTGCTGGCGCAACTGGCGCGCGACGAACGGGCCACGCGACGCGGCACGGTGCGTGAAGGCCAGCCGCTGCGGCTGTTGAGCCTGCCGTGTGCCACGGGCGAGGAACCCTACTCGATGGCCATGGCGATGTTCGACGCGGGGTTCGGTGCCAGCGATTTCACCGTCGACGCGCTCGATATCAGTGAACGTGGACTTGCCCTCGCGCGTGAGGGGCGCTACGGCCGCAACTCGTTTCGCGGCCCGCCCGAATCGCTGTCGTTTCGCGAGCGCTTTTTCACGCCGGATGACGACGGCTATCGCGTCATCGGGGCGCTGAGCACGCAGGTGCGCTGGCACGCGGGCAATCTGTTCGATGCCACGCTGGTCGATCGGCTGGGCACGTTCGACTTCGTGTTCTTCCGCAACGTGCTGATCTACTTCGATCGCGACGGGCAGCGCCGGGCGATCGCCGCGCTCGAACGCCTCATGCGCATGGGCGCGACCCTCTTCGCCGGGCCGGCGGAAGGCGGCACATTGACCAGCAATGGCTTGACGTCGACCGGACACGTGCAGGCGTTCGCGTTTCGCGTCGCGGGGCCGGTGCGCGACGTGGTGCCACCACCCGCCGGCGTGTCGCGCATTGCGGGAACGCTTGATCCGTTCAACGCGATGCCGCCGGTGAGTGCCGTCGACGCCGTGGCGCAGCGACGCGCCGAAGGTCGGCTCGTGGCCCATGCCGGTCTCTCGGGCTCGCCGGTCCCGTTGCAGGCGAGGCAGAACGTTGTGGCGAAGCCGCCCGGAGCGCTTCGCGCCGCTGCTGCGTCCGCTACCGCTGCTGCCGCTGCGACCAATACCGCTGCCGTCGATGCGCAACTCGAACAAGCGCGCGTGGCGGCCGACGCGGGCGATTTTGTGCGCGCCGTCGCATTGTGCCGCACCGTGCTTGCGACCGATCGCGCGAACGCGCAAGCCGAGTATCTGCTCGGCTTGGTCGAAGACGCGCGGGGCGATGCCCAGGGCGCACTCGTCCATTATCGTCGTGCGCTGTATCTCGACCCGGGACATTACGAAGCGCTTGTGCATTGCGCGGCACAACTCGACGCGCGCGGCGATGCCGCCGGCGCGCGTCGTCTGCTCGAACGTGCTGAACGTGCCGAACGCACGAATGCCACCCAACGCAAGACGACAACGTCGAGCGCATCGCCTGACAACGTGCCGCGTCACGGGACCCGACATCGATGACAAATCGCGACTTCGTGCATGAGGCCGATTCGGTGTCCGACGCACGCCACCCGAATTCCCAAGCGCCCTCGCACGCCGGTGCGTTGCATCGGCAGGCGGCCGAGCTGCTCGATCGTCTGCCGGTCGTGCCCGTTGACCCGGCCCCGTGGCGCGCGGTGGTGGGTCGCGAGGCGGCGGCGCGCGGCACGCCGCTGTTGCTCTTCCGTCTGGGCGACGAATGGCTCGCGCTACCGGCGTCGGCCATTGAATCCGTGGCGCCGATGTGCGGCTGGCATTCGGTGCCGGGACACCGTCAACCCGCCTGCCTCGGATTGGTCAACCTGCGCGGCGCGCTCGTGCCATGCGTGTCCTTGGAAGCCCTGCTCGGCGTGCAACCGGCCCCGCGCGCCGAGACGGCCCCGTCGAATACGTTGCGCGCGAGTGCGTCGCGCCTGCTGGCGCTGCGTCACGGTCACCATTTGAGCGCGTTTCCCGTGGCCGAGGTGCATGGCACGGTCACGCCTGCACGCGAAGCGCTCGGCGCGGTGCCCTCGACGGCGTTCGGTGCGAGCGACGGCCTGGCGGTCGCCGTGTTGCCCTGGCGCGAGCACGTTGTCGGTGTGCTGGATCCGTTACGTGTGGGTGCGGCATTCGACAGGAGCCTCGCATGAGCGACGACCTGCACGACGCCACGCTGCTCGATCTATTCCGCATGGAAACGCAGACGCAGGCGCAAGTGCTCGGCGACGGATTGCTGGCGCTCGAGCGCGCGCCGACCGACGCGTCGCGGCTCGAAGCCTGCATGCGGGCCGCGCATTCGCTCAAGGGGGCGGCGCGTATCGTGGGCGTCGACGCCGGCGTGGCGCTCGCCCACGTGCTCGAAGATGCCTTCGTCGCGGCACAGCGAGGCGCCCTTCTGCTCGACGCAACGCTCATCGACCGCCTGCTGCAGGGTGTCGATCTGCTCATGCGTCTGGCGCATCCGCCGGGCCGCGATCCGAACTGGGCGCAGGGCGCGGGCAAAGCGGAAATCGACGCCTTCGTCACGTCGTTCACCGGGCAGCTCGCCACGTTGACGAGTGATGCGATGCAGACGCCCGCCGATGCCACCCTCGTGAGCGCCGCGATGCCCATGCCGTCGGCCGAACCCACGGCATTCGATTACGCCAGTTACGGCATGCCGACGTCGGCGACGCCGCCCGCGCCCGACGCCATGACGATCGCCGCGCACGTATCGCCGGCGTCGCCGGCCCCGCCCGGCGCGCCCGAGCCCTACGAAGTGCGCGACAACCACGACACGACCAACGACAGTGACGTCGCTGACCCCGCGTCACGCGCGTTGCGTGTGTCGGCGGACAATCTGAACCGACTGCTGCGACTCTCCAGCGAGGGGTTGGTGGCGTCGCGCTGGACGCAGCCGTTCGCGCAGTCGTTGCAGCGGCTCAAGCGTCATCAGCATGAGGCGGGCGATGCATTGGACCGCGTGAGTTCGGCGCTTGCGCAAGTGGTGGATCGTTCCGATGAAGACCGTCAGGTGTTGCTCGCGGCGCTGGCCGATCTGCGGCGCGCACTGAGCGTCGGCGGGCAGTTGTTGGCCGAGCAGATGCACGAGCTGGACGAGTTCGACCGGCGCTCGACGCAACTGTCGCAGCGGCTGTACGACGAAGCGCTCGCGTGCCGGATGCGTCCGCTCGACGACCGGCTGGGCGGATTTGCGCGCATGGTGCGCGACCTGGGGCGCTCGCTCGGCAAACCGGCGCGGCTGGAGATTCGTGGCGCGCATACGCCGGTCGATCGCGACATTCTCGATCAGCTTGAAGCGCCACTCGGCCATTTGCTGCGCAACGCCGTCGACCACGGATTGGAGCGCCCAGCCGAGCGCGCGGCGGCGGGCAAGCCGGCCGAGGGCGTCATCACGCTCAGCGCGCGGCACAGCGCGGGGCTGTTGCTTGTGAGCGTTGCGGACGACGGTGCGGGCATCGATCTCGAACGCGTGCGACGGGCGGTGGTCGCGCGCGGGCTGGCCACACCGGACACGGCACAGCGGCTCGACGACAACGAGCTGCTCGAATTCCTGATGCTGCCTGGTTTCACGCTGCGCGATACGGTGACGGACGTCTCCGGACGCGGCGTTGGACTTGACGCGGTGCGGGCGATGGTGGCGACGGTGCGTGGCACCGTGCGCATCGAGCACACGCCGGGGCGCGGCACGAAAGTCATTCTGCAGTTGCCGCTCACGCTCTCCGTGGTGCGCAGCCTGCTCGTGGAGATCGCGGGCGAGCCGTATGCGTTGCCGCTCGCGAACCTGTCGCGCACGCTGGCGCTCCCGCAAGAGCACATTGCTGTGCTCGAAGGGCGTCCGCACTTCACGCTCGATGGCAAGCAGATCGGACTCGTGAGCGCGCAGCAAGTCCTGTGCGGCGGTGCGCCGGTCGCGGTGGCGGGGGATCAACCGGTGGTCGTGTTCGGCGACGGCGACGCGCGTTACGGGCTGGCCGTCGACAAGTTCCTGGGCGAGCGCATGCTCGTCGTGCAACCGCTCGACACCCGGCTCGGCAAGGTACCCAACATTGCCGCCGGGGCGCTCACGGAAGACGGCGCCCCGTTGCTCATCATCGATACGGCCGATCTGGTGCGCTCCATTGCCAAGGCGGTGGAGCTGGGGTCGCTCGAACGGGTGCCGGTGCGCGCCGCCCAAACGAGCGGACGTGCCAGCAAGCGCGTGCTCGTCGTCGACGATTCGTTGACCGTGCGCGAACTCGAACGCAAACTGCTGGCGGCGCGAGGCTACGAGGTGCGCGTCGCCGTCGACGGTATGGACGGTTGGAATGCCGTGCGCAGCGAGACGTTCGATATGGTGATTACCGACGTCGACATGCCACGCATGGACGGCGTGGAGCTGGTCACGCTCATCAAGCGCGACGCGCGCACGGCAGCGTTGCCGGTCATGATCGTGTCTTACAAGGATCGTGAGGAGGATCGACAGCGCGGACTCGATGCCGGCGCCGATTATTACCTCGCGAAAGGCAGTTTTCACGACGACGCGTTGTTGCGCGCCGTGGTGGACCTCATCGGGGAGCCGGGGTCATGAGGATTGGGATCGTCAACGATTCGAGCATCGCCGTCGAGGCGCTGCGTCGCACGCTCGCGCAACGCCCGGGGTTCGACGTGGCATGGGTGGCGCATGATGGGGCACAGGCGGTGTCGATGTGCACGCCCACCCCGCCGGACCTCGTGCTGATGGATCTCGTCATGCCCGTGATGGACGGCGTGGCGGCCACGCGTGAGATCATGCGACGCTCGCCCTGTCCGATTCTCATCGTGACGTCGGACGTGGGGCATCATGCGAGTCTGGTGTTCGATGCGATGGGCGCCGGTGCGCTGGATGCCGTCGATACGCCGGTGCTGGGCAGTGCGGATCGGGCGCGGCCGGCATCGTCGCTGCTGGCGAAGATCGAGGCCATCGCGGCCCAGCAGGCCGACGCGCGCCGGCCGGCGCCGAGCGCCGCACCGCGCGCGCCCGCGAGAGCCGACGCGCTGGTCGCCATCGGGGCGTCCGCCGGAGGGCCTGCGGCGCTCGCAACGTTGCTGGGGCGTTTGCCGGTGAACTTCGGCGCGGGCGTGGTCGTCGTACAGCACGTGGACGAAGCGTTTGCCCCGGGCATGGCGGACTGGCTCGATCAGCAAACGCCGCTCACCGTGCGTTTGGCGCGAGCGGGCGAGCGTCCGAGCGCCGGCGTGGTGCTGCTCGCGGGCGGCAATCGCCATCTGCGCGTGGACGCGGGTGGGCGGTGCGCGTTTGCCGACGAGCCGACGGACGCGGTGTATCGTCCGTCCATCGACGTCTTCCTGCAAAGCGTGGCCGAGAACTGGCGCGCGCGCGCGGTGGGCGTGCTGCTCACCGGCATGGGCCGCGACGGCGCGGCCGGGCTCGGCGCCATGCGCGCGCAGGGCTTTATCACCATTGCGCAGGATCGCGAGACGAGTGCGGTGTATGGCATGCCCAAAGCGGCGGCAGAGGCCGGTGCGGCGTCGCAGATTCTGCCGCTGGCGAGCATTGCGCCGCAACTGGTGACGCTATTTGGAACGGTATGACAGGACGCAAAACATGACGATAACGCCACGCCCTCCCAAGCCGGTCGCGCAAGCGGCGGGCGCCGAAAGCAGCCTGAACGAATCATCGGCGATGGTGTTGCTCGTTGATGATCAGGCGATGGTCGGTGAAGCGATTCGCCGCGCGCTCGCGGGGGAGGCGAACATCGACTTCCACTATTGTTCGAGTCCGGACGATGCGCAACGCGTGGCGGAAACCACGCGTCCGACGGTCATCCTGCAAGATCTCGTGATGCCGGGCACCGACGGTTTGTCGCTGGTGCGGCAGTATCGTGCCAGTCCGCTCACGCGCGACATTCCGATCATCGTGCTCTCGACGAAGGAAGAGTCGACCATCAAGCGTGAAGCGTTCGCGGCGGGCGCCAACGACTATCTGGTCAAGCTGCCCGACCCCATCGAACTGATCGCGCGCATTCGCTATCACTCGCGCTCCTACATGAACCTGCTGCAGCGCGACGAGGCTTACCGCGCCCTGCGCGAGAGCCAGCAGCAGTTGCTGGAGACGAATCTCGAACTGCAGCGGCTGACGCATTCCGATGGCCTGACCGGGCTGGCAAATCGCCGCTATTTCGACGAGTACTTCAGCGCGGAATGGCGCCGCGCGCTGCGCGAGCAACGCGAGATGGCGCTGCTCATGATCGACGTCGACAACTTCAAGATCTATAACGATACGTATGGCCACATCGCGGGCGACGACGTCCTGCGCCGTGTCGCCACTACGATTGCCGATGCGGCGTCGCGTCCGGCCGATCTCGCCGCGCGCTTCGGCGGCGAGGAGTTCGTGATCGTGCTGCCGAACACGACGGCGAGTGGCGCGGCCCTGATCGCCGAAAGGGTGCGCGCGCAGATCGATGCGATGGCGATTCCGCACATCGGCTCGGCCAACGGCCAGCATGTCACCGTCAGTATCGGCGGAGCGTCGTTGGTGCCGCGCACCCACATGGCGTCGACTTCATTGATCGAATCGGCGGATCTGGCGCTCTACCGCGCCAAGCAACTGGGCAAGAATCGCGTGGAGATGCAGCCGGGCGCTTCCTGAGCCTGCCGAGGAGGGTACATGACCTTCGAGCTGTTTTATTGGCCGGGCCTGCAAGGGCGCGGGGAATTTGTCCGCCTGGCCTTCGAGGCCTCCGGCACGCCGTATGTAGAGATCGTGCAGGGCGACGCGCCCGGGCAGGGCATGGATGGCCTGATGCGCACGATGGACGACGCGGCTTGCCAGGATCCGCCCTACGCACCGCCTTTCCTGCGCGTGGGCGACGAATTGATCGGGCAGACGGCAAACATTCTTGCGTATCTCGGGCCGCAGCTTGGTCTGGTGGGCGAGGCACCGCGTGCGCGACGTTGGGTCAACCAGTTGCAGCTCACACTGGCCGATCTCGTGGTCGAGGTACACGACAGCCATCATCCCATCGCTAGCCGCTTGTACTACAGTCAGCAGCGCACGGAAGCGCGCAAGCGCACGGCGGACCTCATCGAGTACCGCCTGCCTAAATACTTCGCGTACTTCGAGCGCGTGCTGGCGAACAATCCACACGCGGGCGGCTGGCTTTCAGAAGGGGCGATGTCGTACGCCGATCTCTCGCTGTTTCAGGTGATTGCCGGGCTGGACTATGCATTTCCGCGCGCGATGTCGGGATTTGCCAAGGCGTTCCCGCGTTGCCAGGCGGTACACGACGCCGTGGCGCGGGTGCCACGCGTTGCGGCCTACCTGAAGTCGCCGCGCCGCATCCCCTTCAACACCACGGGTATCTTCCGCCACTACAAGGCACTGGACCGCGCCTCGCCGTTTTGAATCGGCTGCGGGCTTACTCGGGCAAATCCGGCGGGGTCGCGTCGCCGGCCCTCAACGGCCGCTGCATGAACACGGTGTCGAGCCACCGGCCGAATTTGAAGCCGACGGACTTGAGCACGCCCGTTTGTGTGAAGCCGCAGGCCGTGTGCAGTGCCAGCGACGCCGCATTGCCGCTGTCGCCGACGTTCGCAATCAGCTGTCGCCACGGGCCGCCTTCGCAGCGGGCGATGAGTGCGAGCAGCAGCGCGCGCCCGATGCCCTGTCCCGTCGCATCCGCCGCGATGTACACCGAGTCTTCGAGCGTGAAGCGATAAGCCGAGCGCGGCCGGTAGTGCGTGGCGTACGCGTAGCCGAGGACCTTTCCTTCGCGCTCGGCAACGAGGTACGGCAGTCCGGCGTCGAGTACCTTCGTGCAGCGCGCGCGCATCTCGGCCTCGTCGGGCGGCACTTCCTCGAACGACGCCGTACCGGTACGCACGTGATGTGCATAGATGGCCGTAATGGCCGGCAGATCGTCGTCGCACGCGGGGCGCACCTTGCATGCGCAGCGCGCCGGTTCGACGCCGACGCGTTGCGGTGCGCCGGGAGCGGAAGAATGTGAGGAAGATGACGGCATACGAAAAGTTCAGGACGTTGAATTTCTACCAGCGAGCGCGTTCTTGAACGACATTCGCTCGTTAAACTTAAGCGGTGCTGCGAACGAAGGCGAGTAGCAACGTGTAGTCACCGACATCCGCAGCGCGCAACGCGGTTAAATATTGCACGCGAGCGTTGTCGGCTTCGACGAGGTCGCCTCCATCGCCCCATGTAAAAGGGGTTGCCTTCATATCTCGCAAAAGCGCGTCAGCCATCATTCGTGAGTGTCGGCCATTTCCGTTCGGAAAAGGGTGAATCCAGACTAGCTCACGATGAAATCGCGCGGCGATTTCATCCGGCGAGAAGACCTCGTTTTCTATCCAGTAACGCACATTGCCGAAAAGATCTCGCAGCTTGACGCTCACCTGTGTCCAATCGCATCCGATGTTCTTGTCGGACTTTCGGAATGTACCGTCCCAAGCCCAAGTCTTGTCGAACATCTTCTTGTGCAGCGTGCGGCAGAAATCTTCACTGAGCACGTCCGGTTGGCGGGTTCGGCGAAGCCAGCTTACCGCCGCCAGGATGTTCTCCTGCTCCCAGTCGTTAAGCTCACTCTTCGTGGCCAGATGCGTCGGTTTCAATCCAGCCACTTCGTCAGGATCGAGGGGCGTTTGCCCCTCCTGTTCGTCAAAACTTATCGCCATAGTGCGGACCATCGACCACGAAGCAACTCTTCCGCGCGCTGCTCAACCTGTCGTCGCAGGCGTTCAGCTGTCGGACGTTGGTCCTCCAAACTCATGGTGTGCGCGACCCCGCCGACCTCTTGCAGCGCGATGGCATGCGCCCGCTCCGCGACCACTTGCGTGAGTGGTTTGCGGGGTACCAAGGCGTACACCAGCTCACAATCCAACCCCTCTGCCAGCTTGCGCAATTGCCGGAGTGTGATTCGTTCATCCGATTCCGCTTGCTCGGACTTGTGCAGTGTCGGCGCAGAGATGCCGAGGCGCTCGGCCTGTTGCCGCTCGGTTAGGCCTAGTGATTCTCGAATAAGCTTCAACCAGCCTCGAGGCGGCGCGCGGCGCTTCGTTAATTCGGCATACGCTTCGGTCGATTTCTGGACTTGTTCGAGCCGGAGTTGATTCATCCTCGAGTGCATTTACTTGCCTATAAGCTAGCGAAAAATACAGGGACAGTAGCCTATAGGATAGCAAATTACAAGTGCATGCTAGCCTATAGTGAATCAGAATGCTTTTGTCTGCTGCCGTATAGGCTATCAAAATTACTTGATTTAGCCGCCTGTGAGCTACTGCGAAATGAAGGAGGAGCGTTCTCCGACGAGGGCGCATTGTTGACGGCGCAAAAAGGTTATTGCTTTACAGCGCCTCAGCATGGCTTCAGTTTTCACGCGATTCCGGATAGTCAATTTCATGGGCCGGTGTTCTGGCCCGGGACTGTCGACAGTCTGCGCTTTGTCCGTTCATAAGAAAAGCTAGTGCTGATTATGAAGCGCATAAGCAAGACTTTGAGTTGCTCAGGCGCCCTGCACACTTTCCTCGGCGCCGGCAGCGCTCGATTTCGCGTTCATGACATCGAGCCGATGCCGCACGAAGCCGATGTGCTCGCGCAGCACATAGAACTGGTCGGCGTACGCGAGTGGGATCTTCAGTCGATTGACGGCGGCCTCGATGGCGTCGAGCCGATGGCGAAGGTTCCGGTATTCGGTGTGGGCGTCGTCGGCCAGCGCTTCGCGTTCGAGCGCGATGAGCGCGCCGTACCAGCGGTACAACCGCGATTTCACGCGCCAGCTGTACAGCGACGGCACCAGCCGGAATGCCGGAATCAGCACGACGAGGATCGGCACGAGCAACACGACGATGCGATCGGCGAGACTCGCGACCCAGAACGGCAAATGCCGGTACAGAAACCCCTTGCCGGATTTGTAGTAGCGTGCGGCGTCGTCGGAGATCGGGAATTCGTGGACCTGGGCCGAAGGGAATTCCCCGGCGCGTTGCAGCAGGTTGGCCTTGCCGTGCACCTCCCGCGCGGCTTCGATCAACAGGTCGGAGAGTGCCGGATGCAGGCTGTCGCGCGCGACGAGTTCGACCGTCGGGCTGATGACGTGTACCGGTTGTGCCGGCAGGTTGCGACCGAGGTCGAAAACGCCGCGCGGCAATGTGAGTTGATTCAGATACGTGAAACGGCGCGTGTAGGCATCGGCCTGCGCGAAGTCCATCAGCCGCACACCGGGCGTGCGGATCAGCTTGCCCAATGTCGGGCCGGTGGCGGTGTCGCCGGTGAGCATGGCGGCGTCAACGCGCCCGTCGATCAAGGCCTGCGCGGCATCCTGTCCGTCATATGCCGTGAGCCGGGTCGCACCGCCCGGCTCGATGCCGTTCGCCTTGAGCAGCGCGAGCGACAGCGCGCGTGCGCCACTGCCTTCGCGACCGATGGCGATGCGCTTGCCCGTCAGGTCCGACAACTTCGTGACGCGCGCCCCACGATAGAACACGGAAATCGGCGCATAGAACACGCTGCCGAGCGAGACCAGGCCATCGACGTCGAGGCCTTGCGACACGCCCCCCTGCACCAGCCCCAGGTCGACGTTCTGCGATGCGTCGGCGAGCCGCTCCACATTCTGGCGCGAGCCTTCCGACGTGAGAACGACGAGGGTGATGCCATCGCGCGCGAGGATCGTCTTATAGCGCTGGGCGGCGTTCCAGAAGGAGCTGCCTTCAGGGCCGGCGCTGATCGTCACGGTGCGCGGCGGCGCCGGTCGTACGAGCCATACGGCGAGCCAGATGGCCGCCATCGACAAGAGGATGACCGGGCCGAAGGACACGGCGAGGTCGCGCCAGGAAATGGCGACGAAGCGGGCACGGATTCGCCGGTGGGCGGGTGAATTCGAATCGGTCGTCATCGAAAGCAGGCAGGCTTGTCCCGCATGTCCAACACCCGGCCGATCATACGCCATCTAAGCTGACTGATCGGGCCGGGTGTTTTCGTCAACGATGCGCGAGGCTCTGTGCAAGTTGCTTCCAGAGGTGATCGGCGGCGGGCGACAGACGCCGGCCCACGCGGGTCATCATCTGGCTGGAGAAGCCGGAAGCGATCGGATGATCGATGGGCACGGCGACCAGCTCGCCAAGCTCGATGCCGCGCCGCGCGGTGATCGCCGACATGAAGGCCACGCCAAGGCCCGCCGCCGCGAGCGTCTGCGCGGTGTTGAACAGATCGACGCGGTAGGCGGGCGTCACGTTCAGACGCGCGGTGTCGAGCACCGAGTGCACGAATTGCTGCACGCCGTGGGCCTCGGTCATGAAGATAAGCCGCTCGTGCGCCAATTCCGAGGGCGGCACACTCGCCATGGTTGCAAAGCGATGGGTCGGGGCGACCACGGCGCACAGGGCCTTCGCGGCGAACGGATGAATGCGCATGGCCGGGTCGTCGGCGGAGCGCGCGCATAGGCCGATGTCCACGACGTCGTCGCGCACGAGCGAGAGCACGGCGGGCGTCGGGCCGGAGCGTATTTCGACGAGGATGTCCGGATAGCTCATCGAAAAGCGTTGCAACGCCTGTGCGATCAGGCGTCCGATAAAGCCTTCCCCGACACCGATCGCCACACGCCCTCGCTTCAGATGCCGGTACTCCTCCAGCCTCGCCGACAGGTCGCGCTGCCGACGTTGGCCGTCGCGGTAATAGTCGATGAGCACCTGACCGATCTCGGTAACGCTGACATTGCGTCCGCGCCGTTCGATCAGCGGAAAGCGCAGGCGCCGCTCGAGCGCCGCAATCTGCCGGCTGACCACGGACGGATTCACGCCGAGCGACTCGGCGGCCATGCGCACGCCGCCCGTCGCGGCAATTTCGGCAAGATATTTGAGCGCCCGCTCGCCGATGTCGTCGATCCACGCCTCGTAGGTCATCCGTTTCTCAGTGTTGTGTTTGTGCGAATGCGTCGGCCTGACGCGAGACTGACCGGGGGCGGTTCAGGTCGCGTCGACGGCCCCGGGGCATCTCGTCAAGTCATTGAATCAATGCCTTTTCTTGTCGATGTCATCGCCATTCCGTCGAGATGACGCCGCGACGAATTGTTGACTTGAAAGCAACATTTTGACGTGGTTTGCGTCATGGGTGGGGATTTTCGTCGGTGCAATACTCCGCGTTATTCAACAAGAGAGGAGCCCCCGATGAGCGAGATTCGCTATTGCGAAGTGAGCGATTTGCTGGAGGCGCGCGCGCCGCTGGCCGAGATGCGTCACCACATCCATCAACACCCCGAACTGTCCTACGAGGAAGTCGACACGTCGCGCTACGTGGCGCAAAAGCTCGAAGGCTGGGGGTATCAGGTCACGCGTCACGTCGGCGGTCACGGCGTGGTGGCCTCGCTCACCGCGGGCACCAGCGGTCGCACCGTGGGCGTGCGCGCCGACATGGACGCGCTGCCGATTCACGAGCAGACCGGCCTGGCCTATGCCAGCGTGCACGACGGCAAGATGCACGCCTGCGGCCACGACGGTCACACGACCGTGCTGCTCGGCGCCGCGCAGCAACTCGCGAAGACACGCAATTTCGACGGCACCGTTCATCTGATTTTCCAGCCTGCGGAAGAAGCCGGTTCGAACAGCGGTGCCGAACAGATGATCGCCGACGGCTTGTTCGAACGCTTCCCGTGCGAGGCGATCTTCGGTCTGCACAATCACCCGGGCGTACCCACGGGCACGTTCGGCTTCCGCGCCGGCCCGATGATGGCCGCGTGCGACACCGTCAAGATTCGTATCCACGGCCGTGGCGGTCATGCGGCGCGACCGCATCTGGCGATCGATCCGGTCATGATCGGCAGCAGTCTCGTGATGGCGCTGCAAACCGTGGTCGCGCGCAACGTCGACCCGACCGAAGCCGCCGTTGTGACGGTCGGCACGTTCCACGCCGGTTTTGCACCGAACGTGATTCCCGAGGAGGCCGTGCTGGAGATAAGCGTGCGCTCGTTCTCGGCGAACGTGCGCGCCACGCTGGAGGCGCGCATTCGCGCGCTGGTGACGTCGCATACCGAGGGCTATGGCGCGAGTGCCGATATCGACTATATCCGCGGCTATCCGGTGCTCGTGAATACCGAGGCGGAGACGGCGTTCGCCTGCGGTGTGGCCGAAGAGCTGGTGGGCGCCGAGCACGTCATCTCGCCGTTCCCGCCGATCGCGGGCAGCGAAGACTTCGCGTACTACCTGCAGAAGGTGCCGGGCTGCTTTATTCGCCTGGGGAACGGCGAGGGCAAGCCGATGCTGCACAACGCCAAGTACGATTTCAACGACGACAACCTGACCATCGGCGCCGCCTTCTGGACCCGTCTGGTCGAACGCTTTCTTGCCAAGGAGCGCGCATGAGCATCGCCACTTCCACATTGACGCTTGACGGCGCACAGCCGTCGCCGATGACCGCTGCGCAACAACGCAAGATCGTGTTTGCCGCCGTCATCGGCAACCTGCTGGAGTTCTTCGACTTCACGGTCTACAGTTATTTCGCGCTGACCATCGGCAAGCAGTTCTTCCCGGCCCACGATCCCGTCACGTCGTCGCTGCTGGCGTTCGCCGTGTTCGCGGTGGGCTTCGTGATGCGCCCGCTCGGCGGTTTCGTGCTGGGCCGCTACGCGGACCGTGCCGGCCGCAAGCCGGCGCTCACGTTGACCATCGGATTGATGGCACTCGGTTCGGCGGCCATCGGCCTCGCGCCCACGTATGCGCAGATCGGTCTGGCCGCACCGTTGCTGATCGTCGCGGCGCGCCTGCTGCAAGGCTTTGCGCAAGGCGGCGAATTTGGTGCGGCGACGGCCACGTTGCTGGAAATGGGCGGTGCGAAGCGCCGCGGCTTTCGCGCGAGCTGGCAGTTGGCGAGCCAGGGCGCGGCCGCGCTGCTCGGCTCGGGCCTGGCCGCGAGCCTGGGCTTCCTGCTCTCGGACGACATCATGCACAGCTGGGGCTGGCGGATTCCGTTCCTGCTCGGCACGCTGATTGCCCCGGTCGGGATCTACCTGCGTCGTCACATTCAGGAAGAACCGCCGAAGGCGAAGACGATCGCCGGTCGCGACGACCCAAAGCGCGGCGTATACGTGCGCAACTGGTTCCTCACGATCTTCTCGATCATGGGAATGTCGGTGTCGACGTACGTGATGATGTATTACATGCCGACGTACTGCATTCAGTACCTGGGCCTACCGCCGAAAATGTCGATGCTCACGGGCGTGGCGGCCAGCACGATCTCGCTGGTGATGTGCCCGATCTATGGTGCATTGTCAGACAAGATGGGGCGACGCAAGCCGCTCACGATCATCGGCCGCGTGGCGCTCATCGTGCTGCTGTATCCGGCATTCTGGATCATGACGCACTTCCCCTCGCTGCCGGTCGTCCTGGCGGCGCTGATTGTCCTCATGCTCTGCTACACGATGGGATCGGCCCCCGCTTACGCGCTGATGCCGGAGAACTTCCCGAAACATCTGCGCGCGGGCTACATGTCGAGCGCCTATGCCATCGCGGTGTCGGTGTTCGGCGGTACGGCGCAGCTCGTGGCCGGCTGGTTGATTCGTGCGACGGGCAACAAGATGGCGCCGGCCTGGTACATGATCGTCTGCGTGATCATCTCGCTCATCGCCGTGTCGATGTTTGAAGAGACCGGCAACAAGGTGCTCGACGAGTAAGCGTCTGAGGTCGGTAGCCCAGCGCGAACGCCGTGCCAATCAGCTTCGCTGCTTGACGCCGACCTCACCGCCGATCGAGGACTTTCATGACCAGCGCGGCGGCGCTCGCGCGGGTTTCCACGTGGAGCTTTCGGAACAGGTGTTCGAGGTGCTTGTTGACGGTGCGGGGCGCCATGCCGAGGATGTCCCCGATGTCGCGATTGGCTTTGCCGCGCGACACCCACAGGAGCACTTCGGCTTCGCGTGCGGTCAGGCCGAAGCGCAGGGCAAGCGCCGTACAGTAAGCGGTGTCGTCGGCTTCCGTGAGCGTGACGATCCACTCGCCGGGCTTCGGGGCGGGGGCGGCCGTGGCGGAACGGCGAACGTTCTCGAGCACGCATTCATGGACGACGTTCGCCTGCGCGCCGTGCGCAAGCCAGGCCACGAACCAGTGCAGCAACGGCGCGGGCAAACGCGGTTTGACGACGTCCTCGTGCGTTGCCCCGTAGGCCGCGATCTGCCGCGCCGCCTGAGGACTCTGCCAGCAGATCGCGCCGTCCTCCGAGACGATAAGCGCCGCGCGCGTGCCGAGCGAAAGCGCTGCCTGTGCATAGGATTGCGCGCGCGAGCGCACCACATGCGCGCCAATGCGCGCGCACACCTCTTCCGGGCGCACGGGTTTCGTCACATAATCGATGCCCCCGACGCGAAAGCCCCGCACGACATGCTCGCTTTCCGTCAGCGACGTCATGAAGATGACCGGAAGATGCTCGTAACGTGGGTCCTGTTTGATCCGCGTGCAGGTCTCGAAGCCGTCCATCGCGGGCATCATCGCGTCGAGCAGCACGACGTCCGGCGTGACCCGCGCCAGACACTTCAATGCCGCCTCGCCGCTTAACGCGACGAGCACTGTGTAACCGTTCGCTTGCAGGGTATCGGAGAGAAAGGCGAGATTGTCGGGCGTGTCGTCCACGATCAGCACGATGGGACGGTTACCCAGCCACTCCGGCGGGTCGCTCGCCTCCGTGGGCACATCATGCACCGGTGGCGCGGGGCAGGTGGACAAGCTCATTTTCAAGTTCCCTTAGCGCAAAGCGTTCGGCAAGTGCGCGTAGCGTATCGATCTGGGCGGACAGTGCCGGGTGGACGCGCCGCGCCTCGTCGAGTTGCTCGACGACCCCCTGCACATAGCCGACGTCGAGATGCTCGCGGATACGCTGAAGGACCCCCTCGGGCAGCGCGAGCTGAATGGCGTTGGACCTCGCCGCCGATGGCTCCGTCCGCGCCGGGCTGGGCGGCGTCATCGGCTCCAACGCAATCCATTCCAGCGAAAGCAGTTGTGCGAGCTTGTCGAGCAACAGATTCACCTGCAACGGCTTGGCCAGATAGCCTGCGCAGCCGGACGCGCCGGCACGCTCGCGATCGTCGGCGAAAGCGTTGGCCGAGAGCAATACGACGGGCGCCGCCGAGAGCTGATTCTCACGAATCAGGCGGCTGGTTTCGTAGCCGTCCATCAACGGCATGGAGATGTCCATGATGATCGCGTCGGCGGTGTGAGTGCCGAGCCATCGCAACGCGTCGGGACCGCTGGCGACTTCGGTCACGTCGAAGCCCAGCGGCGTGAGCAGTTGGACGACGATCCCCCGCTGATCGGCCAGGTCGTCCACCACCAGAATCGTGCGGCGCGCACCCGCGTACCCGCGAATACCCGCCAGCTCGGTGTAGACATCGGGTGCGCTGCTCACTGCCGGTGCGAAGAGTTTCACGACGAAGTGCGTGCCGCGTCCGACCTCGCTGTGCGCGTCCAGACTGCCGCCGAGCGCATGCGTGAGCAATCGGCAGATCGTCAGCCCGAGGCCCGCGCCGTGATCGTTCGCATGGGCGGCGTCGCCACGCTCGAACGGCAGGAAGAGACGCGCCATTTCCTCCGGCGCGATGCCGGGTCCGGTATCGATCACCTCGAATTTCAGCGTGTCCAGCGCGTGACTCACGCGCAGCGTCACCGTCCCGGCAGACGTGAAGCGAATTGCGTTGCCGATCAGGTTGGTGAGAATCTGCCCGAGGTACTTCTGATCGCACTTCACCGTCCCCGGAATTCGACCGACGGCCTGGACATCGAAGGCGAGCGCCTTTTCCATCGCCAACGGACTCATCATCGACGACACGTGAGACACGAAATCGGTCAGCGACACTTTCGTGATGTTCAATTGCAGCTTGCCCGCCTCGATGCGCGCGACGTCCAGCAGTCCGTCGACCAGCGCGAGCAGATGCTCGCCGCTGCGATGGATGGTACGAACCGCGTTGTAGCGCGTGGGGGACAGCTCTTCCTTCGCCTGCAACAGAAGCTGCGCATAGCCGAGGATGCTGTTGAGCGGCGTCCGCAGTTCGTGACTGAGGCCCGATACGTAACGGCTCTTGGCCTGATTCGCCGACTCGGCGGCCGCGCTCGCGCGCTTAAGTGCCTCGTCGGTCTTCTGGTGCGCTTCGATTTCCTGCATCAGCAATTCGTTCTGCCGTTGCGATTCCTCTTCCGTGACGCGGCGGCTCTCGCGCTCCAGCACGAACCACCATGCCGCGATGCAGCCCACGAGGGCGAGCGAGAAGAAGATCTTGAGGAAGCTGCTTCCTATGACCCCGACTTCCGCCGGGCTGATCGACGCCACACTCTGCGACCAGATCAGAAACAGAACGCCGGCCAACACGGCAAGGATGGCCAGCACGAGGCTCGCATAGCGAATGAGCCGCAACGCCGCGGGCCCCAGCCGCAGGCGCGGAAACACGCAGTGTAATGCGCGGTCGGCCTGCGCGGAGAAGCGCGCGTGCGGCTTGCAGCGATCATGGCAACGGGAGTCCAGCGAGCAGCAAAGCGAGCAGATCGTACCGCCATAGGCCGGACAGTGGGCCGTGTCCTCCGGCTCGAATGCGTGCTCGCAGATCGCGCAGCGCAGCGATCTGGCGTCGCCGGTCGATTGCGGCTTGCGCGCGAGGTAGTACTTGCCGCGTGTCGCGATGGCAATGATCGGCGCGCAGACGAACGCCACGCCGAAGGCGAGGAACATCGACATCGCCTCGCCAAGCTCGCCGAAGACGCCGGCCCGAGCCGTGAGGGCCGCCACGACGCCCAGCAACATCGCGCCCAGCCCGACGGGATTCACATCATAGAGATGCGCGCGTTTGAACTCGATGTGACGCGGGCTGTATCCCAAGGGTTTGTTGATGACGAGATCGGCGCACAGCGCGCCTATCCAGGCCACGGCAACATTTGCATACAGCGAGAGCACTTTACCGATCACCTCGAAGACACCGATCTCCACGAGCAGCAGCGCGATCATCACGTTGAACACGAGCCACACCACGCGCCCCGGATGACTGTGCGTGAGACGTGCAAAGAAGTTCGACCAGGCCAGCGATCCCGCATACGCGTTCGTCACGTTGATCTTGAGTTGCGAGACGATGACGAAAAGCGTCATGGCCGGCAGCGCCCAACCGGCCAGCCCGGCCGGATCGAGGAGGATGTGATAGGCGACGAGATACATCTGCGTGGGCTGCGCGGCTTGAGCGACCCCCACTTCATTCTGGATCGCCACAAATGCGAGGAAGGCGCCGCCGAGCATCTTCAGCGCACCGGGTACGATCCAGCCCGGACCGGCGGACAGTAGCGCGAGCCACCAGCGCTTGCGGTTGCGCGCCGTCAGCGGCGGCAGGAAGCGCAGATAGTCCACCTGCTCGCCGATCTGCACGATCAGCGCGAACACGACCGTCGACGCCTGCCCGAACGCAATGAGACTGAACGCCCGGCCCTGCGGGGCGAATCCCGCGAACGTGGTCCACTCTCTTATCATCCCGGGGTGGTGCCACAGCACTGCGGCGTAAGGCAACACGAACAGCACGATCCACAGCGGCTGTGTCCAGCTTTGCAGCCGGTTGATGAGCGTGATGCCGAACATCACCAGCGGAATCACGACGAGCGAACTCACGACATACGCGAGCGCCAGCGAGATGTGGAAATAGAGCTGTAACGCCAGCGCCATGATGGCCGCTTCGAGTGCGAAGAACAGGAATGTGAAGATGGCGTAAAGGAACGACGTCACCGTCGAGCCTATGTAACCGAAGCCGGCGCCGCGCGTGAGCAGATCCATGTCCACGCCGTAGCGCGCCGCGTAATAGCTGATCGGCAGGCTCGTCAGGAAAATCAGGATCGAGACGGCGGCAATGGCCCAGAGCGCATTGGTGAAGCCGTAATTGATGACAAGGCTACCGCCGATGGCCTCCAGCACCAGAAACGATACGCCGCCGATTGCCGTGGTCGCGACGCGTAATTCCGACCAGCGGCGAAACGAGCGCGGGGTGAAGCGCAGCGCATAGTCTTCCAGCGTTTCGTCGCCGACCCAGGCGTTGTAATCCCGCCGCACCTTCACGATGCGCTGAGTGCTGGGCGCGCTGACTGAACTTTGGTGCATCTTGGCCATGAAGACGTGAAGACGATCCGGATTGGTGCAAAAGACGTTGGGTGTAAAGCCCAAAGCAAATTACATTCCACCGCCCAACCTGGGGAATACGTCAATCGACGTATTCCGATCGTCAAATTGGCTCCCTACATTGCGTTCAAACCCGTGAAACCCGCCCGCCGTGCTTCTTGCACAGGGCCTATGATCAGGAGAACGTGATGTCCGCAGACGATCGATTCGAAGATGACGAGCGCATGGCTTCGCCGTTGCGCAGGCGGCTGCTCAGCGGCCTGGCCGCGGCCCCGCTCATGGCGCTGGGCCTGCCGCGAACGTCGTTCGCACAGGTTCCGCCGACGGCCAAGGTGAACACCACCGGTCTCGCCGTGACCGACACCACGGTCACGGTCGGCCAGTTGCACTCGGCAACCGGCACGATGGCGATCTCCGAGACGGGCTCGATTCAGGCAGAGCGTCTCGCCATCGAACAGATCAATGCGATGGGCGGCGTGCTCGGACGAAAGATCAACATCATTCAGGAAGACGGTGCGTCCGACTGGCCGACTTTTGCCGAGAAATCCAAGAAGCTGCTCGAGAACGACCACGTCGCGGCCGTTTTCGGTTGCTGGACGTCGGCCTCGCGCAAGGCGGTGCTGCCGGTGTTCGAGAAGGACAACGGCTTGCTGTACTACCCGACGTTCTATGAAGGTCTGGAGCAGTCGAAGAACGTCTTCTACACCGGTCAGGAAGCCACGCAGCAGATTCTCTGGGCGCTCGACTGGGCGTCGAACACGAAGAAGGCTAAGACGTTCTTCCTGATCGGTTCCGACTACATCTGGCCGCGCACGTCGAACAAGATTGCGCGCCGTCATATCGAGCAGCATCTTCACGCCAAGGTGGTCGGCGAAGAGTATTACCCGCTCGGCACGACCGAGTTCAATTCGCTGATGAACAAGATCAAGCTCGCGCGTCCCGACTGCATTTTCGCGACGGTGGTGGGCGGCTCGAACGTGGCGTTCTACAAGCAACTCAGGGCGGCGGGCATCACGCCCCAGAAGCAGTTCCTGCTGACCCTTTCCGTGACGGAAGACGAAGTGCAGGGCATTGGCGGCGAAAACTTCGCGGGCTTCTATTCGTCGATGAAGTACTTCCAATCGCTGGATAACGACAACAACAAAAAGTTCGTCGCCGCATTCAAGGCCCGCTACGGTGCGAAATCGGTGATCGGCGACGTGACACAGGCGGCCTACCTCGGCCCCTGGATCTGGAAGACCGCGTGTGAGCGCGCGGGCAGCTTCGACGTGAACAAGGTAGTCGCTGCCTCAGCGGGCATTGAACTGCCCAACGCACCCCAGGGCTACGCGAAGGTCGATCCGAACCATCACCTGTGGAGCCGATCGCTGATCGGGCAAGGGCAGGCGGACGGACAGTTCAAGGTCGTGGCGAGTTCGCCGGAGCCGATCCACCCGGATCCGTTCCCGAAGGGCTACATGTAATTCCTCAACCCGCACAGGCGCGACGACCGGACGGTCGTTGCGCGAGGAGCGTCAGATGTCCGCCAACGACATTCTCAATATCACGCTGATGCAAGGCTTTGCGGGACTGAGCCTGTTCAGTGTTCTGCTGCTAATGGGGCTCGGACTGGCCGTGATTTTCGGGCAGATGGGCGTCATCAACATGGCGCACGGCGAATTCATGACTATCGGCGCCTATACCGTCTACATGTTCTCGTGGGTCACCCAGAACGTCTGGCCGGTATTCGCGCCGGTGTATTTCTTCTTCGCGATCGTCGCCGCCTTCGTGCTCGCCTTCGGGGCGGGATGGCTGGCGGAATGGGCGCTGATCCGACATCTGTACCGGCGTCCGCTCGACACGTTGCTCGCCACCTGGGGCCTGAGTCTGGGCATGCAGCAAGTGTTCCGTTCGACGTTCGGACCGAAAGAAGTCAGCCCGGTGCTGCCCGACTGGCTCATGGGGTCATGGGAGCCGACGTCGGGTCTCGACATTCCGGTGAGCGGCATGTTCGTGATGGCGCTCGCGCTCGTCATGACGGGCGGGCTGTTGTTGGCGCTGTACCGCTCACGCTGGGGGCTGCGTGTGCGTGCGACCGTCGCCAACCGGCCGATGGCGAATGCGGCGGGCATCAATACCCGTCGCACCGACCGGATGACATTCGCAATCGGCTGCGGCATCGCCGGCGTCGCCGGCGCGGCGTTCACGGCCATCGGGTCGACGGGGCCGACCAGCGGCTCGCTCTATATCGTCGATTCGTTCCTGGTGGTGACGTTCGGCGGCGCGGCGAGCCTGCTCGGTACGGTGGCCTCGGCCTTCGGCATTGCACAGATGCAGTCGATCAGCGAGTTTTTCCTTTCCGGCTCGATTGCCCGCGTGGTGACGCTCCTCACCGTGGTGGTCATTCTGATGTTGCGCCCGCAGGGCCTGTTCGCCTCGAAAGTCCGGCGCGTGTGATCCGCCGGTGCGCCGGTATCCCGGTCGTCGACCGATTCCTCTGTATGGAGAGATGTACATGGAACCCATCCAAACCTCGGCGGGCGGCGTCTCCCTCCGCTCCGAGGCCCCCGTCCCGCCCGTCGGCTGGCGCGCCATGCTGGCGCGCTTCGACGCTTCAGGCTACGCGGGCATCGTGATTCTGGCCGTGCTCATCGTTGTCGTGTTTCCGCTCGTGCTCGACGCGTTTCGCCTGAACCTCATGGGCAAGTACCTGACGTATGCGTTCGTCGCCGTCGGACTGGTGATCGCATGGGGTTACGGCGGCGTGCTCAGTCTCGGGCAGGGCGTCTTCTTCGGGCTTGGCGGCTATGCGATGGCCATGTTTCTCAAGCTCGAATCGTCGAGTGCCGCGGCCACGAGTACACAGACCACTCCGGGCATTCCGGACTTCATGGACTGGAATCAGGTTACCGCGCTGCCGGATATGTGGAAGCCGTTTCACTCTCTGCCGTTCTCGATTGTCGCGGTGCTTGTCGTGCCGACGGCGCTTGCCTTCGTGATCGGTTACGCGATGTTCAAACGGCGGGTCGGCGGTGTGTATTTCGCGATCATCACGCAGGCCGTGGCGCTGATTCTGTCGGTGCTCATCATCGGCCAACAGGGATATACCGGCGGGGTGAACGGCATCACCGATCTGCGCACGCTGCTCGGCTGGGACATTCGCACGGACCACGCGAAGCTCGTTCTTTACTTCGTCAACGCGGCGTTGCTGATCGCCGCGTTGCTGCTATGCCGGTGGGTGCAGCGCGGCAAGCTCGGTACGCTGCTGCTGGCCATGCGAGACAAGGAAGACCGCGTGCGGTTCTCGGGCTACGACGTCTCGATGTTCAAGGTGTTCTCATTCTGCTTCGCCGCGTTGCTCGCTGCGATCGGCGGCGCGATGTTCACGCTTCAGGTCGGTTTCATGTCGCCGTCGTTCGTGGGCATCGTGCCGTCCATCGAGATGGTGATTTATGCGGCGGTTGGCGGACGTATGTCGCTTGTCGGCGCGGTGTACGGCGCGATTCTCGTCAATCTGGGCAAGAGCTGGTTTTCCGAGAGCTTCCCCAATCTCTGGCTGTATCTGATGGCGGCCATGTTCATCGGCGTGGTGATGGCTTTCCCGAACGGTCTGGCGGGTCTTTTCGAGGCGCATGTGCGCCCGCGAATTCGCCGTTTTCTCGGCGCCGGGAGCACGACAGACAAGGAGCGAAAAGCATGAGCAACACCGACTTTCTTCTGGCGATAGAAGACCTCAGCGTTTCATTCGACGGATTCAAGGCCATCGATTCCCTGAATCTGTATCTGGAGCGTGGTGAGTTGCGCGTCGTGATCGGTCCGAACGGCGCCGGCAAGACGACGCTGCTTGATCTTATCTGCGGCAAGACGAAGGAGACGGCGGGCAGCATCAAGTTCCGCAACGAGGAAATCACGCGGCTGGCCGAGTTCAGACGCGTGCACAGGGGCATAGGCCGCAAGTTTCAGACGCCGTCGATCTACGAAAACCTGAGCGTCGCGCAAAACCTCGAAGTGTCGTTCCCGCGTGGGCGCGGCGTGTTCGGCGCGCTTTTCTACCGCACGGATAGCGAGGTTGCGGACCGTGTCCGATCCGTTGCCGAAGAGATCGGTCTGTCGGCCTCGCTCGACCTCGAAGCCGGTTTGCTGTCGCACGGACAGAAGCAGTGGCTGGAAATTGGTATGCTTCTTATGCAGGATCCCGAACTTTTGATGCTGGATGAGCCGATTGCCGGCATGAGCGTGCGCGAGCGCGAACTGACGGCTGATCTGCTCGATCGAATCTGTCGCAACCGCTCGATGATCGTCATCGAGCACGACATGGCTTTCGTTGAGCGGATCGCGCACAAGGTCACCGTGATGCACCAGGGAAAGATTCTCGCCGAGGGCCCGATGGCCAAAGTGCAATCCGACCCGCGTGTGATCGATGTTTATCTCGGACACTGATCGGAGGACACATCATGTTGGAAGTCGATGATCTTGTCGTCAGCTATGGCCAGAGCGAGGTGCTGCACGGCATCGGCTTTTCTGTCGCCAGTGGCGAAAGCGTTGCGGTGATGGGCCGCAACGGGATGGGCAAAACAACATTGTTCAAGTCGTTGATCGGCATGTTGCCCGCGAATCGCGGCACCGTTCGTGTGGGCGGTGTCGACGTGTCGAGGGAAGAGAGCTTCCGGCGCGTGTCCAAGGGAATCGGCTACGTTCCGCAGGGGCGCCAGATCTTTGCATCGCTCACCGTCGAAGAGAACATCCAGACCGGGCTCGAGAATGCGGCGAGCCAGTCCGTGCCCGACGATCTCTACGCGTTGTTTCCCGTGCTGTTCGACATGCGCCGCCGCAAGGGCGGCAATCTCTCCGGCGGACAGCAGCAACAACTCGCCATTGCGCGCGCGCTCGCGACCAATCCCAAGGTACTGCTGCTAGACGAGCCGACCGAGGGGATTCAGCCGTCCGTCATCAAGGACATTGCCCGGGCGCTCAATCACATTCGTGCGACGCGCAACATCGCCGTCGTCGTTTCCGAGCAGGTACTGAGTTTCGCGATGGACGTGGCGGACCGATTGTTCGTTATCGAGGGCGGGCGCTTCGTTCATCAGAGCACGCGCGACGCTGGCGATGCCGGGCGCATACGCGAATACCTCTCCGTGTAATCCGACGCCGCGTGGCGTCATTGATCGCCGGTGTCTGGCGCCGGCATTTGAAACCAGGAGCGAATGCAATGGCCGAAACTCTCATCAAGGTCGACCTGAACCAATCCGCGTACGAAAACGAGCAGGTGCACAACCGTTGGCATCCGGATATTCCGATGGCGTGCTGGGTGAATCCCGGCGACGACTTCGTTCTTGAGACGTACGACTGGACCGGTGGCTTCATCAAGAATAACGACAGCGCCGACGATGTTCGCGATATCGACCTGTCGATCGTGCATTTCCTGTCGGGGCCGGTGGGCGTGCATGGCGCGCAGCCCGGCGATTTGCTGGTCGTCGATCTGCTCGACATCGGCGCGAAGCAGGACAGTCAGTGGGGCTTCAACGGCTTCTTCTCGAAGACGAACGGCGGTGGCTTTCTGACCGATCATTTTCCGCACGCGCAGAAGTCGATCTGGGATTTCCACGGGCTTTACACGAGCTCGCGGCATATTCCGGGCGTGAATTTCGCCGGACTGATTCACCCGGGATTGATCGGCTGTCTGCCGGATCCAAAATTGCTTCAGACATGGAATGAGCGCGAGGTCGGACTGATCGCGACGGAGCCGGACCGCGTGCCGCCGCTTGCCAACCCGCCGTTCGCCGCAACGGCGCACATGGGCAAGCTGACGGGCGACGCGCGCAACAAGGCGGCCGCCGAAGGCGCGCGCACGGTGCCGCCGCGCGAACATGGTGGGAACTGCGACATCAAGGATCTCTCGCGCGGCTCGAAGGTCTTCTTCCCGGTGTATGTCGATGGCGCAGGGCTGTCTGTGGGCGACCTTCACTTCAGCCAGGGGGACGGCGAGATCACGTTCTGCGGCGCCATCGAGATGGCGGGGTGGGTGCACATGCGTGTCAACGTGATCAAGGGCGGCATGGAAAAGTACGGCATTCGCAATCCGGTGTTCCAGCCGAGTCCCATTACGCCGGCGTACAACGACTATCTGATCTTCGAGGGTATTTCGGTCGACGAGCAGGGCGGGCAGCACTATCTGGATGTCGGGGTCGCCTATCGTCAGGCCTGCCTGAACGCCATCGAGTATCTGAAGAAGTTCGGTTACTCGGGAGCGCAGGCGTACTCGTTGCTCGGTTGTGCGCCGGTGCAGGGGCATATCAGCGGCGTGGTCGACATTCCGAATGCGTGTGCGACGCTGTGGTTGCCCACGCAGATCTTCGACTTCGACATCCGTCCGAATGCCGACGGACCGATTCGTCACGTGACCGGTAGCGTCGACATGCCGTGTTCGCCGGATCTGGTGAAGAGCTGACGCGGTGTGCGCCACGAGCATCACTCACGAAATAGGACAACAGGAGGCGGAGATGCCGATTTATGACTTCGAATGTGCGGCGTGCGGACCGTTCGCTGTCATGCGGCGCATGGCGGATCGCGACACGCCGTGCCATTGCCCGGATTGCGGGGGTGAGGGCACGCGCGTGATGACGGCGCCATCGCTTGCGTTGATGGGAGGTGCGAGTCGGGCCGCGCACGCCACGAACGAGCGGGCTGCCCATGCACCGCGACATTCGGGCGACGGGCCGTCGTCGCGCCATCGACCGGGGTGCAGTTGCTGCGCCGGCGGCAAGGTGTCGCTCGCGGGGGCAAGTGGGCAGACGTCCACGGCAACGGGCGGGCTGAAGCGGCCGACGGGACGGCCCTGGATGATCAGCCATTGATTTTCTTGGAAGGGTTCGGCACGGCCCGGGGTCTCCGGGCCGTGCGTCGGGACCGCGAGTTTTGAAGGAGTAGCGATTCATGCGACATGGAGATATTTCGAGTAGCCGCGACGGGGTGGGTGTTGCGGTCGTCAACTACAAGATGCCGCGTTTGCATACGAAGGCGGAGGTATTGGAGAACGCGCGCAAGATCGCCGACATGGTCGTCGGCATGAAGCAGGGGTTGCCCGGTATGGATCTCGTGATCTTTCCCGAGTACTCGACGCACGGGATCATGTACGACCGTCAGGAGATGTTCGACACCGCAGCGATGGTGCCGGGCGAAGAAACGGATATTTTCTCGGCGGCATGTCGCAAGGCGAATGTGTGGGGGGTGTTTTCGCTCACGGGTGAGCGGCACGAAGATCATCCGAACAAGGTGCCTTACAACACGCTGGTGCTGATCGACAATCGCGGGGAGATCGTGCAGAAGTATCGCAAGATTATGCCGTGGACACCCATCGAAGGCTGGTACCCCGGCGACCGCACTTACGTGACGGAGGGACCGAAGGGGCTGAAGATCAGTCTGATCATCTGCGATGACGGCAACTATCCGGAGATCTGGCGGGATTGCACGATGAACGGTGCGGAGCTGGTGGTGCGTTGTCAGGGATATATGTATCCGGCCAAGGATCAGCAGGTGCTTGTGGCGAAGGCGATGGCGTGGATGAACAACACATATGTGGCTGTCGCGAACGCGACGGGCTGGGACGGTGTGTATTCGTACTTCGGCCACTCGGCGATCGTCGGCTTCGACGGCCGCACACTCGGTGAGTGCGGCGAGGAAGAGATGGGCGTGCAATACGCGGAACTGTCCGTGAGCGCGATTCGCGACGCGCGCAAGAACATGCAGTCCCAAAACCATCTGTATAAGCTGCTTCACCGCGGATACACCGGGACGATCCATTCCGGCGAAAGCGCGAACGGCGTTGCCGATTGCCCGTTCGGGTTCTACCGCGATTGGGTCTCCGACCCGGAAGGCACACAGCGGAAAGTCGAGGCTATCACCCGTTCGACACCCGGAACTGAAGAGTGCCCGATTGACGGGATCCCTTGTGGAGGAGGTTGAGAGGGGGCGGGCCGTAAAGGCCCGCCACCGCATACTCATCCGCCGAACTTCACCTCCCGATCCAGCGGATACATCGGACGGTTCACGCGCGAGAACGGGAAAAGCGCGAAATTTGAACTCGTCACGCCGTCGCTGTCGCATTCGACCAGCCCTGCCGAGATCGGCACGAACACCGGTCGACAGTACATGCGCGACTTGAGCAGCAGGAAGCGCTCGCTGCGCGGGTCGAGGCCGACGCACGTGAACACACCGTGATCCCACGGCTCGTGCGTGCGCTCGGTCACCACGATGCGAGCCGGCCCGATATCGAACAGCACCGTGCGGCCCATGTAGCAGCGTTGCCCCGTGTAAGTCGGGCCGCTCACGACATACTCGCCATCGCTGATCTTGCGCACGATGCCCGTGAGGACCGGCGGTGTCTTGGCGATGCCCAACTGCGTCAGCGGCCGTTTGTTGCCGACGGCGAGCGTCACCTCGGCGCCCTCGCCCGCGGCGATCAACGTCGCGACCGCTTCCGGATCGCACAGCGGGCCGACGCCGATACCGGTGAGCCCGGCCGCGAGCGCTGCTTCGAGCACGTCCATCGTGTCGCACGTGCCGCCGGACATGCAGTTGTCGCTGTGATCGAGCAGCAGCACCGGCTTGTCGGCGCCGTCGGCCAGACGCTTCGCTTCGGCGATCGACTCGCCGAGCGGCGCGCTGCGGTAAACGAACTCGTCGCGGGCCTCCCATATCTGCGCGGCGATACGGTCAGCGACGGCCTGGGCACGTGCCACGCCGTCCTCCCCGTCGCCAGCCGTCACGACCACGCTGATGCAAGGCGCGGGGATGTCCGCGAGCGAAAAACCCGAAAACACCGACACGGCCGGAATACCCTCCTCGGCTTCGGCACGCCGCGCGGCGTCGAGCGCGCGCTTCATCGCACCCCCGTGGCTCGTGCTGCGCAGCGTGTGCACCATCAACGGCGGTTGTTGCCACACCACGCGAGGGCGGCGTTTGCCCTTCAACATCTCGAAGAGCAGGCGGCCCGCGTGCTCGCCGGTCTCGTACATGTCGATGTGCGGATACGTCTTGAATCCCACGACGATATCGGCGTTCGCGACGATCTTTTGCGTGACGTTGGCATGCAGGTCGAGCGCGACGGCAATCGGCGTATCGGGTGCGACGGCGCGCACGCGCTCGAGCAGATCGCCCTCGCCATCGTCGCTGTTTTCCGCGACCATCGCGCCATGCAGATCGAGCAGGATCGCATCGACGCCGCTCGCCGCAGCCACAATCCGGTCACACAGGGCGTCGTAGGCGCTCGCCGCCACCGGGCCGCTCGGGTTGGCGGCAGCGCAGACGGGTGTCACGATCTGCGCCCCGGCGGCCTCGGCGAGATCGATGAACGCGGCCATGGCCGTGCGCATGCCCTTGTTATCGCGATAGGCCGCTTCGTCATACGTGGGTCCGTGAGGGCCGAAGGCGTCGAGCGGTGTGGGCACCGGCGAGAATGTATTCGTCTCGTGATTCATCCGCGCAATCATCACTTTCATGCGACACCTCCCGCACGTTGCAACATCGCTTGCAACAACACGTTGCAACCGGCTTCGAGATGCACCGGATCGGCATCTTCGATTTCGTTGTGACTGATGCCGTCCTTGCACGGCACGAAGATCATCGCCGTCGGCGCGACGCGCGCCAGATAGACCGCATCGTGCCCCGCACCGCTGATGGCATCCATCGACGACAGCCCGAGTGCCTGCGCGCCCGAGCGAATCGCGTCGACCAGTACCGGTGCAAACGGCTGCGGCGGGAAGTACACGACCGGCTCGATGGCGACGTCGATGCCGTTCGTGCGCAACGCGTCGCACTCGGCGCGCAGCTTGGCGTCGAGCGCGTCGAGCGTGGCGTCGTCGGCCGCGCGCAGATCGACGGAGAGCGTCACGCGGCCCGGAATCACGTTGCGCGAATTCGGATAGTTGTCGACCCAGCCCACGGTGCCGCGCGCATGGGGCGCGTGCTCGCAGGCGATGCGGTTCACCGCCTGGATCAGCTGCGCGGCGGCGAGCAGCGCGTCGCGACGTAGTTCCATCGGCGTGGGGCCCGCGTGAGCCTCCATGCCCGTGACGGTCACGTCGTACCAGCGCTGACCGAGGGCGCCCTGCACTACACCGATCGTCTTCCCATGCGCTTCGAGGACCGGGCCTTGCTCGATGTGCGCTTCGAAGTACGCGCCGACCGCGCCCGCTTGACCTACCGCCGGCGCGCAGCCCGCGTAGCCGATGGCGCGCAACGCGTCGGCGACGGTGACGCCCTCTCGATCTTTCTGCGCGAGCGCGTGATCCAGCGTGAAGGCGCCGGCGTAGACACCGGACCCCATCATCACGGGCACGAAACGCGACCCCTCCTCGTTGGTCCAGACGGCGACTTCGAGCGGGGCCTCGGTCACGATGCCGTTGTCGTTGAGCGTGCGCAGCACTTCAAGCCCGGCGAGTACGCCATAGTTGCCGTCGAACTTGCCGCCGGTTGGCTGGGTGTCGATGTGGCTGCCGGTCATGACGGGCGGCAACGCGTCGTTGCGGCCGGCGCGTCGCGCGAAGATGTTGCCGATCGCGTCGACACGCACCGTGCAGCCGATCTCCTTGGCCCACGTGACAAATCGATCGCGGCCCTGCCGGTCGAGATCGGTCAGCGCGAGACGGCATACGCCCCCCTTCTCGGTCGCGCCGATTTGCGCGAGTTGCATGAGGCTGTCCCACAGGCGCGCGCCGTCGACGCGTACTGCGGGTGACGGCTGATCGAGACGTTCCATGTTCATCAGTCCTTCAGGGCAGACGCCGCGACGCTCGCGCTGGCGCCTGCGTTGGCAGAGTGGCGCGCTCACCCCGTCGCATGGGGGCGTGGCGGCGCGCTTCGGGGAAAATCGGGGCCACGCGGCTCAGGCCACGCCTACACCGAGGTAACGGTCCTTGACGACCTCGTCGGCGAGAAACGCGGCGTTGTCCGCGCCATACACGATCACGCCTTGCTCGACGATGTAATGCCGGTCGGCGAGTTGTGTGCAGACCTCCAGATTCTGTTCGACGAGCAGGATCGCGACGCCCGCTTGCTTGATGAGCTTCAACTGCGCCACGATCTCCTCGACGATCACCGGGGCGAGTCCTTCGACCGGCTCGTCGAGCATGAGCAGACGCGGGTGATTCATCAGCGCGCGTCCGATGGCCAGCATCTGCTGCTCGCCGCCGGAGAGTTGCGCGCCACCGTTCTTGCGACGCTCCTGCAACCGCGGAAAGATGCGGTAGATGTCGGCAAGCTGCCAGGGCGAATCGCGTCGCGCCCCGAGCTTGAGGTTCTCCTCGACGGTGAGCAGTTTGAAGATGCCGCGATGCTCGGGCACGAAGCACACGCCGCGCGCGGCGATTCGGTGCGCCGGTTGTCCGGCGACGGGCTTGCCCAGGAACGAGATGCTGCCGGCCTTGGGCGGTACGACGCCCGCGATGGTCTTGAGCGTGGTCGACTTGCCCGCGCCGTTGCGACCGAGCAGCGTGACGAGTTCGCCGTCGCCAACGCTCAGCGTTACGCCTTGCAGGATGTGGCTCTTGCCGTAATAGCTGTGAATGCCTGCGACGTCGAGGATCATGCGCGGCCTCCGGTAATCATGTTGCCGAGATAGGCGGCGCGCACGCGTTCGTCGGCGCGAATGGCATCCGGCTTGCCTTCGACCAGCACGCGGCCTTGCTGCATGACGGTGATCGTGTCGGAGATGTCCATCACGATGTTCATGTTGTGCTCGATGAGCACGACCGTGTGATCGTCGCGCAGACCGCGAATGAGCTGCTTCATGTCGTCGAGATCGTCGATGCCCATGCCCGACGTCGGCTCGTCGAGGAAGATCGCCTTGGGACGCGCCGCGAGCGCCATGCCCACTTCGAGACGGCGTTGCTGCCCGTGCGAGAGCGCACCCGCCGCGGTGCCGGCATGACGCGTGAGCGCGAGGCGCGTGAGCACATCATCGACGACGGACGCACAGGCGCGCGGGCCGTCGGCCTTGCGCCAGCACGAGAGCGCACGGCGCGGCGTCACCCCCAGCGCAGCCAGCCGCAGGTTCTCGCGCACCGACAGGTTCTGGAAGAGCGCCGTCACCTGGAACGAACGTGCAATGCCGCGCTGGACACGCCGGAAATCGGCTTCGGTGGTCACGTCGTGACCGTCGAACAGGATGCGCCCGCCAGAGACTGGCACCGTGCCGGTGAGCATGTGGAACAGCGTGGTTTTGCCCGCGCCGTTCGGCCCGATGACCGAGTGCACTGTGCGGGGGGCCACTCGCAGATCGACGCCATGCAACGCGGTGAACTTGCCGTAGCGTTTGACGATGCCGGTGGCTTCGATGAGAGCATCGCTCATGTCGGGTCTCCCTGCGTATCCAACTTGCCATCTGAATCGCCGCGCTTGCCGGTGATGCGACACCACAGCGATTCGCCCACGCCCCACAGACCGCGATGCATGAACAGGCTCACGGCGATGAGCAGCAGGCCGAGCAACAGCAGCCAGCGCGGCCAGAGCGTGGAGAGCCAATCGGCGGCGAGCACGTAGAACGCCGCGCCCAGCACTGACGCGAAGAGATTGCCCGTGCCGCCGATCACCGTCATCACAAGGATCATTTCGCTTGAGTGGTACTCGATATTGGACAGCGGTGCGATGCCCGTCATGAGTGCGTGCAACGCACCCGCCAACGCCGTGACGGCACCCGAGATGGCGAAGGCCACGAGTTTGAAGGTCTTCACGTGATAGCCGACGGCGGCCGCGCGGGCCTCGTTGTCGCGAATGGCGAGCAGCGTGCGGCCGAACACGGAATCGGCCACGCGCAAAAGCCCCGCGAAGACGATCAGGAAGACGACGGCGACGAAGGTGTAGTACTGCCAGGGCGTCTCGAGCGGGATCAGCGTCTTGCCGCCCAATGCGAGCGACTGGCGCGGGATGTCGAGCAGCCCGTTGTCGCCGCCCGTCCAGTCCGTCGCCGTGTAGGCGAGGAAGTAGAACATCTGCGCGCACGCCAGTGTGAGCATCACGAAGTAGGTGCCCTTCTGTCGGATCGCAAAGCTGCCGACGATGGCGGCGACCGCGGCGCCCAAGACGATCGCCGCGACGACGGCGAGCGGCATGGGCAGCGCCCAGCGCGTGAGCAGGATGCCCAGCGTGTAGCTGCCCAGGCCGAAGAAGATGCCCTGGCCGAACGAGAGCAGACCGGTGTAGCCGAGCAGAAGATTGCAACCGAGCGCGGCCAGCGCATAGACGAGCACTTCAGTCGCGAGCGTGCCCGAGGACAGCGTGACCGGCAGGATCAGCGTGACGGCGGCGGCGAGCAGCCAAAAGCGGTAACGTACCAGCATCATCCCCTCCCGAGCAGGCCGTGCGGGCGCATGAGCAGCACCGCCGCCATCGCCACATAAATCATCAGTCGCGCGCCTTCCGGCCAGATCGTGCTCATCAGGCTTTGCACGATACCGATCACGAGGCCGCCCACGAGCGCCCCGGCGAAACTGCCCATGCCACCGATGACGACCACCACGAACGCGATGCCCAGCGCCTCGATCCCCATGAACGGGTCGACACCGCGCACCGGCGCCGCCAATACCCCCGCCAGCGCGGCGGTGCCCGCGCCGAGCGCGAACGCAAGGCTGAACACCCGGAACACGTTGATGCCGAGCAGCGACACCATCTCGGACGACTCGCTGCCCGCGCGCACCGCGCTGCCCAGGCGCGTGCCTTCGAGCAGCCACCAGAGCACGGCGGCGAACACGACGGTGAAGCCGATGAGGAAGAGCCGGTACTTCGGATAGATGAAGCTGCCCCACATCACCACGCCGTCGAGCGCCGCAGGCACGGCGACGTTATCGCCGAGCGGGCCCCAGATGATGATGACCAGTTCCTGGACGACGAGCGCCAGGCCGACCGTGACGAGGATGTGGAATTCGTGCGCTTTCTCGTAGATGCGCGAAAGCAGCAGCTTCTCGGCGATCCAGGCGAGGGCGCCGACGACGATCGGGCAGACGATCAGCGCAAGCCAGAACGACAGGCCCCATTGCATCGCCTGGTAGCAGCAATACGCGCCGAGCACATAGAAGGCGCCGTGCGCGAAATTCACGAAGCGCAGCAGGCCGAAGATGATGGATAACCCGACGGCGAGCAGGAAGTACAACATGCCGATCCCGACGCCGTTGATGACCTGCAGAAAATAGACGTTCATGCGCGTCCCGAAGAGCTTGGGTGGACGTGGAGCACCGTGTGCCGTCCGGCTTTCGCCGCGCGGCACAGACGACACTTGCGGGGACGGCCAGGCGTCCCCGCGAGCGACACGGCGTGAGCGTTCGCGCAGCGGCGGCGCGCCGCGCTACCGGCTCAGGCCAGCTTGCACTCGGTCTTGTCGAGCGGCAGGAACGATTTCCCGGCGCTGACAATGTCGGCGAAATCGTCGGCGTTGCGCATCTTCGATTTGGCCTTGCCCTTGAGCAGATAGTAGTTCTTGAGCACCTGGTGGTCACCCTTGCGGATCTCTTCCGGCCCGGTGAGCCCGTCGTACTTCATGCCTTCCATCGCGGCGATGACGGCCTTCGGATCGGCGCTGCCGGCCTTGATCATGCCGTCGAGCATGAGCTTCGTGCAGATATACGAGCCCGCGAGGCTGTAGTTCGGATTCTGCTTGAAGCGTGCCTGCGTGCGCTTGACGAGATCGAGGTTCAGCGGCGAGGCCACTGCGTGCCAGTACTGCGCACCGAAGTACACCCCCTCGCACAGATCGGCGCCGAGCGTCTCGAACTGCTCCAGGCCGGAGGCCCACGCCATCAGGATCGTGCAGTTGTTCTTCATGCCGAAGCTCACTGCCTGACGCAACGTGTCGGACGATTGCGAGCCGAAGTTCAGGAGCAGCAGCACGTCGGGCTTGGCGGCGACGGCGTTGGTGAGATAGCCCGAGAACTCCTTCTCCGACAGCGAGTGGTAGCTGTTGCCAACGTGCTCGATGCCTTTTTCCTTGAAGACGTTCTTCGCGGCCGTGAGCAAGCCTTCGCCGAACACGTATTGCGGCGTAATCGTGTACCAGCGCTTGGCCTTGGGCATCGATTCGATGAGCGGGCGCACCGTTTGCTCGATGGCGCCGAAGGTCGGCACCGACCAGCGGAACGTGGCGCTGTTGCAGTCCTTGCCTGTGATTTCGTCGGCGCCGGCCGTGGTGATGAATATGCCGCCGGCCTTCTCGACTTCCTTACCCATGGCGAGTGCTTCGGACGACAGAATGCCGCCCGCGAAGAAGCGCGCGCCCTTCTGTTGCGCGATTTCCTGCACGCGACGGATGGCCGTGGCGGGCTTGCCTTCGGTATCGAGGGTGGTATAGGCGAGCGGTCGGCCAACCACCTTGCCGTACTGCTCGACAACGAGCTTCATGCCCAGATCGGCAAACTTGCCGTTGGCCGCGAACGGCCCCGACATCGGTACCGGACACGCCAACTGGATGGCGCCGGTGGTCTGCGCGAACACGTCGCGCGCGGAGATCAAGGAGGCAGGCAGAGACGCCGCAGCGGCGAGCTTCAACAGTTCACGACGATTCAATTGGGTCTCCAGGGAAGGGAGCAATCGTTCATGGGATGCAAACGTGCAGCGCGTCACACGCCGACCGGCCGGCGATCCGAGAATCGATCTGCGGCAGCGACCTGAGCGTGACAGCTGGCAACGTCCGGGGCCTTATCCCTATCCGTCATATTTATTATGATAAATAGGATGAATTTGATCGTAGGTATAATATTTCGGGGTGTCAATCGGAAAAAATTCTCATCCGGCACCGCCGGTAGAACACGTTCGCAAGCCGGCAAGCCACGTGAACGGACCCTTGTGAGGCGCCTTATGGCACGAGATGCGCAGACGGTGAGAGAGCCGTTGGAAATCAAACAACAAAAACGTGGCGATCTGGTCGCCGAAGCCATCAAGCGCCTGATTACCGAGGGCAACCTGCTGCCTGGCGATCGTCTGCCGCGCGAAGTGGAATTGCAGCAGATGTTCGCGGTGTCGAAGAGCACCATTCGCGAAGCGCTCAAGTCGCTCGAAGTTCAGGGTCTCATCAAGGTGAGCACCGGCCCGTCGGGCGGCGGCATGGTGGTGGAGGTACCGCTCGATCGCACCTTCCAGCTCATGCAGAACTACCTGTTCTTCAAGGAAGTAAGCATCGACGACATTTACACGGTGCGCCAACTGCTCGAGCCGGAGCTGGCCGCGGGTGCGGTGCCGCATCTGACCGAGGCCGACTTCGACGCGCTGGAGCACAACATGGCGTGTTGCAGTCCCGCTTCGCACGACCGGCGCGAATTGCTGCGCCAGCGTCAGGCCGATATGGACTTCCACGACATTCTCGCGGCGGCCAATCCCAACAGCTTTCTGCGGTTCACGTGCGAACTCGTCAACGAGATGATTCGCCAACTGATTGTGTTCGGCAACGAGACGCCGCGACGCGAGCACGAGAAGTTCGGTACGGCGAACGTCGATATCCATCGTCGGATTACCGACGCGGCGCGCGCAGGGGATTCGCAACGCGTGCGTGAACTCATGCAGGTTCACATGCAGGAAGCGCGCACCTATATCAAACGGATGAACGGGAAACTGCGCGGTCGTCTCATTCTCGATTCGGACATCGTCGACATGCAGCAGCGCGTGCGCTCGCAACTCGCGACGAACGCGCCGCGTGCACCGGCGGGCGAGGGAAAGCGTTTGGCGAAGCCGGCGACGAAGCCTGTCGTGAAGCCCGCCGAGATGCCGACGACGAAGCCAACGACGAAGGCCGTCGCGAAGCCGTCAGCAAAGCCGAAGACCCCCGGCACGAAGGCCGACGCGGCGACGAAGACCGCGCCCGCGCGCAAACGTCGTACGGCGTCGAGTTAAGGCGGGCCGGGGCGGACGCGGGGCGGCGCGCGCCGACAGCTCAAGGCGAGATCGACGCCGGTTGTTGTTGCGTGCAGCAATGAATCCCGCCGCCGCGCCGCGCAATGCCACGCAGCGGCACCTGCGCGATGCGTCGGTCGGGGAACGCCTGCTGCACAATGTCTCGCGCCTGCGCGTCGGCCGCCGAATCGCCGAACGATGCCATCACTACGCCACCGTTTGGCAAATAGAAATTCACATACTCCGGCGCGAAGTCGGGATCGTCCGAGACGGCGGCGGGCAGCGCGTCGAAGTCGATGCAGGGCAGCAGGCCGATCTCGAAGGGCCGTCCGCGGGCATCGCGCGCCAGGCGCAGCGCTCGCAGGTTTTCCCTCGCTTCACGTGCCCATTCGTCATTGCCGTCGGCCCCGGTGGCGAGCAACACGCCAGGCCGCACGAAGCTCGCGATGCCGTCGACGTGACCGTCGGTGATCGTATCGAGCCGCGAGCCGGGCAACCACACGACGTGCGTCACGCCCAGCCAATGACGGAACACGTCTTCTGCCTCACGACGCGTCAGTCCGGGGTTGCGATTCGGATTGAGCACCGACGTCTGCGTCACGATCAGCGTGCCCTCGCCGTCCACATGCCACGACCCGCCCTCGGCCACGAGCGGCATCGACGTCGTAGCCACGTCGAGCGCCAGCGCGACGCGTTCCGCAAGCGTCGGATCGGCGTGCGGCATCGGCCGGATCTTCTGGCCCCAACCGTTGAAGTTCCAGCGCAGCGCGTGCAGCGCCCCGGCGTCGTCGAGCACGAAGGTAGGGCCGGTGTCGCGCATCCAGTGATCGTCGACGGGCATCGGGTGAAGGGTGGCGCTGGCCGGCAGGAGGCGGCGCGCTTCGTCGAGATGATGCGGATCCACCGCCACATGCAGCGGCTCGAAGCGCGCGATCGCGTGGGCCATGCGTCCCAGCTCACCGACGACCTCATGTCGGCGGGCGCCCGACATGACCGTGTGGCTCGGCCACGCCATCCAGCAGGCGGCATGCGGATGCCACTCGGGTGGCATGCGCCAGGGGCCGGCGGCGTTCGCGTGCGTCGCGACTAGTGGGGGGTGAGGTGGCGTCATCGTTCGCGTGACCGTGAGAAAAGTGCCACCAGTGTAAGTGGCTCACGCTCGGCGCGGGGCCCGTCAACGGGGAGGGGAATCGGCCAAATGGACGGAAAGCCGCTTGAGTGCACGTACCTGGCGTAGCGCCACGCGAAAATCGCCCGTCGAGATTAGGCCAATGCCGCCTTCGTCATCGTCAAGCGGCTGTCCGTCGCGTTCATAGACCACGAGTGCGCCGATGCCCACCGGCGTGTTGTACAGCTCGTGCCACGAGAACATGACGGTGTAGCCGTCGGCACCCTGCGCCAATACGAAGGCTCGCGTGAAGTCGCGTGCGTGCGGTAGGCGCAGTTGCGCGATGTCGAGCAGTGCGCTCAGCCTGACGCCTTTGTATTCGCTCGCGCTGCGCACCATTCTGCCCGACAGGCAGACGACGTCGAGCGGCCCGGTCAGTTGCGTCGGCAGGCGCATCAGCGCGCAGAGATCGAAGGAGTAACGACGCTTGACGCAGCCGGAGACGACCACCTCCCGCGATACCAATGCGTCAGGCGCCGCGGGTTCGACGTGCGTGAGAGGCAGGGGACTCACCGAAGCGGGCGGTGCGCCGCTGGCGGTGAGGCGAGTGTCTGGCGAGGCGCCGGCGGGCGCGCGCATGGAGTCGAGAGACATGTCGGTTCGGTGGTTGGGCGTGGGGGCACCGGTCGCCGCAATATAGCGGCCGGGCCCCGCACGGACATACGTCGTGCCTGATAGCCGCTATTCGCTTGCCCGTGCCCGATCAGCTACCGTAGCGGGCGGTGCGCAGGACGGGCCGGCGCGCGAAAACGTCGGCGATCACCGCACGCGCCTCCTGCACGTCGGCAAGGGTCTCGCCGCCTTGCAGTGCGTCGAGCGCCCCACGCAGTACGGCCACGTACTCGGCATCGCCCGGCGCGTTGCCGCCGCCCAGGCGCAACAGACTGACGGACGCGCGCAAGGTGAGCATTGGCGACGCCTGCGCCTGCGCGATCTGCAGTGCATGCTCGAGCCAAGGACGCACGGCGTCGTCGGGATGATGACCGGCGCGCAGAAAACTCCCCTTCTGGCGCAGGAATTCCGCTTGCCAATGGGCGTCGCTGCGGCGCGCGGTCACATGGGTGCCGCGCTCGGTTGCATGCAGTCCGAGCGCAATGTCGCCCGTGCCGGCACAGGCTTCCACGAGCAGCCCGAAGAAGATGCCCTCGACGCCGCCCATGATTTCGCTTAGGCGTCCTACGCTGTCGGTAATGCGCTCGAGGCCGCTCACGTCGCCGCGCGAGGCGAGCGCCCAGCCGCGAATCGTCTGCCCGGCGAGTGCCCAGAGCGCCACGCCGGTCTCCGACGCGACTTCGATGGCCTCGCTCGCCAGCGCTTCGGCGGAGGCGACCTCGCGACGCAGGCGGCGCAGCATCGCGGCAAACACCAGAGCGAACGAAAAGGAATAGCGGCGGCCTTGCTGACGTCCCATTGCCAGCGCGGCTTCGCTGGCCGCGAGCGACGCGTCGTGCCGTCCGACGAACCAATACGCCCACGAGAGGAACGAGAGTGCGGTGATGCGAGCGTCTTCGCCCAGGCCGGTATCGGCGTGCTCGGGACGATAGTGGGCCAGGCTGCTTTCCAGCGCCGTGACCGCGCCGCCGAAGTCGCCGTGGCAGCACAGGCTGTTGCCCAGTGCGTAGTACGCATGGGCGAGCAACGGTGCCGCACCGGCCTGTTCCGCGATGAGGATGAGCTTGCGTGCGAGCTCGATGCTGCGCTCGAAGCCGCTCCAGGAGCTCGAGCCGAGCCACAGTCCCCAGAAGACCGGGAACAGCGCGACGTCGTCGCCCATTGGCTGCGCGAGCGCGAGGGCCGTCTCGAAGTTGTGGCGCGCCGGCTCCGAGCCATAGCCGTGCAGCGAGACGAGCGGCACGCCGAGCGCCATGCGCAGTTGCAGCTCGCGCTGCGCGGTCTGAGCACCGGTGCCGGTCTGACGCAGCACGTCGAGCGCGCTCTGGTAGTGCGCGCACGCCTCGCGGAACGCCTGGCGTCCGGTCGCATATTCGCCCGCGAGACGGTAGTGCTCGATGGCGGCGTCCGGTTCGTCGGCCTGACGGAAATGCCAGGCGAGTACTTCGGGTTCGGTCTGCGCGGCGGCGGCGTGCTCGCGCATGGCGAGCGCGATTCGGCGGTGCGCGTCCTGGCGGCGTTCCTGCGGCTGAGCGTCGTAGGCGGCCTTGTGCAGCAGCGCGTGGCGGAAGACGTAGCGGCCATTGTCCTGCCGCTGCACCAGTGCGCAGGCGACGAGCGTGTCGAGCGCGCGCTCGACGAGCGCCATCGAACGTCCGCTCGCGGCGGCGAGCAGGTCGGCTTGAAATGCCGGGCCGAGACACGAGGCGAAGTGGGCGACCGGCTTGGCGCTGCCTGCCGCGTCGATACGCGCCATCATCAGTTCCTGAAGGCTCGCGGGCATGGGCATGGCGCCGGCGGCGGTGCGGGCGCCCTGTTGGGCCGCCGTGGCCCGCGCCAGTTCTTGCAGGAACAGCGGCACGCCCTCGGCCAGATGCACGATGCGCTCGCGCAGGGCGGCGGGCAGGGCCACGCGCGGGGTCGCCGCGCGCACGATCGACGCGGCGGCGCCTGCATCGAGCGGTGCCAGGTCGATCCGGCGCATGCCCACGTGATGACGCCACGGTTGCTCGAATTCGGGCCGGGCGCACACCATCAACAGGCGGCCGCGCGGCGGATTCTCCGCCATGAGCGCGAGCCATTCCAGCGTGGATGGATCGGCCCAGTGGGCATCGTCGAGCACCAGCACGCCGCCATCGGGCAGCAGGGCGGAGAGCAGGGCGGGCGTCTCGTCGAGTACCGCCTGTTTCCATGCGTGCGGCACGTTGGCGTCGGCATGCCGGTCAAACAGGGCGCACAGGCGGCGATGCGCCAGCAGGGCGGGTTGTGGGAGTTCCGCAGCGTCGTCGACGGATCGCGCGCGCAGCCAGCGCGCGATCGGGTGGAAGGGCGTGCCTGCACCGTCCGGCGCACAGGCCAGTTCGATCGCGCGCAGGCCGCGCGTCTCCACGAAATGCCGCACCAGCGCCGATTTGCCGATACCGGCTTCGCCGATCACGAGTGCCAGCACGCCGTGTCCGGCGCTGGCGTCGCGCATGGCCGTGTGCGCGGCGGTGAGTTCCGCCAGGGTGGCATCGCGGCCGAAGAGCATCGCCGCGCGACGGCGCGAACGGCGTTCCGGCGTCGGGTCGGGATTGACGCGAAACACCGGAATCTCGCGATGGGCGTGGCGCTCGCGCACGCTGCCGTGCGACGTGGTGGGGATGGCCACGCCAATGAGACGTTGCGTGGCGTCGCAGATCAACACTTCGCCGGGGAGCGCCATGTCGGCAAGCTGTGTGGCCGAGCGCGAGACGCGTCCGCCAGTGTCGGGGCTGTCGTCCGCCACCGAGCTGATGACCAGCCCGGTGTGAATGCCCACACCGATGCCAACGCGCGCGGAGCTTGCCTGCACGCAGCGCATGGCGGCTTCGACGGCGTGCCGCCCGGCGCCCTCGAGGGCGGTGGGATAGCCGAAATAGCCGAGCAGGCCGCCTGTCGGCGTGCGCACCGTGTAGCCCCACGATTGGCGCAGGATCGTCTCGCACTGCACGAGCGGCGGGCGCATCGCGCCCACGAGCTGGTCAGGATCGTCAATGCCGTTCGGCGCGAGTTCGATGGCCACGACCGTCAGTTGGCGGCGCTCCGGGCCCGTCGCGCGCTGTTCCATGCGCGCGGGCGGCGTCTCCAGCAACTGGGTGAGCGCCTCGCCGGGCAACTCACCGAGTTCTTCGTCGAGGATGTCGCGCAGACGGCGGTATTCGGTCTCGGCTTCGTCGCGGCGTCCGGCGCGCAGCAGCAGCGCGAGCAGGCAGTGCCAGCCCGATTCGTCGAACGGGGCGAGCGCGACGAGCTGGCGTGCATGCGCGAGTGCCTGATCGAGATCGCCCAGACGGGCGTAACCGTCGGCGAGCAGCCGCTCGCCAAAGACACGGCGGCGCTGATATTCGTCGCGTTGGAGCTCGATCCACTGTTCGAGATCGGGGGTGTCGCGTACCGACAGTCCGTGCAGGAACGGGCCTTGGTAGAGCGCGACGGCGTCGGCGAGATGTTGTAGATGCGCGGCCAGATCCAGGCCCGTCACGGCGTCGAGCGTGCGATTCGCCTGCTCGATCATGCTCGCGAAGACATGCGCGTCGATCCAGAGGCCGGTCTCGGGGCGCAGACGCACAACCTGACGATCGGATTCGAAGAGTTCGTCGCCGAGGGTGTCGCGCAGATGGAAGAGCATGCGCTTGAGCTTGTCGCGGCCCCCCTGGCCATCTTCATCGGGCCAGAACAGGTCGGCGAGTGCGCCGCGCGTATGGAAGCCCGGTTGCAGGGCGAGGTAGGCCAACAGGCCCCGCGCTTTCGTGTATTTCACGGCGCAGGCTTGTTTGCCTTGTTCGACCCGCATCGGTCCCAGCAGGTAGAGCGATCTGGTGGCTTGCATTGTCCCTGGACGGCAAATAGGCAACACCGGCGCGCACCCCAGGGGAGTGGCACCGGCGCGGCGAATTCAAGATGTCGTCGTGCCCGACCGACGGATCCGGCGCGCGGCATGGGCTGCCATCGGGACCGGCGCATCGGCAATCTGGCGAAACGTCAAGGCCGTTCCGGGGGGGCTCCGGCCGAATGCTTTCAGTACTGCAACCCAAAGTATAAACACGAGACTCAATTTCTTCGGCAATACCCGAGGAATTCACATGTCATTGCGAGCGTCGCGCCGTCCCTGCGCTCACATGCCGCGATCGATCGGGCGGTCGGTCGCGCTGCCAAGGTGTTGCCGGACGCGAGATGACTGTCGGAGATTTACGTCAATCGTCGTAAAGCGATTGTAATGTAAATCATTCTCATTTATATTCGCGCTCCATATCGAGGACATCGATCGCGGATGAGACGTCAGCGTGGGGCTCGGCGCGACCCATCGGTGTTCTTCCTCCTTATTCCGACCACGACGCCTTTCGAAACCGATCGATCATGATGCAACGCAAGCCTCTGACGGTGGCCATGATGGCCCTCTTCGCCACGCCGTTTGCCGTCGCTTATGGCTCGCCCGCCATGGCACAGAGCACGGTTGCCGCCCCGACCCAGGGCACGACCCAAAGCACGACGCAGACCACGACGCAAGGCGCGGCGCCGGCCGCCACGTTGCCGCAGACCGAAGTGTCCGGCACGTCGATTCGTGATGACTACCAGCGCGACATCTCGACCGTCGGCGGCAAGGTGCCCACGGCGATCCGCGACATCCCGCAATCGGTCACCGTGATCGACAAGGCGGTCATGCAGGCGCAGGGCGCCACGTCGTTCGCCGACGCGCTGCGCAATTCGCCGGCCATTACGCTCGGCGGCGCGGAGGGCGGGCAGATCGGCAACAACATCAATCTGCGCGGTTTCGCGGCACGCACCGATATCTATCTCGACGGCTTGCGCGATCGCGGCCAGTACTATCGCGACACGTTCGATCTCGAGGCCATCGAGGTGCTCGAAGGCCCGTCGTCCATGCTGTTCGGCCGGGGTTCGACCGGTGGCGTCATCAACCAGGTGAGCAAGCAGGCCAATCTCAAGCCGCTGAATGAAGTCTCCGGAACGCTTGGCACGAACGACCAGTACCGCACCTCGTTCGACGTCAATCATCCGCTCTCGGATACTGCGGCGTTCCGGATCAACGGCTTTGCGCAAAATATCCATACGACGCGCGACGTCATGAACAATCGGGATTGGGGCGTTGCGCCCACGCTCAAGCTTGGTATCGGTACGCCCACACAGATCACGCTTTCCGCGCTCGTCCAACATAACCGCGATATGGCGGACTACGGCACCGTGGGCTACAACGGCAGTCCTCTGCCGGTGTCGAAGCAACAGTTCTACGGCCTGACGACCGACCGCACGGTGCAGGACGTGATGAGCCTCTCGGCCAAGATCGAGCATAGGGTCGACGACAGTCTGAAGATCACGAACCAGACGCAATACAGCCGCTACGTCATCGACGCCATCGAAACGTCGCCGCATGCCGTGGGCGTCGCCAACGGCACCGGGGGATTCACGTCGTTGCCGGCCCGTCCGACGGCGGGACTTCCGTCGTATTCGCTCGATCAGCTCTGGGTGCAGTTGCAGAGTCACGATCGCAAGATCACCGACTCGTCGCTGTACAACCAGACCGATGTCGTGAAGACATTCGCGACCGGTCCGGTCAAGCATACCCTGATCGCCGGTGCGGAGTTCGGGCAGGACACCTATGAAAATCAGGCGTATTCGCGCACCGGCGCCGGACAGTCGACGGGCTTCCTCGGCTGGATTCCCGCCAACAGTACGGCGTACTATGCCAATCTGCCGAATGTCACGACGACCGCCGGTAACCTGGCGCAGGGAACGGCGCAGACCGTCGCGTTCTACGCGAACGATACCGTCGAACTGACCCGCCACTGGAAGATTGTGGGCGGCCTGCGCTGGGATCGCTTCAAGGCGCAGCTTTCGAACACCGTCAGTTCTCCGGGCTACGCGACGCAAACGGTCAACCATACGAGCGTGCGCACGGGCGTGATCTATCAGCCGAGCGAGGCACAGTCGTATTACTTCTCGTACGGCACGTCGTTCAACCCCTCGCTTGAAACGCTCACCGTCACCAACAACACGCAGGCCCTGCCGCCCGCGACGAACGAATCGTTCGAAGTCGGCAGCAAGTGGAGTCTGTTCGACGACAATCTGGCGATCAACACCGCGCTGTTTCAGGTCACGCAGGACAATGCGCGCACGCAGACCGGCACGTCGGGCGAATACACGAACGCGGGCAAGGTGCGCATTCGCGGTGCGCAGGTGAGCGCCACGGGCCGTATCACGTCGAACTGGCAGGTGATGGGCGGCTATATGTTCCTGAACTCGGAAGTGGTGCAGGCGAACGACGGCACGCAGGGCAATGTGCTGGCCAACACGCCGCGACACTCGCTGACGCTCTGGTCGACCTATACGCTCGGTCACTGGGAGGTGGGCGGCGGCATGAAGTACATGTCAATGCGCTATGCGGCGAACACGAACCTGATTCGCGTGGGGGGTTACACGCGCTGGGACGCCACGATCGCTTACCATCAGCCGAAATACGACATTCGCCTCAATCTGCTCAACGTGTTCAACAAGACCTACTTCGACGCCCTGGTGCCGTCCGACGGCGGGCGGGCTGCGCCGGGCATCGGGCGCACGGCGCTGCTCACGGGCACTTACCGGTTCTGACGGAGACGCACGTCGATGTTGCTACGCATTCCGAATGTCCTCAATGCCGATCAGGTGCGCTGGGTTCGCGCATCGCTCGACAACGCGGGCGACGCATGGGTCGACGGCCTGGCCACGGCGGGCTATCAGGGGGCGCCCGTCAAACAAAACCAGCAGATCGACGAGCGCTCGGCCGTGGCTCGCGAACTGGGCGACGTGATTCTCGGTGCGCTGGAGCGACACCCGCTGTTTATCAGCGCGGCATTGCCGAACAAGGTGTACGCGCCGATGTTCAACCGCTATGGCGAAGGCATGCACTTCGGCCACCACGTGGACGGGGCGATTCGTTTGCAGCCGGGCAGCGGCATGCGCATTCGCACGGATATCTCCGCCACGCTCTTTCTCACGTCTCCGGATGCGTACGACGGCGGAGAACTGGTGATCGAGGATCAGTACGGGGCGCACGAGGTGAAATTGGCGGCAGGCGACATGGTGCTGTATCCGGCGACCAGCCTGCATCGTGTGAACCCGATCACGCGTGGCACGCGGGTCGGGTGCTTCTTCTGGGTGCAGAGTCTCGTGAGGGACGACACGCAGCGCACGCTGCTCTTCGACATGGACAACGCGATCCAGCGTCTCAACGCGTCGGACGCGGACGAGACCGCGCGGCGCTCGCTCGTCGGCTGCTATCACAACCTGCTACGCCTGTGGAGCGAGACCTGAGCACCGGCGCGCGCCGGGCCATCGTGCCCGGCGGCGCTGGACTCGCACCGATGTGACTTACTGCGCTTGACCGGCCGGCGGTTGCGGGGCCGGGGCGTTCTTGTGCATCGGACCGCGATGTTGCCTTGCCTTGTCGTGCCAGGCCTTCATCTTGGCCCAGCGCGCCTTGATCGTAGTGCTCACGAGCGTCTTCTGGTCGTTGTTCAGACCGTTGTACACGTTCAACCAGGCATCCTCCGTCTGGCTGCGAAGCTGACGGTTCTCGTCGAACGCCTTCTCGCGGGCGGCGCGCATGCCGGCCAGGTCGAGGATCGTCTGATCCTTCGTCTGCGCCATCATCTGCCGGAACTGTTCGCCATTCTTGCGCATGGCGTCGTGATTCTGCTTCGACGTGGTCACGGCCTGCTGCCACGCTTGTTCCTGCTGCGCGTTGAGTTTCAATTGATCGTGCAGCTTGTGCATGTCGCCGAGCCCCCACGGGCCGCGCTCGCCGCGCATGTGGTACGCGGCGGCATGGGGTGCCGTGGCCGGTGCCGCCGCATCGGCGGCATTGGCGGTATGAGCGACGCCGAGCATCGAGGTGGCGACGAGGATGGCCGACGCGGCGGCGATCTTCAGTTTGCGCATGGTGTTGACTCCCTGTGGATACTGCCGGAATTGGCAGTTTCAGAGTAAGTCATCGCCGCAGCGAACACGTTGCAAAGTGCAACCGGTGTATTACCTGACGTTACCAGCGCCGGGATTCGCAATATTCCGAAACGACTCGGCCCGCCCTTGCCGGGTGTCGACAAGGGCGGGCCGTTCATGAACTGCGCGCGACAGTTCGCGCAAAAGAGTGCGACTGGCGCGCTTCGTCCGTCGATCAGTCCCAGGCGCCGCGACCGCCCGACACGCTGTAGCGGCCCGCGCCGAAGAGCATCAGGCAAACGCCCATGAACAAGTAGAAGGCTTGCAGTTCGAGCGACCAGCCGCCGGTCTTCGCGAGATCGCCCAGTTGGTTCAGGTGCACCAGCGCGAACGCGACCACCATGTTGCCCACGACGAGCAGGCCGCCCAGGCGGGTGAGAACGCCGAGAATCAGCAGGACCGGGGCGAGCAGTTCGCCGAGATAGACGCCGTAGGCGAGAAAGCTCGGCAGGCCGTGCGACGTGATCATGCCCTCGATGAAGCCGATCCCGTTGATGACCTTGCTGACGCCGTGAAACAGCAGCAGGATGCCGAGGGTAAGGCGCAAGATCAGTTTGCCGAGATCGTCTCTGGTGCTCTGCATGGGGAAGGCTCCTTCTTGACTCGCGAATTCGCGTAAGGGGGCTGACAGGTACGGAGTAGCACGCTCGCTCGCGCCGCGTGCCGGCCAAATGGGCACCACTGTATCAAATCGTTACGGTGCTGTCTGCGGGTGTCCTATCGATTTCAGGGACATAGCGCGAATCGCGACAGGCGCGCCGATTACACGTGGTTACTTTTCGGACTGCCCGGTTACACGCCGGCTGTCGGCGCGGCGCTCGCCTGCGCCGTTAAACCGCATAAGGACACGGTCATTCGCTGGCAATCCCGCCAACGGCCCGGATCCCCGCCGGTTTCCTGAAGACGCATCACCGCATGCGCGTTCAGGCCAATTCAAAGCAGTGCAAAGCCAATAAGGATTCCATTATGAACGTCCGCAAAACCGTGATTCTGAGCGCCGCGACCCTTGCCTTGGGCGGTGTGTTCGCCTCGCAGGCGTTTGCCCAGACGCCCACGACCGAGACGTCGCGCGACGTCAAGCAACAGCAGCGCATCGACAATGGCCTCAAGAGCGGTCAGTTGACGACGAAGGAAGCGTCGCGTCTCGAGAAGGGCGAGGCGAAGATCGACCGGATGCAGGCGCACGCCGATCACACCGGCGATACGGCGGCCGAGAAGGCCCGCATTGCCCGCGACCAGAACAAGGAGAGCGCCAAGATCGAGCAGCTCAAGCACAACGACCGGGCGGCGAATCCCGGATCGGCGTCGTCGGAGCGCATGCAGGCCGACGTGCAACGCAACGTCAATCAGGAGAAGCGCATCGCGCAAGGACAAGCCGCCGGTACGTTGACCAACCAGCAGGCCGGTAGCCTCGAGCGCGGGCAGGCGCATGTCGACGCCGCCGAAGCGCATGCCGGCAAGAACGGTCACGTGAGCGCGGGCGAGCAGGCCGGCGTGCAGCACCGCGAAAATCATCAGAGCCGCCGGATTCGTCACGACAAGACGAACGGATGAGGGGTCGCTGAGGGGTATTCGCGTGCATGACCCGTGCATGACCGAGGCGCATGACCCTGGCGGATGACACAAGCGCTACCCCTGGCGGGGTGGCGCTTGTGTTTTGGGGCTATCATCGGCGTCTCAACGAAACCGGAGGACGCTCAGGATGGAGCTGGTGCAAGCGCAGAAGATGCTCGACGGACTCGTGTCGCCGTGGGTGCGGCAATTGAATCTGCGGATCGAAGCGACCGGTCCGGAGCAAAGCGAGCTCAGATTGCCGTTCGATGCCGCATTCAAGCATGGCGGTGGCGTGATCTGCGGGCAGGTGTTCATGGCCGTGGCCGACACGGCGATGGTGGTGGCACTCTCAGCCGCGCTCGGCGGCTTCCAGCCGATGACAACCGTTACACTCAACACGCAGTTCATGCGCCCGGTGACCGATGGCGATCTGCGCGTGATCGCGCGAATTCTGCGTCGAGGCAAGAACCTGGTGTTCGGCGAAATCGAAATTCTCGACGCGTCGGGCAAGATGGCCGTGCACGCGACGACGACTTACGCGCTGCTGTGAGCACACGGGCGCGAGGCGGTCGACGTGGCTCGCGCGATAGTACCGAGGAGGGCAAGTGTTCGATCAGATCGTATTCGCCGGGGGCGGCAACCGTTGCTGGTGGCAGGCGGGATTCTGGGAGCGCGTGACGCGCGACATGCCGCTGCGCCCGCGTATCATCACCGGCATTTCTGCCGGCGCGGCCACGGCGTGCATGCTGCACATGCGCTCGTCGGACTGGGTGATGGATTACTACCGGCAGGCGCTCGCGAGCAATCGCAAGAATGCCTATTGGGGCAATCTGGTGCGCCGTGAGCGGGTGTTTCCGCATTACCGCATCTATCGTCAAGCGCTGCTCGCGATCTATGACGGCCAGCTCGACAAACTTGCCGCGGCGCCGGAGATTCGCGTGGGCGTGTCGCACATCCCGCGCTGGCTGGGGCCACGCATGGCGACGGCGGCCGGGCTAGTGGCTTACAACATTGACAAGCACGTGCGCCGCACGTTGCATCCAACGCTCGCGAGGCAGCTCGGCTTTACCCCCGAATTCGTGCGCGCGCAGGACTGCCGGACGACAGCGGACCTGGCCGACCTGATGCTGCAATCTTCATGCACGCCGCCGTTCACGCCGATTCTGCGGCGCGACGGTCGCCCTGTGCTCGACGGGGGCATGGTCGACAACGTACCGGTCGATGCGCTCGACGTCACGCCGGGGCGTGTGCTGGTGCTGGTGACGCGGCGCTATCCGCGTCCGCAGATCTTCACGCAACATCATGCCGGGCAGGACCGCTTGTACGTGCAGCCGTCCGTGCCCGTGCCGATTTCGAGTTGGGATTACACGCGTCCCGAGATGATGGGCCCGGCCTTCGCGCTCGGTCGCCAGGACGGCGAGACTTTCCTGCGACATCGGGACACGATGGCGTAGGCGCCTCGTCGGCGCTGCAAATATCAGCGCCCGAAACCGAGCAGCGCGGCCGGGTTGGCGACGTGCGAGCGGTCGCCGTTCAGGAAATCGACGATATTCTGGAAGGCCACGCGGAAATACAGCTCGTAACTTTCTCGCTCGACGTAGCCGATGTGCGGCGTGCACACGCAATTCTCCAGTCGCAGCAGGGGGTTGCCCTGCAGAATCGGCTCGCTCTCGAAGACGTCGATGGCGGCCATGCCGGGGCGGCCCCGATTGAGCGCCGTGATCAATGCGTTCTCTTCGACCAGTTCCGCACGGCTCGTATTCACGAACAGTGCCGTGGGCTTCATGTGCAGCAGGTCGTCGAGTTTGACGAGGTGACGCGTCTCGTCGCTCAGGCGCAGGTGCAACGACAGCACGTCGCTTTGCGTGAAGAGTTCTTCCTTGCTGTTCGCCACGCGCAAGCCGTCGGCGGCGGCGGCTTCTCGCGATCCTTCGCGGCCCCAGACCATCACTTCCATGCCGAACGCGCGGCCGTAGCCCGCCACGAGTCGGCCGATCTTGCCGTAGCCCCAGAGGCCGAGGGTCTGACCGCGCAGCACCTGGCCCAGCCCGAAATTCGCCGGCATGCTCGACGATTTCAGACCGGACTGCTGCCACGCACCGTGCTTGAGGCTGGAGACATATTGAGGAATCCGGCGCTGCGCGGCCATGATCAGTGCCCAGGTGAGTTCGGCCGGCGCGGTCGGCGAGCCGATGCCCTCGAGCACGGCCACGCCGCGGGCGGTGCAGGCGTCGATGTCGATGTGCGCACCGGCACGCCCGGTCTGGCTGATGATGCGCAGACGCGGCAGTTTGTCGATGAGCTGGGCGGTGATGGCGGTGCGCTCGCGAACCAGAACGAGCACTTCCGCTTCGCCGACGCGGGCGGCGAGTTGCCCGACGCCCTTGACCGTGTTGTTGAAGACCTTGACGTCGTGACCAGCCAGCAGGGAGAAGCAGTCGAGCTTGCGAACGGCGTCCTGATAGTCGTCGAGAATGGCAATTTTCATGGCAAAACGTAATCGGATCGGCGCAGGACGGCGAGCGCTCTGCGCGGGCGGAACATGGGTCTGAGGCCGCCGCGACCGGCGGACGAACGGGTCGACCACAGGGACCGCGTCTGTCGGGGCCACCCAGTGCCGGCCTTGTTGCGACGCAGCACCGGCGCGATTTGCGCGGTGGTATGCTGACGCCTCGTTTTGCATAGTATGGCAGGTGTCCTGGCAACCATGGCGAAACCGCCTCAACACGATGGCAAAAAATCGAACCCACCCCGCAAAAGCAAGTCGGACCCGGTGAGCGAGACGCCTGATGCGCACGTATCGGTGCGCGTGTTGCCCCCTGCTGCCCCGCGTGTGGACTTGCGTGCGACGCAAGCCACACAACACGCTCCGTACTTCGTGCGGCCCATGCCTGCGTGCGCGTTGAGGTTTTGCGCACACGGCGATCGCCGGGGCTATCCTGCCCTTCCGGTATCCCCAATCGGAAGGGTCGCCCGGCCATCCAAGGTGCCTGCACGACGGACGCCCGGCGTCCGCCTCGATTTCCCGACTCTGCATGGAGACAACCCCCATGACGCAAGCCAGTGTGAGCGCAAGCGCGCTCAACGCCTCCTCCTCGTCCAATGTCGCAACCCGTGATCTGCCCGCCTGGGTGCGTCATCGCAAGCTGATCGACTGGGTGTCGCACATCGCGGCGATTACCCAGCCCGAACGTGTCGTCTGGTGCGACGGCTCACAGGAGGAATACGACCGTCTGTGCGAGCAGATGGTGGCTGCCGGCACGATGAAGCGGCTCAACCCGGCCAAGCGCCCGAACTCGTTCCTCGCGCTCTCCGATCCGTCGGACGTCGCGCGGGTGGAAGACCGCACGTTCATCTGCAGCGAAACGCGCGAAGACGCCGGCCCGACCAATCACTGGATCGATCCGCGTGAAATGCGAACGACGCTCGACGGCCTGTTCCAGGGCTGCATGCGCGGTCGCACGATGTATGTCGTACCGTTCTCTATGGGTCCGCTCGGCTCGCCGATCGCCCATATCGGCGTGGAATTGTCCGACACACCGTACGTGGCCGTGAACATGCGCATCATGACGCGCATGGGCCGTGCCGTGTATGACGTTCTGGGCGCCGACGGCGAGTTCGTGCCGTGCGTTCACACGGTGGGCAAGCCGCTCGCCGCCGGTGAGCAGGACGTGGCATGGCCGTGCAACAACACGAAGTACATCGTGCATTTTCCGGAAACCCGCGAAATCTGGAGCTATGGTTCAGGCTACGGCGGCAATGCGCTGCTGGGCAAGAAGTGTTTCGCGCTGCGCATCGCCTCGAAGATGGGCCGCGACGAAGGCTGGCTCGCCGAACATATGCTGATTCTCGGCGTGACGTCGCCCGAGGGCAGGAAGTATCACGTGGCGGCGGCGTTTCCGTCGGCCTGCGGCAAGACCAACTTTGCCATGCTGATCCCGCCGAAGGGCTTCGACGGCTGGAAGGTCGAGACCATTGGCGACGACATCGCCTGGATCAAGCCGGGCCGCGATGGCCGTCTGTACGCGATCAATCCGGAAGCCGGCTTCTTCGGCGTGGCGCCGGGCACGAGCGAGAAGACCAACCCGAACGCGCTGGCGACGCTCGGCGAGAACGTCATCTTCACCAACGTGGCCCTGACCGACGATGGCGACGTGTGGTGGGAAGGCCTGACCGATACGCCGCCCGCGCATTTGATTGACTGGCAGGGCAAGGACTGGACACCGGAAAGCGCGAAGGAGACGGGCCGCAAGGCGGCGCATCCGAATTCGCGGTTCACGGCACCGGCATCGCAATGTCCGTCGATCGATGCCGACTGGGAAAACCCGGCCGGGGTGGCGATCGATGCGTTCATCTTCGGCGGCCGCCGCTCGACGACCGTGCCGCTCGTGACGGAAGCGCGCGACTGGACCGAGGGCGTGTACATGGCCGCGACCATGGGCTCGGAGACGACGGCCGCGGCGGCGGGCCAGCAGGGGGTGGTGCGCCGCGATCCGTTCGCCATGCTGCCGTTCTGCGGCTACAACATGAGCGACTACTTCCAGCACTGGCTCGATACCGGCGCGCATCTGGACAAGCTTGGCGCCGCGTTGCCGAAGATCTACTGCGTGAACTGGTTCCGCAAGGGCGCGGACGGCAAGTTCGTGTGGCCGGGCTTCGGCGAGAACATGCGCGTGTTGGCATGGATGCTCGGCCGTATCGACGGCACGGCGCAAGGGGTGGAGCATGCGTTCGGCATCACGCCGCGCTACGAGGATCTGAACTGGAACGGTCTGTCGTTCACGCCGTCGCAGTTCGACGACGTGACTTCGATGGACTCCGCCGCCTGGCACGAAGAGTTGAAGCTCCACACCGAACTGTTCGACACGTTCAATCATCGTCTGCCGCAAGCGTTGCTCGACACGAAGACCGACATCGAGCGTCGCCTGAAGTCGTGATTCGCCCGATGTTCGAATGATCGCTCGCCGAAGTTGAGAGACGCCGGCATCACGGATCAAGTCAAGGCCGCACACAACGATCCCACCGAGGGAGACTTCGGTGGGATTTTTGTTGCCTTGTGAGACTTCCGAAAGGCTTGCCAGGCAAGGATCCTGGCGGTTTTCGATAGGACTGTGGTGATAGCATTTCTCCTGTTGTTCTGTTCGGACAACGACTTTTCCATTCGGAACCCCAGGAGGCGCTGATGCACATGATGTTGATCGAAGGTATTGACGAACCGCTCATGCGATCGATACGGTCGCGTGCGGCCATGTACGGGAGAACCCCGGAGGAAGAAGTGCTGACGATTCTGGATAACGTGGCGCGGGTTCCCGGGTTTCGCTCGCTGGGGGAAGCACTGTTGGCCATGCCGAATGTTGGACTGGACAGCGATTTTGAACGTATCAATTAAGGCACTGAGCGTCCGATGTATTTACTCGATACGAACGTTATTAGCGAGTGTCGGAAATGTGGGGGCGGTGACGAAGGGGTCCAGCGCTTTATCCGTCGGACCGATCGTGATCAATCACCGCGCTTTCTTTCGGTCATCACGCTGGGGGAACTACAGCGTGGTGTGAAAGTCCTTCGGCACCGGAATGATGCGCGACAGGCGGTGTTGATCGAGACATGGCTCGAGAAGCTGAAACGCGATTACGCGCGCGAGATTTTGCCGGTGGACCAGACGATCTGTAACGTTTGGGCACGTCTGCGCGTGCCCCATTCGGAGCACCCCATCGACAAGTTGATCGCTGCCACTGCGCTGGTGCATCGGCTTGTCGTGGTCACGCGCAACGTGAAGGATTTTTCCAATACCGGAGTGGAGGTATACAACCCATTTGTGCACTGATCACGGTCGGTGTGAGCGCCGTACTGTCACCCGACCCACGCGCGCCGAGCGCTCGACAGGCGCCCTCACGCGACCTACAGTCGATTCTCCACCGCAAACTTGATCAACTCCGCCTGCCCTTCGATGCCGAGCTTGCGCTTGATGTTGAGCCGGTGCGTCTCCACGGTGCGGACCGACAAATCCATTTCCGTGGCAATTTGCTTGTTTGCCAATCCGCGCGCGATCCGCGAGAGGATTTCGCGTTCGCGAGGTGTGAGTGAATCGATGGGCGCGTGCGACGTCGAGGCCTGTACCACGCGCGCGGCAATGGCGGCGCTGTAGTACGAATCGCCGCGCGCCACGCGTTCGATGGCGGTCACGATCTCGTGGGCGGGCGCGTCCTTGAGCACATAGCCGCGCGCGCCGGCGCGCACTGCCTGACGCACATATTCGGCGTTGTCATGCATCGAGAGGATCAGCACGGCGATGTGGGGGAACTGCTCGCGAAACTGGGCGGTCAGTTCAATGCCGTTCGTGCCGCGCATGCTGATGTCCATCAGCGCCAGATCCGGCGACGATGTCTTCGCCCGCATGAGCGCTTCCTGTGCATTGCCCGCCTCACCGACGACCTGCAGGTTGGGCGAGGCATCGAAGCGTGCGCGCAGTCCATCGCGCACGAGCGGGTGATCGTCGATCAGGAGCAGTCGAATGGGATGCGCTTGCGTCATTGGCGTGAGGCTGTACGAAGCGCCGCTTTCGCGGCGGCGGGCGTGAGGGGCACCCACGCGCTGATGGTGGTAAGACCCGGCCACGACTGAATGCCGAGAACGCCGCCGACGGCATCGAGCCGCTCGCGCATATTGCGCAGGCCGATGCCATGGCTGGGATTGTGATGCACGTCGGTCACGTCGAATCCGCAGCCGTCGTCAGCAATCGACAGGTGAATGCCGCCGGGTTTGAACATCAACAGGATCGAAACGCGCGACGCGTGCGCATGGCGTTCGATGTTGGTCAGCGCTTCCTGCGCGATGCGATAGAGCATTGTTTTGATGTTGTCGTCCAGCACGGGGGCGTCGCCTTCGACTTGCATCTCGACAGGCAGATTCGCATGCGAGCCGAACTCCCGTGCGAGCTGGTCGATGGCCGCGGCCAGGCCGAGATCGTCGAGCATGGCCGGGCGCAGCGCCTGCGAAATACGTCGCACTTCCCCGAGCGTGCCGTTCAACCGCTCGATGGCCACGCCCAGCGCGGTACTGGCGGCGGCGGGCGAGCCCGGCAGACGCATCGACGCCGACTCGAGCAGCAGCTTGACCGACACCAGCAATTGACTGATGCCATCGTGCAACTCGCGCGAGATGCGCGCGCGCTCGAGTTCCTGCGATTCCACCACCTGACGTGCCAGTTGGCGCAACTTCGCATCGGCGGTCTTGAGTTCGGTGATGTTCACGACGAGCCCGCACAGGGCCACGATCGCCAGGCATGTCGAGGCGATGAGGGTGATCCAGATCAGCGTGCGATCGATGTTCGCCTGCGCGCGCTCGTCCGACGCGCGCAGCGTAGCTTCGACGTCGTCGAGATAAATCCCGGTGCCGATCATCCAGTTCCAGCGGGGCAGGGCGACGACGTAGCCGAGTTTTGGCGCCATCTGGTGCAGAGACGGCTTTTCCCACGGATATTGCACATAGCCGCCGCCGGCGCGCGCCGCCGCGATCAGGCGCTGGATCGTGGGCGCGCCCGACGCATCCTTGAGCGACCAGAGATTGTGGCCGACAAGCTCGGGTTGGCGCGGATGCATCAGGCTGCGGCCTTCGAGATCGTAGACGAAAAAGTAGCCGTCCTGGCCGAACTCCAGGCGGGCAAGGATGGCCAGGGCTGCCTCGCGGGCGGCGGGCGTGTCGGGGCCGTCGTACAGCGGCTCGATGGCCTTGCGCGCAAGGCCCACGTAATGCAGCAGCTCCGCCCGCTTGTTGGCCAGCGATGTAGTTTGCACAGCGTCGTGCTGCGCGCTCGAAAGCTCGTTGCCCTGGTGTCGCACGGCCAGCGCGATGGCGACCATCGCCAGGGCGACCGGCAACAGCGCCAGGACGAAAAATTTCTGTCGGAGATTCATGGCGTTCGGAAAGCTGCATTGCCGCGTTTCGCGGGGCTTCGCTACGTAATAGCACGTAGCGGACCTGCGTAGTTTCGCGCTTGTGGCGCGGCGGGCAAACGCCAATACTACACGCCGAATCGTGGCCGGGGCTGCCGAGTGTCACTCGTCAGCGTCTCGCCGGTGTTACGCCAGTTCGGATGTTCACACGCCGATGCGGTGCGTAGCACCTCCGGTCCTTGCTGTGCGCAGGCCCCCGAAAGAGGGGCGCGTGCAGCGAGCCACGTTCCACGGTGCCGTCATGGCGCCGGGTCAAGAGGCGGGGCAGTGCCGCAACGGCGCCGTCCCGGGTTGCTGCCTGAAGGAGGCAGTTCCGAGGAGAGACAATGAATCGCATCTGGCAACAACTGCCCTGGGCAGCCGTGGCCGTCGTCGGCGCTTGCGCGCTTGGCACGGTGGCTCTATCGCGCGGCGAAACCGTCAGCGCACTCTGGATCGTGATCGCGGCTGTCTGCGTGTATCTGATCGCTTATCGTTTCTACAGCAAGTTCATCGCCACGCGCGTCGCGCAGCTCGACGGCTCGCGCATGACGCCGGCCTGGCGCCATAACGATGGCCTGGACTACGTGCCGACCAATCGCTACGTGCTGTTCGGGCACCACTTCGCGGCCATTGCCGGCGCAGGACCGCTCGTCGGCCCGGTACTTGCCGCGCAAATGGGCTATTTGCCGGGCATGTTGTGGATTCTCGCCGGAGTGGTGTTCGCGGGCGCAGTGCAGGACTTCATGGTGCTGTTCATCTCCACGCGCCGCGACGGCCGCTCGCTGGGCGATCTCGTGAAGTCCGAACTCGGCATGATTCCCGGGGTGATCGCGCTTTTCGGCGCGTTCCTCATCATGATCATCATTCTGGCCGTGCTGGCGCTGATCGTGGTCAAGGCGCTGGCAGGTTCGCCGTGGGGCACGTTCACCGTCGGACTGACGATCCCGATCGCGCTGTTCATGGGCGTCTACACGCGCTACATCCGTCCGGGCCGCATCGGGGAAGTGTCGATCATCGGCTTTGTGATGCTGATGGCCGCGATCTTTTTCGGCCAGAACGTGCACGACAGCGCCACCTTTGCGCCGCTGTTCACGTTCGACGGCAAGCAACTCACATGGATGCTGATCGGTTACGGCTTTGTCGCGTCCGTCTTGCCTGTGTGGCTGTTGCTCGCACCGCGCGACTATCTGTCGACGTTCCTGAAGATCGGCACGATCATGGCGCTGGCCATCGGCATTCTGGTGGTCGCACCCGAGCTGAAGATGCCCGCGCTCACCCAGTTCGTCGACGGTAGCGGTCCGGTCTGGTCGGGCAAGTTGTTCCCGTTCCTCTTCATTACAATCGCGTGCGGCGCGGTGTCCGGCTTCCATGCGTTGATCTCGTCGGGCACCACGCCCAAGCTGCTCGATAACGAACTCAACGCGCGCTTCATCGGTTACGGCGGCATGCTGATGGAGTCGTTCGTGGCCATCATGGCGCTGGTCGCGGCCTCGGTGATCGATCCGGGCGTGTATTTCGCGATGAACAGCCCGGCCGCCGTGATCGGCACGACGCCCGAAGCCGTGGCGCACGTCGTCTCCGGCTGGGGTTTCGCCATCACGCCGGACGTGCTCACCGCCACCGCACACGCCGTGGGCGAGAACACGATCATCTCGCGCGCCGGTGGCGCGCCGACGCTCGCCGTCGGCATGGCGCAAATTCTGCACCGGGTGATCGGCGGCGAAGCGATGATGGCGTTCTGGTACCACTTCGCGATTCTGTTCGAAGCGTTGTTCATCCTGACGGCGGTCGATGCAGGCACGCGTGCCGGCCGCTTCATGCTGCAGGATCTGCTGGGGACATTCGTGCCGTCGCTCAAGCGCACGGATTCGTGGCCCGCGAACCTGACCGCCACCGGCCTGTGCGTGGCTGCGTGGGGCTACTTCCTGTACCAGGGCGTGGTCGATCCGCTGGGCGGCATCAATACGCTGTGGCCGCTGTTTGGTATCTCCAACCAGATGCTGGCCGCGATCGCGCTGATCCTCGCGACGTGCGTGCTCTACAAGCTCAAGCGCGAGCGCTTTGCCTGGGTGACGGTCCTGCCCACGCTGTGGCTGCTGGCCTGCACGCTCACGGCCGGGTGGCAGAAGATGTTCGACGCGAATCCGAAGGTCGGCTTCCTGGCGCACGCGGCGAATTATCAGGCGGCGCTCGCCGACGGCAAGTTGCTCGCGCCGGCCAAGTCGGTCGCGCAGATGCAGCAGATCGTGTTCAACGATTACGTCGATGCAACGCTCTCCGGCGTGTTCATGTTCGTGGTCGTGTCCGTGGCGATCTTCGGCGTACGCACCATCCTCGTGGCACGCCAGGCCAACAAGCCGACGGCCCGCGAAACGCCGTTCGAGCCGATGCCGACCGGTCGTCAGGTCTGAGACCGGGGGCGACGCCATGCTCGATGAAGTCGGTAAGGTGGGCCGGTATCTGGGGCAGGCCATGCGTCTGATGGTTGGCCTGCCCGACTACGACACCTATGTCGCGCATATGCAGGTCACGCACCCGGATCAACCGGTCATGAGCTACGAGGCGTTCTTCCGGGAACGGCAGGAAGCGCGCTACGGCGGCAAAGGCGGCGGACGATGCTGTTGAGGCGTCGTTGGCCTCAATCGCCTCGTCAGCCTCGTCAACCCAGAAAGTGAGAACGCCCGGTGAGCACTTCACCGGGCGTTTTTTCATGGGCCGACCCGCGCTGCGCTCACATCACTTTTGCGCATCGCGAGTGAGCGTTGCCGCGACGATAGCGATCGAAGACCTGGGCGACGACGCGAACCAGCAAGCGTCCGGCCGGCAAGATGCGCAGTCCGTGGGCCTCGATGGCCACGAGACCATCGGCCGCCAGTTCGGCCAACTCGCCCAACTCACTCGCAAAATAGCTGGCGAAGCGGATGTCGTAAGCCTGTTCGAGTGGCGCGAATTCCAGCGACATGTGGCACATCAGGCGCGAAATGACGTCGCGCCGGATATGGTCATCGTCATCGAGTCGCACGCCACGCGCGATGGCGAGTCCACCGGCATCGATGGCTTCGTAATACGCCTTTAGGGTCTTGGCGTTCTGTGCGTAGCTATCCCCCACCCGGCCGATGGCCGACATGCCCACCCCGACGAGGTCGCAATCGGCCCGTGTGCTGTAACCCTGGAAGTTGCGATGCAGACTGCCAGCGGCCTGCGCACGAGCGAGTTCATCGTCGGGCCGCGCGAAGTGATCCATGCCGATATAGACATAGCCCGCTGCACTCAGGCGGGCAATGATCGTCTGCAACAGCGCCAGCTTTTGCGGGCCGTCCGGCAGGGCGTCGGGCAGGCAGCGCTGCATCTTGAACTGTTGTGGCAGATGCGCGTAGCTGAAGACCGACAGGCGCTCCGGCGCCATCTCGATCACGGCGTCGAGCGTATTCGAGAACGACTCGGACGTTTGATACGGCAGGCCGTAGATCAGATCGAAGTTGACCGACCGGAAACCACAACGTCGCGCGGCGTCGAGCGTAGCTTCGACCAGCGCGCGCGGCTGCACGCGATGAATCGCGGCCTGAACACGGGGATCGAAATCCTGCACCCCGATGGACAGACGATTGAACCCGAGCGCGCGCAAGGCGCGAATCGATGCCGGGCCGGCGCTGCGCGGGTCGATTTCGATGGCGTACTCGGCGCTGTCGTCGAGCGTCATCACGAAGTGGCGGCTGATGGCCTCGACAAGGGAAGCGATCTGTTCCAACGACAGGAACGTCGGCGTGCCCCCGCCCCAATGCATCTGCGCGAGCCCGCGCCCGGCGCCGAGCAGCGACGCCTGCCGTGCGATCTCCGTATGCAGGCGCTCGACGTAGGCCTGCGCGTGAGCGCGATTGTGCGTGACGATCTTGGTGCACGCGCAATAGAAGCACACCGTGTCGCAGAACGGCACGTGGACATATAGCGAGAGCGGTTTGCCAGTGCGTTTGGACTGCGCGGCTGCACGCGCATAGTCGTCAGCGCCGAAGTTGTCACGGAATTGCAGTGCCGTCGGGTACGAGGTGTAGCGCGGCCCGTTCACGTCGTAACGGGCGAGCAGTTGTGCATCGAAGTGGATCGGGGCGGACGGGACCGCGGTGTTTCGCGGCGCGTGCCGCGTGCCGCATCGTGAATGCCCGTGGCCCTCGGACGACGCCCGCGACGCACAGCCGGGACATGGCGTACCAGCGTGCGGTTCGCTGGGGGCTGCGGCGTTGGCGCAAGGCGTCGACGAAAGGCGGAGCGGAGTCATGACGCGGCCTGTAACAGTAGGTGATAGGGGACTGTAGCGTCGCCGCGAACGCCGCGCCCTGACCTGCGTCAAACACCGGGCTCACGGCGCGAAAGTCGCGAGAAAGTGGCGAGAAGCAGGCGTGATGGCTGACGACGTTGAGTGAATTCCCGCATCTGTCGCGGACCCCGGTGCCCGGAGGCGCGAGTCGCATGGTGGTCATGCACCAAAATCGTTGCCACGTCAGGCAAGTTTCGGCTGCCTACGGTAAGCTAGCGCCTTATTGAAGTCTCCCCGCCGTGTCGAGAGCCCTGGCGGCACGCACGGCCCACCCCGGAACGATCCGGGGCGGGGGTCCGACCGGTGCCCGCAGGTACGCGCAGCGCCGGTGAACGGCCGGCCCGCCCATGCTTGTCCTTGCCAGTACGACGCGGCACATCACGATTGGAAACACTATGGATCGTCTGCAATCGATGCGCGTTTTCGTCAAAGTGGCCGACAACGGCAGCTTTGCCCGTACGGCTGCCCAGATGGACCTGTCGGCCGCCGTGGTCACGCGGCACGTCGCCGAACTGGAATCGCATCTCGGTGTTCGCCTGCTCAATCGCACCACTCGCAGTCTGTCGCTGACCGGTGCCGGGCAGGTGTATCTCGAACGCTGCCGGCAGATCATCGACGAAGTCGACGAGGCCGACGCCCTCATTTCCAGCGCCTCACGCGATCCGAAAGGCACCTTGAAGGTTGTTGCACCGGTGTCGTTCGGTCTGCGCAACCTCGCGCCGCTCGTCAAGAAGTACCAGGAGTTGCACCCGAAGGTCGTGGTCGATCTCGCGCTGACCGACCGTGCGGTCGATCTGGTGGAAGAGGGCTACGATTGCGGCATTCTGCTCACGCGCATGATCAACAGCGAAAGCCTGATTTCACGTGTGCTCGCCGAGACGCGCGTGATGTTGTGTGCTTCGCCGGCGTATATCGCCGAGCACGGCGAACCGGTCACACCGCAAGAACTGGGCGAGCACGGTGTGCTCGGTCTGCCGAATGACATCTGGAGCGAAGACCGCGTGTTTTCTGGCCCGGACGGCGAGGTGCGCGTGCGTGTGCAGAACAAGTTCATCTGCAACAACACGGCGCTGCTGCGTCAATCGGTGCTGCTGGGGCACGGCATTGCGTTCCTGCCGTCATACCTCGTGGGGCACGATGTGCGCGACGGCGATCTCGTCGCGCTGATGCGCAACTACTCACAAACGCCGGTCGATGTCTCGCTCGTCTATCCCAGCCGGAAGTATCTGTCGGCCAAGACGCGCGGCTTTATCGATCTCACCGTCGAGTATTTCCGCCAGAACGAAGGCATTTCGGCAGCCGAACGCTGGGTGCCCCCCAAGATTCCGTCGCCGAGCGCGCCCACCACGGGCATTTCGGTGTGACGTAGTGCCCATCGCGAGATGAAAAAACGGCCACTCCCGCAAGGAAGTGGCCGTTTTCATTGCCCGGTGACAACCGGGCGATGCCGTACTCGATTCGCCTAGAACGGCGGATCGTCGTCCTCGACGGCAGCGTTGTCCGACGCGCCGGACGTGGCTTCCTTCTTGGCCGGCTTGGCTTTGGCCGTCGTTTTCCGGGCCGCTGTCTTCTTGGCCGGTGCCTTCGCCGCCGCGGTCTTCGTTGCCGTCTTGCGCGCCGGGGCGGCTTTGCCGTCAGCCTCGGCGTCGCCTGCCTTCGCAGCCGTCTTCTTCGGTGCCTTCGCTTCGAATTCGAAGCCGATGGTGCCGTCCTTCTGCTTCGCCAGATACGCTTTGAAAGTACGACCGGTGCGCGACGATTTGAAGCTCGTCAGCAGATCTGTCTTGCCTTCGGTGAGCAGCTTGTGAATCTGCTCGCGCGTGATTTCCTGCTGGAGAATCACCTTGCCCGACGTGAAGTCGCAAGTCTTGGGGCTGGCGACGGCGTTCTCGCAGACATAACGCATGCCGTGCTCAAACACGTTTGCGCCGCACTTCGGACACTTGCCGACCGGCTCCTGTCCCGTGAAGTCGGGGGCCTCGCCGTCTTCGTCGCCGTTGTCCTGGCCGAAGTCGAACTCGAGCTTGTAACCCATCTCGTCGTCGGGCGAGAGCTTCAGAATGGCCGAGAACGGACGGCCCATCTTGCTGCGGAATCCCGACAGCGGTCCGATCGTCTTGTTCTTGAGCAGGTCTTCGACTTCCGGGATTTCGAACTGACGCCCGCCTGGAATCTTCGAGATCGAGAAGCTGCAGCTCGTGCATGCGAAGCGCCGGTAGTTCTCTTTGACCACGCTGCCGCAATGCGGGCACGGCGTGGTGAGCGTGGCGTAGTCGCCCGGGATCGTGTCCGAGTCGTATTCCTTCGCGCGCTTGACGATGGTCTGCGTCATTTGCGCGATCTCGTGCATGAACTCGTCACGCTTGAGGCCACCGCGCTCGATTTGCGAGAGCTTGGCTTCCCATTCGCCCGTGAGTTCGGGCAGCGTGAGTTCGTCCACGCCGAGCCCACGCAATAGTGTCATCAACTGGAAGGCCTTGGCTGTCGGATGCAACTCCCGGCCTTCGCGCACGAGATACTTTTCCGTCAGCAACCCTTCAATGATCGCCGCCCGCGTGGCCGGGGTCCCCAGACCCTTGCCCGCCATCGCCTCGCGCCACTCGCCCTCTTCAACGAGCTTGCCCGCGCCTTCCATGGCCGAGAGCAGCGTCGCTTCGCTGTATCGTGCCGGAGGCTTGGTTTGCAGGCCAACCGATTCGACCTTGTCGACGCCAACCTTCTCGTCCTTCGCGACCGGCACGAGGTTCGGCTGCTCTTCCTTACCCTCTTTCCCGTCGCCCTGCGCTTCCTTGCCGTAAATGGCCAGCCAGCCGGCGTTGACGAGCACCTTGCCTTCGGTCTTGAAGTGATGGCCCACCACTTCCGTGATCCGGGTCGTCACCTGATACTCGGCCGCCGGGAAGAACACCGCCAGGAAGCGCTTGACGACGAGGTCGTACAGCTTTTGCTCCGGCTCGGAGAGGTTCTTCGGCGCCTGCAGCGTCGGGATGATGGCGAAGTGATCGCTGATCTTGCTGTTGTCGAAGATCCGCTTGTTCGGCTTGACCCAGTCCTTGCTCAGGACCTGGTTGGCGAACTGGTGGTAGTTGTTGCTCTCCTTGAGCACGGCCATCGTTTCCTTGACGGTGGCCAGGTAGTCTTCCGGCAGCGCGCGCGCGTCGGTCCGCGGGTACGTCAGCACCTTGTGCTTTTCGTACAGCGCCTGCGCCAGGCCCAGCGTGTTCTTCGCAGAGAAACCGAAGCGGCCGTTGGCCTCGCGCTGCAGGCTCGTCAGGTCGAACAGCAGCGGTGAGAGTTGCGTCGACGGCTTCGATTCTTCAGTGACCGTGCCGTGCTTGCCGCGCACCGCCGCCACGACCGATTCGGCGGCCGCAACGCTCCACAGGCGCGAATCGCGCTGCTCCGGATCGAATTCGTTGCGCTTGAAGTTCGGATCGAACCAGCGGCCTTCATAGAAGCCCGAGGCGGCAACGAAATCGGCGCGCACTTCCCAATAGTCGCGCGACACGAACTTGCGAATCTTCTCTTCGCGCTCGACCACGATCGACAGCGTCGGCGTCTGCACGCGACCGACGGTCGTCAGGAAGAATCCGCCCCCCTTGCTGTTGAAGGCGGTCATGGCACGCGTGCCATTGATGCCCACGAGCCAGTCGGCTTCGGCGCGGCTGCGCGCGGCGTCGGCCAGCGGCAGCATGTCGTCGTCGCTGCGCAGGCGGCTGAAGCCGTCGCGAATCGACTGCGGCGTCATCGATTGCAGCCACAGACGCCTGACCGGCTGCTTCGCCTTCGCGTGTTGCGCAATCAGGCGAAAAATCAGTTCCCCTTCGCGTCCCGCGTCACAGGCGTTGATCAGGACGTCCACGTCCTTGCGCTTGATGAGCCGTGTGAGCACCTTCAGACGCGACTCGCTCTTGGCGATCGGCTTGAGGTCGAAATGCGGAGGAATCACGGGAAGGTTGGCGAAACTCCACTTGCCGCGTTTGACTTCATAGTCTTCCGGCGCGCCGATTTCGACGAGGTGGCCAACCGCCGACGAGACGACGTAGTCGTCGTTCTCGAAGTACTCGTCATGCTTGGTAAAGCCGCCCAACGCCCGCGCGATGTCATTCGCGACGGACGGTTTCTCGGCAATGATCAGAGCTTTTGACATGACGTTAGGTAATGGTGAGGGGGTGTCGCCAAGCGACATTCGTTGGCTTTATAACATATAGCCAGTCCGGCGTTGCCGTCGGATCGGGCACAAGGCATGCCTGAAAGCGGCACATCATAAGCGCGTCGCAAGCCGGCGGCAAGCGCAGGCCCGGCGGCGCGGCCCCACCGCTGCGACACGGCGTCGCGCTTTGCCTGATGCGCTTGCCGGTCGGCTCCGACGGGGGCTATCCGGCAAGCAGGTGCTCGCGCAGCGCAGGGGCGGCCACCGTCGTGTCGCCCAGCACTCGCGCGTCGAGCATGCGCTCGAGAATGCCGACGGCCGGCAGCACTGGGCCAAAAAAACGGGCCTGTCCCGCCGCCTGCTGCGCATCCTGAACGAGCAGGGTCGGAAAGTTCTCGATGTCGTGATCGTCGAGCCAGTCGGCGTGCGTCTCGATATCCACCCAGACGAAGCACAGCGCCGGATGGCGAGCCGCCAATTGCTCGAACACCTGCGCATACTCGCGGCAGGTGCCGCACCACGCCGCGCACAAACAGGCCACGAGACGCGTGTTGCCATCGGCCAGCGCGGCAGCCAGCGCGGAGCGGTCGGCGACAGGATCGAAAACGGGCATGGTGTCGGTGATGTCGGTATCTCGGAATTGGGAGGGGACGCAGCGGCGACCGGCGCATTTCAGGCATCGGCCTCGGCGACCCGGGCATTCGCTAGCGTACGTCCCGGTCGGTCTGCCGGGCAAACCGTCCGCCGGGCAGTCGGGCGATCCGGCCGTCGAGTTCAAGCACGCTCAGATGCGCAAGCACGGTGGTGATCCCCAGGCCGGTGCGCCCGCAAAGGGTGTCCGCGCTGACCGGATCATACCCCAGCGCTTCCAGGACTGCTGCCATGCCGGGGGGCGCGGCGGTGCGCGTCGCCACGGCGGCGCGGGCCGTCGGTGGGCCACTGGCGCGCACGGTCTCGGTCATGCTGAATAGATCGGTCGCCGCGCCGTCGGACGGCGGGCGCCTCGATCCACGGGCGCGTCCGCCATGTGCGCGCTTGCGCGCATTTCCCGCGCTTCCCATGTCCGACAGGGGGAGCGTTTCCACGGTCGGCGCGGGCGGCGCAATGCCCAAGGCTTCGAAGACGTCGTCGGGCGATGTCGCGAGCGTGGCGCCGTCGCGAATCAACGTGTGGCAGCCGCGACTTTGCGGCGCGTGGATCGAGCCGGGCACGGCGAGCACGTCTCGGCCCAGATCGCCTGCCAGACGTGCCGTGATCAGCGATCCCGAGTGCGTGGTGGCCTCGACGACCACGGTGCACCGTGCGAGCGCGGCAATCAGCCGGTTGCGCCGCGGGAAATGATCGGCACGCGGTGGCGTGCCCACGGGAAACGCGGACAGCACGAGGCCGCATTCGGCGATGCGCTCGGCCAAGTCGCGATGATGCGTCGGGTAGACGAGATCGGGCCCCGTGCCCACGACGGCGCAGGTGCCGCCCGCCGTCTCGAGCGCGCCTTCGTGCGCGGCAGCGTCGATGCCGGCCGCCAGCCCCGACACGACGGTCACGCCCGCGTCGCCGAGCGCGTGGGCGAAGTGTCGCGCGTTGTCGCGTCCCTGCGGCGTGGCGCGGCGGCTGCCGACAAGCGCCGCCGCCATGGCCCCGGCGCGGTTTGGCAGACCGGCATCGCCGCGGCAATACAGGATTGGGGGGGCGTCGCCAAGCGTCAGCAGCTCACGCGGGTAGGCCGGCTCGGACAACGTGACGACCGCACACCCGGGACGACTGGCCCAGTCGAGAGTGCGGGCGATCTGTGCCGTCAACTCGGCGGACATCGGCGCGAGCAGCCTGTCCACGAGCGTGTCCGGCAGCACGCCAGCGAGCCTGGCGCGCGACGCCCGGAAGATCGCTTCAGGCACCCCGAATGCGCTCAGCAGACGCCGTACCGCAGCCGGGGGCACCCCGGGCGTGTGGCACAGCCGCAGCCAGTCCTTGATTTCCGCGTGGTCGGCCCCGATCTGAGGGCTATCGTGCGTGGCGTCGGTGTGAAGGGCGCTTTCGCGGGACATGACATCAGAACGGGCCTCGGGACAGGGCTCGGCGCAAGAGGCTCGGGCGGGTCGCGCGTGACCCGCCGCCAGCGTCGAGAGGGGCGCTATGCTAAAATTTTTCATCATCCGGTAAGCATTGACCGGGGGGCCAAGGCGGATATCCCCTGCGGCGCGAACATCGCGACGCAGCTGCCATCACAGGATTGTGCGTTCACGGCCACTCGCAGGGCAATGCGGCGAATTCCCGTTTTCATCATGGCATTACTGACAATTCTTCAATATCCCGATCCGCGTCTGCACAAGGTGGCCAAGCCGGTTGCCAAGGTCGACGATCGGATCCGCAAGCTCGTCAAGGACATGGCCGAGACCATGTACGACGCCCCCGGCATTGGCCTCGCGGCCACGCAGATCGACGTGCACGAGCAAGTCATCGTGATGGATCTCTCGGAAACGCGCGACGAATTGCGCGTGTTCATCAATCCCGAGATCGTCTGGCGCAGCGACGAACAGAAGGTTTATGAAGAGGGCTGCCTCTCGGTGCCCGGCATCTACGACGAAGTCGAGCGCGCCGACCGCGTGCGCGTGCGCGCCCTGAACGAGCAGGGTGAGGCGTTCGAACTCGACGCCGACGGCCTGCTCGCCGTGTGCGTCCAGCACGAGATGGATCACCTCAAGGGCCGCGTGTTCGTCGAGTATCTCTCGCCGCTCAAGCGCAACCGTATCAAGCAAAAGATGAAAAAACAGGTCGAACGCGCCTGAACCCCTCCGGCGGCGCCCAGCGTGGGCGTGGCCGGTAAAGTCCTCTATACTTGCAGCGCTCGCGGGCGCGTGTGTCCGCTTTCTGCCGCTGCGACGGGGCGTCATCGAACGTCCGCCGTCGGGCCAACTCCCGACTGTTTGCCGAGATGTCCATCGCCATCGCTTCGTCGTCTTCCCGCACCCGCACGATCTACTGGCTGAGCGCCGCGCTCCTGTTTGCCTTCCTGCTGGCGGGCCTGTTCGACCGCGACCCCTGGAAAGCCGACGAGCCGTATTCCGTCGGCATGGTGCTCAACTTCTTTCGCGGCCACGATCTGGTCGTGCCGCACGTGGCCGCCGATCCGTTCGTGGAGAAGCCCCCCGTGATGTACTGGACCGGGGCGTTCTTCGCTCGGCTGGCGTCCGGTGTGCTGCCGGTCTTCGATGCGGCCCAGCTCGCGGTGCTCGCCTGGCTGGTCATTGCGGTGATCTGTGTCGGCCGGCTGGCGCAACGCCTCTACGGCCCTGCGGATACGCACAATACAGACACGTTCAACTGGCTCGCGCCCATGCTCATGGTCGGCAGCTTCGGGGCCATCGAGAACATTCACAAACTGACGGCGGATGTGCCGCAACTTGCAGGCGCCGCGCTCGCGCTGGCGGCGCTGGCCCGTCTGGCCAAGGCAGAGAACTCGTCGCGCTTGTGGGGACTCTTGTTCGGCACGGGCGCCGGAATTGCCTTTCTGAGCAAGGGCCTGCTGGTGCCCGGTGTGCTGGGTCTCACCGCACTGGTCGTGCTCGCCGTGCCGGCGTATCGCACGCGCCGCTATGCGGGCGCGCTCGGCTGGGCGGTGCTGGCGTCGCTGCCGTGGCTGGTCATCTGGCCTGCGTTGTTCTGGCATGCCTCCGAGCCGCTTTTCATTGAGTGGTTCTGGGATAACAACTTCGGCCGGTTCTTCGGCTTTGTCCATCTCGGCGGAGAACGCACGACCTATGGGAGCGATTTCGCGAGCCTGATCGGGCTGACCTTCCCGGCGGGCTGGCTCGCGCTTGGCGCGCTGATCGCGCAACTGCGACAGGGCGGCGGGTTACGGCGGTACGTGATCGATTTTCCGGAGCAGGCCATGCTCTGGCTGTACGCCGGCTTGTTCGTGGCGACACTCGTCGCGTCGTCGGCCATTCGCGACATCTATATGCTGCCGCTCTTTCCGGCTATCGCGGTGCTGGGTGCGAACGCACGCTTGCCGACGTGGCTCGAGAAGGCGTGGTCGGGCGTGGCGCTCGTGCTCATGAGTGCGCTGGGACTGTTCCTCTGGGTGCGTTGGGGGCTGCAACTGACCGGGAACGGGCACGTCGCCGCGGGCCCGATCGGCAAGTGGCTGCCCCTCGATTACGTGCTGCCGTTCTCGCCGGGACTGGTGCTCGCGGCGGTTGTCGTCGCCGCGTTGTGGGTGAGTGCCATCGTGCACCGCCGTCGGCTCGGTGCCCTGGTCTTCGGTTTCGCCGGGCTGATGTTCGTCTGGGGAACGCTTTCCACGCTGTTGCTGCCCTGGATCAACGAGGCGCGCAGCTACCGCACGCCGTTCGACGGACTGCGTGAGTCGCTTGCCCATGCGGCGCCACATGGCACGCCATTGGCGACCCGATGCGTCGGGTCGTTCAACGTTGGCGAGTCGGAGCGCGCCATGCTCGACTATTTCATCGACGTGCGTCCGGTACAGCTTCCGGATCTGGCAGATGCGTCGCGCTGCGACGTGTTGCTGGTGCTCGACAAGGCCAATGCGCGCATCCCCGCGCCGGACGGCTGGCGCGAGATCTGGCAGGGCGGCCGTGCAGGCGATACCAATGAGCGCTTCCGCGCCTTCGTGGCGCCTTCGACCGCGGTGGCCGCGTCCGCCGCCGGCACCGTCAAGTAAGTTATCGCGTTCAGCACAAGGAAGTTCGTCATGACGCTTCGCATCGTCTTCGCCGGTACGCCGGAATTCGCACAAACCGCGCTTGCCGCCATCGACGCCGCTGACTTCCCTGTCGAGTTGGTGCTCACTCAGCCGGATCGTCCGGCCGGTCGCGGCATGAAGCTGCACGCCAGTCCGGTCAAACGGTACGCCCAGACGCATGGCATGCCGGTGTCGCAGCCGTCGTCGCTGCGCCGTAACGGCAAGTTTGCGGAGGAAGCCGCGGCAGCCATTGAACAACTGCGTGCGCTGGCACCCGATGTCATGGTCGTGGCCGCTTACGGCTTGATCCTGCCGCAGGAAGTGCTCGATCTGCCTCGATACGGGTGCCTGAACATCCACGGCTCGCTGTTGCCGCGCTGGCGCGGTGCGGCACCGATTCATCGTGCCATCGAGGCGGGCGACGCCGAGACCGGCATCACTATCATGCAGATGGACGCCGGCCTCGACACCGGCGCGATGATTCTGCGCGAGGCCGAGCCCATCCGGCCGGACGACACCACGGCGACGCTGCACGACCGCATGGCGGCGCTTGGCGGCAAGTTGATCGTCGACGCCTTGCGTCAGCTCGCGCGCGACGGGCATCTGCCGAGTGTTGCCCAGCCCGAGACCGGGGTGACCTACGCGGAAAAGATCGCCAAGCAGGAAGCGGTGCTCGACTGGCGCAAACCCGCCGAGGGACTGGCGCGCCAGGTCCGGGCGTTCGATCCTTTCCCGGGGGCGCTCGGCACAGTGCACGACACCCCGGTCAAGCTGTGGCGCGCGTGCGCCGTGGCGGGCAATCCGGGGGCTGCCCCCGGCACCGTTCTCGACGTGAGCGCCGACGCAATCGTCGTCGCGTGCGGCGCGGGCGCGCTTCAGGTGACCGAGTGCCAGAAGCCGGGCGGCAAACGTCTGCCGGTACGTGAATTCCTCGCGGGGTTCGCACTGGCGCCCGGCGACGTTTTCGCGGCAGGCCACCCGCCGGCGCAGTAATATGCACCGAATCGACCGTTCTGGTCATTGAAACCGTACGGAAAAGTCGTAAAACGTCACGGAATCGGCGGGAAATTCCAGCGAACGTCTGAAAAGTATCGATGCGAACGCCGCTGCCGTTGAATTTTTGACGACCGGCACCATCTAACGCCCGAGGACACGCAAAGTGCGTGGTTTCCTCGGGTCATCAAGATTTGCAGAGGAGAACACCATGTTCAATTGGATGAAGACCACCCTGCTGATGGCGGCCATCACCGCGTTGTTCATGGTGGTGGGCGGCATGATCGGCGGCAGGCAGGGCATGATGCTCGCGCTGGCGTTCGCGCTGGCGATGAATTTCTTTTCGTACTGGTTCTCGGACAAGATGGTGCTGCGCATGTACAACGCGCAGCAAGTCGACGAGACGAGCGCACCGCAGTTTTACAACATGGTGCGCGAGTTGTCGCAGCGCGCCGGGCTGCCAATGCCGAAGGTCTACCTGATCAACGAGGACGCGCCCAACGCGTTCGCGACCGGCCGCAGTCCGGAACACGCCGCCGTGGCGGCCACGACCGGCATTTTGCGTGTGCTCTCCGATCGAGAGCTGCGCGGCGTGATGGCGCATGAGCTGGCGCACGTGAAGCATCGCGACATTCTCATTTCGACGATTTCCGCCACGATGGCCGGTGCGATTTCGGCGCTCGCCAACTTCGCCATGTTCTTCGGTGGGCGCGACGAGAACGGCCGTCCCGCCAATCCGATCGCGAGCATTGCCGTGGCGATTCTCGCGCCGTTGGCCGCCTCGTTGATCCAGATGGCGATTTCGCGGGCGCGTGAATTCGAGGCGGACCGCGGCGGCGCGGAAATCTCCGGCGACCCGCAGTCGCTGGCGATGGCGCTCGACAAGATTCATCGTTATGCGCAGGGTATTCCGTTCGAGGCGGCCGAGCAGCATCCGGCCACGGCGCAGATGATGATCATGAACCCGCTGTCCGGCGGCGCGATCGCGAATCTGTTCTCGACACACCCGGCGACCGAAGAGCGTGTCGCCCGGCTGATGGAGATGGCGCGCACCGGGCAGTATCCGGCCTGACCGGGCGTGCCGCGCGCACGCGAGTGAGGACTGACCTCGCTCGCCACGGCCTCGCCCGGCGGCGCGCACGCCACCGTCAGGCGGGGCGTCAGTCTGCTATTCTGTGGCCAGACAGCCGTCCGATATCTCCCATGCCCGCCGTCGCGCGGGCATGTTCGTTTGTAGAAAGCCCATGCCGCAATCGAGTCTGCCCACCGAATCCCTGGCCTATGCGCTGCAGCGCGCCGCGCAGGCCCTCGAATCCGTCCAGAAGGGCACCGCATTGCCGCAAGCGCTGGCCCAGGCCACCACGCAATGCGCACCGACCGTGCGGGCCGCCGCACAGGATCTCGCTTACCGCGCCGTGCGCCGGCTGGGAAGCAGCCGCGCGTTGCTCGCCTTGCTCGTCAAGCCCGCACTGCAAGCGCGCGTGCGCGACATCCTGCTGTGCGCATTGGCGTTGCTGCAAGACGCCGCCGAGGATGCTGCGTACACCGAATTTACGGTCGTCGACCAGGCCGTGGAGGCGATTGCCGTGCAGCGTCGCACCGTCGCCGCGAAGGGGTTGGCCAACGCCGTACTGCGTCGCTTCCTGCGCGAGCGCGAGCGCCTGATGGCCGAGATCGCGAAGCAGCCCGAAGCCCGCTGGAACTACCCCGCGTGGTGGATCGACACCGTGCGCGCAGGCTATCCCGATCAATGGGAGACGTTGCTTGCCGCCGGCGACAGCCGCGGGCCGATGACGCTGCGCGTGAACACACGTCGCGTCAGTGTGGCCGCCATGCAGGCAAGTCTTGCGGCGGCGGGCATGGATGCCGAGATCATCGGTCCGGTCGCGTTGCGGCTCGCGCAAGCGGTGCCGGTGGACCGTCTGCCGGGGTTTGCCGACGGATGGGTGTCGGTGCAGGACGCCGGCGCACAACTGGCCGCGCCGCTCGTGCTGGGCGAGTCTTCGCGTGCCGGCATGAAGGTGCTGGACGCGTGCGCGGCCCCCGGGGGCAAGACCGGCCATTTGCTGGAAATGGCCGACGTGCAGGTCACGGCGCTCGAGTCGGATCGCCTGCGCGTGCCGCGTATCTACGAAAACCTGGAGCGTCTGGGACTCAGTGCGGACGTGCGCATCGGCGACGCCGGCACGCCGTCGAAGTGGTCCGGCGGTGGCTGGGACGGCGTGCCGTTCGATCGCATTCTGGCGGACGTGCCGTGTTCGGCGTCCGGCATCGTGCGGCGTCATCCGGATATTCGCTGGCTGCGTCGCCGGGCCGACATTGCGGCCCTGGTCGAAGAGCAGCGGCGCATTTTGTTGGCGCTCTGGGACACGTTGGCCGTGGGGGGCGAGTTGATCTATGCAACGTGCTCGATCTTCCCGGCGGAAAATGAGCAGCAAGCGCAATGGTTTGAACGTATTCGCACAGATGCGGTACGATTGGACGCTCCCGGGCAATTGCTGATGACCCCTGGCGGCGCCCACGACGGCTTCTATTACGCTCGCTTCCAGAAACGGTGACCTTTTCCCAACGGCTACTGGCCAGTTTGCTGCCGCTGCTGCTGTGCGTTTTTGCGCTCGGCTTCGCTGCGCCCGCGCGTGCCGAAAATGACATCCAGGTGCGCGAAGCGCGGCTTGAGCCGTCCGAGGGCGGCTGGTTGCTCGACGCGCGCTTTGCCTTCGAGCTCAACAGCAGCCTGGAGGACGCGGTCAATCGCGGTATCTCACTCTATTTCACAACCGACTTCGAACTCACTCGCTCGCGCTGGTACTGGTTCGACGAGAAGGTCGTGACCACGTCGCAGAGCGTGCGGTTGTGGTTCCAGCCGCTCACGCGTCAGTATCGCGTCTCCAGCAATAGCGGCAACAGCAGCAACAGCGGATTGCAGCTTGGCTTCGGCTCGTTGCGCGAGGCGCTCGCACTCGTGCGCAATGTAAGCGGTTGGCGCGTCATCGAGAAGGGCGTCGTCAAACCGGGCACGCAATATCAGGCCTCGGTACGCATGCGGCTCGACAATGCGCTGATGCCCAAGCCGTTCCAGATCGACGCCGTCAACAATCGCGACTGGAATCTCAGCTCCGACTGGGCGCGCTTCATGTTCTCGCCCGCGCCATCGTCGGCGGCGGCCAGCGTCCCGGCGCTCCCGTCCGTGGCGACAAGCACGGCGCTCGACCCCGCGAATCATGCGTTCCGTCTGAGGGGCCATTTGCCACTTGCCTTCAGCGCGGCGCTGCCGCCCGGAGTCGCCCGTGTCAAATAACGGCGGCGGCCTGCTCAAGCGCATCGTCATTCGCACACTTATCGTCACGATGGCGCTCGTCGCCATCGGGCTCTTCGGCCTGCTTGCGCTGGCATCGGCCAATACCGAATTCTTCGATCGCTACTATTCACTGCTCTACACCGCGAACATCGCGGTGGCGATCATCTTCGTCTTCATCGTCGGTGCGCTCGTCTGGATCATTCTTGCGCGGCTGCGCGAGCGCCGCTTCGGCACGCGACTTCTCGCCAAGCTGGCCATCTTCTTCGCGCTGGTGGGGGTGCTGCCGGGCGGCATCATCTATCTGGTGTCGCTGCAGTTCGTCTCGCGCAGCATCGAGTCGTGGTTCGACGTGCGCGTCGAGACGGCGCTCGACTCCGGACTCGAACTCGGACGCGCCATCCTCAACAACGGTCTGTCGGACCTCAGCGCCAAGGCGCAACTCGTGGCCGACAACCTCGCGTCGAGCGGCGACAAGGGGGGAACGCTCGCGCTGCTGCGCATGCGTGACCAGTTCGGCCTGCAAGACGCCACCATCGTCGACGGCAACGGGCGTGTGCTCGCGTCGGCGTCTGGCAGCTTCAATGCGCTGGTGCCGGATTTGCCGACGCCGCTCATGTTGCGTCAGGCGCGCACGCAATCGCGCGGCTATACGGCCATCGAAGGCGGCAGCGAGGGCTACGACAAGCATCAGGCACGAGATCAATTGCGCTGGCGCGTGGTGATCCGCATTCCGTCCGGGTACACGTCGTCATTGCAAGACGAAGAGCGTTTCCTGCAAGTCACCCAACTGGTGCCGGCCAATCTTGCGCAGAACGCCGAGGCGGTGCAGAGCGCCTATCGCGAATACCAGGAAAAGGCGCTGGGCCGCACGGGCCTGCGCAAGATGTATATCGGCACGTTGACGCTGTCGCTGTTCCTCGCCACGTTCGTGGCGATGATGCTCGCGCTGGCACTCGGCAACCAGCTCGCGCGGCCGCTCTTCCTGCTGGCACGCGGCACGCAGGAAGTCGCGGCAGGCGATTTGTCCCCGAAAGGGGAAATGCGCACCAACGACGAACTGGGCTTCCTGACGCAGGCGTTCAATGCCATGACGCGTCAGTTGTCCGACGCGCGCGCCACGGTCGAGCGCAATCGGCTGGCGCTTGAAAGCTCGAAGGCGCACTTGGAGAGTATTCTGTCGAGCCTCACGGCCGGCGTATTCGTTTTCGATCGCGACTTCCGCCTGACGACGGCCAATGCCGGCGCCGAACGCATCTTCAAGCAGAGCTTGCAGGGTGAGCTGAACCGCTCGCCTGCGCATATTCCGGCGTTGGTGGAGTTTGGTGAGACGCTGCGTCGCGCGTTCGCCGATCGCGATGCGAACGCCGATCTCGGCCCGGGCGGGCACTGGCAGCAGCAGATCGGTCTGACGCTGCCGGGCGAGACCGATGCCGTGACGCTGCTCGTGCGCGGTTCGCATTTGCCTGAGCCGATGGTCGCGGTGGCGGGCGTGCCGACGCGTGCGGGCGGTGGCTACGTCGTGGTGTTCGACGATATCAGCGATGTGATTTCGGCGCAGCGTTCGGTCGCGTGGGCCGAGGTGGCGCGGCGCCTGGCACACGAGATCAAGAACCCGCTCACACCGATCCAGCTCTCCGCCGAGCGGCTGCAAATGAAATTGTCCGACAAGTTGCCGCCGGCCGATGCCGAGGTGTTGCGCCGGGGCGCGACGACCATCGTCAACCAGGTGGCGGCCATGAAGCGCATGGTCGACGATTTCCGCGACTACGCGCGACTGCCGCCGGCGATCATGCATTCGCTGCAACTCAACGAGTTGATCGGCGAGGTGCTGACGTTATACGGGGTGGATGAAGGGCGCGGCGCGATTCGTCCGAATCTGGACGCGGACCTGCCGGCGATACGCGGCGACTCAACGCAATTGCGCCAAGTTATTCATAATCTGCTGCAGAATGCTCAAGATGCCGTCAGCGCAACCGAAAAGCCGCTTATCACGGTGGAAACGAAGACAGTAGAATACGCAGGAACGGATGTGCATCCCGGCGAACCGAAACGCACGGCAGTGCGCTTGACGATCACGGACAACGGGCCGGGGTTCCCGGCGCGCATTCTGACCCGCGCATTCGAGCCCTACGTGACCACGAAGTCGAAGGGCACCGGGCTCGGACTGGCGATGGTCAAGAAAATCATCGACGAGCATCAGGCGCGCATCGACATTCGCAACCGGCCATTACCCGAGGGCGAAGGCAGCGCAGGCGCACAGATTTCGATCTTGTTTACTCAATTGGCTGACGACCAGGAACTGTCGCGCAACAAGCCGGCAGAACACACGAAGGTAGCGTAAATGGCAACCATTTTGGTGGTGGATGACGAAATGGGGATCCGGGAGCTGCTCTCCGAGATTCTGAGCGACGAGGGGCATGTCGTGGAGGTCGCGGAGAACGCGCAGGAAGCGCGCGCCTTTCGCGCCGCGCACACGCCCGATCTCGTGCTGCTCGATATCTGGATGCCCGATACCGACGGCGTAACCTTGCTCAAGGAATGGGCGGCGCAGCAGTTGTTGACGATGCCCGTGATCATGATGTCGGGCCACGCCACGATCGATACCGCCGTCGAGGCGACCAAGATCGGTGCCCTCAATTTCCTCGAAAAGCCCATTGCCCTGCAGAAACTGTTGCAGGCGGTGGAGCAGGGGCTCGCGCGCGGCAAACGCGATCCGTCCGGCGCCGCGCCCAGCGCGTTTGCCGCGGACGACGATGCGCCTGACGCGGGCGTCTTCGGCGAGAGCGAACCGCGCCACGTCGGCGGGGGCCTGAACGGCTCGGCGGTGCATCACGCGCCGCTCGGCGCACACGATCTCGATGGCGGTGTCGCGGGGGCGGTGGTGGGCATGTCGGGCGACATCTCGTTCGACGTTCCGTTGCGCGAGGCGCGCGATGCGTTCGAGCGTGCCTACTTCGCCTACCATCTGGCCAAGGAGCACGGCAGCATGACGCGCGTGGCCGAGAAAACGGGCCTGGAGCGCACGCACCTGTATCGCAAGCTCAAGCAACTGGGCGTGGAACTCACGAAGAGCAAGACATGACGGAGGTGCGGCGCGCCCGAGTGCGCCGCGACGCCGCTTTCCAGCGGATTTTTCAACGAAGGGCTTGCGCGAAGCGTCGGCAGTCTCTATAATCGCTTTCTCTTGGCCCGGTAGCTCAGTTGGTAGAGCAGCGGATTGAAAATCCGCGTGTCGTTGGTTCGATTCCGACCCAGGCCACCAAATTCGAAGGGCTTGCGTACATCGCAAGCCCTTTTTGCGTTTGAACGAAAACGCTGCCCGATGATGGGTATCACGCCCTGACGATAGCCATGCCGGGCGTCGCGGTTCACAATCGCGTGACCTATCCCGCACGCGGGCTGCCCGAGGGGCGGCCGCAAGCGCGTGCCCCGGCCCCCGTCGTCCTGACGGCGAGGGCGATACTGCTAGCGCATGATCATGACGACAAGCACTGATTCCGCTCTGGTCCTGTTCTCCGGTGGACAGGATTCGACTACCTGCCTCGCGTGGGCGCTGTCGCGCTATGCGCGCGTCGAGACGCTGGGCTTCGATTACGGCCAGCGCCACCGCGTGGAGCTGGAGTGCCGCACCGATGTGCTGGCCAAGCTGCGCGGGCGTTTTCCGCAGTGGGCGCCGCGTCTGGGCGACGACCACATGATCGACCTGTCGATCCTGGGCCAGATCAGCGAGACGTCGCTCACGCGTGAGACCACGATCGCGATGGCCGCGAATCATCTGCCGAATACCTTCGTGCCGGGCCGGAATCTGCTGTTCCTGACGATTGGTGCGACCATTGCGTATCGACGCGGTTTGCGCGTGCTGGTCGGCGGCATGTGCGAGACGGATTTTTCGGGCTACCCCGATTGCCGCGACGACACCATGAAGGCGCTGCAGGTCGCGCTCAATCTGGGCATGGACCAGCGCTTTATCGTCGAGACGCCGCTGATGTGGATCGACAAGGCCGACACGTGGCAGATGGCGCAGGATCTGGGCGGCGACGCGCTGGTCGAGACCGTGCGCGAAGATACGCACACGTGCTATCTGGGCGAGCGCAGCGTGCTGCATGCGTGGGGTTACGGATGCGGCGAATGTCCGGCCTGCCAGTTGCGCCAGCGCGGTTTCGAGCAGTGGCGCGCACGCGGTCACGATCAGGATCGCGGCGCGGTCTGATCCTGGGAGAATCGAGAGCATCATGACGTACGCGGTAAAGGAAATCTTCTACACCTTGCAGGGCGAGGGGGCCAACGCCGGACGTCCGGCGGTGTTCTGCCGGTTTGCAGGATGCAACCTGTGGACCGGCCGCGAAGAGGACCGCGCGGACGCCGTCTGCCAGTTCTGCGACACTGACTTCATCGGCACCGACGGCGAGAATGGCGGCAAGTACCGTACGCCGGCCGATCTCGTCGCGCAGATCGTGGCGTTGTGGCCGGCGGGCGACCGCGCCCACCGGTTCGTCGTGTGCACGGGCGGTGAGCCGCTGCTGCAGCTCGACGCGCCGCTCATCGACGCGCTGCACGCCGAGGGCTTTCGCATCGCGGTGGAGACCAACGGCACGCAAGCGATCCCCGAGGGGATCGACTGGGTGTGCGTGAGCCCGAAAGCCGATGCCGAGCTGATCGTCACGCGCGGCGATGAGCTGAAAGTTGTGGTGCCGCAAGATCGCCAACGTCTGGCTGAGTACGAAGCGCTAGATTTCCAGTACTTCTACCTCCAGCCGATGGACGGACCGCTGCGCGACACCAATACGAAGTTGGCGATCGACTATTGCAAAGCGCATCCGCGCTGGTCGTTGTCGATGCAGACGCACAAATACCTGAATATTCCCTGAGCCGTTGCCGTGATTACGATTACCCGGAAACTCGAATTCGATGCGGGCCACCGCATTCCCGACCACCGAAGCCAGTGCCGCAATCTGCACGGGCATCGTTATGTGCTCGAGATCACGCTCGCGGGCGAAGTGAGCCGCGAGAGCGGTGCATCCGACAATGGCATGGTGATGGACTTCGCCGACGTGAAGGCGCTGGCCAACGAGCATCTCGTGTCGGTGTGGGACCACGCGTTCCTCGTTTATGAGGGCGACACGGCCGTGCGCAATTTTCTCGAGACGATGCCCGACCACAAGACGGTGGTCTTCGACCGGGTGCCGACTGTCGAGAATCTGGCGGCGACGGCCTTCGAGACGCTGAGCCACGTCTTTGACGCGCATTACGGCCGCGACTTGCGCTTGGTGCGCCTGCGTTTGTACGAAACGCCGAACTGCTGGTCGGAAGTCACGGCGTAATACGCTTCGACGCTTGTGCGGTCATCGTTGATGCCGCGTCCCGTCGCTGGGATGACGCCCACGCCGCCACGAATTCGACACTCCCGCCGGCAAATTCGACGGCGGACGGTGGCCACCTGACCGAAAGTGCCAACCCGCCAGATCTTGAGTCTGGCGGGTTTTTTCATTTCAGGAGTTGGCATGGCAAAAATTTCAGCGGGCAGCGACGTCATTGCGCAGAACGTGCAGACCGTCGTGCGGCTTGTCGCGATGCGGCGACGAGATTCACACGGCAATCTGCATTCCCTGGACCAGGTGGCGAATCGCCCGGTGGCTGCCGTTCTCCCGCAGCGGCAGCCAAGCGCACCGCCGCTCGATCATGGCGATTTCCGCGCGCATTTTGTGAGTTCGGCACCCACAGGCCATGCGCGGTTGCCCGTGCCGGCGCGAGAGCAACGGGGGGTATGTTCCGACGCCGCGACGCAGACCGACGCGGCATGGGAGGCGCCGCCGCCGTATTCGGTGCGGGATGTGACGCCCGGCGCGCCGGGCCCGAGCGATGCCCTGGGGCGGGCCAACGCGCTATGATGCGGCTGACACCACGTAACCAATAGGAGACTCCGCAAATGAAGACGCTGCTGCGCGGCTTGCTGGCCGCATTCCTGTTCGCGGCATTCGCCGTGCCTGCCACACAGGCATTCGCGCGCGACAAGGTCGTGTATCACATCAACGACGCCGAGCAACAGGCGCTGGCCGCTTTGCGCAACGTTCGCAACCAGCTCGACACGGTACCGGATACCGACATCGTGGTCGTCGCGCACGCGAAGGGGGTCGACTTCCTGATGGAAAGTTACAAGGATGCCGCGACCGTCGGGCCGCTGATCGCGGCGTTGCATGCGCGCGGCGTCAAGTTCGAGGTGTGTGAAATCACGATGAAGCAGCGCAACCTGAAGAAGGACCAGTTTGTGCTCGACGCGGACTTCACGCCGTCCGGTGTCGTGGAAATCACGCGCTTGCAGCAGAAGGGTTACGCGTACATCAAGCCATAAGTCGGACGTCTTGCCTCCGATCCAAGCCCTGGCGCGATGCCGGGGCTTTTGCATTGGCCAACGCGATCTCGATGGTCAAGGCGACGGCGAAACCGGCGCCGGCATGCGACCCCGGCGCGTCTTTTCCATTTGGCGCACAATACGTCCAAAGCCAGTCTCAGGAGGTTCGCGATGTCGACGTCTTACACCATGCGCCGGCTGCTCAGCGGTCTTGCCGCCACGTTGGTGGGAGCGGCCTGCCAGCCGATTCCTTATGCGGTAGCCGCCGCGCAAGCCCCGGCCCAGGGGCTGACCGATCAGGCCGTGCAGCACTATGAGGCGGGCCAGCAGTCGCAGGCACTCGGCGAGTTTCGCCGGGCGGCCGAGCAGGGCAATCGTCTTGCCCAATTCGACTACGCCATGATGCTGCTCAACGGCGAGGGCGGCACGCCCGATCCGAGCGGCGCCGTGCAGTGGCTCGAGCGCGCCGCGAACGCAGGCATGACCCAGGCACAGTACGTCTACGGCAAGATGTTCGACGACGGCTACGTCGTCGGCAAATCGATTCCCCAGGCCAATCTCTGGTACGAAAAGGCGGCAAAGCAGGGCCATGTGCAGGCGCAGGCGGCCATCGCCAACGAGTATTTCATCGGGCGCGGCGTGCCCAAGGATTACAAGACGGCGTTTGGTTGGTACGAGAAAGCCGCACGCGGGGGCGATCTGCCGTCGCAGTACATCGTGGCGAGCTACTACGAGCGGGGCTATGGCGTCGTGACGCCGGATCTCGGACGTGCGCGTCTATGGTACGAAAAGGCCGCCGCCCAGGGCGACGTGGCCGCCCAAGGCAAGCTCGATGCGATGAATCGGGGGCCCGCGCCCGCCCTGTCCCCTGTGCCGGCCCGTTAGCCGCCGGGGTTCGCACAGGCAAAAAAAACGGCAGGGCGCAGAGTGATGCCCCTGCTCCTGCCGTCTGCCTTGTCGGCGCAGCGCGCCGGACCGTCAGCTTTGCATCAGGCGCTTCTCGCGCGCCACGCTCATCAGAATGCCGATCCCCAGGCCGAGCGTCACCAGCGCGGTGCCGCCGTAGCTCATGAACGGAAGCGGAACGCCGACCACCGGCAGAATGCCGCTCACCATGCCCATGTTCACGAAGGCGTAGGTGAAGAAGATCATCGTGACGGACCCTGCCAACAGGCGCCCGAACAAGGTGGCGCCGGAGGCCGCGATCACCAGCCCGCGCGCGACCAGCAGCAGATACAGCACCAGCAGAACGGCTTCGCCGATCAGCCCGAACTCTTCGGCGAACACCGCGAAAATAAAGTCGGTGTGCTTCTCGGGAATGAACTCGAGGTGGGCCTGCGTTCCCTTGAGCCAGCCCTTGCCGGTTGTGCCGCCCGAGCCGATGGCAATGACCGACTGGATCGTGTGGAAGCCCTTGCCGAGCGGATCCGACGTTGGGTCCAGCAGCGTGCACACACGATGCTTCTGGTAGTCGTGCAGGAAGTACCATTCGACCCCCGGCTGACAGATCTTGTCCTGTACGGCCAGAACGGTGCCGATGCCGATCACGACAGCGACGAGTACCGGCAGAATGAGCTTCCACGACAGCCCGGCCAGATAAATCACGTAAAGTCCGGCGGCGGCCACCAGCAGGCCAGTACCGAGGTCAGGCTGTTTGGCGATCAGCCCCACGGGCAAGCCGAGCAACACCATGGCGACCAGGTAGTCGAACCAGCGAATATTGCCTTCGCGCTTCTGGAAGTACCACGCCAGCATCAGCGGCATGGCGATCTTCATGATCTCGGACGGCTGGATCACCATCCCCACGTTCAGCCAGCGCTTCGCCCCTTTCTTCGTCAGCCCGAACATCGCGACCGCAATGAGCAGTGCTACACCGGCCGTATAGAGCGGCACCGCGAACTTCATCAGTGTCTGCGTGGGCAGCATCGCCAGCAGCCACATCAGAATGAACGTCAGCACGATGTTGCGCACCTGGTCTTCGACGCGCCCGGGCACATCGATACTGGCGCTATAGAGCGTGACCAGTCCCACGCACAACAGCAGGAAGACGATCAGCGCCAGGGGCCTGTCGAAACCGACGAACAGGCGCTTCACCTGCTGTTTCCACGTATGTTTGTCGAGCGCCATCATGGCGTTCCTCCTTGCGCGCGAATGGCCGCGCGATGGCGAGCTTCGTCGGCGACAGTCGGACTCACGGCCGGCTGACGATGCGGCGCCGGGGCGGGCTTCGGTGCACGGGCAGCGGAAGCCGTGCCGTCGGTGCTACGCGATACGCTCGCCGTCACGTTTGACGCGACCGGGGCGACGCGTGCCACGGTCGTGCGGCCGCTCAGTTCGGCAGCGCTGGCGGGTGCGGCATCGGGTGCGGCGGACACGGCCGAGACGCCCGATGCCGCCCCCGGACCCGATGCGCCCGCTTGCAACGCCGCGGCTTCGGCGGCGCGCTCCTTCGGCTCGTCGACGAGGTAGTAATCGAGCAGACGGCGCGCGACCGGACCGGCTTGTGCGCCGCCCCATCCCGCGTTCTCGACGATCAGCGCGACGGCGATCTTCGGATCGTCGGCGGGGGCGAACGCGATGAACAAGGCGTGATCGCGTTTGAATTCGGGGATAGCGTTGTGGTTGTACTTCTCGTTCTTGCCGAGCGAGTAGACCTGCGCTGTACCGGTTTTGCCACCGGCCTCGTACGGTGCGCCCGCGAACGCCTGACGGCCTGTGCCTTCCTTGATCACCCCGACCATCGCGCGTTTGACGAAATCGATGTCCGCCTGCTTATAGGGTAGCCGTGCGCTTTCGTGCGGCACGGTGAGCTGGCGTGTGTGCGTGACAGGATCCTCGATGGCTTTCACGAGGTGAGGCTTCATCACCACGCCATTGTTGGCCAGCGTGGCAGTGGCGTGCGCCAGTTGCAGGATCGTGAACGAGTTGTAGCCTTGTCCAATGCCCAGGCTGACCGTTTCGCCGTCGTACCATTTCTGCTGCGCGGGCTTCTTGTACGCCTTGCGCTTCCATTCGGTCGACGGCAGAATGCCGCGCGCCTCGCCTTCGATGTCGATACCCGTCAACTGACCGAAGCCGAGCGGCGCCATGAAGTCATGAATCGCATTCACGCCCATATCGTGCGCGAGCATGTAGTAATACGTGTCGTTCGAGACCACGATCGAGCGGTACATGTCGATCCAGCCCTGGCCGTTGCGCACGTCGTTGCGGAACGTATGGTTGCCGAGGGTGAACGCGCCGGTGTCCTGGAAACCCCAGCTCGTGGTGCGCTTGCCCAGTTCGAGCGCGGCGAGCGCCATGAACGGCTTGTATGTCGAGCCGATCGGATACGTGCCGCGCAACGGACGATTGAGCAGCGGTCGGTCGGGCGAGTTGTTCAGTGCGTCCCAGTTCTGCTGGTCGATGCCTTCGACGAACATGTTCGGATCGAAGCTCGGCGCCGATACGAACGCGAGCACGTCGCCCGTTTTCGGCTCGATGGCGACGACCGCGCCGCGCCGGCCAGCGAAGGCTTGCTCGGCGACTTCCTGGAGCTTGATGTCGAGCGACAGCACCAGGTTGTCGCCCGGCGTGGCCGGGGTGCGCGAGATCGTGCGCACCGGGCGGCCACCGGCGGTGACTTCGATTTCCTCGAAACCGGTGATGCCATGGAGCTGCGTCTCGTAGCTCTGCTCGACGCCGATCTTGCCGATGTAATCGGTGCCCTTGTAGTTGTTGACGTCGCGGCGGATGTCGTACTTGGCGCTGTCGCTGTCGTTCTCTTCGCTCATCGCCTCGATCCGCTGGCGATCGCGCTGCGAGATCCGGCCGATGTAGCCGATCACGTGCGCGGCGGTTTCGCCCAGCGGGTACTGACGGAAGAGCCGCGCGTGCACGTCCACGCCGGGAAAGCGGAAGCGCTGCGCGGTGAAGCGTGCGACTTCCTCGTCGGTCAGGCGCGTGCGGATCGGCAGGCTCTCGAAGCTCTTGCTGTCGTCCATGAGCTTCTTGAAGCGGGCGCGGTCGCGCGGCGTGATCTCGATCACGTCGGACAGATCGGTGATGAGATCTTCCAGCGGACGGCCGATCTTCGATGGCGTGATTTCCAGCGTGTAAGCAGAATAATTACGCGCGAGCACCACGCCGTTGCGATCCATGATCACGCCCCGGTTGGGCACGATCGGCGCGAGCGAGACGCGATTTTCGTCGGCTTGCAGCGCGTACTGGCTATGGCGGAAGACCTGCAGGTAGACGAAGCGTACGCCGAGCAGGCCAAAGCAGATCAGCACGAAAAATGCAGCCGCCGTGATCCGCAGATGAAACGTCTGCAGTTGTTGCTGGGGATTCTTGAACTCGGTCATGCAAGCAGGGCTCGGTGGCGCGATCGGGTGGGGACGGGGCCCATCAGATCGGACGCGTGTCGTCGCGGTCGACGGCGCGCTTCTGCGGCGCCAGCAACAGGATACTGATCACCGGCCAGAGCAGGGCTTCGACAAACCCCGCCGCGAGCGGCCACCAGCCCGGAAACGCCGCACCGGTCGCCAGACGAATGATGAATGGCACCACGTGCGCGAGCAACAGCAACGGCAGCACCGTCAGCGCCTGACCAAGCAGCGTAAAAAACAGGACGCGGCGGTGAATCATGATAGCGCCGTACGAAAGCAACGTGTAAGCGAGCGCGTGCTCGCCCAGCAGGCCGGCGTTGTGCACGTCCATGAGCAGGCCAACGAGGAACGCCACGCCCATGCCCACCTTGCGCGGCTGGTGGATGTTCCAGAACATCAACACCAGCGCGACGAAGTCGGGCATGGCGGGGGCGTGGCCCCACGGCATCAGGTTGACCAGAAACGCCACCACGAGACTGATCGCGATGAAGTACGGATTGACCGGCAGCAGAATGTATTGCGGTCGTGACATGTCGATTCCTCAATGACCCTTGCGGGCGGCCGGGGCGCGCTTCGGATCGGCGCGCGTGCCGCCCTTCTGGCCGGGCTTCTCGCCGCTTGCCGACGGATCGGACGCACGCGCGAGATCGGCGGCGGCGTCCGGATGCAGGGCGAGCGGCGTGGTGTATTGCAGCACCAGCACCTGACGCTGGCTGCGCAGATTGGCCACCGGCTGACACAGAATGCGCGCGAACGCGGTGTCGGATACGCGGTCGACCTTGGTGATACGGGCCACGGGCAGGCCGGCGGGGTAGATGCCGTCCAGGCCGCTCGTGGCGATTTCGTCGCCGACCTTGACGTCGGCCGACAGCGGAATGAAGCGCAGGTCCAGCACGTTGCCGCGCAGCCCGCCGTAGATCACGCTATGCACACCGCTGCGCGTGACTTGCACGGGCACGGCTTGCTCCTTGTCGGTGAGCAGCGTGACTTCGCTTTGCAGCAGGAAGACGCGCGAGACCTGACCGAGCAGACCCTGTTCCGTGACCACCGGGGCGCCGAGCTTCACGCCATGCTTTGTGCCGCGATCGATGACCACGCGCTGCGTGAACGGGTCGCGTGTGTCGTACTCGATCTCGGCGGGAATGCTCGGCACGGGCAGGCGCTCGCGCAAGGCGAGCATCTGGCGCAGATGTTCGTTCTCGGCGGTCAACTGGTTATTGCGTTGGGCCTGCACGGAGAGTTCGAGGTTTTGCGCGAGAAGCGCCCGGTTCTCGCCCGAGAGTTGCGATTCGGTCGAGAAGAAGCCCGCCACGCCGAGAATGGCGTCGCGCGGCAACAGCATCATGCGTTGCACCGGATACAGGGCGGTGCCGACAACGGCCCGAACCCGTTCCAGCGTGTTGTAGTGCGAGTCGACCACGAGCAGGCCGATGGCGAGCGCGACGAAACAGATTAGCCGGGCCAACGCCGACGGTCCCTGTTTGAACAGTGGCGGCGGACTGTACTGCATGGTGGGCCCTTCAGGGGAGCACGCGCAGCGAGGCGCCGCGGTGCGCGAATGGTGTCAGTCGGGTGCGACGGAACAGCATGACGACAAGCTCCGTGCGCATGGTCTTGCTGCGTGGCCCGTCGTGTCGGGCGAGGGGGGGAAGGGATGGCCCCACCGCGCCGGACGACGAACCACGCACGTTGGCTTACTCGTAAGAGAAAATGCTGCCGAGCTTGTCCATGCGCTCGAGCGCCATGCCCGAGCCACGCACCACGCAGGTGAGCGGGTCTTCGGCGACCAGCACCGGCAGGCCCGTTTCTTCGGCGAGCAGACGGTCGAGATCGCGCAGCAGCGCGCCGCCGCCCGTGAGCATCATGCCGCGCTCGGCGATGTCGGCGCCGAGTTCCGGCGGCGTTTGTTCGAGGGCGATCTTCACCGACGACACGATCTGGTTGAGCGGATCGGTCAGCGCTTCGAGGATTTCGTTGCTCGAAATGGTGAAAGCGCGCGGAATCCCTTCCGAGAGGTTGCGGCCCTTGACTTCCATTTCCTTGACTTCGGAACCCGGGAAGGCCGAGCCGATTTCCTTCTTGATCGCTTCGGCGGTCTGTTCGCCGATCAGCATGCCGTAGTTGCGGCGGATGTAGTTCACGATAGCTTCGTCGAACTTGTCGCCACCGACACGTACCGATCCCTTGTAGACGATACCGCCCAGCGAGATCACGCCCACCTCGGTCGTGCCGCCGCCGATGTCGACGACCATCGAGCCCGTGGCTTCCGAGACCGGCAGGCCGGCACCGATGGCCGCGGCCATCGGCTCTTCGATCAGATACACCTGCGAGGCACCGGCACCGTGCGCGGCTTCCTTGATGGCGCGGCGCTCGACCTGGGTCGAGCCGCACGGCACGCAGATGATGATGCGCGGCGACGGCGAGAACAGGCGCGACTCGTGAGCCATCTTGATGAACTGCTTGATCATCTGCTCGGTCACGGTGAAGTCGGCGATCACGCCGTCCTTCATCGGGCGAATCGCCTCGATGTTGCCCGGCACCTTGCCAAGCATTTGCTTGGCTTCCTTGCCGACGGCTTGAATCGTCTTCTTGCCGCTCGGGCCGCCTTCCTGGCGAATGGCGACGACCGACGGTTCGTCGAGCACGACGCCCTTGCCGCGCATGTAGATGAGCGTGTTGGCGGTGCCCAGGTCAATGGCCAGGTCGTTGGAGAAATAGCTTCGAAGAAAACCGAACATGCAAAATCCTGTGTCTGCGTGAGGCCGTCCCAATGGATGTGACTGGGACGGCGGCCTGTCATCTGGGTTCCGGCCTGTTCGCAAAAAAAATCGCCAGGCGCCACGCGGCGGCTCGCGAAACGTGCGGACAAACCGAGGAATGCGGTACCGGGCAGGAGGCGGGGCTGCCGTTATCCATCCGTCGCGTCAGGGTCTTCCAATGGACTGCGCGAACGTCTGTCGCGCCCCTCGGACTGGCCGTGGCCCACCTGCGCGACAGCGGCGAAGGGTGCAAAAACACGCTCCGACGCAAATTTAATGCGCAATGATACCTTATAATTTCGCAGGTTTTGCAGGAAAAACGAGCACGTTGACACCCCATTCGACGCCCCGGTGCGCCCGCCGGGAGCCTTGTGGCACGGCGCGCCAGCCCTCCTGCGCAGCCCGGTGCACGGAGTAAAACGGCGGACGAGTCCAACGCCGTCCGCACATTCTCCGCATTCTGGCCCTAATTTTGGCGTCAGGCATGCACCCGGCTGCTCTCCAATGCGCACTTTTTCGGGATTTCTTCATGGCTTTGAATCTCTCAGACGTCAAACGCATCGCCCACCTCGCGCGTCTCGAGCTGGCCGATGACGAGGCGGCTCACATGGAAAAGGAGCTGAACGGCTTCTTCGCGCTCGTCGAGCAGATGCAATCGGTCGACACGAAGGACGTCGCCCCGCTGGCGCATCCGATCGAGCAAATTCAGGCCGTCGCCCAGCGCCTGCGCACCGACGCGGTGACCGAGCAGGTCGATCGCGAGGCCAATCAGCGTCCCGCGCCCGCCGTCCAGGACGGCCTCTATCTGGTGCCGAAGGTCATCGAATGAGTCCGGCCCGTTGCGCGATGACCGTGTCCGGCGCGCCGGACGCTCGCGCAACGGATTGCCGCGCGCCCTCGGCGCCCCGCATGTCCTCATGCCTTCATGCGCTATAACGCACAGCCGCCACCATGGAACAAGATCTGATTCATTTGCAGGATTTGCGCGCCGCGCTCGACGCCAAGCGCGTCTCGAGCGTCGAGCTGACGCAGCACTACCTGGACCGCATTGCCGGGGCCGCCGATCTGAACGCGTTCGTGCACGTCGACGCCGAAGCGAGCCTCGCGCAAGCCCGTGCCGCCGACGCGCGCATCGCCGCAGGCGAGGGCGCGAACCGGCCGTTGCTGGGCATTCCCGTCGCGCACAAGGACGTATTCGTCACGCGTGGCTGGCGCAGCACCGCTGGCTCTCGCATGCTCGAGAACTACGTCAGTCCGTACGACGCCGCCGTCGTCGAGCGTCTGGCGCACGCGGGCATGGTCACGCTGGGCAAGACCAATATGGACGAGTTCGCCATGGGCTCGTCGAACGAAAACTCGTATTACGGCCCGGTGAAGAACCCGTGGGACACGCGCGCCGTGCCCGGCGGCTCGTCGGGCGGGTCGGCTGCCGCGGTGGCCGCGCGTCTCGCGCCGGTCGCCACCGGGACCGACACCGGTGGCTCGATCCGTCAGCCGGCGGCGTTCTGCGGCGTGACCGGCATCAAGCCGACGTATGGCCGCGTGTCGCGTTACGGCATGATCGCGTTCGCTTCGTCGCTCGACCAGGGCGGCCCGTTCGGTCATAGCGCGGCGGATTGCGCATGGATGCTCAACGGCATGGCGGGTTTCGACGAACGCGACTCGACCAGCCTGGAGCGCGCCGACGAAGACTTCTCGCGCGGTCTGGGCAAGCCGCTCGACGGCGCAACGGCCGACAAGCCGTTGGCCGGTCTGCGCATCGGCTTGCCGGCCGAGTATTTCGGTGAAGGCCTCGACGCCGACGTGCGCGAAGCCATCGACAACGCGTTGCGTGAGTTCGAGCGGCTCGGCGCCGTGCGCGTGCCGGTGTCGTTGCCGAAGACCGAACTGTCGATTCCCGTGTACTACGTGTTGGCACCGGCCGAAGCCTCGTCGAACCTGTCGCGTTTCGACGGCGTGCGGTACGGTCACCGCGCGGCCGAGTACCGCGATCTGCTCGACATGTACAAGAAGTCGCGTGCCGAAGGCTTCGGCACCGAAGTCAAACGCCGCATTCTGGTGGGCGCGTACGTGCTCTCGCACGGCTACTACGACGCTTACTACCTGCAGGCGCAGAAGATTCGCCGTTTGATCGCGCAGGACTTCCAGAATGCGTTCGCGCAGTGCGACGTCATCATGGGGCCGGTGGCGCCGTCCGTCGCGTGGAACCTCGGCGAGAAGAGCGCTGATCCGGTGCAGATGTACTTGGCAGACATCTACACGCTGTCGGTCAGCCTGGCCGGCTTGCCGGGGATGAGCCTGCCGGTCGGCGCGGGGCGCGATGCGCGTCCGGTCGGCCTGCAACTGATCGGCAACTACTTCGACGAAGCCCGCCTGCTGCAAGTGGCCGACGCGTTCCAGCGCGCGACCGACTGGCACACGCGCGCTCCGGCAGGCGTCTGATCGTGCGCCGCCAGCGCTTGACCACGTCGCTCGCACCGCAGGGGGCGCGCACCGCCGCATGGGCATTGAAGGGGTTGGCGCTCGCCGGCATGGTGCTCACGCTCGCGTCGTGCAGCTTGCCGATCGGGCGTCCGACGCCGATCGCCTACCGCGAGATCAATCTGTCGGGCTATTGCTCGCAGACGGACGAAGATGGCTTTCGCGAACAGGCAACGCTCAAGGTGTCGTCCAATCAGGTGCAGTCGCTCGACTGGCGCCTGTGGGTCGGCCAGCGGGGCAGCTGCCACTTCAATCTGGCGGATTTCCACCAGACGCAGTGGCGCCCGAGCATCGAACTGCGGGCGAACAGCGGAAGCTGCAAGCTGCTGATCTGGCAGGATCCGGGCAACGTGACCATCGGCCATGCCAACTGCGAGGCGTATTGCACGCCAGGCATTTACCAGAACGCCTGGCCGGTGAGTTTCGATCCGCGCTCTGGGATTTGCGCGGCGGACACTCGCCGGTAGACGCGAACCAGCGCCAGCCAGCATCGGCGAACAGGAACAGAGGCCGGAGCGTCACCGTCGCGGCGACGACCGGCGGCAAGGGCAGGGCGAATGCGCCATGCCGACAAGTTGAGACAGGGTGAACCTTATGCAATGGGAAGTCGTTATTGGTCTGGAGACGCACACACAGCTCTCCACCGCTTCCAAGATTTTCTCGGGCGCATCGACGCAGTTCGGCGCGGCCCCCAACACGCAGGCCTGTCCCGTGGATCTGGCGCTGCCGGGCGTGTTGCCGGTGCTCAATCGCGGGGCTGTCGAGCGCGCGATCGAATTCGGCCTGGCCATTGGGGCGACGATTGCGCCGCGCAGCATCTTCGCGCGCAAGAATTACTTCTACCCCGACCTGCCGAAGGGCTATCAGATCAGTCAGTATGAAATCCCGGTGGTGCAGGGCGGCTCGTTGAAGATTCAGGTCGAGGCGGATGCCCGCACCGGTCGCGAGGCCTATGAAAAAGTCGTGACGCTCACGCGTGCGCACCTTGAGGAAGACGCGGGCAAGTCGCTGCACGAAGACTTCGCCGGCATGACCGGCATCGACCTGAACCGCGCCGGCACGCCGCTGCTCGAAATTGTGACCGAGCCCGACATGCGCAGCGCGGCCGAGGCCGTGGCGTACGCGAAGGCGTTGCACGGACTCGTGGTGTGGCTCGGCATTTGCGACGGCAACATGCAGGAAGGCTCTTTCCGCTGCGACGCCAACGTCTCTGTGCGTCCTGTCGGTCAGAAGGCGTTCGGCACGCGTGCTGAAATCAAGAACCTGAACTCGTTCCGCTTCCTCGAAGAGGCGATTCAGTACGAAGTGCGCCGTCAGATCGAATTGATCGAAGACGGCGGCACGGTGGTGCAGGAAACGCGTCTGTACGATCCGGACAAGAAGGAAACGCGTTCGATGCGCAGCAAGGAAGACGCGCATGACTATCGCTACTTCCCGGATCCGGATCTGCTGCCGCTCGTGATCGATAACGAATGGATCGAGCGCGTGCGCGCCGGGTTGCCCGAGCTGCCCGCCGGCATGCAGGCGCGCTTCGTCGAGTCGTACGGCTTGTCCGACTACGACGCCGCTGTGCTCACCCAATCGAAAGCGCAAGCGTCATACTTCGAAGCCGTGGTCGCGAAGACGGGCAAGGCGAGTGCCAAGCCGGCCGCGAACTGGATCATGGGCGAGCTGTCGTCCCTGCTGAACCGCGAAGACATCGGCATCGACCAAAGCCCGGTCTCGAGCGCGCAGCTCGCGGGTCTGCTCGCTCGCATCGCCGACAACACGATCTCCAACAAGATCGCCAAGGAAGTCTTCCAGTTGATGTGGGAGGAGCGCGCCACCGATGAGGGCGCGGCGGATCGCCTCATCGAAGCGAAGGGGCTGAAGCAGATCACCGACACGGGCGCGATCGAGAAGATCATCGACGAGGTGCTGGCCGCCAACGCCAAGTCCGTCGAAGAGTTCCGCGCGGGCAAGGAGAAGGCGTTCAACGCCTTGGTCGGTCAGGCGATGAAGGCCACCAAGGGCAAGGCCAATCCGGCGCAGGTCAACGCGTTGCTCAAGCAGAAGCTCGGGGCCTGACGCGGGAGAACCCGCCGCCAACGCGGCGGCGAGAATCCCTCGGGCAAAAAGCGCGGTGGCCCGTTCGGCGCCGCGCTTTTGTTTTTGCGCGATACTAGCCCGCAGGCCTGTCACGAGGAGTTGGCGATGTTCGAGAAATACCGCGTACCGCTCGGCAAGAAGCTCGACCTGTCGGATTACGATCCGGCCGATACGCCATTCAACGGCGAGAGCAAGGGCGACGACAAGGCGCGCATGGCCGAGCTGGCGCTCAAGCTCGACGAGTTGCAGACGCTTCTGCACGCCAACTGCCGGCAACGTGTCCTGCTCGTGTTGCAGGGCATGGACACCAGCGGCAAGGACAGCACCATTCGCGCGGTGTTCCAGAACGTCGATCCGCTCGGCATTCGCGTGGCGAATTTCAAGTCGCCCACGCCCACGGAACTGGCGCGCGACTTTCTGTGGCGTGTCCATAGCGTCGTGCCCGGGGCGGGCGAGTTGGTCATCTTCAATCGCAGCCATTACGAAGACGTGCTCATCACGCGCGTGCACGACTGGATCGACGCCGACGAGTGCAAGCGACGCTACACGCACATCAACAACTTCGAGCGTCTGCTGGCCGACAACCACACGCGCATCGTCAAGTGCTTCCTGTATATCTCGTCCGACGAGCAGCGCAAACGCTTGCAGGAGCGCATCGACGATCCGAACAAGCACTGGAAGTTCGAACTGAACGATCTCAAGGAGCGCAGCTTCTGGCCGCATTACACCAAGGCTTACGAGGCGGCGCTATCCGCCACGTCGACGGAACACGCGCCTTGGTACGTCGTGCCGTCCGACGCTAAACGTCACCGCAACCTGATGGTGGCTGAGTTGCTGGTGCAGGCGCTAACCGATCTGAATCTGTCCTACCCGCCCGCACGACCGGAACTCGCGGGCATGAAGGTGGAATGACTGCGGTGCGCTGACGCGTCCGGCGTCGTGTTTTCGGCGGCGGGCGGCGCAAATCCGCGGTGCGTCCGGTCTTCCACGCCGCGTGGCGTTACCGTCCCGATCTGCGTACGCACGCATGCCACGCGCCTTGTGAAACCGCTGAATGATGACGTCGGCGCGCGACGTTGGGAATACTCTTGTTGCGGTTGGGCCGATTCTGACGGCCACGACAACCCCTGGTGCGACACTCGTTCGCGTCGATCCTTGCCCCTCCTTGCTCTGAACTTCCTCCAGGACGCTTGTTCGCCGTTTGGCGAGAGACAGCGTCTTATCGAAATTGGCACGCAGATGGGTGCTTTCCTGCCCCCCGGGATTGTCAATTTGCGAAAAATTCGGATAACACGCGATAACGCGGTGCCGAGTGTTCAGGCATAAATCGCCCCTGTCGCAGCGCACGGATGTCACCGCAAAGGCGCGCGGCTTTTCCAATCGATTTGCTCAGGAAGAGGGGTATGGACATGCAAGTGAACGAGGGCGCACTCGTGCAAATGAAAAATAAGATGAAGGGTCGATGGATCAAGCGCGGCCAGCGCGGTGTGACGCTGGTCGAATTGTCCGTCGCCGTCGCGGTCATGGGGCTGATCATGGCTGGGGCGATGGTGGGTGTGCCCAGGCTGATGAACTCCGTGCGCGTGAACCAGGAGATCAAGGACTGGCAGATGGCCGTGGTGTCGATTCAAAACGCCGTGCTTTCCGGGCAACTGACGGCCAAGACGAGCCCGCAAGATATGGACAAGATGGGTCTGTTCGGCTCGATTACCCCGTCTCCGGCAGGCACGGTCGGCGAATATCTGAACCGCTTCGGCGGAACGTTGAAAATGGCACCTATCACGACCAAGATCAACGATGGGCCGAATTTCGGGGTTCAGGTGACGTCGGAGGATGTGCCCAGCGATCAATGTCAGAAGTTCATGACGACGCTGCACTCGAACTTCACGACAGTCACCGTGAACGGTACGAATCTCAAGAATTTGAGAAAGCCCTTCGAGATGGGCAACCTGGCGGTGGCGTGCCAATCCTCGAATATGTCGGGGGACGACGCGGGCCAGAAGAACGACCTGACCAAGGCGAAGCTCGAGTTCACCATCAGCGGCTCCTGATCTCATGATCGAACCCCGTCCGGTATTTCGGCATTGAATTCGACGTGAGGAAAACATGCACATCAAAAGCGTGCTGACCGCTGCCGTCGCGACAACCGTCTGGTCGAGTACGGTTGTCGCTGTCGAGAGGTCTCAAGAAGCGCCTCGATCGCCCGATCTGCAGATCGCGTTCGCCAGTCACAAACCGTTGATGTCCGGCAGGGCGGCGGCAGTATCGCCGCCACCGCCGCTCGCGAGCGCGCTGGACACGGCACCGTCGAACGATGCGCCGCCGGAGGGGGGCTCGACGTCCGCATTGCCCACATTGCCCCTGTCGTCCGTATCGCCGTCGCCGGCCATCGCCGCGTCGGAACCGCTTGCGCAGGTCGAAGTGCGCGAGCTTCTCGAACTGCTCATGTCGCCGGGCGACGGCCGCGTCTCTGTGGCGCTTCAGCGTTACCTGGAGGCGCACGGCTGGCAACTCGCCTGGGAGATCGATCGCGACTTCCCCATCGAGTATCCCGCCACCTTCACGGGCGACTTCCTGGGCATCGTCGAGCAGGTCGTGGTTTCGTTGCAGAACACCGATGCCCCCATTCGCGTGAAAGTCTACGAGGCCAACCGCGTGCTGCGCGTCGTTCACGCCACTCAATAACAAGCGTTGCGCTCCCCCCGGCGCAGCCTTCATCACGGAAGCGGTAATCCATGAGTAAGCGACTTGGCGTGTTGTGCGCCACTACGTTCCTGACGGCGTGCGGCACGCCCGGCATGCTCTCCAAGACCGACGCCAACGTTTCGCAGGTGCTGACGAACGCGCAATCGGCGTTCGACACGCATGCGGCGGTCCCGATTCGCGCCATCGAGCACGTTGAGGGGGCGTGGCTGGCCAAGCGTTCCGTCCCGATCAACGCCTCGATAGCGTTGCCGGACTTCTTCAAGCGCAACGTGCGCTTCGCGACCGGCGCGCCATTGCCGATGTCGGTCGTGCTGGCCCAGGTGGCACGCGGCAACGGCTTGACCATTCGCCTGGCCTCGGACGTGTCGTGCGCCGCGGGTGGCGGGAGTGGCGCAGGTAGCGGGGGGGGCGGCCCGCGTGCCGCGAACCGTGGCAGCAACGGCGGCAGCCCGGCCAACCTCTTCCAGCTCAATTGCGCCGACACGGGCGAGCCGACGGTGCCGCTGCAATACACCGGCACGCTGTCGGGACTGCTGGACACCATTGCGTTTCGAACCGGCACGCACTGGACCTACCGTGACGGCGTGGTTCATTTCGCACGGTATGTCACGCGGACTTTCCAGATCAAGATGATGCCCGGCAGTTCGTCGTATCGGGCGTCGGTGGGCAAGGCGTCGCAAATGCAGGCCAGTCGCGGTGCCTCGGGCGGTGGCGGGGCGGGCGGCTCGGCGGGCGGCGTCGATCTGAGCTTCAATGCCGACGCGAAGGTCAGCGTGGAGTCCGAACTCGATTACTGGACGGATCTCGTCAAGACGGTGAGCGACATGCTCTCCGAGGGCGGACGTGTCACGCCTTCCGTTGTGACGAGTTCGCTGGTCGTGAGCGACTCGGCCGACGTCATCGAACGCGTGGCGAGCTATATCGACGCGGAGAACGCGGTGCTCGGCCGTCAGGTCAAGTTGCGCGTGCAGGTGTATTCGGTCTCGCTCGAGGAGAATTCGGCCACGGGCGTCGACTGGGATCTGGTGTATCAGGCGGCGAGCGGCATCACGCTGGGCCTGGCGGGCCCCGCAGCCGGCGGCTCGCTCATGTCGCGCAAGGGTGGGATGCAGCTCAGAACGATCGATACCGGCCGATTCAAGGGGTCCAACGCCTTCATCCGCGCGCTCAGCCAGCAGGGGCGCGTGAGTACGGTGATCGACACCACGGTCGTCACGCTGAACAATCAGCCGGCGCCGGTCGCCGTCACTCAAAATCAGGGCTTCGTCGCGCAAACGAAGATGACACCCGGCAATTACGGCGGACAAGCCGTCGTGACCGCCGAACAGTCGGTGCTGACCACGGGCTTCGTGATGAATCTGCTGCCCACGCTCATGGATAACCGAAGCGTGATGTTGCAGGTTCAGATCGACATGTCCGACCTCAGGAAGCTCGACAAGATCAACCTGCGCACGGGCAAGGAAACGCCGAGCGGCAGCAACGTGGGCGCCGGAGAGGGCTCAGGCACGGACGTGAGCGCGAAAATCGGAACCGATGGGGTGCAGGTGGGCATTGGCGGCCAGGGCGAGGGCGGTCGCGGGAGCGGCGACGACGGTCTCGGCGTGGGCACCTTTATGCAGTTGCCGATCACGGCGTCGATCCAGACCATGCAGCGGGCATCGCTCAAGTCGGGCGATACGCTGGTGCTCAGCGGCTTCCGCCGCAAGGACGATTCGACCGATCGCGACGGCATCTTCAATTACGAAGGCGGCACGAAGGAGGCGCGTCAGCAGGTCAAGGAAGTCGTCATCCTGATTTCGCCGGAACTGACCGAGGGCGTGTGACATGACGCGCATATTGTCCAACCATCTCGTCGTCGGTGGGCAGTGGGAGACGTTGATCGGCTTGCAAAAGGAAGCCACGGAGATCCGTGGGCTTGCCAGAAGCCGGGATGCATCGCACTTCGCCGTGGCCGACGACGGCGCCGGTACGCGCACCGTGGGCCTGTTTTCAACGGACCCGGTCATCAAGGGGCAAGGCACGCCGGAGCGATACGCGCTGGGCGCCGTGCTCGGTGCGATGGTCGATGCGCCGAATGTCGCGTTTCTGCATCCCGACCCCGACAACGCCGCGGCAACGCTCCTCATCACGCTGCGCGAGCACCGTCCGGAACTGGATCTGGTGGTGCCAGCGTCCGACGTGCGCGCGCGGCTGGAACAATGGGCCGCAGAGATCGACGGCGAGATCACGATTGCCGGTGTGGCGCCCCTGAGTTTCGGCGTTGCCGACGTGGCGCTCACGCTCGAGGACATCGCGAAGCAGGTCGATCAGGAACCGTCGCGCGAGGCGTGTCTGCAGGCGGTGCGCAAGCCCCTGCCGGCACGGCAACTGAAAATCGCGGCCATCGCACTCGTCACGCTCTGTCTCGTCGGTGGCGCCGGGGCGTGGGGGTGGTCCTGGTATGACGACATGCAGCAGGCGAAGCGCGCGGCGGCCAATCGGGTCGATCCGGTCGATGTCTACAAGCAGGCGCTTGCGCGCGCCATCGACGCAGAGCCGTTCGCGGCCGGGGCGTCGTATGCGCGTCGACTGCAATACACGATTCAGGCCCTGCCGGCGAACGCGGGCGGATGGCGTCCCGCCGCCATTTCGTGCAACACGCAGGACTGTGAGATTCAGTGGCAGCGCCAGGAGGGCGGCACATTCGATCTGCTCCTCTCGCAACGTCCGAACGCGCAGATCGTCGATCTCGACCACGCGACGGAGTCCATGACGCCCGTCGAGGCCGTCCCGCCGGTGTCGAAGTCCGCCGTCGCCGCGACGGCCAAGGCTGTCGCGCAAACGCCTGCCGACGACGAAGACGATCCTGACGACGGCGATACGCGTGTGACGCCTGTGCCGCGCACGCAATTCCTGCGCACGGCGGGTGCCCGTCTGCAATCGCTCGGCGACTACGGCATGGACATCTCGCTCTCGATGCCTCAGCCGCTCGTCAACGTGCCGCCGGAGGTCGCGAGACGCAGCGATGTGCCGCCGCCGATCGCCAAGGGCGAGTGGAAGATGGCCGGGCACCTGGCGTTCGTCGATTCCGTGGCCGGTCTGATGATGCGCGCCGGCAACATGTCGTTGCACGAGTTGACGATCGTGATCGACGACACCAAACCCGTCTTCTCCGCTCAAGGAACCTACTATGTCCACTAAGCTTCGCTTGACCGCTGGGGTCGCGACGGCCGCGATGCTGTCGTTGCCGATGTCGATCGTGCCCGCGCGTGCCGCCGAGACCATCGACACCTTTGCGCGCGCCCACCTCAAGTCGTCGCAGGAAGCCGCGGACGCCCAGGGCGAGGCAAAAGGGGCTGAGCGTCCGCCCACGAGCGGTGGGGCGCCCGACGTGCCGCCAGAGCTGCTCTTCATTCACGGCGTCGACGAGACCACGGTGGCCTATTTGCGCGTCGATGGCCGCTTCGGCTACAACGTGAGCAACGGCGACCGGTTTGGCGACTGGCGGGTGGTGAAGATCGGCAGCGACTTCGTCGACGTGGCGCGAGGCGGCAAGCCGCGTCGCCTGCTGTTGCCCAATGCGATGGGCCCGGCACCCACGAACAACGCCAGACAGGGCTCACCGGGGCGACGCGATGGCAACGATTTCTGACCGTTTCCAAGCCGCGTTCTCGCGCGTCAACGCGCGTGGCGGCGCTGTCGCACGACCGATTGCCGACCTTCGCCTGGAAGACATCCAAACGCAGGGCTGGCGTCAGGATCTCGGCATCACCCTGGCGGGCGCCGAAAACGGGTCGTTGGTGCTCGTGGCCATCAAGCCGCGCCTGTTCCTGGTGTTGCTCGAGCACACGACGTTCGTTCGCATGCAGGGCTCGGATCTGCTCTCGCGTTTCGAGCAGGCGGTGCGGGCGACGCACCGGCTCGATCTCGAAGGTGTCTATGTCGGCACGACCGAAGAGATCCTGCTCATGCAGTCGCGTCTGCAACAGAACGGCGATGACGGCGCACGCACCGAGGAGCAGCGCACCGGCGCCTACCGGAATTTCGATCTGATCATCGAGCGCGCCATTGACGCTCGGGCGTCCGACATCCATTTCGAGTTTCGCGAGGGCCGGCATGTGCGCGTGCGCATGCGCATTCACGGCAAGTTGCGCGCCACCAGCGAGGTCGATCGCCTGTCGCGCGACTACCATGCGATGCTCGACGCGGTCTCGGCGGCCTACAACTCGCGCGCCGACCCCAGCAGCCGCAGCCACAATCACTTCGACGAGGACCAGCATCAGAGTTGCTCGATTCCCTTGAACCTGCGCAATCGCAAGTATCAGCTGCGCCTGCAGAGCATCAAGGAGAATCGCGGCGTCGATGTCGTGCTGCGCCTGCTCGTCAACGAGGCCGTCGACGACGATGTCATGTCGCTCGCCGAACTCGGCTATTCGGACGACCAGGTCGAAGTGCTGGAGAACGCGGTGTATCGCAGCCCGGGGCTGACAATCATCGCGGGCGAGACGGGCTCGGGAAAGTCGACGACCTTGCGCACCATGATGATGTACGAGCGCGACGCCGGTAAGAAATTCTTCTCCATCGAAGATCCGGTCGAGTACATCCAGCCGCATGTGACGCAGATCCCGATTCAGCGGCGTGCCGAAGACGGTCACGGCGAATCGGCCTTCGGCGCGGCAGCGAAAGTGCTGCTGCGCGGCGATCCGGACAAGCTCATGCCCGGCGAGATCCGCGACGTGGAGACCGGCTCGTTCGCGAAATCGATGACCGAGACGGGGCACCAGGTGCTCTCGACCGTGCACGCGTCGAGCGCCTTCGGCATTATTCCGCGCCTGATCAGCGACGAGATCGGCATGCCCGTCTCCGCCGTGACCTCCCCCAATTTTCTTACCGCGATGGTGTACCAGAAGCTGATTCCGGTGCTGTGCGATCACTGCAAGTTGCCGGCTATCGGCAAGCTCGACGAGATGACGTTGAGCGTGATCGGTGGCCTCGGCATCGACACGGCGCGTGTCTGTGTGGCGGGGCCGGGGTGTGGGCATTGCAAGGGCCGGGGCACGGCCGGGCAGACGGTCGTGGCGGAGGTGTGCGAGTTGACCGAGGAATTGCTCGACCTGTTGCGGCAGTCGAAATTCTGGGAAGCGCAGCGGCACTGGCGCGCGTACCACGACGGCGATCTCACGAGCCCCGTCATGTGCGGCAAGTCGGCGATGGAGCATGCGATCTACAAGATGGCGCAGGGCCGCATCGATCCGCAGGACATCGAGGCGGCGTTCTACAAGCTCAAGAAGTTCCAGTTATGGAAGGGCGGCTCCACGTCGCCGCAGCCGCCGCGCCGACTCGCGAGTGTGTGAGCCGTTGTCACGAAACTGGTTTGAAACGCCCTTCAAATGCCTATGCTCGAAGCCGTCAAACATCTGCTAGCCAAGCTATCGCCCGCGCGCGATCCGTATCCGGGACTGAGCCGGGCGAAACGTCATTTTCGCAAGATGCGCGCGAAGTTCTACAGCGACTTCGCCGACGCTATCGAGGACGGTGCCAATCCGTTCGAACTGTTCTCCCGCCGGTATGCGCGCGCCAAGGAGCGGCGCAATCCGATGGCGCCGCTCTATGCCATCTGGCGCGACCGCGCCAGCTCGAAGAACCTGCGCAAGTCGTGGCAGGGCACGATTCCCGACGAAGACCTGATCGTGATTTCCGCCGGCGAAAAGGGGGATCTCGCCGGCACGCTGCGCTTTCTGGCGCGTGTGGTCACCTTGCAGCAGCAAACCCGCGCGGCGATCGCCGGGGCCGTGGTGCTGCCGATCTTCATGTCGGTGCTGCTCGCCGCGATCCAGTTGGGCGTGGCCTACGGCATGATGCCGATCATGACCGAGATCATGCCGCCGGAGCGGTTTCCGCTCGTGGGCAAGGGGCTGTATGTGTTGTCGGGCTTCGTGGCGAATTGGTGGCCGTTGCTCTATGGCGTGCCGCTTGCGGTCGTGGTGGCGATCTCGCTGTCGCTGAGTCGATGGGCGGGCCCGCTGCGTCGACGCGCCGACCGTTTCGGCCCGTACGCCGTGTATCGCGATGTGCGGGCGGGCGAGTTCCTTGTGGCGCTCGCTGCGCTGACGGGGGCGAAGACGTCGGTGTTCGACGCCGTCTCGCTGTTGCTCGTGGGCGCGTCGCCCTGGATGCGCTCGCACCTGCTGCGCATGCGCGCGTCGCTCAAGAGCGAGCGAAGTCTGGTCAAGGCGATGGACACCGGCATCTTCAACGAGGAGGTCTTCGATCGTCTGGTCGAATACGCGGGACGCACCAACTTCGATGCCGGCATTCGCAAGATCGGCCTGATGACCATCGAGGAAGTCGCGGAGCGCGTCAAGGCGCGTTCCGCTGCGCTACGCTCGGTGCTGATGGCGTTGGTCGGTCTGACGATCATCTTCACCGTGGGCGGCATGTTGCAGATCGGGCACGCGGCGGGTGAGTACGCGGAGTCGATGTTCTGATGATGGTGTTGCTCATCGATAACGTTGGGAATGACTTTCGGGCACTGCCGCGCGAAGCGGTGGTGGTGGCGATGGCGATGCTGGGGCTGCTCGTCGGGAGCTTTCTGAACGTCGTCGCCTCCCGTCTGCCGCGCATGCTGGAGCGACAATGGGCGCAGGAGGCCGCGACGTGGGCGGGCGAGTTGCCGCCGGTCACGCCCACGTTCAACCTCGCGTGGCCGCCGTCGCGCTGCCCGCATTGCGAGACTCGCATCGCAGCGCGTCACAATGTCCCGGTGCTCAGCTACGTCTTCCTGCGCGGCCGGTGCGCGCATTGCCGCGACCGCATTTCCCCGCGCTACCCGCTCGTTGAACTGGCCGTGGGTGTCATGTTCGCGACGCTCGCCTGGACGTTCGCGCCGTCGACGCAGTACGTCGCGATGCTGGCATGGTGCGGTTTCGGCGCGACGTTGCTCGCGCTTTCGCTGATCGACATCGACACGCGACTGTTGCCCGATGCGCTCACGTTGCCGCTGCTGTGGGCCGGCTTGCTGGGCAGCGTCGCGGGCCTGACATTACCCGTCGACGACGCCGTGCTCGGCGCTGCGTTGGGGTATGGCGTCATGGCGGTGATGGGGGGCGCGTATCGGGCGCTGACCGGCGTCGACGGACTCGGCGGCGGCGACGCCAAGCTCGTCGCCGCGTGCGGCGCGTGGCTGGGCTGGATCGGCACGCCGCTGATGCTCGCGTTCGGCGCGGTGGCGGCCACGCTCGCTTTCGCCGGCCTCGGCGCATGGCGCGGCCGCGCGTTGCGCGAGCCGCTGCCGTTCGGTCCTTGGCTATGCTTGGGTGCGGTGGCGAGCCGCCTGTGGGGCGAGCCTTTCCTGGATCTGTGGCTGCGCCCGGGCGGCTAACGTCGCTGGTGCTTGCGGCGCGGTGTCGACGGATGCCGATCCAACGCGCTGCGTCAATCGACCCCCGCCCGACAACATCAGGTCCGCGGCCTTTTCGCCGATCATCATCGACGGGGCGTTGGTGTTGCCGCCGATGAGCGTGGGCATGATCGACGCATCGACCACGCGCAAACCTTCCACGCCGCGAACCCTCAGTTCCGGATCGACGACCGACGCCGCGTCGCTGCCCATCCGGCACGTGCCGACCGGGTGGTAGATGGTGTCGGCGCGCGCACGGATCAGCGCGGTGAGCGCTTCGTCCGACTCGATGCCCCGGCTGTGCAGCTCCTCACCACCGAACTGCGCGAGCGACGGCGCTGCGAGAATCCGGCGAATCACGCGCACCCCGCGCAGCAACGTGTCGACGTCCTCCTGCGCTTGCAGAAAGGCCGGGTCGATCCGCGGCGCGTCGCGCATGTCGGCGCTGGCAAGCGTCACGCGCCCGCGGCTTTTCGGATGCAATACGCAGGCATGCAACGATAGGCCTCGGCGCAGATGCAGACGACGATTGTGGTCGTCGCAGATGCCCACGAGGAAATGCATCTGCAAATCGGGGCGTGCCAGCGACGGATCGCTCCTGAGGAAGCCGCCGGCTTCGGCCACGTTGCTGGCGAACAGGCCGCGCCGCTCGCGAAGATAGTCCAGCCCTTGCGTGAGCAGATGCCACAATCCCGCGGGCGTGTAGCCGACCAGATCGCGATGCGCCACGTATTTGTTGATGATGAAGTCGATGTGATCCTGCAGGTTCGCTCCGACACCCGGGGCATCGACGTGCACCTCCACGCCATGCGAGTGCAAGTGTTCGGCGGGACCGATCCCGGAGCACATCAGCAACTGCGGCGAATTGAACGCTCCGGCGCTCAGCACGACTTCAGCGCGTGCGCGCAACGTCTCCAGCGCGCCGCGCCGTTGTACTTTGACGCCGGTCGCGCGCTTGCCATCGAAGACAACGCGCTGCACCAGCGCGTCGGTGATGACATGCAGATTCGCGCGTGATTTTCCTTGCAGATAGGCGCGCGCGGCGTTCCAGCGCTGCCCGTCTTTTTGCGTCACCTGATAGATGCCCGCGCCTTCGTAGTGCGGACCATTGAAGTCGTCGCTCACGGGAAACCCGGCTTCGCGCGCCGCGTCGACATAGTGTTGCGAGAACGGATTGACCGTGCGCAGATCGGCAACGTTGAGCGGGCCGCCGGTACCGTGCCAGGCGTCTGCACCGCGTTCGTTGTTCTCGTTGCGACGGAAGTACGGCAGCACGTCGTCCCATCCCCAGCCGGTGCAGCCGGCCTGCGCCCATGCGTTGTAATCGTCCGGGTGACCGCGCGTGTAGATCATCGCGTTGATCGAACTCGAGCCGCCCAGGCCACGTCCGCGTGGCTGATAGCCCTGACGTCCGGCCAGCCCCGCCTGTGGCGTCGTGCGATAGCCATAGTTGCGCCGCGATCGGAACGGCACCAATGCGGCGAGACCGAGCGGCAACCGTACGAGAAAGCTGTTGTCGGGCGGACCCGCTTCGATCAGCGCGATCGTGCTGCCCGGCGCACCGTCGGCCAATCGCGCCGCCAAGGCACAACCGGCGGAGCCGCCGCCGACAATGATGTAGTCGTAGTCCATGCTGTCATCCTCCCTTGGATGGGCACTGCATCTACTGCTTTTTTTGACGTCTTGTACGCTGCATTTTGCTTGTCGTTCTGTGCGCGATTGTCTCGTGTCTGGCTGTGCGCGGTGCCGCTTCATGGGCGACGCCTCGAAGCGGCACTCATTGTAAGCAGACAATCCCTGCGCCCGGGGGGGATGTGAAGCAATCCTCTAATTTATGGGAGCGCGCGGACCTAGCCGCTATGATGAAAGGATCCCCATGGCGTGACCGTCACATACGGCAATTGGGCATACGGAGACACGGATGACGCAAGCCTGGCAGACCCACGACGTCACCAATCAGGTGCCGCCGCTTACCGACTACAACCTTTACGCCACCGACGCCGCGTTGCAAGCCGCAGTGGCGGCGTTCGGCGCGGGGTGGCATGCGACAACGCTGCATCGCCAGGGCGCTCGCCTGGGCGAAGCCGAGGTGCAGGCGTGGGCGGAGGCGGCCAATCGTCACGCGCCGGAACTGCAATCGTTCGATTCGCAAGGCAATCGCATCGATCGCGTCGAGTTTCATCCGTCGTGGCATGCGCTCATGGACTTGTTGCGGGGGGCCGAACTGCAGTCGTTGCCGTGGGCGCATCCGCGCGACGGTGCGATGACGGCGCGCACGGCGGCCTATTTCCTGCACGCGCAGAACGAGGCCGGTGCGTTGTGCCCCACGACGATGACGTTCGCGAGCATTCCGGTGCTCGCCAAGGAGCCCACGCGCTTTGCGTCGATCAAGGACAAGTTGCTCGCGCCACAGCACGACCCGCGCGACGTGCCGCTGGCGCAGAAGCACGCCATTCTCATCGGCATGGGGATGACGGAGAAACAAGGCGGCTCCGACGTGCGCACCAACACCACCACGGCCACCGATTGCGGGGACGGCACGTTCTCGCTCGTCGGGCACAAATGGTTCTTCTCCGCGCCGCAGTGCGACGCGCATCTGGTGCTCGCACGCGACGCCGACAGCGATGCGTTGTCCTGCTTCTTCGTGCCGCGCTACGCGCCGGACGGGCGCAAGAACGGTGTGCAAGTGCAACGTCTGAAGGACAAGCTCGGCAATCGCTCCAATGCGAGCAGTGAAGTCGAGTTGCAGGGCGCCTGCGGCACGCGAGTCGGCGCGCCTGGGCGAGGAATTCCCACCATCATCGAGATGGCGACGTACACGCGCCTCGACTGCGTGATCGGCAGCGCGGCAATGATGCGCGCGGGTGTCGTGCAGGCGATTCATCACGCGCGCCATCGCTCGGCGTTCGGGGCGAAGCTCGTCGATCAGGATCTGATGACGACGGTGCTCGCGGATCTGGCGCTGGAGTCGGAAGCGGCAACGTGGCTGGCCATGCGGCTGGCACAGGCGTTCGACGCGGGCGTGTCCGACAACGATTCGCCGCACGAGCGGGCGTGGCGTCGCATCGTGCTGCCTGCCGCGAAGTTCTGGGTATGCAAGCGCGCGCTCGAACTCGCGGGCGAGTGCATGGAGGTGTGGGGCGGAAACGGCTACGTCGAGACCGGCCCGCTGGCGCGGCTGTATCGCGAGGCGCCCGTCAATTCGATATGGGAAGGCTCGGGCAACGTGATGTGTCTCGATGTGTTGCGCGCCATGAGCCGCGAGCCTGACGTCGCACAGCACTGGTTCCGATGGGTCGGCGAGCGCACGGGATCGCATGCGCCGCTGCGCGCGGCGTTGGCGCAGTTGCACGGTTGGCTGGCGGCCGATCCGGCAACGCACGCGACTCGCGCGCGTGCGATTGCACAGCAGGTGGTACTGCTGGCACAGGCGGCGTTGTTGCTCGAACACGCGCCGGCCGAGTTGGCGCATGGCTTCATCGAGAGCCGATGCTCGAACGCGGGCGGGCGGGTGTACGGCGTGATGCCGGACACGCTCGCGGTGGCAGTGCAACGTGCCTGGCTCGACCGGGCTTTTCTCGCATAACGGATAACAATATATCGATGGCGTTGGGCGGCCCCTGCGGGGCCACCTGCGACCTCAGGGAGGAGAAGGCATGGGATACCAACATGAATTGAACGGGTTGCATGAGGCGACACCGTCGTCGGCACCGGATACCTCGACCGACGACGACATCGCCCGCGCGTCGCTATTGCCGCGCTTCGACGCGATGCGCCGCGCGCACGACGCCGCACCGCACGTCGAATGGCCGACGCGCAAGCGTCACCTGAAAGCGCTGCAAGCGATGCTTCACAAGCATCGCGAAGCGTTCGCGGGCGCCATCGACGCGGATTTCGGCGGCCGCTCGGCGCAGGAAACGGACATGCTCGAACTGTTCCCGTCGCACGGCAACCTGAAGCATGCGCTCGCGAACACGCGCCGCTGGATGCGTGGGTCGCGCGGCTGGGCAAACCTGTGGATGCTGCCTGCGCGACGCGCCGTCGTGCCGCAGCCGCTCGGCGTCGTCGGTGTGATCGTGCCGTGGAATTACCCGTTGTTTCTGGCCGTCGGTCCGCTCACCGACGCCTTGGCCGCCGGCAATCGGGTGATGATCAAGGTCTCCGAGGTCACGCCGCGCTTCGCGGATGCGTTTGCGGCCGCCGTGGCCGAGACGTTCCCGCCGGAGTGGGTCACGGTCGTGACGGGTGACGCACAGGTCGCGCGCGCGTTCTCGACGCTGGCGTTCGACCATTTGCTGTTCACTGGCGCGACGTCGATCGGCCATCATGTGATGCGAGCGGCCAGCGAACACCTCACGCCGGTGACGCTCGAACTCGGTGGCAAGTCGCCGGCCATCATCGGGCCGGGTGCGCGATGGGAGCACGCGGTGGAGCGCATCATGCTCGGCAAGCTGGTCAACGCGGGTCAGACCTGTGTGGCGCCCGACTATGTGCTCGTGCCGCGCGACAAGCTCGACGCCTTCGTTGCCACGGCGCGGCAGGTGGCGGCGCGCTTGTATCCCGACGCCGTGAACAATCCGCAATACACGAGCATCGTGTCGTCTCGGCACTTCGAGCGGTTGTCCGGGCTTGCCGCCGAGGCGGCGGCGCAGGGCGCCACGTCGCATGCGCTGTTCGATACCCCGGCGCAGGCGGCGCGCCGGCGTCTGCCGCCCGTGGTGCTTACCGGTGTTCATGACGGCATGCGCGTGATGCGCGAGGAGATCTTCGGGCCGCTGTTGCCGGTGGTGCCCTACGACGATCTGGACGCCGCCATCGCCTATGTCAATGAGCGTGCGCGTCCGCTCGCGCTGTATGTGTTCGATACCGACAACACGCGCATTGGCCGCGTCGTCGACGGCACGATTTCCGGCGGCGTGACGATCAACGACACGCTGCTGCACGTTGCGGAGCATGCGCTGCCGTTCGGCGGCGTGGGGCCGTCGGGCATGGGGGGGTACCACGGCGAGGCGGGCTTCCGGACGTTCTCCAAGGAGAAGCCGATCTTCCGGCAGGCGCGCTGGAACGGCGCCGGCCTGCTCAACCCACCGTATGGCAAGGTGTTCGCCACGATGATCCGGCAATTGATGCGCTGACCTCTGAGCTCTGACGTCGGGCATCCGACGTCGCGATAAAACAAAACCCCCGCCGGTTCAGTCCCGAGCGGGGGTTTTGTTGGGCGTTCGCCGGTCGAGACCGGCGGGCACCACGAGAGCGATGTCGGATCAGGCCACCGCGCGCAGGCCGGCGTCGGCCAGCAGGATGTCGGCGCGGTCGGTCGCTTCCCACGAGAATTCCGGCTCTTCACGGCCGAAGTGCCCGTAGGCGGCGGTCTTCTCGTAGATCGGGCGCAGCAGGTCGAGCATCTGGATGATGCCCTTCGGACGCAGGTCGAAGTGCTTCTCGACCAACTCGGCGATACGCTGATCGCTGATCTTGCCCGTGCCGAACGTGTTGACCATGACCGACGTCGGTCGCGCCACGCCGATGGCGTACGAAACCTGGATCACGCACTTCGAGGCAAGACCGGCGGCCACGATGTTCTTCGCGACATAACGGCCCGCGTAGGCGGCCGAGCGATCGACCTTCGACGGATCCTTGCCCGAGAACGCGCCACCGCCGTGCGGTGCGGCACCGCCGTATGTGTCGACGATGATCTTGCGGCCCGTGAGGCCGGCGTCGCCCTGCGGGCCACCGATCACGAAACGACCGGTCGGGTTCACCAGGAACTTGATGTCGCCCTTGATCAGGTCGGCCGGCAGCACCGGCTTGATGACTTCTTCGATGACGGCTTCGCGCAGGGCTTCCAGCGCAATGTCCGGATGGTGCTGCGTCGAGAGCACGACGGTATCGATGCTGTGCGGACGGCCGTTTTCGTACTTGATGGTGACTTGCGACTTGGCATCCGGGCGCAGCCAGGGCAGACGACCGTCACGGCGCACTTGCGACTGGCGCTCGACCAGGCGGTGCGACAGATAGATGGGCAGCGGCATGAGTTCCGGCGTTTCGTCGCAGGCGTAGCCGAACATCAGGCCCTGGTCGCCGGCGCCCTGATCGAGGTTGTCGTCATGCGCACGGTCCACGCCCTGGGCGATGTCCGGCGACTGGCGGTCGTAGGCGACCAGCACCGCGCAACCCTTGTAGTCGATACCGTAGTCGGTGTTGTCGTAGCCGATGCGGCGGATGGTCTCGCGCGCGACTTGCTGATAGTCGACCGTGGCGGTCGTGGTGATTTCACCCGCGAGCACGACGAGACCCGTGTTGCACAGCGTTTCTGCGGCAACGCGCGCGTACTTGTCTTGCTTCAGGATGGCGTCGAGCACGGCATCCGAAATCTGGTCGGCGACCTTGTCGGGGTGACCTTCGGAGACCGATTCGGAAGTAAAGAGATAATCGTTCGCCACTTCTGGCTCCTCTAAACGAATTTGGCGACTCACGTTGCCGTCATCGGAGGGGAAGCGGCGACGCTTTAGCGGAAAATTGGTCGAATGCGCTGCCTCGATAGGGTGGCACATTCGAATCGCCCCGCAAGTTGTCAGTTAACTCGGCGATGTCGCTTATTATACGCCCCTGAAGAAATCCTGCTTGCGACATGGCAACCACACCCAAGAAATCCCTCGGCTACTACCTGAGCGTTGGCCTGCTGCGCGGCCTCAACCTGCTGCCCTATGGCTGGGTCGCGCGCTTCGGCGCCGGTCTAGGGCACCTGTTGTACCTGATTCCCAGCTCGCGAAAGCGCGTTGTGCACACCAATTTGCGGCTGTGTTTCCCGCATTGGGACGAGGCGACGCGCGAGCGCGTGGCCAAGGCGTCGTTCGTGCATGCCATTCGCAGCTACGCGGAGCGCAGCGTGCAATGGTTCGCCGACGGCAAGAAGCTGGAGCGGCTCATCGAACTCGATTCGGCGGTCGACCTGCTCGACCCGAACATGCCACCCACGATCCTGCTCGGGTTCCACTTCGTGGGTATCGAGGCGGGCTCGATTTTCATCAATTACTCGCTGCACCGGCCGTGCGCGTCGCTCTACACGCCGATGTCGAACCCGGCGTTCGACGCGATGGCCCGCGAGCAGCGCGGTCGTTTCGACGCGGAAATGATCGCGCGCGGCGACAGTGCCCGCGATGTGCTGCGCATGTTCCGAAAGGGCAAGCCGGTCATGCTGGCGGCCGACATGGACTACGGCGCGCGGAACTCCACGTTTGTGCCGTTCTTCGGCGTGAACACTTGTACGCTGACGTCTGTGTCCCGTCTGGCCGAAGTCGGCCGGGCCCAGATTCTGCCGTTCATCGGCGAGGTGCTGCCCAACTACAAGGGCTACCGCCTCAAGGTCTTCCCCGTGTGGGAAAACTATCCCAGCGGCGACCCCGACGCCGATGCGCGCCGGATGAACGCGTTCCTCGAAGAACAAATCCTGAAGATGCCGGAGCAGTACTACTGGGTGCACAAGCGCTTCAAGACGCGCCCGCCCGGCGAGCCGAGCGTGTATTGACAGGCGCCGGATGCGCGTCGGCCTTCTCCACTACAATAGCGCCATGAAGCTCAAATTCACCAAGATGCAGGGTGCCGGCAACGACTTCGTCGTGATCGACGGCATCTCGCAATCCATCGATTTCACGCCCGAGCAGTGGCGCGCGCTCGCCGACCGCCATTTCGGCGTCGGCGCAGACCAGCTCCTGCTCGTCGAACGCTCGACGCAGCCTGGCGTTGACTTCCGCTATCGCATCTTCAACGCCGACGGCGGTGAGGTGGAGCATTGTGGCAACGGGGCGCGCTGCTTCGTCAAGTTCGTGCGCGACACGGGGTTGACCGACAAGCGCACGGTGCGCGTCGAGGTGCAGCAGGGCTTGATCACGCTCACGATGCGCGACGACGGCCAGGTCAGCGTGGACATGGGCGCGCCGATCCTCACGGCGTCGGATGTGCCGTTCGACGCCAGCGGGCTGGCCGGGCGGGGCGAGGGCGACGACACGCTTTGGCCGCTCGACGTGGCCGGCAAGACGACGTGGATTTCCGTGGTCTCGATGGGCAATCCGCATGCGGTGCAGGTGGTGGATAACGTCGATACCGCGCCGGTGGAAACGGACGGCCCGCTGATCGAGCGTCACGCGCGCTTCCCGCGCCGCGTGAATGCGGGCTTCCTGCAGGTGGTGGACAAGCATCGGGCGCGTCTGCGCGTGTACGAGCGCGGTGCGGGCGAGACGCTCGCCTGCGGCACCGGCGCGTGCGCGGCGGCAGTGGCAGGCATCCGCCGCGGGCTGCTGGCCGCGCCCGTGGCCATCGAAACCCACGGCGGCACGCTCACCATCGACTGGGACGGCGCAAGCGGTCCGGTCATCATGACGGGACCCGCCACCACGGTCTTCGAAGGGACGATCGAGATCTGACGCCAAACGTCGGTCCCGGTGTTCCGCGCGGGCAGGCCGCGGGAGCGGCACAGTAGGATTTTGGTTTCTGACGGACTCTGATTTAGCGACCCTGGCGGCCGTGCGCCACCGTTGTGCCTCGTGCGCGGCGGCGGCTGGCGGCAGTTGACGAACAGCAGACGGACACTCATGAACGACCGAGATATTGCGGAATACCTGATCGCGCATCCCGACTTCTTCGAACGCCATGCCGAATTGCTGGCCGGCGTGCGGCTCACCAGCCCGCACGGCCAGCGCGCCGTGTCGCTGCAAGAGCGCCAGATCGAGATGCAGCGCGAAAAGACCAAGCAGATCGAGCGACGCCTCGCCGAATTGATGCGCTACGGGCACGAGAACGACGACATCTCGGCCAAGCTGCATCGCTGGAACCTCGGCCTGCTCGGCGAGCGCGATCCGCACGCATTGCCCGACGCGATTGCCCGCGGCCTGCGCGACGTTTTCAACGTCCCCTTCGCGGCCGTTCGCGTGTGGAACGTGGCCGCGCCGTACCAACCGGCCGAGTTCGCCCGCAGCGTGAGCGAAGAGGTCAAGATCTTCGCCTCGAGCCTGGCGACTCCCTATTGCGGTGCCAACACCGGTTTCGAAGCCGTGACATGGCTCGGCGCACCGAGCGATCCGGCGTCGGTGGCGCTGCTCGCGCTGCGCGACCCGCAAGTGACGGATGGACCGGTCTTCGGCCTGCTCGTCATGGGCTCGGAAGACGCCCGCCGTTTCCATGAGGGCATGGCGACCGACTTCCTGACGCAGATCGGGGAACTGGCCGGCGCGGCGCTCAGCAAGCTGCGCGCGAACGACTGATGCGCGTCGCCGGCGCCCGGGCGGACTGATGCGCTGACGGCACCTTTCACCACGCCTTATGGCCACCTCGACCCGATCGCCGCGTCCTGCCAGCGTGGCCACGCCCAAGGCGCGCGCCGGGCGTGCCTCGCCGGATCGCGCGCGCAAGCCCGGGGCGCAAGCCGGGGCGTCGGACGACGAGACGCCGCTCGAACCGGGCATCCGCCACTACCTGACGTCGCTCGCCAGCGAGCGCAAGCTCGCCGAGCTCACCCTTGAGAACTACACGCGCGACCTGCGCCAGTTGCAGCGTCTGGCGCGCGGCCGCTCGCTCGAATCGCTGGAGCACGGCGACATTCGCCGCTTCGCCATGCAGTTGCACAGCGAGGGCCTCGTCGGCCGCTCCATCGCCCGCAAGCTCTCCGCCTGGCGAGGCTACTTCGCGTGGCTTGCCCAGCGCACCTCGCTAGCGGCCAATCCCGTCGACGGCGTGCGCGCGCCGAAACAGCCCAAGCCGTTGCCGAAAGCGCTGTCGCCAGATCAGGCATCGGCGCTCGTCGAGTTCGTCTCCGGCACGTCGGCCGAGGCCGTGCGCAATCGGGCGATGTTCGAGCTGCTGTACTCGTCGGGCCTGCGTCTGTCGGAACTCACGAGCCTCGATCATCGCTACGTCGAGGCCGAGGGCTACCGTTCCGTGAGTTGGCTTGATTTGCCCGAACGCGAGGTGGTCGTGACCGGTAAGGGGAACAAGCGACGCCGCGTGCCCGTGGGCGAGAAAGCGGCGCAGGCGCTGGCCGGTTGGCTGGACATGCGGGCAGGACTGGCAACGGCTGAGCCGCATGCGCTGTTCCTGTCGGCGCGCGGCAAGCGCATCGGCGCGCGCGCGGTGCAGCAGGGGCTGGCGCGCCACGCGCTGGCGGCCGGGCTGCCGACACACGTGCACCCGCACATGCTGCGTCACTCGTTCGCCACGCACGTCCTGCAATCGTCCGGCGATCTGCGCGCCGTGCAGGAGATGCTGGGGCACAGCAATATTTCAACGACACAGATCTACACGAAACTCGATTTCCAGCACCTTGCGAAGGTCTACGATCAGGCGCATCCGCGCTCGCGCAAGAAGCCCTGAGCGTTGCGGCGGACGGCGCGACTCGGTGTAGAATCGCGTCCTTCCTCAGCAAGTCCCGCACGTTCTCCGTCTGCTGGATGACTTGCCGTCACCCCGTCGTCAACCGTTGGTCCGTCCCGCATGAATACCTTGACCCTCAAGCCCGGCAAAGAAAAGTCCTTGCTGCGCCGTCACCCCTGGATTTACGCCACCGCCGTGGCGCGCGTGGACGGCAAACCGGCTTCCGGCGCGACGGTCGTGGTGCGCGCCGCCGACGGGCGATTTCTCGCTCGCGCCGCCTTCAGCCCGGTCTCGGCCATCCGCGCCCGCGTTTGGACGTTCGATGAAAACGAGCCGGTCGATCATGCGTTCTTCAAGCGTCGTGTGAGCGCCGCCCTCGCTTATCGCGAGCAGATGGTCCACGACACCGGGGCGACCCGCCTGATCTTCGGCGAGGCCGACGGCCTGCCGGGCCTGATCGTCGACCGCTACCAGTCCGCGCCCGGTGCGCCCGTGACGGACCAGATCGTCTGCCAATTCATGGCGGCCGGCGTGGAAGCGTGGAAGGACGCGATCGTGAACGCCCTCGTCGGCGCGACCGGCTGCCCCAATGTCTACGAACGGTCCGACGCCGCCGTGCGCGAGCGCGAAGGCCTGCCGAGCCTTACTGGCGTGCTGGCGGGGGCTGAGCCGCCCCAGGCGCCCGACTTGCTCACGACGTACGAGTGTGGCGTGAAGTATTACGTCGACGTGCGCAACGGGCACAAGACCGGCTTCTATGTCGATCAGCGCGACAATCGTCTGCTGGTGAAGCAGCAGGCCAAGGGCCGCGACGTGCTCAACTGCTTCTGCTATACCGGTGGCTTTTCGCTGGCGGCGCTGGCGGGCGGGGCGCAGAGTGTGTTGTCCATCGACTCGTCGGGCGACGCGTTGGCAATCGGCGCGCGCAATGTCGAACTCAACGGTTTCGACGCCGCGCGTGCCGAATGGCGCGACGCCGATGTCTTCAAGACCCTGCGCGCGTTGCGCGACGAGGGACGCCTGTTCGACATGATCGTGCTCGATCCGCCCAAGTTCGCGCCGTCGGCCCATCACGTGGAGCGTGCCGCACGGGCGTACAAGGACATCAATCTGGCCGGTTTCAAGCTGCTGCGCCCGGGCGGCCAACTGCTGACGTACTCGTGCTCAGGCGCGATCGACGCCGATCTGTTCCAGAAGATCGTGGCGGGCGCGGCCGTGGATGCCGGAGTGGACGCCCGCATTCTGCGCCGCCTGTCGGCGGGCATGGATCACCCCATGCTCACGCAATTCCCCGAAGGCGAATATCTCAAGGGGCTTTGGTTGCAGCGTATGTAAGCGCTCGCTTCTGTGGACGTCAGCCCAGTGTCAGTGCGACCACGCCCAACGCGATCAACACGGCACCGCCCACGCGGCGGTGCATCTCCCCCTCGCCCAGCAAACGCACGCCCAACAGCGCGGCAATCATCATCGACATCTCCCGCGCCGGGGCAACGTGCGACACCGGCGCGTACTTGAGTGCCGTCAGGATCAGGAAGTAGGACATCGGCGAGATCAGCGAGATCAGCACGATCTTGCGCCAGTTTGCCTGCCACACCATGACCATGCGCGCGGGACGCGAGCACGCCATCGGTGCCGAGAGCACGACGCGCAGCACATTCTCCAGGTAGTAGTAGACGAGCGGTGCAAGCAGCAGGGTGCGGATGGCGTAGGCGTCGGCCAGCGTATAAGCCGCGATGAATCCGCCGGTCAGCACGCCCCAGCCCGCGCCCGCGTGCATGGTGTCGCGCCGGAACAGGCGCTCGCCCCCGGCGATGATCAGCACGCCGGCGACCACCAGCCCGATCCCGAAAAGGGCCAGCCAGCCCGGGCGTTCCCCCAGCAGCACGATGGCGCCCAGCGACGACAGCAACGGCCCGGTGCCCCGTGCGAGCGGATAGACGACCGACAGGTCGCCCACCCGGTAGCCGCGCTGCAGGACCAGCGTGTAGCCGTAGTGCAGCATGGCGCTCGTGGCGATCACGCCCCAACCCAGCGCATTCGGCCAACTGGCGTCTGAACCGATCAGGAAAAACAGCGCCAGCGGCGTGTACAGCACGACGGTCAGCAGCGCATAGAGGAAGACGAGCTGCGGGCCGCCACCTTCGCGCGTGTCGATGCGTTTGGCGAGGAAATTCCAGGTGGCATGCAGGAATGCGGCGGTAACGACGAGGGCGAGAGCGGTGAGCGACATGGTGAGTGGTGTTTTTTGCGTCAATTGTATGACGCATTGCCCGTTCACCTCCGGACAGACTCGGTCGGCGGCCTTCGGGGCTCGGAAAATGCCTACTTTTGCAACTCCGTTGCAGTACTGGCGGTGCTGTGCTTAAATCGATTCATGAGCCTTATTCAACTACAACCTTATCTGGAAGCCGCCCGTACGAGCTTGCAAGAGCAGTCGGGCCGCGTGACCTCCGGACGCGTGCGCGTGCTGGCGATGCTGCTCAAGGCGGGCCGTCCGCTCACGCATCAGGAGGTGCTGGCCGATCTGGCCACCGACGCCGATCCGCTCGACCGCGTAACGGCCTACCGCGTGCTCGATTGGCTGGTCGCGCAGGGCTGGGCCATCAAGCAGGCCGGCGATGACCGAATCTTCCGCTTCGTCATGGCCGAGCATGTCGACCCGCAGCGTGCGGCATCGCCGCGTCCGCATACGCAACACGGACATTTTCGTTGCGTACGCTGCCACCGGACCTTCTGTCTTGACGATTGGCCCCAGCATCCCCAATTGAGTGAGCGCGAACTCAAGCGCCTGCCCAAGGGTTTCGTGGGCGAACAGGTCGAGCTGATGATTCACGGCACTTGCGCACAGTGCGCGGGCGCCCCGAACTGACGCGTCCCCAGCCGCTTTTCGTTACCTCGGGTACAGTGGGCGACATTCAGACGGCGTCAGGTACGCCGCATTACAACAGGACATAGCATTCATGACCCCCGTCACCATCCTGACCGGCTTTCTCGGCAGCGGGAAAACCACGCTGCTCAAGCGCATCCTGACCGAGGCGCATGGCATGAAGATCGCCGTCATCGAAAATGAATTCGGTGAAGAGAACATCGATAACGACATCCTCGTGCACGACAACGCCGAGCAGATCGTGCAGATGAGCAACGGCTGCATCTGCTGTACGATCCGTGGCGACCTGGTGAAGGCGCTGTCCGACCTGAACAGCCAGCGCGACGCGGGCGCGATTCAGTTCGACCGCGTGGTCATCGAGACGACCGGCCTGGCCAACCCCGGCCCGGTGGCGCAAACCTTCTTCATCGACGACGAAGTGGCCGACACCTACCGGCTCGACGCCATCATCACGCTGGTCGACGCGAAGCACGCCCAGCAGCAGCTCGATCAGCACGAAGTGGTGCAGCGCCAGGTGGGGTTTGCCGATCGCCTGTTCATCACCAAAGCCGATCTGGTCACGCCCGAGGCGCTGGACGACCTGAAGCATCGCCTCGCGCACATGAATCCGCGCGCGCCGCAGCAGGAAGTCGACTTCGGCCAGGCCGAGCTCAAGCAGATCTTCGACCTTCACGGCTTCAACCTGAACGACAAGCTCGACATCGATCCGGAATTCCTCGGCGCCGACGACCACGCGCACGATCAAGGCCATGATCACGATCACTCGCACTGCGATCACGATCATGACCAGTGCGCGCACGAGGGGCACGATCACGGTCACGCCCACGTCCACCACGACGACGCCATCAAATCGTTTGTCTTTCGCAGCGAGAAAGCCTTCGATCCGGCGAAGCTGGAGGATTTCCTCGGGAGCATCCTACAGGTGTACGGCGAACGCTTATTGCGTTATAAAGGTGTATTAAACATGCGTGGCATCGACCGCCGGGTCGTGTTCCAGGGCGTTCACCAGATGATGGGCAGCGACGTGGGCGCGAAATGGCAACCCGATGAGACGCCGAACACCAAGATGGTGTTTATTGGTGCCGAGCTGCCGAAAGACATCATCCTGCAAGGGCTGGAGCGCTGTCTGGTCTGAGCGGGACCGGCGAACCGTGCAACGGGAAACCCCTTAATCAGGGCTGTTGAACGATTCGGTTACAATACGTGCCCACTGGGGCTGCCGCCAGCGAACCAACGCGGCACTTCGGAGGGCAGGCAGGGGAGCACCGCCATGGCTACCGCCTCTCGCAAGACTGCCAACGCAGGCCCCACGCGCCGGTCAGAGCCGGCGTCGGAAGCGGGCGCCAAGCGGGCTCCAGCAGGTAATTCGAAGACGGGCGAAAAGGCCGCCGCCAAGCACGGGGCGCCCAAATCGTCCGGTAGGAACGTAACCCAAGAAGCCGCCCGCGGCATCGCCGGTAAGCAAGACGTCCCACTCGCTGCAGGGGCGTCACCGGACTATCCGAAAGAGACGCCACAAAAACCCATGAGCAAGAAAAGACTTTTGACCGAGGCCGAAATTCTGAAGATGGGCGAGAAGGACTACATGAATGAAGATCAACTCGCCTTCTTCAAGGATCGTCTGGAAAACCTGCAGGCTGACATTTTGCGTAACGCCGGTCAAACCACCGAGAACCTGCGCGAAACCATTCTCGTCCCGGATCCGGCCGACCGCGCCACGATTGAAGAGGAGCACGCGCTTGAGCTGCGTACCCGCGATCGTGAACGCAAGCTGCTGAAGAAGGTGCAACAGTCGCTCGCTCGCATCGAATCGGGCGAATATGGCTGGTGCGAAGAAACCGGGGAGCCGATCGGCGTTCCGCGTCTGCTCGCCCGCCCGACCGCCACCCTGTCGCTCGAAGCGCAAGAGCGTCGCGAATTGCGTCAGAAGCTGTTCGGCGACTGATCGCATCGCACCACCGGCCCGACGCCGCGCGGTGGCGGCAGGTCAGGTCCGTCGGCTCCCGGTTTGCCAAAGGCACGTCGTCTCGACGTGCTTTTTTGTTGCCGTTTTTTGACGTCGTCCGGTCGACCGCGCCCGTTCCTCCCGGAACTGTGGCTTGCACGCAACGCTTGCTGACGCTCGCCGTCGAGCCAACTTTATGCCACAATTGCAACTCAGTTGCAATTGTGGCCGCCCATGCCGTCTATCGAATCCGCTTCCCGCTTTTGGCGCGCGCGTCTGCGCACGCGGGTGGGGTGTGGGCGAAGCGGTTGGGTTGCGTGGCTCATCGTTGCGCTGATCGGCGTACAGATCTGGGGGCTGCAACACGAGATTCTGCATGCCCGAAGGTTGTCCGGCGTGCCGCCCGTTTCGGCAGATGCGGGCCGGTCAGCGGCGGCCGAGGCGAATGATCCGGACGAGGCGGGAGGTGCGGATCTCGCGATGGCCGCACACGGCCGCGCCCAAGCTGTCGGCACGGCGTCCGTCGATTTCGGCAACCCCCACCACCATTGCCATCTGTTCGAAGGCGCCACGCTGGCTGCGGCCATGGCCGTGGCCGTCCTTTCGTGGGGAAGCGATAACGTCATCGCGAGCCTCCCTCAGCGCCCGACTGGGCGCCGTCACCCGAGCGTTCACCGACGACCGTTCGACTCTCGCGCACCGCCGCTCGCGATCTGACGCGACGCGTATCTGCGCCACACCTCGCGTCATTCGCGTCATTCGAACTTCTCCGCGCTGACTGCGCGAATCCCTGCCACTGTCCGTCCCGACCCTCGCAGCCTTCGGGCCTGCGATGGCGGCGGCGGCTGCACGCTCGTCGGCCCATCATCGCCGGCGCGGCGGGGTTTCGTTCGCGCCGACGCCCGGAATCCTCGGGAGCCCGCTGACGAGGCTCCCGCGCACCGACCCAACACACCCGATACCGACATGGCACTTTCTGCTTTGAACAGCGCGCGTGAGCGCGCGACGCCCTTGCCCGCTCCCGCTTTCCCCATCGAGGCCCCTTCGGCTTCTCGCCGAACACGCCGCGCGTGGCCCGTGAACACGCCACGGCCGCTCGCCGCAGCGCTGACGTTCAGCGCGCTCGCTGCGGCAAGCGCGTCCGTGCAGGCGGCGGATGTGTCCGATGCACCTTTGGATGCAACGTCTGCCACTGCCGTTCCGGTGAGGCCCGAAGTGACGTTGCCAACCACCTTCGTGACCGGCAATCCGCTTGGGCGCGCCGCCGCGGACTTGACCGTGCCACTCACCGAACTCGACGGGAAGGCGCTGGCGTTGCGCCGTGCGGGCACGCTGGGCGAGACGCTCGACGGGCTGCCCGGCGTTTCGGCCACGTCGTACGGCCCGAACGTCAGCCGCCCCATCATTCGTGGCCTCGACGGCGACCGCATTCGCGTGTTGCAGAACGGCACCGCGGCGCTCGACGCCTCGTCACTGTCCTACGATCACGCCGTGGCGCAGGATCCGCTGACGATCGAACGCGTAGAAGTCGTGCGGGGCCCTGCGGCACTGCTCTACGGCGGCAACGCGGTCGGCGGCGTGATCAACACCATTGACAACCGCATTCCGCGTGAATCCATCACCGGTATTTCCGGTGCGACGGACTTCAGCGCTGGCGGTGCGAACCGCGAACGCGCCGGGGCCGCGCAACTCGAATTCGGCAACGGCGAGTTCGCGTTCCACGTTGACGGCTTCGCCCGAAAAAGCGCGGACCTGCGCATTCCCGGCTTCGCCCGTTCGGCGCAACAACGCGCCCGCGACGACGAGACCACGGCGCAACCGTCGGGCACCTTGCCCAACAGCCAGGGGCAGGCGAGTGGCGCGGCCGTCGGTGCGTCGTGGACGTGGGCCGACGGCTATACGGGCCTGTCGTACTCCGGTTACGACTCGGATTACGGCACCGTGGCCGAGGCGGACACACGCATTCGGCTGCGGCAGCAACGTCTGGCCTTGGCCAGCGAGATCCGCGACCTGGGCGGCCCGATCACGGCCCTCAAGTTCAACTTTGGCTACACGGATTACGAGCACAAGGAAATCGAAAACGGCGAGACGGGAACGACCTTCAAGAATCACGGCTACGAAGGCCGTATCGAAGCGCGTCACGCGAAGCTCGGGCCACTCGACGGCGCCGTGGGCGTGCAGTTCTCGCAGAACACCTTCTCAGCGCTAGGCGAAGAGGCCTTTGTGCCGAAGAGCGACACGCGCAATGTCGCGCTGTTTGCCCTCGAAGAGTGGGCCATGCATCCGGCGATCAAGCTCTCGTTCGGCGCGCGCATCGAGCACTCGAGCGTCAAGCCGACGGCGGGCGGTAATGAGCGCTTCGACAATCTCCCGTCGCGCGACTTCACGCCGGGCAGCGTGTCGGCGGGTGCGGTCTTCGCATTGGCCCCCGCGTGGTCGGTCGCGCTCAACACCTCCTACACCGAGCGCGCGCCAACGTTCTACGAGCTGTATGCGAACGGCCCGCACCTGGCGACCGGGGTCTGGGAAATCGGCAGTCCGCAGGCCGCGATTGAAAAGGCGTTTTCGACGGACCTGTCGCTACGCTATGAACAGGGCCCGAACAAGGCCAGCATCGGTCTCTTCTACAGCCGCTTCAACAACTTCATCGCACTCAACAATACGGGGCGCACGATCGATGAGGGCGGCCAAAGTTTGCCGGTCTATCAGTACGCGGGCGTGCCTGCCGACCTCTACGGTATGGAAGCCGACGGCCGTGCGCGCCTTTGGCGCGGTCACGGCAACCTCGATCTCGAACTGCGCGGCGACTACACGATCGCGCGCAACCGCGAGACGGGCGAACCGCTGCCGCGCATCGCACCCTTGCGTCTGACGGCGGCGCTTGCCTATGCGTTGGGTCACTGGGGCGCGCGACTGGAAATGGTGCACGCAAGTCCTCAAGCCCGCGTGCCCGCCAACGATCTGACGACCCGTGGCTACACCACGCTCGGTGCGGCGCTCACCTATCAGTTCAAGACGGGTGGCGCGCAGTGGCTGGCGTACTTGAAGGGAGAGAACCTGACCAACCAGGAAGTACGTTTGGCCAGCTCGGTGCTGCGCGACATTGCGCCGCAGGGGGGACGCTCGGTTCGCGTCGGTTTGCGCACCACGTTCTGAGCGGGATTGCGCCGCAAAAACGGGGTAATTTCCGAGAAATTTCCTCGCAGCACAGGATTCGCGCGGCGCCATGCCGCGCGAAGTTCACGATCCATGCCGCTTTGCGCGACATCGCCCCGAGGTCGCCAAGCAGGGCGCGCGTGTTGCCGTCGACGCCTCTTGATATTCTTTCGATTGCCCTAAACTACAGTGACATCTCGCTCGGTCGGGCTCGTCGTCACGGTTATGTGGCGCGCGCGGCCGGGCCAATCGTTACGGGGCGCACGTCGTCCCCCGAAAAGGAACAGGCATGGAGCAATATCACGGCACCACCATCGTCTGCGTTCGGCGCGGCGATCAGGTCGCGCTTGGCGGCGACGGTCAGGTCACCCTCGGCAACATCGTGATGAAGGGCACCGCCCGCAAGGTTCGCACGATTTACGACGGCAAGGTTATGGTTGGCTTCGCGGGTGCGACGGCCGATGCCTTCTCGCTGCTCGATCGTTTCGAGGCGAAGCTCCAGAAGCACCAGGGGCATTTGACGCGCTCGGCGGTGGAACTGGCCAAGGACTGGCGTACCGACCGCATGCTGCGCCGGCTCGAAGCGATGATGATCGTCGCCGATGCCGAGACCACGCTGGTCATCACCGGCAACGGCGATGTGCTCGATCCGGAGGGTGGCGTTGCCGCGATCGGTTCGGGCGGATCGTACGCCCAGGCGGCTGCCCGCGCGTTGGTCGAGAACACGGACCTGACGCCGGCGGAAGTCGTCAAGAAGGCGCTGACGATCGCGGGCGAAATGTGCATCTACACCAACGGCAATCACATCATCGAGACGCTGCCCCCGAAGGCAGCGCAGTGACGACGCGCGTGCCGCAGCGGGCCTCCCTCCTGCGGCACGATTGGCCGGTCGGCAGGTGACCGGCCGGGCGTCACCCTCCGTGCGAACCCCCTAATTTAGCGAACGTCATGACCCATATGACCCCCTCAGAGATCGTTTCCGAACTCGACAAACACATCATCGGCCAGCACAAGGCCAAGAAGGCCGTCGCGGTGGCGTTGCGCAACCGCTGGCGCCGTCAGCAGGTGGCCGATCCCCTGCGTCAGGAAATCACGCCGAAGAACATTCTGATGATCGGTCCGACCGGTGTCGGCAAGACCGAAATCGCGCGCCGTTTGGCCAAGCTGGCCGATGCGCCGTTCATCAAGGTCGAGGCGACGAAGTTCACCGAAGTCGGCTACGTGGGGCGCGACGTGGACAGCATCGTGCGCGACCTCGCGGAAATCGCGATCAAGCAGACGCGCGAAGCTGAAATGAAGAAGGTGCGCACCACGGCGGAAGATCGCGCCGAGGATCGCATTCTCGATTTGTTGCTGCCGAGCGGGCGCGAGTCGTCGCGCGATATCCGTTTCGGTTCGGCGTCGCACGAGGTCGAGGCCAGCAGCGAGGATAACGCTACGCGCCAGACGTTCCGCAAGCGTCTGCGCGAAGGTCAGCTCGACGACAAGGAAGTCGAGTTGGAAGTGGAAATTCCGGCGCAGGGCATGGAGATCATGGGCCCGCCGGGCATGGAAGAGATGACCGAGCAGATCAAGGGCATGTTCGCGAATCTGGGCAACCAGCGCAAGAAGCGCCAGAAGCTCAAGATCAAGGACGCGCTCAAGGTGCTGACCGACGAAGAAGCGTCGAAGATGCTCAACGACGAGGAGGTCAAGCAACTGGCCTTGCGCAACGTCGAGCAGAACGGCATCGTGTTCCTCGACGAAATCGACAAGATCGCCACGCGCAGCGAAGTGGGTGGCGGCGACGTGTCGCGTCAGGGCGTGCAGCGCGACCTGCTGCCGCTCGTGGAAGGCACGACCGTGAGCACGAAGTTCGGCATGATCAAGACGGATCACATTCTGTTCATCGCGAGCGGGGCGTTCCATCTGGCCAAGCCGAGTGATCTGATTCCGGAACTGCAGGGCCGCTTCCCGATTCGCGTCGAACTCGAATCGCTGTCGGTCCAGGATTTCGAAGCGATCCTCACGCAGACGGATGCCAGCCTCGTGAAGCAGTATCAGGCCTTGCTCGCCACGGAAGACGTGATGCTCGACTTCGCGCCGGACGGCATCAAGCGGCTCGCGGAAATCGCTTTCTCGGTCAACGAGAAGACGGAAAACATCGGGGCGCGACGTCTGTATACCGTCATCGAAAAGCTGCTCGAGGACATCTCGTACAACGCCGGCAAGCAGGCGAATGAAGTCGTGTCGATCGACGCCGGCTACGTCAATCGCTTCCTCGAGGAAGTGGCACAGAACGAAGATCTGTCGCGCTACGTGCTGTGATGGCGTAACGTTCGCTGCAATGTGAAAAAGGCCCCTCGGGGCCTTTTTTGCGTTTGACGATTTGACGATGGACGTTACTGCTTTACCGGACGCTTGAGCAGTTTGCGCTGCAGCGTGCGCCGATGCATGTTCAGCGCGCGTGCCGTGGCGGAGATGTTGCCGTTGTGCTCGGTGAGCACGCGTTGAATGTGCTCCCATTCGAGGCGCGCGACCGACAGGGGCGAGGGGTTTTCGATGGCTTCGTCGGCCTGGGTCTCGCTCGCGTCGCTGCGCAGCGACGCGAGGATGGTGTCGGCGTTGGCCGGCTTGGCCAGGTAGTTGTCGGCGCCATCCTTGACGGCTTGCACCGCCGTCGCGATGCTCGCGTAGCCGGTGAGCACCAGCATGCGTGATTTCGGTTGCAACGCGCGCAATGGCGCGATGAGCGGCAGCCCCGAGTCATGGCCCAGATGGAGGTCGACCGAGATCAGGTCGAACTGGCGCGTACGCGCCGCGAGCAGCGCCGCGGCACTGTCGGCGGCGATCTGGACGTCGTAGCCGCGCCGCGTCAGCGCGCGCGCGAGCGTTTCGGCGAAGACGACGTCGTCGTCGATAAGGAGGAAGTGGGAGGCGTTCATGTCTGACTCCGCGAGCCGAAGAGGAAAGTGGCCATCGGCAGGCGCAGCTCGGCGCGCGTGCCTTGCGGCGTGTTGGGGGTGAGGACGATGTCGCCGCCGAGACGCTGGGCACTGGCAAAGGCCAGATACAGGCCCATGCCTTGTCCGCCGTGCGTACTCATGACGGGTGAATTTCCCAGCCGGGTACGCAGTTCGGCGGTCATGCCGGGGCCTTCGTCGCAGACCGTGAAGCGGATGTCGTCCGGGGTGACCGCCACGTCGAGGGTGACCGACGACGGGCTGAAGTACGCGGCGTTATCGAGCACGATGGTCAGGATCTGGCCAACTTGCACGGTGTCTTCGATGCGCGCGGTCAACTTCGGCGGTACGCGCATCTGGAACTGGACTTGCGGATGCCGTAAGCGCCATTGCGTGGTGAACGCCGGCAACCATTCGGCCAACGCTTGCCGAACCGGTGCCGCCGCACGCGTCTGCACGTGGCCGATGGCGCTCTTGCACAGCGCGATCTGTTGTTCAAGCGTCTGCAGATCCGGCTCGTAGGGTTTCAACGCGGCATTGCCCAGGCTCTCGCTGCGCAGTTCGCCGACGACCACGGCCATGGTCGAGAGCGGCGTGCCGAGTTCGTGCGCCACGCTCGCGGCCTGAGCGCCGAGAGCGGCCATCCGCTCATCGCGCAGCAGCCGCTGTTCGGCGCGGGCGAGTTGCGCGTCGCGCGCGCGCAAGGCCCGCGACATCCGCGAAACGAACCACGCGATCACGAGCACGCTGACCACGAAGTTGACCCACATGCCGGCCAGATGCAGGCGCAGCAGATTGCCCGGGTCTGCCAGATCGAGCGGCACGTACTGAAAGTTCAGCGCGCCATACGCGACCAGCGAGAGCAGCGCCAGTTGCGACGCGTTGCGCCATGGCAGCACGGCGGCGGCGATCGCCAGGCCCGGCAGGAAGAGGGAGACGAACGGGTTGGTCGCGCCGCCCGAGAAGAACAGCAGCGCCGTGAGCGCGGCCAGATCGACGAGCAACTGGCTCATCAGGTCCAGATCGGTGCGGCGCCGTGCGCGCTCGATACCCCGTCGCGCGCGCACCCACGTGAGGACGTTGAACAGAACTTCGAGGGCGATGATGGTGAGCATCGGCTCGAGCGGCAGACGTACGCCGAGCCAGAGTTGCACGACGCCGATCGTCGCCAACTGGCCGACGATGGCCAGACAGCGCAACCAGAAGAGCTGAACGACGTTGGCTCGCTCGATGGGGAAATGGGTCATACGACAAGTGTACCAAGTCCGGGTCACGGGCTATCCCGCGTCGCGGGGCGCTGCGACACTCTGCCGCATGGGGGCCGATGAAGAACCGATGAGGCGCTGATGAGGCGCCGATGGGCGGCATCACGCAACGCGTTCCCGCGGGTGGCGGGGCGCGACTACAATGAGCATCCAAGTCTTGCGCGGCAGGGTGTCGCGTAACCTCTCATGCGATACAGGGCGGAGGCCCTCCGTCGACAACGATTAGGAGTTTGCATGAAGCACAAGCTATGGGCAGTTGCCGCACTGAGTCTCGGCATGGCTTCGGCCTACGCACAGGTGGGGCAGGTGACGGTGTCCGACGCGTGGGCACGCGGCACCGTGCCGGGTCAGAGTGCGACCGGCATTTTCATGACGTTGCAGGCGCCTCGGGCGACCACTCTCGTGGGCGTGAGCACCCCCGCCGCCGCAAACGCCGAAGTCCATGAAATGAAGCTCGAAGGCACGCTCATGAAAATGCGCGCCCTGCCGAGCGGTTTGCCGCTGCCGGCCAATCAGCCCGTGCAGCTCAAGCCGGGCGGCTATCACATCATGCTCAGCGACCTGAAGACGCCGCTCAAGAAGGGCGACACCGTGCCGGTCACGTTGCGCTTCGAATCCGCCGATCACAAGATGTCCGAGCAGCAGGTTCAGATCCCTGTGCTCGACCTGACGGCCAGCGGGCCTGCGGGCGCCGGCATGAGTGGTATGAGCGGTATGAGCGGTATGGCCGGCATGGCACACGGCGCCGCCCATAGTCAATAAAGCACCGGCGGTTCAGGCCATGGCCAACAAGACGCTCGGTACCCGGCAGAAGCTGATGTTTCGCGGCACGGCGGGTGTCGGCGGCCGGGTGGGCGCCCGTTACACGGGGGGGCGGCCTCCGCCACCGGCGCCTGGCGCGCCCGGGGTGCCGGGCCGTCGGCCGGGCTCAGTCGGGATTGGCAATGGTCGCGAGGTCGGTGGGGTTGGTGAGGTTGGCGGACGTCGCACGGGCGGCGGCGGTGCCGTTGATTCCCACACCGGCCGCAAGCAGCGCCGCGCTAAGACAGGCGGGGCATAGACAGGTGCCCGTGCCGAGCCGGGGCGAAGCGGGCAGATAGGGCCAGTCGAGGCACCAGCAGCGCACCTCATTCGGGTGTTCCGTGGGCGACGTCACCGCACCACACGCTACGGTCGCGCCACATTGCGGGCAGCGTGAGGGATCCGGCGTGCGTCCGTCCCGCCCATTCAGTCCGTCGCGTCCATCGGCGCGTTGATCCGCCACTGTCTCAGACATGGCCAAGTCTTCGTTTGTCATGGGTGTGCGGCTTGCATGCGAGGTCGGATCGTTTTGCCGGCGGCTCGCCGGTGCCACGCGGCGAAACGAGTTGCACAACTGCAACAGCGGCGGCATTGTCAGGGGCTGGCCTCTGGCGGCGGGCCGCAGCGCGTAAATCGGGGGCGAAAGCGGACGCGGTAAAAATCGGCCACTGACGGGCGTGCATGGAGCGGCCAAAGGGGAGATACGCACGCGCGGCCCTGCGCCGCTGACGGGGCGAGAATCGCCGCATTTGCGCTTGCCGCCCCGCATGTGATGAAGGGTAGCCACGGGCATCGACCGACGCAAGTCCCAGACCCCGCCGAATCCCGTCAAAGCCCCGCACGGCCGGGCGCCTTGGCTGTACAATTCGGCGTGTTTCTGGTCCACCTGCGAAAAACCTTCCCGCCATGTCCGATCTGCAACCGTCTTCCATCGACGACATCGCTCCTGCTCTCAAGGCCGAAGTCCTGGCTGAGGCGATGCCGTACATCCGCAAATATCACGGCAAGACCGTCGTGATTAAATACGGCGGCAACGCAATGACCGAGGAGCGCCTGAAGCGAGGCTTCGCGCGCGACGTCATTCTTCTCAAGCTCGTGGGCATCAACCCGGTGGTGGTGCATGGGGGCGGTCCGCAGATCGATCAGGCGCTCAAGAAGATCGGCAAGCAGGGCACGTTCATCCAGGGCATGCGCGTGACCGACGAAGAGACGATGGAAGTGGTTGAGTGGGTGCTCGGCGGCGAAGTCCAGCAGGACATCGTCATGCTGATCAACCAGTACGGCGGCCAGGCGGTGGGTCTCACCGGCAAGGACGGCGGCCTGATCAACGCGCGCAAGATGTTGATTCCGGATCGCGAAAACGCCGGCGAGCTGCTCGACATCGGTTTCGTCGGTGAAGTCGACTCGATCAATCCGGCCGTGGTGCGCGCGCTGCAAGACGACGCTTTCATTCCGGTGATTTCGCCGATCGGCGTCGGGGAAGATGGCCAGGCGTACAACATCAACGCCGACCTCGTGGCCGGAAAGCTCGCCACGGTGTTGGGCGCCGAGAAGTTGGTGATGATGACCAACATCCCGGGCGTGATGGACAAGGACGGCAATCTGCTGACCGACCTGTCGGCGCGCGAGATCGACGACCTGTTCGCCGACGGCACGATCTCGGGCGGCATGCTGCCGAAGATCTCGTCGGCACTCGACGCTGCGAAGAGCGGCGTGAAGTCGGTGCACATCGTCGACGGCCGCATCGAGCATTCGGTGCTGCTCGAAATCCTGACGGAACAGCCATTCGGCACGATGATCCGCTCGCACTGAGTGCGACGCGTGGGGCGGTGACGATGCCAACATCGCACGGCCCCCGAGTATCGAAGGCGGACCCTGCGGGGTCCGCTTTGTTTTGGTGTGATCCCCTCTTCGCGAGACCGCATGCCCACCCCCGCCTTTTTCTCCTGGAGCGGCGGCAAGGATTCCTGCCTTGCCCTGCATCACGCATTGTCTGGCGACACGCACGGCGAGCCGCACTACGAGGTGCGTCGTCTGCTTGCGATGTTCGACGAAACGGGCGACAGCTCGCGCTCGCATGGTTTGCCGCGTGAATTGATGCAGGCGCAGGCCGAGGCGCTCGGCATCGCGCTCGACGTCGGCCACGCCGGCTGGCGCGAATACGAGGCGGCGTTCGTCGCCCGCTTGCTGGCGATGCGTGCCGAGGGCATCACGCACGGTTTGTTCGGCGATATCGATTTGCAGCCGCATCGCGATTGGGAAGAGAAGGTCTGCGCGGCGGCGGGCATGACCGCCGTATTGCCGCTGTGGCAACGCGAGCGCCTGACGCTCGCGCACGAATTCATCTCGCTGGGCTACCGGGCGGTGATCGTCTGTGTGGACGGTCGGCACCTCGGGCCGGAATTCGTCGGCCGCGAATACGATGCCTCGCTGCTGGCCGACCTGCCGGCGCATGTCGACGCGTGCGGTGAGAACGGCGAGTTCCACACGTTCGCCTACGATGGCCCTCGCTTCACGCGCCCGGTGCCGTGGCGCATCGAGCGCGTCGAGACGATTCACGGCCCCAAGGAGTACGGCGGCACGCCGTACCATCGCGCGCAGATCGTGGCAGCGGGCGGCTGACCGGCGCCCGGGGCATCAGCCGGGCGCCGTCAGTCGACGTAGTTCGTCGAGCAACTTGGCGGCGGGGCTTGGCAAGATCCCTTGACGGCGGCGGAACGCCGTGAGCGTGCGCGTGGCGTGAACGGTCGGGATTGGCAGGGTGTCCATCACACGCGCGCGCGCTTCGACGTCATACATCGGCTCGGGCATCCACGTCAGAAAGCCACATCGCGCGACCATGCTCTTGAGCACCGGGACAGAGCGCGTCTCCACGACAATGGTCGGCAACGCGAGCCCATGCGCGGCGAACACGCTTTCCACATGCGCGTATGGCGCCGTGCCGCGTGGCGGAATCGCCCACCGTTCCCCGAGTGTGTCGGCCAGCGTGAGCGTCTTGCGCTGGCGCAACGGATGGTCGCTCGCGGCGACCACATAGCTGTCGTCCTTCCAATGGCAGTCGGAGATCGCGACGATGTCGTCGGTGTCGGGGGCCACCGTCGAGAGCGCCAGATCGATCTCGTGGCGCATCAGTCCCTGGGCGAGCCGGTCCCAAACCCCTTCGATGATTTCCACGCGCAGGTTCGGCCAGCGGTCGAGCACGCGCTCGACGGCGAGCGGCAGCACATGGCTGGCGATGGCACCGACCGCGCCGACCTTGATCGTGCCTTTCGCGAGCCCGCGCAGCGCATCGATTTCTTCACGCGCATGTTCGGCTTCGCGCTCGAGCAACATGGCGTGCGGCAGCAACGCTTGCCCGAACGCCGTCAAGGCCATCCCCTTGCTGTGACGCTCGAACAGCGGCGCGCCGAGATCGGCTTCGAGCCGTTTGATGGTGCGGCTCAGCGCGGGCTGCGTGAGATGCAGCTCGGTCGCGGCGCGTCCGAGACTGCCGGTCTCGACGATGGTCGTGAAAGCGCGCAATTGCTGGAGATTGAGGCTCATGAGGGGGAGGGCACTCCGGAGGTCGGAACGAGACCGAGCGCCGCTCCGGCAACATGGCAGCATGGCGGCGCATAAGTCATGCAGAATCGTAATGACTTCGGCACACAAAAGCAATTCCGGTGCATACATCGACTCCCTATACTCGTCGAAACGCTCGCCGAGACCCGCACCTGATCGCGCGGCCCGAGCTACGACAACCGCCCGCCGTCACGCGTTCGCCCGTCGACGGTGGCAGGAGACGACAGCCCTCATGAAAGACAGCCGAGAAGTTCGCGCCGGCCAACGCGCCGGCGACCCTCAGACCCTGACGGTTCGCGAGGTGGTCATCGATCTGATGCGCCGCCATGGCATGACCAAGGTATTCGCCAACCCCGGTTCGACTGAGCTGCCGTTGTTCCGCGACTTCCCTCCGGACTTCGAGTACGTGCTGGGCCTGCAGGAGGCCGTCGTTGTCGGCATGGCCGATGGTTATGCGCAGGCGAGCGGCAACGCGGCGTTCGTCAACCTGCACTCGGCCGCCGGTGTCGGCAACGCGATGGGCAACATCTTTACCGCCTACAAGAACCAGACGCCGCTCATCGTGACGGCCGGACAGCAAGCGCGCTCGATTCTCCCGTTCGATCCGTTCCTCGCGTCGGTGCGTGCGACCGAGCTGCCGCAACCGTACGTGAAGTTCAGTCTGGAGCCGGCGCGCGCCGAAGACGTGCCGATGGCGTTGGCCCGCGCCTATCACATCGCCATGCAGGAGCCGAAGGGACCGGTCTTCGTCTCCATTCCGGTCGATGATTGGGACCGGCCGGCCGAGGCGTTGCCGCCGCGTCAGGTGAGCACGCGGGTGCAGCCCGATCCGTTCGCACTTGCTCAACTGGGGGCGGCGCTCGACGCATGCTTGCGTCCGGTGTTCGTGGTCGGCTCGTCGATTGACCGCGCCGGGGCGTTCGATGCCGTGCGCGCGTTGGCCGAGCGGCATCACGCGCGCGTCTTCACCGCACCGATGTCCGCGCGTTGCGCGTTCCCGGAAGATCACCGATTGTTTGCCGGCTTCCTACCGCCGATGCGCGAGAAGATCGTCGATCTGCTGGGCGGTCACGATCTGATTCTTGTGATTGGCGCCCCGGCGTTCACGTATCACGTGGAAGGGACCGGGCCGCACGTGCCCGAGGGCGCTTCGCTGTTCCAGTTGATCGAAGATCCGGGCGTGGCCGCGTGGACGCCGGTCGGCGCCTCCGTCGTCGGTAACGTACGACTCGGTGTCGAAGCCTTGCTCGCGCGTGAGCTCCCCGGCGAGCGCGCGTTGCCGCCGCCGCGCAGCATGCCGACGGTGGCGCTGCCGAACGCGGCAGGCGAGCGCATGTCGACGGCCTTCGCACTGCAAACGCTCGCGAGCGTGCGCGCGGCGCACGACATCGTCGTCGAGGAGGCGCCGAGCGCGCGCTCTGTCATGCAGCAATACCTGCCGTTCTCGCAGCCGGGCACGTTCTACACCATGAATAGTGGCGGTCTCGGCTACTCGATGCCCGCGGCCGTCGGGGTGGCGATGGCGCATCCCGGGCGGCGCGTCGTCGGCCTGATTGGCGATGGTTCCGCGATGTACTCGATTCAAGGATTGTGGAGCGCGGCCCAAGCCAGGCTGCCAATCACGTTCGTTATCCTGAATAATCGGCGATACGCCGCGTTGCAGGACTTCGCGCCGTCGTTCGGCTTCGGCCCCGCCGATCCGGTGCAGGGGACCGATCTGCCCGATCTGGATTTCGTGCGTCTGGCCGAAGGCATGGGCGTGCGCGCACAGCGCGTCGCGCAGGGCGGCGAGTTGCACGGCGTCCTGTTGCAGGCACTCGCGAGCGGCGAGACGCGTCTTGTCGAGATCGTGGTGACATGACGCACGGCGTGTGCCATCCCGAGACGAACTACCGAGTCAGGAGACAAAACACCATGCAAGCCCAGCAAGACCCCAAAGCGCTGACGATGCTGATCGCCGGCAAGCGCGTCGGCGCCACGCACGGCGCCACGTTCGAGCGACGCAATCCGTTGGACGGCGAGGTCGCCTCGCGCGCCCCCGCCGCCACGGTCGACGACGCCCGCGCCGCGGTGCGCGCCGCGTGGGACGCGTTCCCCGCCTGGTCGAACACCGGTCCCGGCGAACGGCGCGCGCTGTTGATGAAGGCGGCCGACCGGCTCGAAGCGAAGATCGAGGCGTTTCAGGCGGCCATGGCGGCGGAAACGGGAGCGTCCGGTCTGTGGGCCGGATTCAACGTGCATCTGGCGGCGCAGGGCCTGCGCGAAGCGGCTGCCATGACGACGCAGATCGCCGGCGAGATCATTCCGTCGGATGTGCCGGGAAGCCTCGCGATGGGCGTGCGTCAGGCCGCCGGCGTAGTGCTTGGCATCGCGCCGTGGAACGCGCCGGTCATTCTCGGTGTGCGCTCGCTCGCGCTGCCGCTCGCCTGCGGCAACACGGTCGTCTTCAAGGGCTCGGAGCTGTGCCCGGCCACGCACGGCCTGATTGCCGATGCGCTCGACGAAGCCGGTCTGCCGCCGGGCGTCGTGAACTTCATCACGAATGCACCGAAAGACGCGGGCGCCATCGTCGAAGCGCTGATCGCGGCGCCTGCCGTGCGTCGCGTGAACTTCACCGGCTCGACGCGCATCGGCCGCATCATCGCCACGCTGTGCGGCGAGCATCTCAAGCCGGCGGTGCTGGAGCTGGGCGGCAAGGCGCCGTGTCTTGTGCTCGACGATGCCGATCTCGACGCGGCCGTCAGCGGTGTCGCGTTCGGCGCGTTCGCCAACTCCGGCCAGATCTGCATGTCGACGGAGCGCATCGTGGTGGCGGAATCGATCGCCGACGCCTTCGTCGACAAGCTCGCCGCCAAGGCGCGCGCACTGCCGCTGGGCGATCCGCGCGACGGCCCGGTCGTGCTGGGCTCGGTGATCGACATGGCGACCGTGGCGCGCTGCAACGCGTTGATCGACGATGCGCTTGCCAAGGGCGCAACGCTGCTGTGCGGCGGCCGTGCCGACACCACGCTCATGCCTGCGACGTTGCTCGATCACGTCACGCCGGACATGCAAATCTACCGCGAAGAGTCGTTCGGTCCGGTCAAGGGCATTGTGCGCGTGAAGGACGACGAAGCCGCCATCGCCTGCGCCAACGACAACGCCTATGGCCTGTCGTGCGCCGTGTTCAGTCGCGACATCGCCCGCGCGATGGGCGTGGCCAAGCGCATCGAATCGGGCATCTGCCACATCAATGGCCCCACGGTGCACGACGAAGCGCAGATGCCGTTCGGCGGCGTGAAGTCGAGCGGCTGGGGACGTTTCGGCGGCAAAGCCGGCATTCACGAATTCACCGATCTGCGCTGGATGACGGTGCAGACCACCCCGCGTCATTACCCGTTCTGAGCGACGTCCAGTCGCCAGCGCACCGATGACGTCATGCAGGACCACCATACCGCCGCAGCCGGGACACCGGAACAGACGGCCGGAGGAGACAACCGTGTCACAACCGTTTGAGACTGCGCCGGCGACTGCCGGCGCCACGTCCGGCCACACGCAGGCCGGCGACGCGCACCACTCCGAAGCGAACACCGCCGGCGCGACGGCGAATTTCGGCCGCGTAGTGGCGGCCAGTTGCTTCGGTACCGCCATCGAGTGGTATGACTTTTTCGTCTACGGCTTTCTCGCGCCCATCGTGTTCGATCGGCTGTTCTTCCCGCAGCTCGACGCGATGACCGGCATGATCGCCGTATTCGCTACGTTCGCCGTGGGCTTCCTTGCGCGGCCTATCGGCGGCATCGTGTTCGGGCACTTCGGCGACCGCATCGGGCGCAAGTCGATCCTGCTGTTCACGCTGATTCTGATGGGCGTGGCCACCACGATGATCGGTCTGTTGCCGACCTACGATCAGGTCGGCATGTGGGCGCCGATCATGCTTGTGACGTTGCGCTTCGTTCAGGGATTTGCGCTCGGCGGCGAGTCGGTCGGTGGGTTGCTGATGACCGTCGAGGGGGCCCCCGCGCACCTGCGCGGCCTGTTCGGCGGACTGATCCAGGCCGCCGGGCCGACGTCGATCGTTGGCGCGTCGCTCGCTATCGTGCTGATTACCCGCTTGCCCGAAAAGGATCTGCTCGCGTGGGGCTGGCGCGTGCCGTTTCTCGTGAGCCTGCTGCTCGTGGCGCTGGGCACCTACGTGCGTCTGAAAGTCGAGGAGTCGCCGAGCTTCAAGGCGGCGGCGCAGCATCGCGACATCGCGAAAGTGCCGGTCGTGGAAGTGCTCACGCATTACTGGCGGCCGACGCTCGTCACGTTCTTCATCTGCCTGGCCGAGACGAGCTTCTTTTACCTCGTGGCGATTTTCTCGCTGTCATACGGCACCAAGACGCTCGGCTTGCCGCGCAACATGATGGCCGACGGCGTGCTGTACGCCAATCTGCTCGCCATGTTGACGATCCCGATGTTCGGCATGCTCTCCGACAAGCTGGGCCGCCGTCCGATGTTCCTGTTGGGGCTGACGGCCACGGCGATCTTCATCTATCCGTTCTTCCTGATGCTGGGCAGCAAGGAGACTGCGCTGGTCGTGCTCGCCATCGTGATCGGCGCGGGCTTGATTCACCCGATGATGTTCGGCCCCGAAGGCAGTTTCTTCTCGGAACTGTTCGAGACGCGTGTACGCTTCTCGGGCGTGTCGCTCGGCAAGCAGATCGGTACCGTGCTGGGGGGCGGACTCGCACCGATGATCGCGGCGAGTCTGCTTGCCTGGAGCCATGGCCACATCTGGCCGGTCATCGTCTACTTCCTCGTGCTCGCCGCGATGGCGCTGATCTCGACGTTCCTCGTCCGGGAGACGAAGGCCCGGGTGCTGTGAGGCCTACGACGTAGAGACGTCGATGGCGCTCGCGACGCGGTCAGGTCATCAAAAAAAGTCAGCCCCGCTCGCGATGCGAAGCGGGGCGATTTCCTTCGGTGAGGACAAGGATGCGTTACAGATCGAGCACCAGCAAGGGCGACTGGCTACGCGAACAGCACGGCAGGATCTGATCGTTGGCGGCGCGCTCGTCGTCGGTCAGATAGACGTCGCGATGCTCCGGGGTGCCGTCGATCACCCGCGTGAGGCACGTGCCGCACACGCCTTGCTCGCACGACATCTGCACTTCCACCCCGTGCGCGGCGAGCGCCGCGACAATGGTCTCGCCCGCCTTCACGTCGATCACGCGGCCGCTCGAATGCAGCTTGACCTGGAATGCCTTGTCGCCCGCCGTGTCCGACGGTACCGGTGCGGCGAAGTACTCGCGATGCACATTGCCTTCCGGCCACTGCGCCGCTTCTGCGCGCGCCAGCACGGCATCGATGAATCCTGCCGGGCCGCACACATACAGGTGCTTGCCGCCGGACGGTTGCGCAAGGATCGCGTCGAGATCGGCCCGCTCGCCTTCGCTGTCGAAGTACAGACGCGTCTTCGCCGCGAGATCGTCGCGCGCGAAACGATCGCGAAACGCCGTGCGCGCTGGTTCCCGCGTGCCGTAATGCACTTCGAACGACGCGCCGCGGGCGCACAACGCTTCGGCCATGCACAGAATCGGCGTCACGCCGATCCCTCCGGCAAGCAGGATGCTGTGCGTGGCGTGTTCCACCAACGGGAAGTGATTGCGCGGCGCGCTGATCTCCACCGTCGTGCCGGGCGTGAGCGCGTGCATGGCGGTCGAGCCGCCGCGCGACGCCGGGTCGCGCAGTACGCCCACGCAATAGCGATGGGTCTCACCGGGCGCATTGCACAGCGAGTACTGCCGCACAAGCCCGTCGGCCACATGCACGTCGATGTGCGCACCCGCGGTGAAGGCCGGCAATGGGTTGCCGTCGACACTCACCCATTCGAATTCGCAGATGTCGGTGGCGACATCGCGCTTGCTCGCGAGCCGGACCTTCATGCCGCGTTCTCCGCGTTCCCCAGACTGCCCACGTTCCCCCGTCCGGCCCGTTCGGCCTCGATCAGCCGATCGAGCACCTTGCGCGACTGCACGCCGCCGGCGTCGATGTTGAGCTTCAGGATCTTCTTCTCCGGATACGCCGAGAGGTTGCGTTGCTGGGCTTCGAGCACTTCCTGGTCCTCGGCGAAGATACGGCCCTGGCCGCGCTTGATCGCGGCGGTCAGCTCGGCATCTTCGGGCTTGAAGTTACGCGCCATGCCCCAGAAGTACCAGATCGATTCGTCGGTCTCGGGCGTAATGAAGTCGACGACGATGCTGCCGGCCTTCTTGTCGGCCGGGGCGTCGTAACCGCCATGACCCGCGTGCGCCACACCGACTTCGATCATCACGTGACTTGGCGGCGTGAAGCGGCACACCTGCCAGCGGTCGCACGGCACCTGGTCGTCCAGGCCGTTCGCGCGCAGCGCGCTTGCCCAGAACGGTGGCGCCTTGATGTTCTCCATATGACGCGCCGTGATCACCCTGTCCCCCTCGACCGTCGTCTTCGGCGGGGCTTCCTCGATCTCGTCCTGACCGATGCTCGTCGCGTGCACGTAGGTCTCGTGCGTCAGGTCCATCAGGTTGTCGATCATCAGTCGATAGTCGCACTTGATGTGATACAGGCCACCGCCGTAAGCCCACTGATCGCTCACCGCCCATTCCAGGTGAGGAATTTCGTCGGGATTCGCGAGCGCGGCGTCGCCCGGCCAGACCCACACGAAGCCGTAACGCTCCACGCACGGATATGCGCGCGTTTTCGGGAAGCCGCCGACACGCTGGCCGACCATCTTCGTGCACTTGCCGCCGCCGTCGACCGTCAGGCCGTGATAGCCGCAAACGAGGTGGCCGTCCTTGACGAAGCCCAGCGACAGCGCCGCGCCGCGATGCGGACAGAAGTCTTCCAGGGCCGCGACGTTGCCGTTGGCTTCCCGGAAAAACACCATCGCTTCGTTGCAGATCTTGCGGCCCAATGGCTTGTCGGCGAACTCGTCCGGCGTGCACGCGACGTACCAGGTATTTTTCAGAAACATGATCGTTTGTCTCCTTGGCGCGCCGTCGACGGGCGCGCTCTCGTGTCGATAGAGGATGCTCGGGATGAAGTCGAGGGGCGCGTGTCAGAGCAACTGCGCGCCCATGCTGTGTTCCTGGGTGACGATGTGCTCGCGGCACATGAACTCGGCGCGATCGGGCTGACGGGCGGCAATCGCCTCGACAATCGCGTGATGCTGGCGATGCGCGTACGCGATGATGTCGGCGTACTGGCGTCGGTCCTTGTGTCCGAAGGCCACCGTACGCGGCGCGACGAAAGGCACCAGATTGCAGCGCGCGACGAAGCCTTCGAGCAGCGGATTGCGCGCACCGACGACGAGAAGGTCATGAAAGCGCGCGTTGAGCGACGCGTAACCGATCTGTACTTCGGCCGTCATCGTATGGTCGGCGAGCAGGGCGTCGCCTTCGGCCAACAGGTCGCGCAACTGCTTGAGCAGCTCGGCGCTTGCACCCTTTTCGGCCAGCAGACGCGCGGCATAACCTTCGAGCGCGCCGCGCAGATGCAGCGCCTCGACACTTTCCTCACGCGTATGCGCTCGCACCGCGTAGCCGCGCTGACCGGCACGCACGACCAGGCCTTCCTCGGCAAGCACCGGCAATGCCTGCCGCACCGGCATGCGCGAGACACCGAGTTGCTCCGCGAGCTTGGCTTCGGCGAGACGCTCGCCCGGCGCAAGCTCACCCTTGAGAATCATCTCGCGCAACTGAACCGTGGTGGGCGTGGGATGCAGCATGCGTCTCCTTTCGATGGCGGGAATCCGTGCCGGTCATTCTGGAGGCTTCCAGCCCCGGCTTTTTTATTATGGGATCCCATAATAAGACATTGCATCAGTAAATACCCTGCTTTATGTGCATATGGGATCCCGTATAGACTCGCCGCAGCATAACAGTGGGGGATCGCATGGCATCGCCCACGCATGACAAGACAAACGACGGAGACTTCACGTGGCAAAGATCATTGGGGGGATCGGTACGTCGCATGTGCCGACCATCGGCGTGGCGTACGACAAGGGCAAGCAGCAGGATCCCGCGTGGGCGCCGCTGTTCCAGGGCTACGAGCCCGTGGCGAAGTGGCTGGCGGAGAAGCAGGCCGATGTGCTGGTGTTCTTCTACAACGACCACGCGACCACGTTTTTCTTCGACATGTATCCGACGTTCGCGCTCGGCGTGGGTGACTCGTTCCCGATCGCCGACGAAGGGGCCGGGCTGCGTCCGTTGCCGCCGATTCGGGGCGACGTCGCGCTGCAGGCACACATTGCCGAGTCGCTCGTGAACGACGAGTTCGACATCACCGTTTTTCAGGACAAACCCATCGATCACGGCTGCGCGTCGCCGCTGCCGCTGCTGTGGCCGCACAAGCCGGACTGGCCGGGAACGGTCGTGCCGATCGCCATCAACGTTTTGCAATATCCGTTGCCAACGGGGCGCCGCTGCTATCGCCTGGGTCAGGCCGTGCGCCGCGCCATCGAGTCGTATCCGGAAGATCTGCGCGTGGTGGTGGTGGGCACGGGCGGTCTCTCGCACCAGATCCACGGCGAGCGCGCGGGCTACAACGACGAAGCGTGGGATCGCGAATTCCTGTCGTTGCTCGAACATCAGCCCGAGACGCTGACCGAACTCAGGCATGTGGATTACGTCGAGCGCGGCGGGGCCGAGAGCGTCGAGCAAATCATGTGGCTGTCGATGCGCGGTGCGCTGGGCCCGCGCATCAAGCGTCTGCATCTGAACTACTACCTGGCGACGACGACGGCCATGACCGTCGCCCTCTACGAGGAGGACGCCGCATGAATCCGCAGCTCGAAGGCATCGACGCGATCACCGGCACTTACGCGTTCGACTTGCGCGTGAGCCATCGCACGCTCAAGCTCAATCGCTTCTTCTGGCACATGATTCGCGCCGACAATCGCGAGACGTTTCTCGGCGACCCCGTTGCCGCGATGACCGCCGCTGGTCTGACCGCCGACGAACAGGCGATGGTGCAAGCGCAGGACTGGCTTGGCCTCGTGCGTCACGGCGTGAATTTCTTCGTGCTGGAGAAATTCGCTCGCGTGGTGCGCAAGACGAACCTCGAAGTCTATGCGCTCATGCGCGGCGAGACGCTCGACGAGTTCATGGCCACGCGTCGCGTGCCGACCCTGCGCTGAGCCCGGCGACGCACCGCGCATGTCCATCGACACTTCCATCAGCCTGACCACACCGTTGGCCGCCCCTCAGCTCGCCTGTCACGAGCGCGGCACGTGGAGTCGTACGCCGCAGAGCAACGAGGCGACGCTCCTGTGTCGAAAATTGCGTGGCCTGCGCGCGATGGTCGCCGTGCTGGAATGCGATTCGGTTGCGCGTGCGGCGCGCATGCTGCATCTCTCGCAGTCGGCCGTCGCACGCTCGATTTCCGACATCGAGTCGGCGCTGGGCTTCCCGCTGTTTCACCGCAGTGGACGCGGTCTGACGCCGAATGCGGCTGGCCAGCGCCTGGGCGTGCGCGCCTCGCGTGCACTCACGGAGTTGGCCAACGGGTATCGCGAGGCGTTTGCCGCCACGGCGTCGCAGGCCGACGGTGGCGCGCGGGCGGCAAGTCGCTTCGCGGCGGTCGTCGCCCCGCAGCAACTCACTAGCTTTATCGCGGTCGCGGAGCTGGGTAGCGGGCCGCTCGCGGCGAGCCGCCTGCAATGCTCTCAGCCGACCATCCAGCGCAATCTCGATCAGCTCGAAGATCTGATCGGCATCAAGCTGTTTCGACGCACGCCGCGCGGCACGCGTCTGACAGACGAGGCGCAGGCGTTGCTTGGCCCGGTCAAGCGCGCGCTGGCCGAGCTGGCGATCGCCGAAGACGAACTCGCGCCGTTCGGGGGGCGTCAGCAAGGCACCGTGATCGTGGCCGCGTTGCCGCTGTCCAGCGGCTTTCTGCTGCCCAAGGCCATCGACAGTCTGCTGTACCAGTCGCCGTATCTGAACGTGACGGTGGTGGACGGCACCTACGAAGCCCTGATTCGCCAGTTGCGACAGGCGGACGTCGACATGATCGTCGGTGCCTTGCGAGCGAGCGACGTGCCGCCGGACATTCGCCAGGAGGCGCTGTTCGAGGATCACCTGTCGGTGGTCGCCCGTGCCGATCACCCATGCCTGTCGCCGGGCCGCACGCCCACGCTCGCGGAACTGGCCGAGTACGGCTGGGTGAGCCCGCTGCCCTCCACGCCCGCACGCCGGGTATTCGAGCGCGTGTTTCATGCGGAGGGTCTGGCATTGCCGCGTACGCAGGTGCACGCGAGCAGTTCACCGGTGGTGCGCGGGTTATTGTCATCGAGCGACCGGCTTGCGTTGCTCTCGCCGGTGCAGATCACGTCGGAGTTGCGCACCGGCGAGCTGGCCGTCGTACCGGTGCCGTTGCAGCATGCACGTCGTGCGATCGGTGTCGCCACGCGGCGCGACGGTTTGCTGTCCCCGGCTGCTGAGCAATTGCTCGACGAGTTGCGCGCGATGGCCCCGACAATGCAGCATCCGACGTAAGACGCGTGTCAGGCTCGCGATACGGTTCGCGAGCGCGGCGAAATTCGCTGATTTCGCCATGGCTTGCATGTGGCGACGCGTTCTCTTCCTTCCGAGTCATTCGACTTGAAATGTGCCGTGACGCCTGCCCGCCGCGCCTTTCGCGGCGGGCGTTCCACCATGGGAACGCAAAACGTCTCGCACTGCGAAATCTCGCTCGCGAAATGCGTCCCGTCACGTAAGGGAAATCTCGGGGATATACGAAAAACGCGACGCTCGACGCGGGAGTTTCATTCGACGCGCCGCGCTCGGCTGCCTAAGCTGTTTCCCATACCTTGAAAAGGCTCGCCCCCCGGCGCGCCACATCGAAAAGACGGAGCGGCGCTCGACGCCGACGAGGAGACGACACCATGATGAAGCGCCATCTGTGGCTTGCTGTAGCACTTGCGAGTGTTTGCCAATTCACCGCTGTCTCGGCGCGTGCCGAGGAAATCAAGGTCGGCATGCTGGGGCTGTTCTCCGGCTCGGCGTCCTGGTGGGGCACGGAGTATCGTCGCGGCGTCAACCTGTGGCTCGAGCAGCACAAGAACAAAGTGGGCGACGACACGCTCGTGATCCTGGAGCGTGACGAAGGCGGCGTGAATCCGCAACGCACGCGTCAGCTGGCGCAGGAGCTGGTGGTGCGCGATCAGGTGCAGTACCTGTTCGGCGGCTCGTTCACGCCGAACGTGCTGGCCATGGCCGACGTGGCGACGCAGACCAAGACGCCGCTCGTCATTGGCAATTCGGGCACGTCCAGCGTGACGCTCAAGTCGCCGTATTTCGTGCGCACGGGCTTCACGCAGTGGGCCGTGAGCGTGCCGCTCGTGGAGTACGCCGCCAGCAAGGGCGTGAAGAATGCGGCCATCGTGGTGGCCGACTTCGCGCCGGGCTACGACGCGATCGACGCCTACAGCGAGACGTTCAAGAAGGCGGGCGGCAAGATTGCCACCGAAGTGAAGGTGCCGCTCGGCACGACCGATTTTTCGAGTTATCTGCAACGTGTTCGCGATGCCAAGCCGGATGCCCTCTTCCTGTTCATGCCGGTGGGGCCGATGTCAGCCGGGTTCGTCAAGGCGTTCAAGGAGCGCGAACTCGACAAAGCGGGTATCCAGCTCTTCGCAACGACGGAGACGATGGAGTCCGATTTGCCGGCCATCGGCGACAGCGCAATCGGCACGATTACCGCCCTGCATTATTCGCCGTACCTGACGTCGCCGGAAAACACCTCGTTCGTGAAGGCCTACAAAGCGAAGTACGGTCCGGGGGCGCTGCCGTCGATTGCCTCGGTGTCGGCCTACGACTCGATGACCGTCATCGCACAGATGATCAAGGCCACGAAGGGCAAGAAGGATGGCGACAAGGCGATCGCCGCGGTGAAGGGTTTCGCCTGGACGAGCGCCCGGGGTCCGGTGTCGATCGATCCGAAGACGCGTGAGATCGTGCAGAACGTGTATATCCGCCGGGTGGAGAACATCGACGGAAAGCTGGGCAACAAGCCCATCGAGACCTTCAAGTCGGTGGTCGAGCCGTGGCATGTGAGCCACCCCCAAGTGGCCGCCAAGTAACGCAGGCGTTGTCGCTCAGTTCGTTCGGTAATTCGTCATGACGCAATCGCTTGCCACTTTCCTGTCGTTGTCGATCGACGGTGTGGCCTACGGGATGTTGCTGTTCCTCATCTCCGTGGGTCTCACGGTCACGCTGGGCGTAATGCGCGTGGTCAATCTCGCGCACTCCGCCTTCGCCATGATCGGCGGATATTTCACCTTGTGGGCCATGCAGCGTGCCGGGCTCGATTTCTTCGCCGCGTTGCTCGTCGGGGTGGCGGGCACCATGGTGCTCGGTGCTGTGCTCGAACGCACGTTGTATCGCTGGGTCTACACGGCCAACGGTCTGGGGCAACTGCTCATGACGATCGGGCTCGCGTTCATCATCTGTGCGCTGGCCAAGCATCTCGCCGGGACCGAGCTGCAGTCGATTCCCATTCCCGAGGCGCTGCGCGGCACATGGGACTTCGGTGCATTCTCCGTGTCCGTCTATCGCATCTTCGCCCTGGTGTGCAGCGCGGTCGTGGCCCTCGGCATCTGGTGGGGGCTGGAGCGCACGCCGTTCGGTGCGAAGTTGCGCGCGGCCGTGGACAACCCGCGCATGGCGCGCTGCGTTGGCATCGACGTGCCGCTCGTGTTCTCGATCACATTTGCCATCGGATGCGGGCTGTCCGGACTGGGCGGCGCGCTGTCGAGCCAGATCCTGCCGCTCGAGCCTTACTACGGTCTGAAGTATCTGGTGCTCGTGCTGATCGTGGTGGCGGCCGGTGGTCTCGGCAGTCTGCGCGGCTCGCTCTATGCAGGTCTGCTGCTCGGCCTGATCGACACGCTCGGTCGCTATTACGTGCCAGCGCTCGGCGCTTTCATGATTTACCTGGCCGTGCTGGCCATTCTGCTGATCCGCCCGCAAGGGTTGGTCGGGCGCGCCTGAGCGGAGGGTCATGATGTCTCATACGAATCCGCTGCCGTCGGCCGCAGGCACGGCGCACGTTGTCCCCGCGCTGCGACGCAAACGTCTCGGTGCGCTCGATGCGGTGTTGCTTCTCGCCGCCGTTGCCACTTACTTCTTCGCCGATCTGTATCTCGCGCTAGCCACGAGCGTGCTGATCATGATCATCTTTGCGCTCTCGCTCGATCTCGTGCAGGGCTATTGCGGCATCGAGACACTCGGGCACGCGGCATTCTTCGGCAGCGGTGCCTACGCGGCCGGCCTCTTCGCGCTGCACGTCTCGCCCGACCCGCTGCTCGGGCTGGTAGCGGGTGCCGCGGTAGCGGCGCTGGTGGGGCTCGTGACCGGCATCGTCGTGCTACGGGTGAGTGGGCTCACGCAGATCATGCTCACGCTCGTGTGCGCCACGCTGCTCTATGAGGCCGGCAACGTCGCGAAGTCGATCACGATGGGCGACGACGGCCTGACGGGCTACACCATCGCGCCGGTGCTGGGCAAGTTCGAGTTCGATATCTATGGACATACGGCGTATCTCTACGCACTCGCCGTGCTGCTCGTCGTGTATTTGTTCGCGCAATTCCTCGTGAACTCGCCGTTCGGTCTGACCGTGAAGGGCATTCGGGAGAACGCCACGCGTATGTCGCTGCTCGGTGTGCGCGTCGGCTTGCGTCGCCTGATGCTCTACACCCTCGCCGCGGCCCTGGCCGGCGTAGCGGGTGCGCTCTCGGCACAGGTCAACAATATCGTGGCCCTCGACGCACTGTCGTTCACGCTGTCGGCCAACGTGCTCGTGATGCTTGCCCTGGGCGGCACCGGACGCCTCTATGGCGCGGCCCTCGGTGCCATCGTCTTCATGGTGTTGTCCGATCGCATCGCCGCCATCGACCCGACGAACTGGCTCGCCGCCCTGGGCGTGCTGCTCATTGTCGTGGTGCGCTTCGCGCCCGACGGCCTGATCGGACTGGTGGATCGCTTTGCCGCTCGCGTCTACCGTGCGCGGCGTCGCGACCCGCGCGCGAGCGTGACGCACACCGTCGGCAACACCCAGGCAACGACCACGGACAAGGAGGTGACGCCGTGAGCGCCGCACTCGACATTCAGGGTTTGTCCAAGCGCTTCGGCCAGCTCGACGTCACACGCAACGTCAGTCTGTCGCTGCCCGTGGGCGCGCGACACGCACTGATCGGCCCGAACGGCGCTGGCAAGAGCACGCTGATGAATCTGCTCACGGGCGTGCTCAAGCCGAACGCCGGTGTGGTGCGCGTGGGCGGCACCGATGTGACGTCGATGCCGTCGCACCAGCGCGTGAAGCTCGGGCTGGCGCGCACGTTCCAGCTCAACACGCTATTCGACACGCTCACCGTGGCCGAGAACGTTGCGCTCGCCCTCACGGCGCGCGGCGGCCTCGACGCTCGCATCGGCAAGCCGCTCGCGCGCCGTCCGGCGCTCGTGGAGGAAGCGGCGGAGCGTTTGCGCGCGCTCGGCATGCTCGATCTCGCGGGCAAGCGCATCGACGAGTTGGCCTACGGCCAACGTCGTCAGGTCGAAATCGCACTCGGTCTGGCGCTTGATCCCAAGGTGCTGCTGCTCGACGAACCCGTGGCCGGGGTGCCGTCGGGGCAGGGCCGCAAGCTGTTCGAATTGCTTGAACGCTTGCCCGAAGACGTGGCGGTGATGGTCATCGAACACGACATGGATCTGGTCTTCCGGTTCGCGCGCCGCATCACGGTGCTGGTCGAAGGCGCGGTGCTGATGGAAGGCGAGAAGAACGACGTGCGCCGCGATCCGCGCGTGCGCGACATTTATCTGGGGCGTCGCCATCATGACTGACATCGTGCTTGAAGCCAGCGGGCTCAGCGCCGGGTACGGCGAGACCATTGTGCTCGAAGACGTGAGCCTGCGTCTGGCGTCGGGAGAAGCGCTCGCCATTCTCGGTCGCAACGGCGTGGGCAAGAGCACGCTGCTGCTCAGCCTGCTGGGACTGACCACGCGCCACGGCGGCGTGGTGCGTTATCGGCATGACGACATCTCGTCGTGGCCGGCGTACAAGCGAGCACGCGCCGGGTTGGCGCTGGTGCCGCAGGAACGCGAGATCTTCAAGTCGCTCACCGTCGAAGAAAACCTGCAGGTGTCCGCGATGGGGACGGCCGCCGGCGCCTGGACGCTCGATCGCGTGTACGACCTGTTCCCACGCCTGCACCAGCGGCGTCGCAACCTGGGCAACCAACTCTCGGGCGGCGAGCAGCAGATGCTGGCCATCGGCCGCGCGTTGATCGGCAATCCGCGCGTGCTGCTGTTCGACGAGCCGTTCGAAGGGCTTGCACCGGTGATCGTCGATCAACTGGTCGATGCGTTCTGGAAGCTGCGCGCGGACGGCGGCATGGGCGTGGTGCTCGTGGAGCAGCACGCGGAACTGGGATTGGAGCTGACGGACCGCGCACTGGTGCTCGACCGGGGCCGCGAGGTCTGGGCGGGACGCAGCAGCGAACTGGCCGCATCGCCGGAACTGCTCGGCACGCTGGTCGGCCTGGAAAGCGCCTGAACGGGCACAGCACAACACGTATTGACGTCAAACATATGAGCACATCACAGCACACCTTCACCGGCGGATTGGCCGGCCTTGTGGTCAGCGCCCATTCGGCGGACTTCGTCTGGCGTGCGGCGGGCACGATTGCCACGCATGTCGCGCAGGGCTATCGCATGAAGGTCGTGTGCCTGTCCTTCGGCGAGCGTGGCGAGTCGGCCAAGCTCTGGCGCAAGGGCGCGGACATGACCGAGGCGAAGGTCAAGGTCGCGCGTCGCGAAGAAGCGCAGCGCGCGGCCGATATTCTCGGCGCGGAAATCGAATTCCTCGATATCGGCGACTACCCGATGCGCGTGTCCGACGAGACGCTCTTCCGGCTCGTCGACATCTACCGCGAGCTGCAACCGTCGTTCGTGCTGAGCCATTCCGAGAAGGACCCGTACAACTTCGATCACCCGCTGGCGATGCATGTGACGCAGGAAGCCCGCGTCATTGCGCAGGCCGAGGGCCACAAGCCGGGCGAGACGATCATCGGTGCCCCGGCGGTGCTCGCGTTCGAGCCGCATCAGACCGAACAGTGCGAGTGGATTCCGAACACCTTCGTCGATATCACGCCGGTGTGGGACACGAAGCGTGCCGCCATCGAGTGCATGGCGGGGCAGGAGCACTTGTGGGATTACTACACGCGTGTGGCGTTGCAACGCGGCGTGCAGGCCAAGCGCAACATCGGCATCGCCGCCGCGCGCGACATCAAGTACGCGGAGGGCCTGATGCGTCTCACACCGGTCGTGACGGAGCAACTGTCATGATCCGCGGCGTCGTCGTTCGTCAGATTCCCCGTGTCGATGCCGCCACGCTCGACGTGCTGCGCAGCGCAGGCAGCGCCACGGTGCACGAAGCGCAGAGCCGGCTCGGCCTCATGGCCACGTACCTGCGCCCGATCTACGCCGGCGCTGCGGTGGCCGGCAGCGCGGTCACGGTGCTCGCGCCGCCCTCGGACAACTGGATGCTGCACGTTGCCGTGGAGCAGGCGCAGCCGGGCGACATCGTGGTGGTCGGCGTGACCTCGCCTTGCGACGACGGCTACTTCGGCGACCTGCTCGCCACGTCGATGAAGGCGCGCGGTGTCGCCGGCCTCGTCATCGATGCAGGCTGTCGAGACATCGGCACGCTCACCGACATGCGGTTTCCGGTGTGGTCGAAGGCCATCTCGTCACAGGGCACGGTCAAGGAGACGCTCGGCTCGGTCAACGTGCCGGTCGTGTGCGCCCATCAGATCGTGAACCCGGGCGACGTGATCGTCGCGGATGACGACGGCGTGGTCGTGGTGCCGTTCGCGAACGCCGAGGCCGTGGCCCAGGCGGCGGCCGCACGCGGCGCCGACGAAACCTACAAGCGCGGTGTGCTCGCGGGCGGCACGCTCGGGCTCGACTATTACAAGATGCGCGAACGCCTTGCCGCGAAGGGCTTGCGCTACGTCGATTCGCTCGACGAGCTGCAAGGCGAATGAGGACCGCGACGTGACGCATTCGCAAACGCGTATCCGGGCGGCCGTCATGCGGGGCGGCACCTCGAAGGGGTTGTATTTCCTCGCCGAGGATTTGCCCGCGCAGGGCGCTGCGCGCGACGCCGTGCTGCTCGCGGCGATGGGCTCGCCCGATGCACGTCAGATCGACGGCATGGGCGGTGCGAATCCGCTCACGAGCAAGGTCGCCATCGTCTCGCGCGCCACGCGGCCCGACGCCGACGTGGACTATCTCTTTGCCCAGGTCGTGGTCGACGAAGCGCGGGTCGACTACGGACAGAACTGCGGCAACCTGCTCGCCGGGGTGGGGCCGTTCGCGATCGAGCGGGGGCTCGTGAGCGCACCGGGTAACGTGACGGACGTCGGCATTCACATGCTCAATACGGGGCAGGTGGCGGTGGCCACCGTGCAGACCCCGCGCGGCATGGTGAAGTACGACGGCGACGTGGCCATCGACGGTGTGCCGGGAACGGCTGCTCCGATTCCGTTGATGTTTCGCGATACGGCCGGTTCCTCCTGCGGTGCGCTGTTCCCGACGGGGCAGCGTCAGGATGTCGTGGACGGCATCACGGTGACATGCATCGACAACGGCATGCCGCTCGTGCTCCTGCGCGCGGCGGACCTGGGCATCACTGGCGCGGAGTCTTGCGAGCAGCTCGACTCGGCGCCAGCGCTTCAGGCGATGCGCGACCGGATCGAGGCAATTCGACTGGCTGTCGGCCCGCGCATGCATCTTGGCGACGTGCGTTCGCGCACAGTGCCCAAGATGTGTCTCGTCGCGCCGCCGAAGGCCGGCGGTGCCCTCGCGACACGTTGTTTCATTCCACATCGTTGCCACTCGTCCATCGGCGTGTTGGCGGCCGTCAGCGTGGCGACGGCTGCCGCGCTGCCGGGCACTGTTTGCCACGCGATGGCCGTGGTGCCGGACAACGACGCGCCGTTGCTCGCCATCGAACATCCGACGGGCGAATTCACCGTGCGCCTCGCGCTTGGCGTCGATGCCGACGGTGCGCCGGACGTTGCCGGCGCCGGCCTGCTGCGCACGGCGCGCTGGCTCTTCGACGGCGAGGTGTGCATACCGAATCGTGCTTGGCCGCAGGGAGGAAAGCCATGAGTGTCGAACGTTCCCCGTTGCTCCTGCTCCCCGGCTTGCTTTGCGATCACGTGGCCTGGGCGGCCACCGCCGCAGCGCTGCCGCAATACGATTGCCGCGTTCCCACGTGGGGCATGCTCGACACCATCGACGCGATGGCCGATCACGTGCTGGCAAGTACCGCCGCGCCATGCTTCGCCCTCGCAGGGCACTCGATGGGCGGACGCGTGGCGCTGGAGGTGGTGCGTCGCGCACCGCATCGCGTCACGCATCTTGCGCTGCTCGACACGGGTTATCAGGCGCTGCCCGACGGCGAGGCGGCCGAGAAGGAGCGTGCCGGACGCGCGGCTTTGCTCGCTCGCGCGCGCGAAGCCGGCATGCGGGCGATGGGGCAAGTGTGGGCGACCGGTATGGTGCATCCCGACCAGATCGGCACGCCGCTGTTCGGCACGATTCTCGACATGATCGAGCGCAGCCACCCCGATCAGTTCGCCGCCCAGATTCATGCATTGCTCGGTCGACCGGATGCAACGTCGCTGCTGGCCGGCGTTCGCTGTCCGACGCTCGTGTTGTGCGCCCGGCAGGACACCTGGAGCCCGCTCGCGCGTCACGAAGTGATGGCGGGGCTCATCCCGGGGAGCGTGCTGCACGTCATAGAACACAGTGGCCATATGAGTCCGATGGAGCGCCCGCAGGAAGTGGCGCAGGCCATGCGGTCCTGGCTGGCACGGTCCGCGTCGCACACCGAATCCTCCGAGGGGCGCGACGCATGACGAACGATGCCGCCGATCAGGACCTGACGCCCGGCGTCGACCCGCAATCGCTCGACGCCCTGCTGGCCAAACAGGCTTGCCACGACCTGGTGATGCGCTTCGTCGCCTGCAACGACCGGCGCGACGCGCAGGGACTCGCCGCGCTGTTTGCCGAGACGGGGGTGCTCGTGCGCCCCAACGGCGACGCGCTCATTGGCCCCGTCGCCATTGCGGCTGCCTATGCGCAGCGTCCGGTGGATCGGCTCACGCGGCACCTCGTAGGCAACGTGCTGATCGATGTCACGGCGCCGACGCGCGCAATCGGCAGTTGCACGGTGCTGCTCTGGAGCGGCTCGGCACACGATGTGCCGGGGCCGTTCGGACGTCCGGCACAGGGCCCTCAGGTGATGGGGGAATTCGAGGACACGTTTGTGCGGACCGCGCAGGGCTGGCGCATTGCCCGCCGCGAAGCGCGTTTCACTTTCGTACGCGACGCGTGAGGAAAAATCAGCACCGCACGTCGCGCCATCCATGCACTTGAACCCGGCGGAGGGCGCAGTCAGGGCGGTGGTTCCAAGGGCAGTACCCGAGGCGGCCAGCATGCCGTCTTGCAAAAGTCTGGGCCGGCGAGGTTGCCAACGGTCCGGAGGTTGAAGTCTGTAGTTGCTGTGTATTTCAAAAACAAGGGGACAGAAGTGAAAGTGAAACATGCATTGGCCGCTGGCCTGCTGCTGGGGGCGGGCCTGGCGCACGCGCAAAGCAACGTGACGCTGTACGGGATCGTCGATACCGGCATCGCCTACTACAACAACGCCGCCACGGGCGGCAGCTTCATCGGCGAGCCGACGCTCACGGGCAAGGTGCCGTCGCGCTTCGGCCTCAAGGGCGCGGAAGATCTGGGCGGCGGCCTGAAAGCCGTCTTCACGTTGGAAAGCGGTTTCCAGCCGGGGACGGGTAACCTGAACTACGGCGGACGTCTGTTCGGCCGCCAGGCCAACGTGGGTCTCGCGGGCGACTGGGGCACGGTGCTCCTTGGCCGCCAGAACAACATGACGTTCTATGTGACGGGCAACGCCGACGTGATCGGACCGTCGATCTTCTCGCTGGCCAGTATTGATCCCTACATCGCCAGCGCGCGTAGCGACAGCGCCATCGGCTACATGGGTAAATTCTCCGGCGTGACGCTTGGCGCGACCTACAGCTTCGGGCGCGATGGCTCGGCCGCGGGCGGCCCGTCGGCCACGAACTGCGCGGGCAACGTTGCCGGCAACTACCAGGCCTGCAAGCAGTTCACCGGCCTGATCGGCTACGACTACCAGAACTTCGGTATTTCGGCGTCTTACGACCAGATGCGCGGCAACACCGGCGCCGCGGCACCGCTGACCAGCTCGCACTACACCGATTCGCACTCGGTCATCAACGCGTACTACAAGTGGTCGACGGGACGCGTGGGCGGTGGCTGGATTCACCGCAACGTGAGCGCCGACGCCGCCTCGCTGCGCTCGGACATCTACTTCATTGGCCTGACCTATCTGCCGACGATCACCTGGGCGTTCGACGCGCAGGCCATTCGCTACCAGTTGAAGAGCCGTGCCAACGCGACGATGCTCATCGGCCGCGCCACCTACTCGCTCTCGAAGCGCACGTCGCTGTATGGCCTGGTCGGCTGGGTGGCGAACAGCCAGAATGGCGCGGTGGCGATTGCCGCCGGCGGCTCGGTCGCCACGGGGGGCAACCAGTTCGGCACGATGCTGGGCATTCAGCACACGTTCTGACCGGTCGCGCCGGCGACAAGACGCAAGACGTCATGGAGACGTCATCAAGACGTCAGCGCAACGCCAGAACGCGCAGCATCGCGTGCTGTTCAAGCGAGGGGATCGTTCCGGGGGGGGACGATCCCCTGGTGAGGCGGTGCTGCGCCCCCCCAGGTTTGTCAAAGCGGGATTCGCGCGCTAGCATCGTGCCTAGTCATGGTGGCACCGTGTTCTGCGACAGGAAGGGCGATTGTCGGGGCGTGGTGACCATCTCCCCGTATCTCCTCGCATGAATCCGCTATCTTCGTGTCTTCTTCTCACGTTCTGAGCCGGCGACGCCGGGCGCCCCGCGCCCGCAGCGAACACGGCACGCGCGGTCCGGTCTGGCTGTTCGATCTGGACAACACGCTGCATCGCGCGTCGCACGCGATCTTTCCGCGCATCAATCGCGCGATGACGGCCTATATCGTCGAGAAGCTGGGGCTGCCGCCCGACGAAGCCAATCGTCTGCGTACCGACTACACGGCGAAGTACGGGGCCGTGCTGCTCGGCCTCATCAAGCATCACGCCATCGATCCGCACGAGTTTCTGGCGCGCGTGCACGAGCTGCCACCGCTGGTCGAGGTGCTGCGCGCCGAGCGCGGGATCGCCCGCCTGCTCGCCGGCTTGCCAGGGCGCAAGATTCTCCTGACCAATGCGCCCGCGCATTACGCCCTGCCGATTGTCGAGGCACTGGGCATTCGCCGACATTTCGAGCGCTGCGTGAGCATCGAGGACATGGCGGACCGCCGGGCCTGGCGCGCCAAACCGGATGCGATCATGTTGCGTCGGCTGCTGGTGCGCGAGGGCCTCGCGCCGTATCGGACGTGGCTGGTCGAAGACACGCGCTCCCACCTCAAGCACCTCCGGCATTTCGGTATCAAGACGGTCTGGATCACGGGGCATCTGCCGGCCAGAAACAGTCTTGGCGATGCCATGCCGCGCAGTGGGCGCCCACACTACGTGGATATCAAAGTACAATCTCTGCGCGAGTTACGGGCGCGCCTTGCGACCGGGGCCGGTGCAAGACGCGCAGCCCGAGCCGCCCGACCCAAAAATACCTACCGATAACGACCAGACGATGCAGCAGGAAAACTCTTCGAGCGGTGCCGGTTACGGCGCCGCCGATGCGCTTGAGGCCGTGCCCGCGCCGGTGAAGACAACCCGCCCCAAGCCGGGTGAGCGCCGGGTGCAGGTATTGCAGACGCTTGCCGCCATGCTCGAGACGCCCAAGGGCGAAAAGATCACCACGGCCGCGCTCGCCGCGCGTCTCGACGTTTCCGAAGCGGCGCTCTATCGCCATTTCGCGAGCAAGGCCCAGATGTTCGAGGGTCTGATCGAGTTCATCGAACAGACCATCTTCGGTCTGATCAACCAGATCTCCGCGCAGGATCAGGACGGCGTGACGCAAGCGCGCGCCATCGTGCTGATGCTGCTCGGGTTCGCCGAGAAGAACCCCGGCATGACGCGCGTGCTGACCGGCGAAGCGCTGGTCGGCGAACACGAGCGCTTGCAGGAGCGCATGAACCAGTTGCTCGACCGCATCGAGGCGTCGCTGCGCCAGGTGTTGCGTCTGGCGTGTGCACAGGGCACGCTGCCGGAGACGTTCGATGCCAACTCGCGCGCCAACCTGCTCGTGTCCTACGTGCTCGGCCGCTGGCATCGCTTCGCCAAGAGCGGCTTCAAGCGCTCGCCGGTCGAGGGGGCCGAGCCCCAGATCGCCGCGCTCCTGCGCTAAGATCCCAAGTCTGCGCCGACGGCGCGGATTACGTTATACTTTTGCTTCCCGCGCCGAGGCCGACGTACGTTTGACCGGCCTTGATGCGATGATTGGCGCGCCGATTTGGTGACTCGCTTGCGGGCGCGCGAATGACTCTGACTGAGGGTTCCCCGGCAGAGGGCATTCATTAAAAATGCGGCTAAAGAGGTCGTGCGCGCACGCCGCCGTTTTCCCGTCGACCCCTTTTCCCGCACAGAACGCTTCAGGACGCCGTCCGTCGACCCTTGTCGACTGGGGCGCCGGCCCCGGCATGTTTCGGAAAGGGAGTTATGGAATCTTCAATCGGAATCGTCACACCGCAGCGGATGCACTTCGCTGAGCCGCTGGCACTGCAGAACGGCAGCATGCTCGCCGGCTACGACCTGATGGTCGAGACCTACGGTGAATTGAACGCCGATCGCAGCAATGCGGTGCTGGTGTGTCACGCGCTCAACGCGTCGCATCATGTGGCCGGAATCGCCGCCGACAATCCCAAGGACATCGGCTGGTGGGACAACATGGTCGGGCCCGGCAAGCCGCTCGACACGAATCGCTTCTTCGTCATCGGCGTGAACAACCTCGGCTCGTGCTTCGGCTCGACCGGGCCGATGAGTCTCGACCCAACCACGGGCACACCGTACGGCGCCCGCTTCCCCGTCGTGACCGTCGAGGACTGGGTCAACGCGCAGGCGCGCGTGGCCGATGCGTTCGGCATCCATAAGTTCGCGGCAGTGATGGGCGGCAGTCTCGGCGGCATGCAGGCGTTGGCGTGGAGCATCATGTATCCGGAGCGCATTGGGCATTGTCTGGTGATCGCCTCCACGCCGAAGCTCTCGGCGCAGAACATCGCCTTCAACGAAGTGGCGCGCTCGGCCATCCTTTCCGATCCGGACTTCTACGGCGGCAACTATTACGCGCATGGCGTGGTGCCGCGTCGCGGGCTGCGCGTGGCGCGCATGATCGGCCACATCACCTATCTGTCCGACGAGGACATGGCGACCAAGTTCGGCCGCGCGCTGCGCCGTGCCGAGGTGATGGCCGACGGCGTAAAGGGCGACGGCAACGCGCAGGACGACGGCTATCGTTTCAGCTTCGACGTGGAGTTTGAGGTCGAGTCGTACCTGCGCTACCAGGGCGACAAATTCGCCGAGTACTTCGACGCCAACACCTATCTGCTGATCACGCGCGCACTCGATTATTTCGACCCGGCCCGCACCGTGGGTGGCGATCTGGCGAAGGCGTTGTCGCACACCACGGCCAAGTACCTGATTGTGTCGTTCGCGACCGATTGGCGTTTCGCGCCCGCGCGCTCGCGCGAGATCGTCAAGGCGCTGCTCGACACGCGCCGTACCGTGAGCTACGCCGAGATCGATGCGCCGCACGGGCACGACGCCTTCCTGCTCACCGATGCGCGCTATCACAACCTGGTGCGCGCCTACTACGAACGTATCGCCCAGGAGGTCGGGGTATGAGTCAGTCCACGGTACCGGGGAACAGCGCCCAGGCGGCGGCGCTCGCAGCGTCGCGCGGCCGCATTTCGGCGTCGCTGGCCGAGCGGCCCGACTTCCGGGTGATCGCGCGATGGATCGAACCGTCGTCGCAGGTGCTCGATCTCGGGTGTAGCGACGGCTCGTTGCTCCGTCTGCTGATCGACGAACTCGATGTGAGCGGTTACGGCGTCGAGATCGACGACGCCGGTGTGCTGGCCTCGGCGCAGCGCGGCATTAACGTCATCCAGCAAAACATGGAAGACGGGCTGAAGCTCTTTGAGGATCAGAGCTTCGATACGGTCATCCTGTCGCAGACCTTGCAGACCCTTCACCGCACGGCGGACATCCTGCGCGAGACCGTGCGGGTCGGCCGCGAAGCGATCGTGTCGTTCCCGAACTTCGGTTACTGGCCGCACCGGTTGTCGGTGTTGCAGGGACGCATGCCGGTGTCGAAGAGCCTGCCGTTCCAGTGGCATAACACGCCGAACGTGCGCGTGCTGACCATCAAGGACTTCGAGGCGCTGGCCCCGGACGTCGGTGTGCAGATTCTCGATCGGGCCGTGCTGCATAACGGGCGACTCGTGTCCGTGGGCGCGAACTGGCGTGGTAGTCTTGCGGTCTATCGCGTCAAGCGTTCCTGAACCGACGGCAGCTAACGGGGCAGCGAAGCGCCGGGCCCCTGGCGGGTGAAGGCAAAGGGGGCCGGGTGCCGTGCACCGCGGGCGGCTGGCCCCAACTGTCCTTTCCATGACCGATTCGCTGCCGCCCGACGACGGGCGCGTCTTCCACCCCACGCGGATGCTCATCTGCGTGATTCTCGGTTTCACCTCCGGCTTGCCGCTGTTCATCCTGCTCAACCTGGTGCAGGCATGGCTGCGCAGCGAGCACGTGGACCTCAAGGCCATCGGCCTGTTCGCCCTCATCCAGTTTCCGTACACGTGGAAGTTCCTGTGGGCGCCGCTCATGGATCGCTTCGCACCCAACGTGTTCGGATGGAAGCCGGGACGGCGACGCGGCTGGATGTTCGTCACGCAACTGCTGGTGGCCGGTGTGGTGGCGCTCATGGGAACGTATTCGCCGCAGCGCGACCTGATGACGATTGCCGCGCTCGCGGCCGCGCTGGCGTTCTTCAGCGCCAGTCTGGACATTTCGCTGGATGCTTATCGGCGCGAGTTGCTGTCCGACCGAGAGCAGGGTCTCGGCACGGCGATGCATGTGAATGCCTATAAGGTGGCGGGACTCGTGCCGGGGTCGCTGGCCCTCATCATGGCCGATCATCTGCCGTGGTCGCAGGTGTTCTTCGCGACGGCGGCGTTCATGCTGCCAGGCATCGTGATGACGCTCGTCGTCAAGGAGCCGGCGATTCGCGGTACGCCGCCGAAGACGCTGCGCGAGGCGGTGGTCGAGCCGTTCCACGAGTTCGTCACGCGCGGCGGCTGGACAAAGGCGCTGTTGGTGCTCGCGTTTATCTTTCTCTACAAGTTGGGCGATTCGATGGCGACGTCGCTGGCCACGTCGTTCTACCTGGATCTGGGATTCACGAAGACGCAGATCGGCGTGGTCGCCAAGGCGACGAGCCTGTGGGCGAGCGTGGCGGGGGGCATCATCGGCGGGGTCTGGCTGATCAAACTCGGCATCAACCGTGGGCTATGGGTGTTCGGCGTGCTGCAACTGGTGTCGGTGCTGGGCTTCGCGTGGCTGGCGAAGGCAGGGCCGGTCGTCACGGGGCTGGGCGCGGTGATCGCCTTCGAAGCGTTCACGGCCGGGTTGGGCACGGCGGCGTTTACCGCCTACATCGCCCGTACAACCGACCCGCGTTACACGGCGACGCAGTTCGCGCTGTTCACGAGTCTGGCGTCGGTGCCACGCACGTTCGCGAACGCGGGCACCGGGTATATCGTCGACGGCGTGGGCTGGGTGACCTTCTTCCTCATCTGCACGGTGCTGGCCGTACCCGGCATGTTGCTCTTGCCGAAGGTCGCCCCCTGGGGGGCCGACGATGACGATGGCGATGGCGTGCCCGCGGCAAGCGGGTCGCGCTGACGCGAGGGGGCAGGCCCCCTTCGTCGCCTTCGCTGTGATGGTATGGCTCGGGCGCGGCACGAGCGTGCCGGCGCGTTGGGCGTCTGGATTACAGCGCGTGATCGTAGTCGACCGTGAGCGGCGCGTGGTCGCTGAACTTGATGTCGCGAAACACGGAGGTCGTCTTGGCTTTGCCGGCGATGCCGGGCGTGGCGATCTGGTAGTCGATGCGCCAGCCGACGTTCTTCGCATAGGCTTGTCCGCGATTGCTCCACCACGTGTATTGATCGGCGCGCGGGTCGAGCGTGCGGAAGACGTCGACATAGCCGTGGTCGTCGAACAGCTGTGTAAGCCAGGCGCGCTCTTCCGGCAGGAAGCCTGAGTTCTTCAGGTTGCCCTTCCAGTTCTTGATGTCGATTTCCTTGTGCGCGATGTTCACGTCGCCACACAGGACGACCTCGCGTCTCGCCGCCTTGAGCGCGAGCAGGTGCGGCATGAAGTCGGCCATGAAGCGGAACTTGGCGGTTTGTCGTTCCTCACCGCTCGAACCCGACGGGATGTACACCGAAATGACCGACAGGTTGCCGTAGCGCACTTCGACATAGCGGCCCTCGGCATCGAACTCGGCATTGCCCCAGCCGACGACGACGTCGTCCGGCTCGCGCCGCACGTAGACGCCCGCGCCGCTGTAGCCCTTCTTCTGCGCGTAATGGAAGTGGCCCTGGTAGTCGTGGGGCGTGAGGAAGTCCGGCGTCATGTCCGGCAACTGCGCCTTGATTTCCTGTACGCACAGGATGTCGGCGTCCTGATTGCCGAACCACTCGAAAAAGCCCTTTTTGGCGGCCGATCGCACGCCGTTCAGATTCGCGGTAATGATGCGCATGAGTGTCGATGCGCCGCGCTCACGCGGCAAGGGAAAAGGTCAGCGGCAAGGATACCGCAATCACCGGATCGTGTTGGACGACCTGCGATGGTCGGGGACGGCGTGCCGTCGGCATAGGGGTGTCGACGTTGGCTGGATGTCACGTGCGCCGCGCGCCGCCGGCGATGGCCGCCTTGGCCTCGCCGTCGCCGCCCGGGCCGAGTAGGTCGCGCGCGAGCGCGAGCCAGCGTCGCGCCGCGTGCGACAGATACGAGTCGCGCCGCCACGCCATCGCCAGATCCCACGGAATCTCGGGGTCGCGCACGTTCGCGATCACGAAGCGTTTCGGGTCGAGCCGCGCGCAGAAGGGCTCGGGCAGCAAGGCAATGCCGACGCCGTTGTCCACCATCGATGCAATGAAGTCCCACTGGCTGGAACGTCCCGCAATCTTGGGCGTGAAGCCCGCGCGACGACATGCGGTGATGACCAGTTCGGACAAGGCAAATCCCTCGCCGTAGAAGACAAACGGTTCGTCGCGCAACTCGCCCAGACCGATGGAGGCGCGGCCTTCCCAGCGTGAATCGCGCGGTGCAATCAACCGCAACGGGTAATGGCACACGGGCAGCACGTCGAGAATCGTGGGATCGACCGGCAGCAGCACGGCGCCCAATTCGATGTCGCCGGCCAGCAACGCCTGTTCGATGGCACGCGAACCGGTTTCGAAGAGCTTCATCTCGATATCCGGGTAGTGCTGATGAAACGCGCCGATCACCGGGATGAACAAGTCGCCGCCGAGCGGCGGAATTCCGATCGACAATTCGCCGCGCGCGACCGTCTCGAGATCGGCCACCTCCTGCTGCAGGCGCGCGTAAGCGGCGAGCACATCCTGCCCGCGCTCGAAGACGACGCGTCCCGCATCGGTCAACTGAAGCCTGCGGCCCATGCCGCGCTCCTCGCGCAACATCAGCGGCGTACCCAACTCGTCTTCCAACGCCTTGACCATCTTGCTCACGGTCGGCTGAGTGACAAACAGCGCCTCGGCCGCCGCCGTGAAGCTCTGCTGTCGCACCACTTCCACAAATCCTCTCAACGCGCGCAGTTCCATTTTGGATCTCTCTTGTGCACCGCATTGGTGCCATCAGCTGAAAAGCCCCGTCCTGTATGGCTTTCTCACGCACCATTAGGGTTAATACTTAAATTATTCCAATTTGGAATCGATTTGATAATTCTAATTCATTATATTTATGTTGCGGTGCTTCCTATACTCGGTCTCATATTGATGTCACACCCGGGAGCCCGCCATGACCAAGATGATTGCCAGCCGTATGTATCGCCGTAGCAAGGGCGTGGTGGACGTGGTTTGGCAGATCGCGCTGCTCACCGGTATCTATTTGGTGGCGGATGCTGCATCGCGTCATTTTCATCTCCCGCTGCCGGGTGGCGTACTGGGGCTGCTCGCCGTGGTGGCACTGCTCATGAGCGGTGTGCTGAAGACGGAGAAGATCAAGCGCGGTGCCGACTGGTTTCTGGCGGAAATGATTCTCTTCTTCGTGCCGATGGTCGCGGCCGTCATGCAATACACCGATCTGCTGCGCCAAGAGGGCCTGCAATTGCTCGCCGTGATCGGCGTCGGCACGGTGCTCGTGATGGTCTCGACGGCGCTGGCGGTCGATCTGGCCTGCCGCGCCGAGCGTCATCTCAAGCGTGCCCTCGTTCGCCGTGCGCACGCGCACGATGTCCGCTGATGCGTGACGTGTGCCAAGCCGCCGCTGTCGCAGCGGTGCCCAATCCTGCTGGCGCTTGCCGGGTCTTGCCATGAATCATACGGCGCTCCTGCTGCTCGTTCTCACGGTCGTCTTCTATTACGTGTCGAAGCGCCTCTATGCACGTTTCGGCAAGGTGTGGCTCGGCCCGGCCATTCTCGCGCCGGTCCTGCTCATCGCCGTGATGGTCGGCGGCGACATTTCGTACACGACGTACATCTCGGACTCGCGCTGGCTCGTGTGGCTGCTTGGCCCGACGACGATCGCGTTTGCCGTACCGATCTACGAGCATCGCGACATCATTCGCCGGCATGCCTTTGCACTGATCGTCGGCGTTCTCGTCGCGATGGTCGTGGCCGTGGGCAGTTCCTTCGTGCTTGCCCGCCTGTTCGAGCTGCCCCCCGAGATGGCGCGCAGCCTGCTCGCCCGGTCGATCTCGACGCCGTTTGCCCTTGCGGTCTCCGACAAGGTCGGCGGCTCGCGCGATCTGGTGGGGCTTTTCGTCATCATCACCGGGTTCATCGGCATGTTGCTCGGCGAGGCGCTGCTGTCGTGGTTGCCGCTGCGCACCCGCATGGCGCGCGGCGCGCCGTTCGGCGCGGGGGCCCACGGCTTCGGCACCGCCAAGGCGCGCCAGATCGGTAGCGAAGAGGGTGTCGTGGCCAGTCTCGTCATGATGATCAACGGCATCGTGATGGTCTTTGCCGCGCCGTTGCTCGCCCATCTGCCCATCTGACGGCCGGTCGGCACGGGCGCCGCGCCGTTCGCGTCTCCCCCTCGAAAAATATCCCTTCGGGCGTCGCCCTTGCCCCGACGGCGCGCATCAGTTTTGCTACAATGCCGGGGTCTTGAGGAGCGTTGCGACAGCCACGGTGCTGCCAGGCTCAAGATCCTTCCTATTGGCCCCGCCGGCCGCCGGTTACTTCCGGAGCGCATGGCGTGTGGGCCCCAAGAACGGCGCTCACGTCCCAACTATCTAGTCTTTTAGAGAAAGGAGGCGTGATGAACGCCGTAGTCGATTCAAAATTCTCCGATTTCCATGTTGCCGATATCAAATTGGCCGATTGGGGCCGCAAAGAGCTGACCATCGCCGAGAGCGAGATGCCGGGTCTGGTGGCCACGCGGGCCGAATTCAAGGCCAGCCAGCCGCTCAAGGGCGCGCGCATCGCCGGCTCGCTGCACATGACGATCCAGACGGGCGTGCTCATCGAGACGCTCACCGCCCTGGGCGCCGAAGTGCGCTGGGCCTCGTGCAATATCTTCTCGACGCAGGATCACGCCGCGGCGGCCATCGCCGCCGCCGGGATCCCCGTGTTCGCCTTCAAGGGTGAGTCGCTCGACGAATACTGGGAATACAGCCACCGCATCTTCGAATGGCCGAACGGCGAGTTCGCCAACATGATTCTCGACGACGGCGGCGACGCCACGCTGCTGCTGATTCTGGGCAGCAAGGCCGAGAAGGATCTGTCGGTCGTCGGCAATCCGACCAACGAGGAAGAAGTCGCGCTGTACGCATCGATCAAGCGCCACATCGCCATCGATCCGCAGTGGTACAGCAAGCGCCTGGCGCAGATCCAGGGCGTGACCGAAGAAACCACCACGGGCGTGCACCGTTTGTATCAGATGGAGAAGGACGGCACGCTGCCGTTCCCGGCCATCAACGTGAACGACTCGGTCACCAAGTCGAAGTTCGACAACCTGTACGGCTGCCGCGAGTCGCTGGTCGACGGTATCAAGCGCGCGACCGACGTGATGATCGCCGGCAAGATCGCCCTCGTGGCGGGCTACGGCGACGTGGGCAAGGGCTGCGCGCAAAGCCTGCGCGGTCTGGGCGCCACGGTGTGGGTCACGGAAATCGATCCGATCTGCGCGTTGCAGGCCGCGATGGAAGGCTACCGCGTGGTGACGATGGAATACGCCGCCGACAAGGCCGACATCTTCGTGACGGCCACGGGCAACTTCCACGTGATCGATCACGACCACATGGCGGCCATGAAGCACCAGGCCATCGTGTGCAACATCGGTCACTTCGATTCGGAGATCAATGTGGCGTCGACCCGCAAGTACGAGTGGGAAAACATCAAGCCGCAGGTCGATCACATCATCTTCCCGGACGGCAAGCGCATCATCCTGCTGGCGGAAGGCCGCCTCGTGAACCTGGGCTGCGCCACGGGCCACCCGTCGTTCGTGATGAGCAACTCGTTCACCAATCAGACGCTCGCGCAAATCGAGTTGTTCGTGCATGGCGACAAGTACAAGAACAGCGTGTACGTGCTGCCCAAGCATTTGGACGAGAAGGTCGCGCGCCTGCACCTGGGACGTATCGGCGCCGAATTGACGGTGCTCACCGACGATCAGGCAAACTACATCAGCGTTGACAAGAACGGTCCGTTCAAGCCGGCGCACTACCGTTATTGATCGGTAGCGATCGCTACCCATCAATAACGTGTCTTGCCGACCGTCGCCAGTGCGCTGCAAGGCACGGGTGACGGGCAGCGGTTTTGCGCGGCGGCATCGTACGCCGCCGCGTTGGGTTTTGTCACTGCCGGTGCCGGGACTGACCTCCCGCATCGGCCTGTTCTTCGGAGCTTGCCATGCGTCTGCTGCTGATTTGGCTCATCAATGCCATCGCACTTCTCGTTTTGCCGCACGTTGTGTCAGGCATTCAGCTCAAGGGCATCGGGACGGCCCTGGTCGTTGCGATCGTGCTCGGTCTGATCAACGCGTTTCTCCGGCCGTTGCTCGTCGTGCTGACGTTGCCGGTCACGGTGCTCACGCTCGGGTTGTTCATCTTCGTGATCAACGCGCTGTTGTTCTGGCTGGCGGCGCATGTCGTCAAGGGCTTTGAAGTCTCGGGCTTCTGGGCGGCGCTCTTCGGCTCGCTGCTGTACAGCCTGATCTCGTGGATTCTGTCGGCGCTGGTGTTCGGCGGCGACCGCGCTACCAACGTGTAACGGTCGACGCGTCGTCGTCGACCTTGTATTGCAGGAAATTCGCTGTCATGTCGCAAGCCCTTCGTGCCGATCAAGCCCTCGTCGCCCGAGGCTTGGCCGCATCGCGCACCGCCGCGCAACGTCTGATCGATGCCGCACGTGTTTATTACGCGGGTACCGAAACGGCCGTGAAGAAAGCCAGCGAGGTCGTGGCGAGCGACGAGGATCTGGAAGTGCGTGCCGCCGCCGACGGCTTGCCCGGCGAGGACCGCTACGTGTCGCGCGGCGGGCTGAAGCTGGCCGGTGCGCTGGCGCAAACGGGGCTCGACGTCACCGGCCGCGTTGCGCTCGACGTCGGGTTGTCGACCGGCGGCTTTGCCGACTGCCTCTTGCAGGCGGGGGCGACGCGGGTGGTCGGGGTCGACGTCGGTCACGGGCAACTGCATCAACGTCTGGCGCGCGAGCCGCGGCTCGTATCGCTCGAAGGGATCAACGCGCGGCATCTGTCGCGTGAGGCGCTCGATGCGCGCCTGGCGCAGCAGGCGGTGGGGGGCGGCGCACAGGGCGAACAGGCGTCGACGATGGCGGCTGTCCCGGAGGCAGGCTTTGACCTGATCGTCGGGGATGTGTCGTTCATTTCGCTCACACTGGTGTTGCCGGCCGTGGCGCCGCTGCTGGGCGCGACCGGCGATTTGCTGATGCTGGTCAAACCGCAGTTCGAAGTGGGGCGTGAGCACATTGGCCGCGGCGGCCTGGTGCGAGATGCCGCGCAATATGCGCAAGTGGAGACAAAAATCCGCGCCGCCTGTGAGACGCTGGGACTGACGGTAGCCGCATGGCTCGACAGTCCTATCGCTGGCGGTGACGGCAACCGGGAGTTCTTCGTGCACGCGACGCGCGCGGCATGAACGACTCTCTCGATAAAAGAACGATCATGACGCAACCTTCCTTCAGTTTCGAATTCTTCCCGCCCAAGACGGCGGAGGGCGCGGAGAAGCTGCGCGCCACGCGCCAGCAACTCTTCCCGCTCGGTCCCAAGTTTGTCTCGGTGACGTTCGGTGCCGGCGGCTCCACGCAGCAGGGTACGCTCGATACGGTTGTCGAAATCCAACGCGAAGGCGTGGAGGCGGCCCCCCACCTTTCTTGCGTCGGTTCGACCAAGGACAACATCCGCGAGATTCTGCAGACGTATCGCCAACACGGCATCCGCCACATCGTGGCGCTGCGCGGCGATCTGCCGTCGGGGATGGGGGAAATCGGCGAGTTTCGTTACGCGTCGGAGCTGGTCGAGTTCATTCGTGCCGAAACCGGCGAATGGTTCCACATCGAGGTGGCGGCCTACCCGGAGTACCATCCGCAGGCGAAGTCGCCGCGCCTGGACCTCGAGCATTTCGCCCACAAGGTGAAGGCGGGGGCGAATGCGGCCATCACGCAATACTTCTTCAATGCGGATGCCTATTTCCGTTTCGTCGACGATGCATCGCGTCTCGGTGTCGACGTGCCGATCGTGCCGGGGATCATGCCGATCACGAACTATTCGCAGATGATGCGTTTCTCGGAGATGTGCGGTGCCGAAGTGCCGCGTTGGATTGCCAAGCGTCTCGAAGGCTTTGGCGACGACCGCGACTCGATTCGCGCCTTCGGGCTCGACGTGGTGACGGCGCTATGCGAACGGCTGCTCGCGCAGGGCGTGCCCGGGTTGCACTTCTATACCCTCAATGCGGCGTCGGCTACCAAGGCGATGTGGCAGCGACTCGGCCTGTAACGAGTAGCGAAATCGTTTGCCAACCGGTAGGGCGGATGGGAAGTCAATTCTAATCACAATTCAGTGATTTCCTAATCAAAAACACCACAAATAGGCGGTTTGCTAGGGATTTGGCGTGTTGTAGCACGGGGGAAGCTTCAGTAATATCCCCGGTAGGCTCGGCGACAGACCGTTGCCGGGCATCACACCCGATCCCGAGGAGCCTATGAAACAGACTCACACCCTGCGTTTGCTTTTGGCTGCGACGTTGCTTGCCGGTGTGGCCGTGATCCGGCCCGCCGCAGCTGTCGAAATCCCGAACAAGACCCTCGTATATTGCTCCGAGGGCAGCCCGGCCGGCTTCGATCCGGGCCAGCTCACCACCGGCACCGATTTCGATCCTGCCGACGCCATCTACAATCGCTTGATCGCGTTCAAGGCGGGCGAGACGGGCGTGATGCCCTCACTCGCGGAGTCGTGGGACATCTCGCCGGACAACAAGATCTACACGTTCCATCTGCGCAAGGGCGTCAAGTTCCACACCACGGAGTACTTCAAACCGACGCGTGATTTCAACGCCGAGGATGTGAAGTTCACCTTTGATCGCATGGGCGATCGCGACATGCCCTTCCGCAAGGCCTATCCGACGGAGTTTCCGTATTTCGTCGACATGGGGCTGCAGGCTGATATCGACCACATCGAGGTCGTTGATCCGTACACCGTTCGCTTCGTGCTGAAGAAGGTCGACGCCCCGTTCCTTCAGAACCTGGCGATGCCGTTCGCATCGATCCTCTCGAAGGAGTACGCCGACAAGTTGCTCGCGGTGAACAACGCTCGCGATATCGCGCTCAAGCCGGTCGGTACCGGGCCGTTCATCTTCCGCAGCTATACGAAAGACGCCACGCTGCGCTTCGATGGCAACAAGGAATACTGGAACACGAGTCTGCCGCCGAAGGTCAGCAAGCTGATCTTCGCGATCACGACCGACGCCAACGTTCGCATTCAGAAGCTCAAGCGCAACGAATGCCAGATCACGACCTACCCGCGCCCGGCCGATGTCGATGCGATCAAGGCCGAGATCGCGGCGCAGGGCAAGGCGTCGAAGCTCAAGATGCCGGACCAGGTCGGCTTCAACCTCGGCTACGTGGCGTACAACGTGCAGAAGAAGCCGCTCGATCGTGTGGAAGTGCGCCAGGCACTCGACATGGCGATCAACAAGAAGGCGATTCTCCAGTCCGTCTATGGCTCGGCCGGTCAGTTGTCGAACGGCGCACCGATGCCGCCGACGCAGTGGTCCTACGACAAGAACATCAAGTCGGCCGGCTACGACCCGGAGAAAGCCCGTGCGCTGCTTGAGAAGGCGGGCGTGAAGAACATGGAAATCACGCTGTGGGCCATGCCGGTGCAACGTCCGTATAACCCGAACGGCAAGCTCATGGCCGAGATGATTCAGGCCGACTGGGCGAAGATCGGCGTGAAGGCCAATATCGTCACGTACGAGTGGGGTGAGTACATCAAGCGCGCCAAGGCGGGTGAGCACGACGCGTTGCTCATTGGCTGGACCGGCGACAACGGCGATCCGGACAATTGGCTCGGCGTATTGCTCGGCTGCGATTCGGTCAACGGCAACAACTTCTCGAAGTGGTGCTACAAGCCGTTCGACGATCTCATCAAGCAAGCACGCCAGACCACGGACGTCGCCTTGCGCACGAAGCTCTACACGCAGGCACAGGAGATCTTCGCGCAACAACTGCCGTTCTCGCCCATCGCGCACTCCACGCAGTACAAGCCGATGGCCACGAACGTGAAGGGCTTCAAGCTGAGCCCGTTCGGCCGCAACAGCTTCATTGGCGTATCGCTGGAGTAAGGCACCCGGCGTGGCGCGTTGATGACCGCATCCGGCTGACGCCGGGTGTCGGTCGCTACCTGTCGCCATCCGTCGTCATCCCGGTATCACGCAGGCAGACTCGGCCGCCGCGCCCGAGTCCGCCTGCCGCAACAGGACAAAGGATCGTCCATGATTGATTCACGCGGCATAGCGCCATCCGTCCCCGCACAGGGGATGGGCGGTGCGCGAAGCCCCCACGGAAACCTCCTATGCTGAGATTCGTCATGAGACGACTGGGCATGGTGATCCCGACGTTCATCGGCATCACTGTCCTGGCGTTCGCGCTCATTCACCTGATTCCCGGCGATCCGATCGAAGTGCTCGTGGGCGAGCGAAATCTCGACCCTGTCATGCATGCCGAGGCGATGAAGCGCCTGGGTCTCGATCAGCCGCTCACCACGCAATATTTCGTCTATCTGAAGCACGCGGCGCAAGGCGACCTCGGGCGCTCCATCGTCACCAACGAGGGGGTGCTTCACGAGTTCTTCGCCCGCTTTCCCGCGACGCTCGAACTTGCCCTGTGCGCAATGATCTTCGCGCTCGCCGTCGGCTTGCCGGCCGGCGTGGCGGCGTCGCTGCGGCGCGGCAAAATGCTCGACCACACCACGATGGGCGCGGCCCTCACGGGCTACTCCATGCCGATTTTCTGGTGGGGCCTGCTGCTCATCATGTTCTTCTCCGTCTACCTGCAATGGACGCCCGTGTCCGGCCGCATTGGCGTGGAGTACGATGTGCCGCACGTTACCGGCTTCATGCTCATCGACACATTGCTCTCGGGCGACGAAGGGGCGTTCAGTTCCGCGGTGAGTCATCTGATTCTGCCCACCATTGTGCTCGGCACCGTGCCGCTCGCGGTGATTGCCCGCATGACGCGCTCGGCCATGCTCGAAGTGCTTCGCGAGGACTACATCCGTACGGCGCGTGCGAAGGGACTCTCGCCGTGGCGCGTGATCGTCGTGCATGCGTTGCGCAACGCGCTGATTCCGGTCATCACCGTGATCGGTCTGCAAGTCGGCGCGCTGCTCGCCGGTGCGGTGCTGACCGAGAACGTGTTCTCGTGGCCCGGCATCGGCAAATGGCTGATCGATGCCATTCTGCGACGCGACTATCCGGTGGTGCAGGGCGGCATTTTGCTCATCGCAACGGGCGTGATCCTGGTCAACCTGCTGGTCGACGTGCTTTATGGCGTCGTCAACCCGCGCATCCGGCATTGAGGAACGTCAATCATGAGCGATACACCGGCTACGCTGCCGTCCCCCGCCGCCGTGACGGCCACGCCTCGTGGGCGTTTGTTCCGGGAGTTCCTGCGCAGCTTCACCGCGAACCGTGGTGCAACGGCCGCGGCCATCGTGCTGTTGTCGATGTTCGTGGCGGCGATTTTCGCGCCATGGATCGCGCCGCACAGCCCCATCGAGCAATATCGCGACTTCGTGAAGATTCCGCCCGCCTGGTTCGACGGCGGCAACCTTCAGTTCCTGCTCGGGACCGACGAGGCAGGCCGCGACATTCTCTCGCGTCTGATCTATGGCGCACGCCTGTCGTTCTGGATCGGCCTGTCGTCGGTGGTGCTCTCGCTGATTCCGGGCATTCTGCTGGGGCTGCTGGCGGCGTTCTTTCCACGTTGGCTCGACACGCCGATCATGCGGTTGATGGACATGATGATGGCGTTGCCGTCGCTGTTGCTGGCCGTGGCCGTGGTCGCCGTGATCGGCCCGGGCCTCGCCAACACGACCATTGCCATCGCGATCGTGACGTTGCCGGCGTATGTGCGTTTGACGCGCGCGGCGGCGATCGGCGAGTTGCAGCGCGAATATGTCATTGCCTCGCGCATGGCCGGGGCGGGGACGTTGCGACTGATGTTCTCGACGGTGTTGCCGAACTGCGCGGCGCCGCTCATCGTGCAGGCGACGCTGAGTTTTTCGGTGGCCATTCTCGATGCGGCGGCGCTCGGCTTTCTCGGCTTGGGCGTGCAGCCGCCGCTCGCCGAGTGGGGCTCGATGCTCGCCTCCGCACGCGACTACATGGAAAGTGCCTGGTGGATTGTGACGCTGCCGGGACTTGCGATCGTCATCTCGGTGCTCGCCATCAACCTGGTCGGCGACGGCCTGCGCGACGCACTTGACCCCAAACTGAAGCGAATCGCATGAGCCTGCTCTCCATTCGAAATCTTTCGGTCGACTTCGACGGCGCACGCGCCGTCGAGGCCATCGACCTCGACGTCGGCCAGGGTGAGATTCTTGGCGTGGTCGGCGAATCCGGTTCGGGCAAGAGCGTGACGATGCTCGCGCTCATGGGGCTGGTCGACGCGCCAGGCCGCGTACGCGCCGACGAAGTACGCTTCGACGGACGCGATCTGCTGCGCGCGTCGGCGCGCGAGCGGCGCGGCATCGTCGGCCGCGACGTGTCGATGATCTTTCAGGACGCGCTTTCCAGCCTGAATCCGAGCTACACCGTTGGCTATCAGATCGCTGAGGTGTTGCGCCGCCACATGGGGCTGCGCGGACGTGCGTTGCACGATCGCGTCGTCGAGTTGCTGGAGCAGGTCGAAATTCCCGATGCCGCGAACCGGGTCGGCGCGTATCCGCATCAACTCTCCGGCGGAATGAACCAGCGGGTGATGATTGCGATGGCGATTGCCTGTCGCCCGAAGCTGCTCATTGCCGACGAGCCGACCACTGCGCTCGACGTCACCATCCAGGCGCAGATCATGGCCTTGCTGCTGCAATTGCAGAAGGATCACGGCATGGCGCTCGTGCTGATATCCCATGATCTCGCCGTGGTGGCCGAAGTCGCGCACCGGGTGGCCGTCATGTATGCGGGGCAGGTGATCGAAAACCAGCAGGTGCCGGCGCTGTTCGATGCCCCGCATCATCCCTACACGGAGGCGTTGCTCGCAGCGATTCCCGAGCACAACCGGGGCGTGCGGCGACTGCGTACGTTGCCGGGCATGGTGCCGGGGCGCGACGATCGGCCGACGGGCTGTCTGCTTTCGCCGCGTTGTCCGTATGCCGACGACCATTGCCGCACGGTGCCCCCGGCGTTGAAGCCCTACGTCGGGCCGAACGCGTCGGGCTCGCCCCAGGTGCGATGCTTCAAGCCGCTACCGCATGCGGTGGCGGACGAACGGACGACAGGAGGAGCGCAATGAGTGAAACCGTTTTCGCGACACCTCCGGGAGTGCCGCAGGCCCCGGCCGCACATGAAGCTGGCCGCGACGGCAGCCGCGTGGTGCTCGCCGCCCACGATTTGACGCGTTTCTACACCGTCAATCGTGGCTTCATGCGCCCACAGGCCACGGTCAAGGCACTCAACGGCGTGTCGTTCTCGCTGGCCGCCGGTCGTACGCTGGCCGTGGTCGGCGAGTCGGGGTGCGGCAAATCGACGCTGGCGCGGGTGCTGACGTTGATCGAAGCGCCGACGTCCGGCAGACTCGTGGTCGACGCGACCGAGACCACGGCGGCGTCGGCGGGGGCGCTGGCGCCGCTGCGCACGCGGATCCAGATGGTGTTCCAGAACCCGTATGCGTCGCTCAACCCTCGCAAGACGGTGGGGCAGGCGCTCGACGAGCCGCTGTCCATCAACACCTCGGCGAGCCGTGCCGAACGCGGCGAGACGATCGCGGCGATGATGCGCACGGTGGGGCTGCGTCCGGAACATGTGGCGCGCTATCCGCACATGTTCTCTGGCGGGCAGCGGCAGCGGGTGGCGATCGCCCGGGCGATGATCCTGTCGCCGGCCATCGTGGTCGCGGACGAGCCAGTTTCGGCCCTGGATGTCTCAATTCAGGCACAGATCCTGAATCTTTTCATGGATTTGCAGGACCGATACGCGACGAGTTACGTATTCGTGTCGCATAATCTCGCCGTGGTCGAGCATGTGGCCGACGACGTCATGGTGATGTATCTCGGCCGGGCGGTCGAACACGGCCCCAAGGCCGCCGTGTTCGGCAAGCCGCTGCATCCGTACACCAAGGCGCTGATGTCGGCGACGCCGGCGATCAAGGCCGCCGAGCGGCGCGTGAAGATGGCGCTGACCGGCGAGTTGCCCTCGCCGCTGCGGCCACCGCCGGGGTGTGCGTTTGCGCCGCGCTGTCCGTACGCGATAGACCGTTGCCGCGAAGAAGTGCCGCAACTGCGCAAGCTCGACGAGCGTCTGGTGGCGTGCCATCGGGTTGAAGACATTGAGGGATGACGAGATTGGGTGGACCACCACGCGCGACGCATGTGAGTCGGGGCGCTGCATTGGCCGGCTGGCTGCTCGGTTGCCTGCTGATGACGTTCGCCATCACGCTGGACGCGGCGTCGATCGTAACGCCGCAAGCCGTGGCGCCGCGAACGTTGCCGCTGGTCGTGCCCGAGCCGGGCGAATCGCCGCCCGGCGCCAATCTCCCGTTCTACGAAGCCCGCAAGGGCGACATGACCATCTACGTGATGGGCACCCTGCACGTCGGCAAGCCGGACGACTACCCGTTTCGCAAAGTCGTGGTCGATGCGCTGCGCGTGTCGTCGGTGGTGGCGTTCGAGTTGTCGCCCGACGACCTGACGATGTCCCAGGACGACGTGCAGAAGTACGGCATGTGCTCACGCGCCTGTCTGCCGAGGCTGATCCCGGGGCCGCTGTGGCGTAAGCTGCGCGCGCGTCTCAAGGGCAATCCGGCGATGCTGGCCGAGATTCGTCACATGCGCCCCTGGCTGGCGGCGCTGCTCGTCGAGACGCTGGATTCGATGGGGGCCGATCTGCAAACGGAGTACGGCACCGAGAACCAGTTGGAGAATATCTATCGCGGTCGCATCGTCGGTCTCGAATCGCTGGCGGAGCAGATGGATGCCTTCACCGGACTGTCGTCGGCCCAGCAGAACGAACTACTGGCGCAGGAGTTGGTGCTCACACCCAAAACGGCAACGGCGCAGGTCGAGGAGTTGCATCGCCTGTGGCGGGCCGGGGATGCCGAGCTGGTGTTCGACTGGTCGCAGAGCAAGGCGGCACAGGTGAGGCGCAACGTGGCACTGGCCGATGCCATCGACGAGCGCATTCTGTACTCGCGCAATCGACGTTTTCTGGCGCGCATGCTGTTTCTGGCGGACCCGGGCAAGCCGGTCTTCGTCGCCATCGGCACGCTCCATCTCGGCGGCCCGCATGGGGTGCTGCAACTGCTGCGGGAGCATGGATTTTCCGTGACGCAGCGGTAGTCTGAAACGGACCTGAGACAGGCGGGCGATCCGGCTAGGAATCGCCCGAGAAACAATCCCACCCGATTGACTCCCCCATCCCTGACGATTAATTTGGTCACACTCGTGTGAATGGCCCCCCGCCCAAATCCTTGTCAGGAGTCACGATGCCAATTGTCGATCAAAGCGCCGATCTTGCCGCGCGCCAAGCGCCGGTGCATGCCATTCCCTCCACGTCTTTCGAGCCGTCTGAGCCCGTTGAGCCCAAAGAGCATTACGCGCTCAGCGTTGAAGAAGAAGCGCAGATTCTCTACGACGCAACGATCCGTGGACTTGCCGACGTGGCCGCCGGCCGCAAGCTGCCCAGCGAGGTCGTGAAGACCGGATGCTCCGTCGACCTCAATGAAGCGTATTTCGAGTTCCCGCATGACCCCAGCGAGATCCACGTCGACGAGTTTGTGGGCATCCTACTGGGGCTGCGGGACGCCGACGCCGGGCGCACGGTACCTGATGAGGTGGTCAGCGCCCAGTTCGCCGAATATCGCCGGAGGCTGTTGGATTCGCTGTGAGTGTGACGATTCGTTGGTCGGAATATGCCCTGCGCGAACGCGTTATCCTCTGGAACCAGTTGTCGAATGCCAGCCCCAGCGCAGCCTTGAACCTGAATGTGTCCGTGGAGCGCGCGCTTAGGCATCTGCGGTGTTTTCCGGCGATGGGGCGTCCGCACAGGGCGGGGAACACCCGGGTGTTGGTGCCCCATAAACGCTACAAACTCATCTATCGATTAAAGGAGAACGCGGTCACCATCCTGTCATTACACAACGTCAGTCGTCCCTGGCCGCCCAGGGACTACCCGTTCCACGACTGACGTATCCCCGGCCGGCGGCTTCGTGCATGACCTCAAGCCAGCATCCCCCGCGCCTCGATAAAACGGATGATCTCCTGAAGGCCTTTGCCTTCCCTCATGTTCCCCATGACGAACGGACGCATGCCGCGCATCTTTTGCGTATCCGCACGCATGATGTCCAGCGATGCGCCGACGTAGGGGGCAAGGTCGGTCTTGTTGATGACGAGGAGATCGGACTTGGTGATGCCGGGGCCGCCCTTGCGCGGTATCTTCTCGCCACCGGCCACATCGATCACGTAGATCGTGAGATCCGAGAGTTCGGGACTGAACGTGGCGGCGAGGTTGTCGCCGCCCGATTCGATGAAGACCACATCGGCGTCGGGAAAGCGTTCGAGCATGCGCTCGACCGCTTCGAGGTTGATCGACGCATCTTCCCGGATGGCCGTATGCGGGCACCCGCCCGTCTCGACACCGAGAATGCGCTCGGGCGCCAGCGCGCCGGCCACCGTGAGCAGGCGCTGGTCTTCCTTCGTATAGATGTCGTTGGTGATGACGACGAGATCGTAGCGCTCGCGCATGGCTTTGCAGAGCATCTCGGTCAGGGTGGTCTTGCCGGAGCCGACCGGGCCTCCGATGCCGACACGCAGCGGCGGATTCTTTTTGGTGCGACGGGTGTTGGCAGATGTCGTCATGGCGAATGTCGTGGGCGGCGGAGAAAAAGGGAGGTGACGAAATAGCGAAATGACGGAAATTGAAGACGCGACGTACCGCGTCTCACGAACGGAACAGGCGTGAATACTGTGTCTCGTGACGCGACGCGAGAATGGCGAGCGCCGGGGAAAACGTATTGATCTGGTCGTCAGGTAACGATGCGGCTCGATGCGCGGCATCGACCACACGAGGACGCAATGCCACGATCACACGTTGCGCGGCCAATTGTCCGAGCGGCACGGCCTTGAGCGCGCCGGCCACCTGATTCTCAAGCCAACTGAACGCGTAAGCGACGAGCGTGTCCAGCAGCGGAGCGCCATGCGTCAGCGCCGCGAAGGCGAAGGCCGTCGGCAACGCGATCGGACGCAGCGAGGACAGGTGTTCGCGCTGTATCGGATCCCCCCATTCGAGGGAGATCGCCAGTTGCGTGAGTGACCAGCCCATCTGCTCAGTTTCCGCACGCAACTCGGCCGCCTCGCGCGTGGCGAGTAGCCAATCGTTCGCACGGGCGATCGACGCGACATCGCCGGCTTGCCAGTGGCGCCACTGTCTGGCGAGCAGGGCCATCTCGCCGGTCGTGAACACGCCGTCGAGCTGGCTGGCAATCCAGCGCTCGGCGCTCGGGGCATCGTGAATGATGCCGTGTTCGACCGCGGCTTCAAGCCCTTGTGAATAGCTGAACGCGCCGATGGGCAGCGCCGGGGAGGCGAGATGCAGCAGCGCCGCGAGCGACTGCAGCGACGCGGCGGCAACCGTTTCAGTGAGCGGTCTGGCCAGACTTGCCGTCATTGGTCGAACTCACAGAAAGAGGTGCATCGTCCGGTGCGCGGGCATGATCATGCACGCCATCTGGGCCGTGCGCATGGACATGGTCGCGATGAACGTCGTGGGCGTGTGAGTGCGCGCAATCAGCCCCATGCACGTGAGCCGGCGAGTGATCACAATCGGGGGCGTGCACGTGACTTGGCGAGTGGGCGCAATCGGGGCCATGCACGTGAGCCGGCGAGTGATCGTGATGGCACCCCGGGCCGTGAACATGACCGTGGTCGTGGTCGTGGTTGTGATCGTGCGAATGCGCGTGCCCATGCCCATGCCCTTGATCTTGGTCGTGGTCATGACCCTGGTCGTGCGAATGGCCATGGTGCTCATGGAACACGCGCTGGGCGAGCGCCATGTCCTCGGCAAAGGTCGCGTCATGACCGTGCTTGTGCCCACCGCCATAAGCGCCCGCTTCCGGTTCGAACGGCATCAGCGCTTCGGCCACATCGACATCCAGTCGCAGCAACATGTCGCGTAGCACCGGGTCGTACTCGAGCTTAAGATAGCCATCGCCCACTTCGACAGGCGTGTGCCGATTGCCGAGATGGTATGCCGCGCGGGTCAGCGCGAGCGGCGTGGCGGCCGTTACGAGCAGCACCGTCTCCGGGGCGGCTTCCACGCGAATGAGGCCGCCGTCGTCGGCCACGAGGCCATCACCGCCACGCAGCACAGTGCCGCGCGGCAGGAACAGGGCGACGTCTTCGCCGGTCTCCAGCGTGGCGCGCAGGCGGCTCTTGCTGCGCGCATCGAACGGCAGCACGAGCGCCGGGGCACGCCGCATGAGCGGCGCAGCCAGGCGTCCGGCCTCGAGGCGCTTCTCGACGCGACGAAGCGTCGTCGAAGGGGCGGCGTTGTCCGCCGAGGGGGGCGATTCGGGGGCTTGCGACATAGGTCAGAAAAGGAAGTAACGTTGCGCCATCGGCAGCACGCTCGCAGGCTCGCAGGTCAGCAACTGGCCGTCGGCGATCACCTGATAGGTCTCGGGGTCGACGCTGATATGCGGCAGCCAGTCATTGTGGATCATGTTGGCCTTGGTCACCTGCCGGATATTGCGCACCGGCACGATGCGCTTGGCCAGTCCATAGCGGCCGGCCACGTCGCCATCGTACGCCGCCTGCGACACAAACGTGAGCGACGTGCGCGCCAGCGCCCCGGCGCGCGCGCCGAACATTTCGCGATAGTGCACCGGCTGAGGCGTCGGGATGGACGCGTTCGGGTCCCCCATGAGCGCTGACGTAATCATGCCGCCCTTGAGAATCAGCGACGGCTTCACGCCGAAGAACGCCGGCTCCCACAGGACCAGGTCGGCCCATTTGCCGACCTCCACCGAGCCGATCTCATGGGCCATGCCGTGTGTGATCGCCGGGTTGATCGTGTACTTCGCCACGTAGCGCTTGACGCGGAAGTTGTCGGCCTGCGCCGAGTCGGTGCCGAGCGCGCCGCGCTGTACCTTCATCTTGTGCGCCGTCTGCCAAGTTCGCATGACGACCTCGCCGACGCGCCCCATGGCCTGAGAGTCCGACGAGATCATCGACAGTGCGCCGAGGTCATGCAGGATGTCTTCGGCGGCAATCGTTTCGCGGCGAATGCGCGATTCGGCGAACGCAATGTCTTCCGCGATGGCCGGATCGAGGTGATGGCAGACCATCAACATGTCGAGATGCTCGTCGAGCGTGTTGATGGTGTACGGCCGCGTCGGGTTGGTGGACGACGGCAGCACGTTCGCCTCGCCGCAAACTTTGAGAATGTCCGGTGCGTGACCGCCCCCGGCGCCCTCGGTGTGGTACGTGTGGATCGTGCGGCCCTTGATGGCCGCAACGGTGGCTTCGACGAAGCCGCCCTCGTTGAGCGTGTCGGTGTGGATGGCGACCTGCGTATCGGTCGCATCGGCCACCGACAGGCAGGCGTCGATGGCGGCCGGCGTGGAGCCCCAGTCTTCGTGCAGCTTCAGGCCGATCGCGCCGGCCTCGATCTGCTCCATCAGCGGGGCGGGCTGGCTGACGTTGCCCTTGCCGAGAAAGCCGAGGTTGATCGGCCAGCCGTCGGCCGCTTGGAGCATGCGCTCCAGGTGCCATGGCCCCGGCGTGCAGGTGGTGGCGTTCGTGCCGGTCGCCGGCCCGGTGCCGCCGCCGAGCAGCGTGGTCACGCCGGACGACAGCGCCTCGTCGATCTGTTGCGGGCAAATGAAGTGGATGTGCGAGTCGATGCCGCCTGCCGTGACGATCATGCCTTCGCCGGCGATCACTTCCGTCGCGCCGCCCAGTGGAATGGTCACGCCGGGCTGGATGTCCGGATTGCCCGCCTTGCCGATGCCCCAGATCCGGCCGTCCTTGAGTCCGATGTCGGCTTTGACGATGCCCCAGTGGTCGATGATGACGGCATTGGTGATGACGGTATCCACGACGTCGGCGCGCGTGCGCTGCGATTGGCCCATGCCGTCGCGAATCACCTTGCCGCCGCCGAACTTCACTTCTTCGCCGTAGATCGTATAGTCGCGCTCGATCTCGACGATGAGTTCCGTGTCGGCGAGCCGCAGCCGGTCGCCCGTCGTGGGGCCGAACATTTCCGCATAGGCGCGGCGTGAAATCTTCATAGCGCCCCCATCACGCGACCCGCGAAGCCGAAGACGCGTCGGTCCCCCGCCAGCGCGACCAGTTCGACCGTGCGTTGTTGCCCCGGCTCGAAGCGCACCGCGGTGCCGGACGCAATGTTCAGGCGAAAGCCGCGCGTCGCTTCGCGGTCGAATTGCAGCGCGTCGTTGACTTCGTAGAAGTGAAAATGCGAGCCGATCTGGATCGGGCGATCGCCGGTGTTGGCAACGCTCACGCTGAGGGTCGGGCGACCCTCGTTCAGCGTGATGTCACCTGCGGCGGGCAACAGTTCTCCGGGAATCATGAGCGTCTCTTGGAGGAATTGAAGGATGCGCGCAACCTTGGCGGCTCAGGCTGCCGCGACGAGCAGCGCCGCGCCGTAGGCGAGCACGCCCGCTCCGAGCACGCGCGGCAACCACGCGGTACGGCGACGCAGCGCAACGCCGGCCACGATGCCCAGACTGTGCAGCACGCCGGTCGCAAGCAGGAAGCCGGCCATGTAATGCATGGCGCTCGCCTCGGCCGGCAATTCCGCACCGTGAGCCACCCCATGGAAGATCGCGAACGCGCCGACGACGGCGGCCCCCGCTGCGCCGGGCAGATTCGCGCGCGTCGCGAGCATGAGTCCCAGCACGAGCAGCGAGACGGCAATCATCGGCTCCACGCCCGGCAGCCCCGCGCCATACGCCATGCCGAGCAACCCGCCTGCGGCAAGCATGGCGACGAAAGCCAGCGGGGCGAGCCAGACACGTTTCGACGTGAGCGCACTCCACAAGCCAACCACGATCATGGCGCAAAGGTGATCGGCACCGGTGAGCGGATGCACGAAACCGGCGACGAAACTGCCCGCCGCGTCATGGCCCGGATGACCGGGGTGTGCGAGCGCGAGACTCGATGCGGCGAGCAGCGCGAGGCCAGTCGTCACACGCACGACGCGACGGTAGGTGCGACTGGGGGCCGGGGAAGCATCCGCCGCGCACGCGACGGTCACTTCATGGGCATCATGGGCATTCGGGAGGCGGGCCACTGACATGAGACGTCCTTAAGATGGGATTGTCGACGATAGAAAAACGGTTTCGAATCGAAGGACAACGATGAACGAGCGCGAATGGCGACGATGGCCGCCACTGCACGAGGGGCGTTCCGCGCGTGCGCCCTTCAGGGAATCGGGTGGTGCACGGTGACGAGCTTGGTGCCGTCCGGAAACGTGGCTTCGACCTGAATGTCCGGAATCATTTCGGGCACGCCTTCCATCACGTCGTCGCGCGAGAGCAGCGTGGTGCCGTAATGCATCAGGTCGGCCACGGTGCGTCCGTCGCGCGCGCCTTCCATGAGGGCGGCGCTGATGAAGGCCACGGCCTCCGGGTAATTCAGCTTCAGCCCGCGCGCACGCCGACGTTCGGCGAGCAAGGCGGCGGTGAAGATGAGCAGCTTGTCTTTTTCGCGCGGAGTGAGCTTCATCGTGAACGGGGGGGAACGTCAATGCGAAAGGGTCGTGGGGCGGTCGCCGTTGCCGCACATCATAGGCGCACGCCCTTGTCCGCGCCACTGGGTTTTGCCGTCTGCGTGGCGCGCACCAAAACTGTGCGAAACGACGCGGCGGCAGGTGTCGGTCATTGGCGTCGTCATTGGCAGAGAAAGCGCTGCAATTCCGGTGTCGACGGCTGCGTGAAGAGGGTTTCCGGCGCGCCGGACTCCCAGATCTTGCCCTGATGCATGAACACCACGCGGTCCGACACATGACGGGCGAAGCGCATCTCGTGCGTGACGAGAATCAGCGTCATGCCTTCGGCGGCAAGGTTTTCAAGCACCCCAAGCACTTCGGCGACCAACTCGGGATCCAGCGCCGAGGTGATCTCGTCGCACAGCATCACGGCCGGACGCATGGCGAGCGAGCGGGCGATCGCCACACGCTGCTGTTGACCGCCCGAGAGCTGCGATGGATAGCTGTCGAACTTGTCGGCCAATCCCACCTTGTCGAGCATGGCGCGGGCAACGTCGCGCGCTTCGGCGCCAGGGGTTTTCTTCACCACCTTCTGCGCGAGCATCACGTTTTCGCCGGCCGACAGATGCGGAAACAGGTTGTACTGCTGGAACACCATGCCGACTTTCAGACGCAGGGCGCGCAGATCGGTGTCGCGCGCGCCGACGTGCACGCCCTCGACGGCGACACTGCCCGCGTCGAACCGCTCCAGGCCGTTGAGCGTGCGCAGCAATGTGCTCTTGCCCGACCCGCTCTTGCCGATGATCGACACGACCTGACCGCGCTCGACGTCCAGATCGATGCCCTTGAGCACGGGGGTTTCGCCGAAGCGCTTTTGCATGCCCCTGACTTCAATGAGCGACATGGAGTTTCCTTTCGAGATGACGCGCCCACAGCGACAGCGGATAGCAGGCAGCAAAGTAGAACAGCGCGACGAGGCCATACACGGTAAACGGCTGGAACGTCGCGTTGGTGAGCATGGTGCCGGTCTTGGTGAGTTCGTCGAAGCCGATGATCGACGCGAGCGCCGTGCTCTTGACGACCTGCACCGAGAAGCCGACCGTGGGCGCGATGGCAATGCGCAGCGCCTGCGGCAAGATCACGTGACGCAGTTGCTCGCGGTAGCGCATGGCGAGACTCGACGAGGCCTCCCATTGGCCGTGCGGAATCGCGTCGACGCAGCCGCGCCAAATCTCCGTGAGATAGGCGCTCGTGTAGAGCGTGAGGCACACGGCCGCCGCGACCCAGGGCGAGACGTCGAGGCCGAGCAGCGGCAAGCCGAAGAACACCAGGAACAACTGCATGAGCAGCGGCGTGCCCTGGAACACTTCGATATACAACGCCACGGCGCGTGCTGCCCAGGAAACGCGTCCAACGCGCACGACAAGCAACATCAGGGCGACGCCGCCGCCGCAGACGAAGGCGATGGCCGACAGGGCGAGTGTCCAGCGTGCCGCGAGCAGCAGGCCGCGCAGCATGTCCCACGTCGAGAACTCGATCATCGGGCACCTGCCTTGACGTTGACCGTGCCGCGAAAGAGGCGCCGTGCGCAGCGCATCAGCACACGACGCAGTGCGATCGCGAGCGCGAGGTACACGGCGGTGACGATCAGATAGCTCTCGAACGCCCGGAACGTGCGCGACTGCACGAAGTTGGCGGCGTACGACAGATCGGGCACGGAGATCTGCGAGACGACGGCCGACCCCAGCATCACGATCACGATCTGGCTGGCGAGTGCGGGGAACACCTTGGCAAACGCCTGCGGCAAGATCACATGACGCAGGATCTGAGCGCGCGTCATGGCGAGCGACAGTCCCGCTTCAGACAGACCGCGCGGCACCGCGCGCATGCCGGCGCGAATGATCTCGGTGGCGTATGCGCCGAGGTTTACGCTCATGGCGAGGACGGCGGCGGTCGTCTCGTCGATATGAATGCCAAGACTCGGCAGTCCGAAGAAGATGAAGAAGAGCTGCACGATGAACGGCGTGTTGCGGATCAGCTCGACGTACAGCCCGGTAATGGCTTTGAGCCACGCCGCGCCTTCCTCGCGGGCGACGGCGCACAGCGCGCCGACGCTCACACCCACGACCGTGGACACGGCCGTGAGCACAACTGTGAGCGCGGCGCCGCGCACGAAGAGCATCAGGTATTGCCGCAGATCGGCGAAATCGAGAACGTAATGCATGTGAAGCCGGTGAGGAGTCGCGAGGGGCGGGATGTCAAGATCAGAGATTCGTCGGCAGCGGCATGCCGAGCCACTTCTGCGAGATGTTGCTCAGCGCGCCATCTTTCTTCGCAGCGGCGAGAATTTCGTTGACCTTGCCGAGCAGGCGCGGCTCGTTCTTGTTCAGGCCGACGAAGCACGGCGAGTTCTTGATGAGAAACTTCGGCTCCGGCAACTTGGGCGGGTGCTTGGCGAGAATGGCCGCGGCCACGACGTTGCCCGTGGCGACCAGTTGCACCTGCCCGGAGAGAAACGCCGAGATCGTGCCGTTGTTGTCTTCGAAGCGCTTGATCGTGGCGTCGGCCGGGGCGATCTTCGAGAGTTCGATGTCTTCGACGGCGCCGCGCGTCACGCCGACAGTTTTGCCCGACAGGTCGGCGGGCTTGGACACCGCGAGATCCTTGGGCCCGAACACGCCGTTGTAGAACGGCGCATACGCTTGCGAGAAATCGATGACCTTCTCGCGCTCGGCGCTCTTGCCGAGGCTGGAGATCACCAGGTCGGCCTTGTTCGTCGTGAGGTAGGGGATGCGGTTGGCGCTCGTCACCGGCACCAGTTCCAGCTTCACGCCCATGCCCTTGGCGAGCAAGGCGGCAGCGTCAATGTCGTAGCCGACCGGCTTCATGTCGGCGCCGATCGAGCCGAACGGCGGGAAGTCTTGCGGCACGGCCACGCGCAGGGTGCCACGCTTGACGATGTCGTCGAGTCCGTCGGCATGCGCGCTGCGCGGCACCGCCACGGCGAAGACGGTGATTGCGCTCACGGCCAGCATCAGCGTGGTGAAAGCGCGACGGGTCCGTGCGCGTGCGCCGAGCGTGGCGGCAACGGTGTCGTGAGAGAAGGCACTACGAATGAACGGCAGCATAGAGGCAACCTCGGGGATCAGGGGGGCGAAGCATTCCGGTAACAGGAGTGTTCCGGCGGCCGGCACATCTGGTCTGACCGGTCGATACAGTGATCTAGCAGGAATCGTGCCCGGCAATGCTTCGGGTCACGAGGCTGATGGGATGGGGCGCACGCACGCGCAACGTGCCGTGGCGACGGCTACGGCGACGGCGATGCCGACGACAACGGGAAGTGGCGAAAACGGGGAGGGAAGCCCAGCATTGGTGCGAAATCGGGCCGGCGAGGGTGACGCGGCATCGCGCGCGTCACCGTTATGGTGCGTGTGGTGCGTGTGGTGCGTGTGGTGCGTGTGGTGCGCGTGACGGGAGGGAAGCCGTCTCACGTCGCCCAGAGTCGCAGCGGCTCCGCGGGCACGCCGTGAACGAGCGGGCGCAGCGTCAGCCAATGCGAGACCAGCAACCGCCGTACCGTCTCCATGTCGTGTCCGAGCACGCGCAGCACGAGCACGTTGCCCGGCAGGCACGTGATCCCCGCGCGCAGTGTGTCGTCGAACGGCAGGCCTTGGGCGAGCGACTCGGCCAGCTCGCGTGTGCAAGCGGCACCGACGGCCCACAGCGTGGCGAAGACCGGGAAGCCCGCAAGCGCGGTGGTGCCGGTGCGTTGCGCATCGTCGGCGTCGAGCACGGCCTGTTCCGCCCACAGCAGACGATCCGTCGCATCTCGCAGTTCGAAGCGCGCGCGCCATTGACCGTGCGTCCACTGCTCACCCGCCGCCTGACGGCCAAGCAGCGTGGCGTCCCAGCCGATGACGGACGCGTTCTCGCCAAGCTTCACGGTGATGCATTGGCGCGCATCCGCATGCTCGAACACGATGTTCTCGAGCGGCAACCAGTCGAGCTTCGCGCCGTCGCGCACGCTGAGGCGGATGTCCTGCGTCCCGAATCGGCCTTGCGACTTGTACCACTTGGTCGCCCCGGGCGTGGTCAATACCGCGTGCGCGTTCTCACCGACCTCGACGTCGATGGACAGCGTGTCGCCGCCCGCAATCCCGCCGGGCGGATGCACGACCACGGCATGGCAAATGCCGGGGCCTTCCGGATGAAGCGACTTCTGGACGACGAGCGGGCCGTGGTGGCGTCGCGTGGCGAGAACGGTGCGTGCTTCGTGACGGGCGAAGCCGAGCGTCAGCGCGGCGTGCCAGCCGGCGCTGGGCGTGTGCAGAGAATTCATGAAAATCGTTCGGCTATGGATGGCGCGAATCTAGCACGCGCCGCCAGCGCGCGACATCGAAACCTGCCGCCTCTGTTTCACACGGCCACCTGATGCCGTACGCCGTCGGCTTCCATGTCCTTGCCCAGGCCGCTCGCCACGATGGCGCCCCGACTCATCACGCGATAGTGATCCGCGAGTTGCAGGGCAAAGTCGTAATACTGCTCGACCAGCAATACCGTCATGCCGCGTTCGTCGACCAGACGCCGCAATGTTGTCCCGATGTCCTTGATGATCGACGGTTGAATGCCTTCGGTCGGCTCGTCGAGGATCAGCAGTTGCGGGTCGCTCATGAGCGCGCGTCCGATGGCGAGTTGCTGTTGTTGCCCGCCGGACAGGTCGCCGCCGCGCCGCTGCTTCATATCGCGTAACACGGGGAACAGTTCGTAGATGTGCTCGGGCACGCCGCGCTTGGCCTCGCGCGCGGGACGGCTCGCCGCACCGATCAACAGATTCTCTTCGACAGTGAGACGAGGGAAGATCTCGCGTCCTTGCGGTACATACGCCAGCCCATGCGCCACGCGCGCATACGGGGGGGCCGATGTCAGTGCAGTGCCGCGCCACGCGATGCTGCCCGACTTCACCGGCACCACGCCCATGAGGCACTTGAGCAATGTGGTCTTGCCCACGCCGTTGCGCCCGAGCAGCACGGTGAGCTGGCCGTCGGGCACGGTGAACTCCACGTTGCGCAGAATGTGGCTGCCGCTGTAGTACTGATTGAGTGCGTGAATTTCCAGCATGGTCAGCGTCCCAGATACGATTCGATCACGCGCTCGTCGCGTTGCACGACATCGAGCGTGCCTTCCGCCAGCACCCGCCCTTCGGCCATCACGGTCACGAGTCCCGTCTCGCCGGCGAGGGCGGCGACGAACGCCATGTCGTGCTCGACCACCATCATCGAACAATGCCCGCGCAGCCGGTTGAGCAACTCGGCGAGCTGCGCGGTCTCCTCGTCGGTCATGCCGGCGGCGGGTTCGTCCAGCAGCAGGAGTTGCGGTTGCTGCATGAGCAACATGCCGATCTCCAGGCGCTGCTTCTGGCCGTGCGACAACTGCCCCGCACGCACATGTGCCTGATGCTCCAGGTGCGTGAGCGCGAGCACTTCCTCGATGCGGCGTCGAATGGTCGGCGTGAGCATGTCCCACAGTGCGCGGAACCAGCGTTTGTCGCCCGCACACGAGAGTTCGAGGTTCTCCCACACGCTGTGATGTTCGAACACCGTCGGCTTCTGGAACTTGCGGCCAACGCCCGCCTGCGCGATGGCGGGCTCGTCGAGCCGGGTGAGGTCGAGCGTCTGGCCGAGGAAGGCGCGGCCGGCATCGGGGCGGGTCTTGCCCGTCACGACGTCCATCATCGTTGTCTTGCCCGCGCCGTTCGGGCCGATGACGCAGCGCAGCTCGTCGGTCTTGATCGCCAGCGACAGGTCGTTGAGGGCGCGAAAGCCGTCGAACGATACGGAGATGTTCTCGAGGTACAGGATAAGACCGTGCGACGTGTCGATCTCTCCCGGCACCACGAGATGCGACATTCCGGTAGCGTCGCCGCTGACGGTGACGGATGCATCGGGTGCGTCGGCGATCTGCCAGCTGATGTCGATGTCGGGTCTCATGCGCGGTCTCCGGTGGCAGGGTGCGGCGCATCGCCTTCGGCGGCGGCCGGCGCGTGCAGCGTGCGCTTGCGGGACAATTGTGCGACGAGGCCGATCACGCCCTGCGGCAGCAGCAGGGGCACGAGCACGAACATCGCGCCGAGGAAGAACAGCCAGTACTCAGCGAAGTAAGCCGTGAAGAAGCTTTTCGCGCCGTTGACGAGGAACGCGCCGGCAATCGCGCCCACCAGCGAGCCGCGCCCGCCGATCGCGACCCAGATCGCCATCTCGATGGAGTTCACCGGCGCCATCTCGCTCGGGTTGATGATGCCGACCTGCGGCACGTAAAGCGCGCCCGCAACGCCGCACAGCATGGCGGACAACGTCCACACGAACAGCTTGTAGCTCAGCGGCCGGTAGCCGAGGAACATGGCGCGCGATTCGCCGTCGCGAATGGCCGTGACCACGCGGCCGAACTTGGAGACGACCAGCGCGCGGCACAGCAGGAAGGCGCCGATCAGTACGACGAACGTCACGAGGAACAGCACCGTGCGCGTGTTCGCCGACGTGATCGAGTAGCCGAGAATGCGCTTGAAGTCGGTGAACCCGTTGTTGCCGCCGAAGCCGGTCTCGTTGCGATAGAAGAGCAGCATGGCGGCGAACGTGAGCGCCTGCGTGATGATCGACAGGTACACGCCCTTCACGCGCGAGCGGAAGGCCAGGTACCCGAAGAGCCACGCCACCACGCCGGGCAGCGCCACGACGAGGAACATCGCCCACGCGAAATGCTCGGTGCCGGTCCAGTACCAGGGCAGCGACTTCCAGTCGAGAAACACCATGAAATCGGGCAAGTTGCTGTGATACACGCCGTCGCGCCCGATGCCCCGCATCAGGTACATCCCCATGGCATACCCGCCGAGCGCGAAGAACAGGCCGTGGCCCAGGCTCAGGATGCCGCAATAGCCCCACACCAGATCGAGCGCGAGCGCCGCGATCGCGTAGCACATGATCTTGCCCACGAGTGTCATCGCGTAGGCCGACAAGTGCAACGGGTGCGTGGCCGGCAGCACCAGGGCGCAAACCGGCACGAGAATCGTTACCGCCAGCACGAACGCGAACAGCAAGGGCGCGACATGCTTCGGCAGGAGCCGGGCGCGCGCCGGCACGTCCAGCGAGATCGAAGGGGCGATCCCTTCGGGCAGGAAGTTCGATGTCTGCATTCAGGCCTCCGCGCTGCGCCCTTTGAGCGCGAACATGCCCTGCGGGCGTTTCTGGATGAACAGCACGATCAGGATCAGCACGGCGATCTTGGCGAGCACGGCGCCCCACACCGGTTCGAGCAGCTTGTTGGCGACGCCCAGGCCGAACGCACCGACGATGGTCCCGGCCAGTTGTCCCACGCCGCCCAGCACCACGGCCATGAATGAGTCGATGATGTAGCTCTGCCCGAGGTCCGGGCCGACGTTGCCGATCTGCGAAAGCGCGCATCCGCCCAGGCCGGCAATCCCCGCGCCAAACGCGAAGGCGTAGCTGTCGACGCGTCCCGTCTTCACGCCCACGCAGGCGGCCATCGACCGGTTCTGCGTGACGGCGCGAATGAACAGCCCCAGGCGCGTGAGGTTGAGCACCGACCACGTGAGCGCCACGACCACCAGCGCGAATATCAGGATCGCGATGCGGTTGTACGGCAGCATGAGGTTGGGCAGTACGGCGACGCCGCCGCTCATCCACGACGGATTGATCACTTCGACGTTCTGTGCACCGAACAACGTGCGAACGCCCTGGATCATGAGCAGGCTGATACCGAATGTTGTGAGCAGCGTTTCGAGCGGGCGGCCGTACAGATGCTTGATGACGGTACGCTCCAGCACGAAACCGAGGGCGGCCGCCACGAGAAAGGCGGCGGGCACGGCGGCTACCAGATAGGCGTCGAAGGCCCCCGGCAGGAAGCGCTGAAAGAGGGTCTGCACCACGTACGTGGCATACGCGCCGACCATCAGGAATTCGCCGTGCGCCATGTTGATGACACCGATCAGGCCATAGGTGATGGCCAAGCCGAGCGCGGCGAGCAGCAGCACACTGCCGAGCGACAGGCCGGCGAAGAGCGTGCCGAAGAACTCGCTGCGGCGCTGCGCCGCGGCCAGTTTCGTCAGGGCGATGTCGGCGGCGCTGCGCACGTTGGCGTCGGGCTCGGCGTAGGTGCCGTCCGCTTGCTTCGCGACGATGGGCAGCAGCAGATCGCGCATCTGCGGGTCACCCGCCGCGGCGATCAGATCGATGGCTTCACGACGCTTCTTCGCGTCGGTGTCATGCAATGCTGTTTGCGCCCAGAGTTGGTCGAGCCGTTTGCGCAGCGTCGGATCGGTCTCCTTCTGGCGCGCCTGTTCGATGAGCGTCTTGAACGCGGGCGACGGGTTTTGCAGCATCGTCTCGATGGCTTTCGCCCGGGCGTCGTGATCGGGCGAGCGCAAGGCGCCGGCGGCGGCGGCCGTATCGACCTTGGCGCGCAGCACGTTGTTGAGCGTGATCGAACCCGCGTTCTCGCCCTTGATAGGGGCGCCTGTGATCGGATCGAGGGTCTTCTCCCCATCCTGGATGGCGAGGCGATCGCCCACGGTCACGACCGTGTCGTCGGCCAGCGCCTTGAGGAGCGCGACGGCCTGCGGCGAGCCGTCGGACACGAGATGATCGATGGCTTGCGATTTGGCGTCGAAGTCGTCGCCGGCGAGCGCCGTGAGGTCAGCGCCAGAGACGGCGGCATGGGCCAGGGAGGGAGTGGTCAGCGCGGCGCCCAGCGAGAGCAGGACAAGGGCGGCAGCGGTCCAGCGTCTTATCGTTATCATCAAAACCTCTGCGCGCGCCGGCGGCCGTCGATCCGGCGCCGGCGCAGGGAATGGAAGGAGGGTCAGACCTTGTCGGGCTTGCCTTCGTTACCCGCGATGTACGGGCTCCACGGCTGCGCACGCACCGTGGTCTTGGTCTTCCACACGACGTTGAACTGACCGTCCGGGCGGATCTCGCCGATCATCACCGGCTTGTGCAGGTGGTGATTGCCGTCCATGACCATGTCGAAGCCGTCCGGCGACTTGAAGGACTGGCCGATCATCGCGGTGCGTACCTTGTCGACGTCGACGCTGCCCGCTTTCTCGACGGCTTGCTTCCACATATGCATGCCGACGAACGTGGCTTCCATCGGATCGTTCGTGACGCGCTTGTCGCCGCCGGGCAGGCCCTTGGCCTTGACGTAGGCGAACCACTCCTTCTTGAATGCGTCGTTGGTCGGGTTCTTCACCGACATGAAGTAGTTCCATGCCGCGAGGTGTCCCACGAGGGGCTTCGTGTCGATGCCGCGCAGTTCCTCTTCACCCACGGAGAACGCCACCACCGGCACGTCGGTCGCTTTCAGACCCTGGTTGCCCAGTTCCTTGTAGAACGGCACGTTCGAATCGCCGTTGATGGTCGAGATGACTGTGGTCTTGCCGCCCTGGGCGAACTGCTTGATGTTGGCAACGATGGTCTGGTAATCGCTGTGGCCGAACGGCGTGTAGACCTCCTGAATGTCCTTGTCGGCCACGCCCTTCGAATGCAGGAAGGCGCGCAGGATCTTGTTGGTCGTGCGCGGATAGACGTAGTCGGTGCCGAGCAGGAAGAAGCGCTTGGCGCCGCCGCCTTCCTTGCTCATCACGTATTCCACCGCCGGGATCGCCTGCTGGTTCGGCGCCGCACCCGTGTAGAAGACGTTCTTCGACATCTCTTCGCCTTCGTACTGCACCGGGTAATAGAGCAGGCCGTTGAGTTCTTCGAAGACGGGCAACACCGACTTGCGCGACACCGACGTCCAGCAGCCGAACACGGCGGCGACTTTGTCCTTGGTGAGTAACTGGCGGGCTTTTTCCGCGAAGAGCGGCCAGTTCGACGCCGGGTCGACCACCACGGCTTCGAGCGGGCGGCCCATCACGCCACCCTTGGCGTTGATGTCGGCAATCGTCATGAGCGCGACATCCTTGAGCGACGTCTCCGAGATGGCCATCGTGCCTGAGAGCGAGTGCAGGATGCCGACCTTGATGGGCGACTTGCTCTGCGCGAACAAGTTGGGCGCCATGCCCGTCAGCGATGCGGCGCCCGAGAGGGCCGCCATCTGGAGTAGCGTGCGTCGTTTCATGGTACGTCTTCCCCTTTCCTGGTTAGACCGGTCGATCCGGTACCGGGGGACTTACGCAAAGGCCGTGCCAGCGATGGACGGAATTGGGCATGCGAGGTCACGGTGCACGTTCGCGCGAAGGGGAAGTGCCGGACGTCGCAAGGTGCGCTCAGGCCCGTGCGGGACGCGTTGGCGGGCCGAATCGGCGGGGGCGATCGCGCGGTGCGCCGGGGACTCTGTACCGGGGTACATGGGCGTGTCGTCCTCCGAAAGAAGCACGTTGGTGCGGCTGCGCGCTGAGTTGGTGCGCACCGACTTGGCGCGATCTGGCGACCTGCGCGGCGGGAAGGTTGTTGTTCGCGGCGGCTGAGTGGCGCCCGAAGTGCGCGAAGTGCCCGAAGTGCCCGAAGTGCCCGAAGTGCCCGACGACGAGGTGGCACTTTTTGATGCATGATTGGCATTCGTGCCAAACCGGCTGACGGCAAGATGAGGGCTCCCGACGACTCTCCGACTTGTTCGACAACACGCTCATGACCGATGCCATTGCCGGGCGCGCCGCGCGCCCCACGGATTCCGAACCCAGCGGGCGCCAGAAGCATTCCGGGCGCCCCGATCGTTCGATGGGCCGCCGCTATGCCGCGGTGTTGGCCGCGTGTCAGGCGCTATTCACCGCGGGGTTGTCCGTCGATCTGACGTTGACGGGACTCGTCGGCTACATGCTGGCGTCCGACAAAGGTTATGCGACGCTGCCCTTCTCGTTGATTACCGTGGCATCCGCCATCACCACGATCTTTGCGTCGATCTTGATTCAGCGCATCGGACAGCGTCTCGGCTTCGCGCTGGGCGCATTGTTCGGCACGGTCGGCGGGCTGGTGTCGGTCATGGCGATCTACGAGCGCCACTTCGCGATGTTCTGCGCGGGGACGGCATGTGTGGGGGTGTTTCAGGCATTCGCGCGCTATTACCGGCTGGCCGCGGCCGACGTCGTGCCGCTCGAAGACAAGCCACGCGCCATTTCCATCGTGCTCACCGGCGGCGTGCTGGCCGCGGTCATCGGACCAGCGCTCGCGGCTGGCAGTAAAGACTGGCTCGCGCCGGTGACGTTCGCGGGATCGTATCTCGTCGTGGCGATCCTCTCGGCGATATCGCTGGTTTTGCTCGTCGGATTGCTGCGCGATTTACCGGTGCATGCCGTCGGCGGTGCGACCGGCGACGCCGATGCGTTACCGGCCAGACCGCTCGGCGAGCTCATGCGTCAGCCGATTTATGTGGCGGCGCTGGCGAACAACCTGATCGGCTTCATGGTGATGATGTTCGTCATGACGGCAACACCCATCGCGGCGGTGGCGTGCGGACACAGTATCGACGACGGGGCGCACATCATCGAGTGGCACCTTGTGGGAATGTATGCGCCGTCGTTCTTCTCGGGGCATCTCGTCAAGCGCTGGGGTGTGGTGCCGGTGTTGCTGGCGGGCATTGCGATGAGTGCCCTGTGCGGAGTCGTCGCCCTTGCATCGACGAGCCTGCCGTACTTCTATGCGGCGCTGGCGTTGCTCGGCGTGGGCTGGAATTTCATGTTCGTGGGCGGCACGACGTTGCTCACGATGTCGTATCGTCCGGCGGAGCGTGCTCGCGCGCAGGCTGCCAACGAATTCATCACCTTCGCCGGGACGGCGCTCGCGAGTCTGTTCGCGGGGCAGTTGCTCGCTCGCTTTGGCTGGGCCACCATCAATCAGGCGACCTTCCCGCTGCTCGCGATCGCGGCGCTGGCGACGGTATGGTATGCCGTCGACGCGAAGCGCCGTGCGGCGCCCGCGACGGCCTGACGCTCCCATGTTCTCGTGACCATGAACCCACCTCGTCTCGTTGCCTTTCTCATCGTGCCGCCGTTCGTGTTGCTGGATCTGGCCGGACCGCTCGATGCGTTTCACGCCGTTATCCGCAACTTCGCGGCGTTGGGGCAGGCGACGCCGTACCGAACCGTGGTGGTGTCCGAGCACGGCGGGCCGGTGGAGACGGGGTCGGGCATCACGTTGCATACCGAACCGATGCGCGCACTCGACGCGATGCCCGTCGATACGTTGATCGCGGTGGGCGGAGCCGTGGCGCATCGTCCGGCGGTGCCGGGTGAGGTGGGCGAGTGGTTGCGCGCCTATGCGCCGCGCGTGCGGCGCGTGTGTTCCGTGTGCGTGGGGGCGTTCGTTCTGGGGGCGGCGGGGTTGTTGGATGGACGTCGCGCGACGACGCACTGGCTCGACACGGCGATGTTGCAGGCGTGCTTTCCGAACGCGCGGGTCGAGTCCGATCCGATTTATGTGCGTGAGGATCCGGTGTGGACATCGGCGGGGATTACGGCGGGGATCGACCTGGGGTTGGCGCTGGTCGAGGACGATTTGGGTGCGGATATCGCGTTGCAGGCGGCGCGCCGGCTGGTGGTGTTCCTCAAGCGCGCCGGGGGGCAATCGCAGTTCAGTCCGCCGTTACAGGCGCAGGTCGCGGCGGGAGCGCCGTTCGGGGATTTGCATGCGTGGATGTCCGAACGGCTCGATGGCGATCTGTCGGTGGTGCGGCTGGCCGAGCAGGCGAACATGAGCGCGCGCACGTTTGCGCGGAGTTATCTCGCGCGCACGGGGTCGACGCCGGCCAAGGCGGTCGAGCGCATGCGCCTGGAAGCGGCTCGGTTTGCCTTGCTCGATTCGGATGCGCCGCTCAAGCGCATCGCCGCACGGGTGGGCTTCGGCGACGAACAAAACCTGCGGCGCGCCTTTCAACGTCAGTACGGCGTGACACCGGTGGCGTATCGGGAGCGGTTTGGGGTCGTGGGCGTGGCGTAGGCGTGAGACGTTTGCGGCGGCCAGGGATGGTCGGCGTCAAATGCTCTCGGCGCCATTGCTGGCTCATGCGGCGCACGAACGATGCAGCGCGCCGTGGCGGTCGGTTGAACCGGTTTTCGAAGCGTCCATCCGGTATGGCGATCCGGTTCACAAGACCGATCCTTTCATCACGGTGCACGTCAACGGACGCCTGGTTCGGATGCGGCTCGACACCGGGTCGAATCGTCACGTGATCGCCGTGGGTATGGACGTGCTACGCAACCGTATGGTATTTCACGACAACGCGCGCCTCCGGCTCGCCTTGCTCGAACGGACCGACGCGTCTCCTCCAAGGCAATTGCCGCAGGGGACTTAGACCGCAGACCCCACGCCGCCCACTTCCTCACCGCCCCGGGTAAACACCGTCAATTCAGTCCCGCCAGCGTCAGCTAGTTGACAGCTAGTCCTCCCTAAGATTCGTTCACTGCTCACGAAGCTTCCTTGAGCGGGTTTGCATGAACAACAATCAGATGCAGGAGACAACGGATGAAACGGTGGGCGAAGTTACCTAAGAGGCGAGAACGTCGTTCGAAATTGGACAAGTCGTTGTCGGCGAAAGTCCTGTGCTGCGCAATTGCCGGTCTCGGCGCGATGCCGGCGGCACATGCCGATGACATGAGCCAGCTCCAGGCGGAGATTCACGATCTGTCGGTACGGCTCGATCAGTTGAAAATGGCGCAGAGCCAGACAGCCAAGAATCCCGTCGCGGTATCCGTGGCGCAAGCGCCGGCCGAGAGTCTGCCGCCGACGAAGGCCGAGCAGATGAGCATTTCGGACCAGTACATCCGTCGCGGCGCCATGCCGGGGTCGTTCATCGTCCCGGGCACCGACACCTCGCTCAGTATTGGCGGCTTCATCAATTTTCAGGGCATTTACGATCCCACCGAAAATCTCGGACCAAAGTTTGCGATAGGCAACCTGGATCCTGCCGGCAGCAACGCCCGAGCGCAATCGGCGCGTACGTTCCATTTCCAGGACAAGGTTTCACGACTGGTCGTGGGGAGCAGCACGCCAAGCCCGTACGGCAACATCACCACCAATTTCGGACTCGACTTCTACGGCTTCGTCTCGGGCGGCGACAACAACCAGGCATTGCAGAACAATAGCTGGGGTGCTCGCGTGGTCACCGCCTACGGCACGATTGGCGGGTTCCTCGTCGGTATGGCGAATTCGAACTTCATCGACGACCCGGACGCGGTCGAAACGTTCGACAACGCCGGACAGGCAGGTCTTCCGGCCGCGCGCACGCCGCAAGTCCGTTACACGATGCCGCTCGGCAAAGGCAGTGCCGTGTCGTTCGCACTGGAAAACCCGCAGACCGGCTACCAGGACACGCGCGGCAACATCGAGGCCGTGACGAAATCGAATCCGTTCCCGGATCTGAGCGTGAAATACGAGCGCGAAGCCGACTGGGGGCACTTTCAGGTTTCAGGGATTGCCCGCGAGCTCGGCTTTACCGACCAGAATGGATCGCGCACGACAAAGCTTGCGGGCGCGATGCTGATGGGCGCGACATTCAATCTGCCGAAGGCGGGCGGCGGATATGGTCGTGACAATTTCGGCGGCCAGATCTGGTACGGCGCATTGGGCCGATACATTCCGGACGATTTCGGTGCCAACACGGCTTCCGTGCTTGCGATCAACAACGGAACGGCCGCGAATCCCACGGGGGCCACGGATGTCCAGGTTCAGCCCGAGCTTGGGGGAGGCCTGTTCTTCCAGCATTGGTGGACCGACAAGCTGCGTTCGAACATTGGATTCGGATACAACCACCAGCGATTGGCATCGTTCCTGCCCGCCGATCCGCAGAACGCCGTCACTACCAAGACCGTTCACCTCAACCTGATTTATCGACCGTTCCGCACCGTCGACGTGGGCATCGAGGTGATGTGGGGGCAAAAGACGTTCCAGAACTCGACGGGACTGTCTGCCGCGACGGCGAAACGTATCGAGGCCGGCGGCATCTGGCATTTCTGATCGAACGTTGACGAGTCAGACGGAAGAATCGACGCCAATGCGTTTTTCCGACAGCGCTTGCTAAGTGCGATTCTCGTAGCCAAAAAATCTGAGTGGTGCGCGGAGTCTGTCATTCGAGTGCTTTGCAAGTCTATGAAGATAGGAGTCCTATTTATATGGGTGATCGGCGTGTTCGAAAGTTTCAGTGATTCTAAATTTTCAAGCCGGTGCTTGCCTTTCGGCAATGGGTCACTGAAGGGGTAGCCCGATACGGGTTCGAAGAGAGCTCGATGTGGGCAGCGTGAGATTTTTGCAATTCACTCATCGGCGTCCACCACTTGGTCGGATGTCGATGGGTACACGACATAAGGTTTTGCGATGGTAGCGAATTCAGCAGGGCAAGGAGGTATTCAGTTCTCCGGGGTGACGAAGCGTTTTCCCACGCGAGACGGCACCGAAAAAACGGTGTTGCGCGATGTCAGCCTCGTCATCGAGCCGGGCATGTTCTGCGCGGTGGTGGGGCCGACCGGATGCGGCAAGTCCACGACCTTGACGCTGGCTGCGGGGCTGTATCGACCCAGCGCCGGCGTTGTCAAGGTGTCTGGCCAGGCCGTCGACGGCATTTCCGGCGGTGCCGGCTTTGTCTTCCAGAACGACGCCCTCCTTCCCTGGAAGTCGATCCTGAAGAATGTGGCGCTCGGGCCGTCGTTTCGTGGCGTCCCGAAAGAGGCCGCGATGGACGAGGCGCGTGAGTGGCTGCGGATTGTCGGTCTCTCGGGCTTCGAAGACTACTTCCCGTATCAGCTGTCCGGGGGCATGCGCAAGCGCGTCAGCCTTGCCGCCGCACTCATCAACAAACCCTCCATGCTTCTCATGGATGAGCCGTTCTCTGCGCTCGACGTGCAAACGCGCGCCATCATGTCCAACGAATTGCTGACGCTATGGGAGCGCACCCGACCGTCGGTCCTGTTTGTGACGCACGACCTGGAGGAGGCGATCGCCCTCGCCGATCGCGTCGTGGTGATGACCGCCGGGCCTGCCACCGTCAAGGCGGTGTTCGACATCGACCTGCCGCGCCCGCGCGGCGAAGTGCAGGAGATCCGCTTTCATCCGCGGTTTCTCGATCTTTATCAACAAATCTGGGAATCGCTGCGCGAGGAAGTCGAGCAAGCCTATTCCCGAACGACCTCCGCAGCGAAGGTCAGGGGGGCCGCAGCATGACCAGCTCGAACTCAAGCGCAAAGCTCAACGGCGCGATAGCAGGGAGCGATTCGGTGACGGTGGCGGCAGCCGCGCGACGCAAGGCACAGCGTCGCAAGAACCTCGTTTGGTTGGGGCGGGCGACCCTGTTCGTACTGTTGGTCGGCGGCTGGCAGCTGTTTTCATACTGGGGAGTCATCGACCCGTTTTTCTTCGGATCGCCGAGCGGGATCGTCGCTCGACTCATTGAATGGGCTCGCAGCGGGACAGCTTACGGCTCTATTTGGCTACAGATCTGGGTCACCATCGAAGAGTCGCTCCTCGGCTTTATTGCAGGCGTGACGTCCGGCATCCTGTTCGGCGTGCTGTTGGGCGAGATCCCGTATCTGGCAGACGTGGTCGGCCCATTCATCAAGATCGTCAACGCGCTGCCGCGGATCGTGTTGGGCTCGGTGCTCGTCATGTGGCTGGGGCTCGGCATGCCGTCGAAGGTAGTGCTGGCCGCCGTCCTCGTGTTCTTTGTCGTGTTCTTCAACGCGTTCCAGGGCGTGCGCAGCGTCGATCGCAACCTGATCGCCAACGTGCGCATTCTGGGCGGATCGCGCTTCGATGTCATCGCGAACGTGGTCTTCCCCTCCGCGATGACGTGGATTATCGCGAGCCTGCACGTCGCCTTGGGCTTCTCGATCATCGGGGCCATCGTCGGCGAGTTTCTGGGCGCGCAGCAAGGCCTGGGCCTGGTGATCGCGACGGCACAGAACACGTTCGACGCCAATGGTGTCTTCGGCGCGATGTTGATCATCGGTGTCGTCGCGCTCAGCGCGGAAGTGTTGATGGCAATGCTGGAAAAGCGACTGCTTTCCTGGCAGCCCCCTACGGGTGCCGATAGCAATATGCCGGGCGTTTGATCGCGCCCAACCCAGGCAATACGAGTGGAAACCACCGACAAGGGATCTCCTCGCGGAATCCCGAATATCCAAGGAGATGAGAGTCATGAAAAAGAAATCACACGCAGTAAAGCTTTTGGCGGGCGTGCTGTGCGCCGTGGGCCTGATCAGCGGCCACTCCATGGCTGCCACGCTACCCAAAGTAAGCATGATGATCGGCGGGATCGACAAGCAGATCTATCTGCCGTACCAGCTCGCACAGAATCTCGGCTTCTTCAAGAAGTACGGCGTTGACATGCAGTTGAGCACGGAAACGGCCGGCGGTGTTGGCGCGGAAGAGGCCGTGGTGTCCGGGCAGGTCGAGATGGCGGGGGCGTGGTACCTGCATACCATCGATTTCCAGCAGCATGGCAAGAACGTGATCGGCATCGTCCAGCTCAGCGGCGCGCCGGGCGAGCGGGAGATGTGTGCGACCAACGCCGGCGTCAAGACGCCGGCCGACTGGAAAGGTAAGGTGGTGGGCGTGACGGACGTCGGGTCGGGAACCGACGACCTGACGCTCTACCTTGCTGCCCGCTACCACCTGACGTCAAAAGACTTCACCCGCGTGGGCGTTGGTGCGGGGCCGACCCTGATCGGCTCGCTCAAACACAACCGAATTGTCTGCGGAATGACGACTCAACCGACCGTCAATGCCGTCGAGAAGATGCATCTCGGCTATTCCGCGATCGACCTTGCCACCGGCCCGGGCGTCAACAAGTGGCTGGGCGGCTACTGGCCGACGGCCAGCGTGCTTGCGCGAGGCGAGTGGGTCAAGGCACACCCGGTCGAAACGCAGGCGGTCGTCAACGCGATGGTCGCCACCATGCACTGGATCCATACGCATAGCGCCGCGGAGATCGCCGATCATCTGCCAAAGGATTTCGTCAGTAATCAGCTGTCGAGCAAGGAGGAATACGTCAAAGCGCTCGAGCAGGACAAGGGCCAGTTTCTACCGGACGGCATGATGCCGAAGGGCGGCCCCGAGACCGTCCTCGCCGTGGAAAAGCTGGCCGGCAAGATCGTTAAGCCGATCAATCTCGACGCGACGTACACAAATGACTTCGCGATCAAAGCCAATACGCTGCTGGCGAGCGAAGCCAAGGGAGGGAAATAACCGATTGCCGGAATCGGAAGGGGCACGTAATTTGCTGCCAAATGCCCTTTTCCGCAAAAAATGACGTCTGACAGGAGCTGTCTGCGCTTGCGCGGATACCTCCTGATCGGCGCAGCCTGAGCGACCGCGAGGAAACGGTGCGAGACGAACGTTCGACGCAAGTGCGGCACTCGGGTGAAACGCGCCCCAGCCGCGGCTTCGCCAAGACGACTTGAAGTCCGACGTCGCTTGGCCAGTCGAATATCCCCGAGCCGAGAAACCCGGGATCATCGATCACCGTCCTTTGCGAGATTCGTGATCTCTGCAAGCGACGTTTCGTCCAGCTACGTGCGACCCGCCGCTGTCCTGTCGCTTGTTTTGCGCAACCGGAGGCGGATTGCCGACACAGTTTCGGTGTGGACTGTTGGATAGCTCGATGAAACTACTACTGGTAGAAGACAACCTGGAATTTGCGCTCTGGCTCAGCAAGGCATTGCAGGCAGAGCGCTTTACTGTCGAGTGCGTGCATGACGGCTCGACAGCCATTCATCACATCGAGCAGTCGCAGTACGATTTGTTGTTGCTCGACCTTCGTCTGCCGGGCATGGATGGGCGTAGCGTGTTGCGCAACATCCGCCGGCGGCGTAACGATATGCCGGTGCTGGTCGTGACGGCCAACGCATCGGTCGACGCCAAGGTCGACTGTCTGGATCACGGTGCGGATGACTACGTGGACAAGCCGTTCGAGCTGAGGGAACTCGTTGCGCGCATCAAGGCGCTTATTCGGAGGAGGGGGCGTAGCAGCCAATCGATCGTGCAGTGCGCCGATCTGCAGTTCGATCTGGATACCCACGAGTTCCGGGCAGCGGGCCTGCCGCTCGAACTGACGCTGCGCGAGCACGATGTGCTTGAAACGCTGATGTTGCGCCAAGGCAAGACGGTGACGAAGGCGCAATTGATGGTCAAGGTATTCGATCTTGGCAGCGAGGCGAGCGAAAACGCTATCGAGACCTACGTGCACCGTCTGCGCCGCAAGCTTGCGGGCTCCCAGGCACGTATCCTCACGCTGCGCGGCTTGGGCTACTTGTTGCGCGATGCCGGCGCAACGACATGAACCAGTTGCGCGTTCGCCTGCTGCTGTGGGTTCTGGTGCCCATGACCCTGGTATTGGCGTTGATGGCCGGACTGTCGTTGGAGAATGCGCGCAGCACCGCGCGCCTGGTTCAGGACCGCCGGCTGCTCGCGTCCGCCGAGGTGATGGCCGGGCAGGTGCGCTGGCAGGACGAGCGATTGAGCGCAGAAACACCGCCGGCGGCACTCAGGATGTTCGCTTCAAGAGCGCGGGATCGCGTTTATTTCCAGGTGCGCGCAACGCCTGGCGAACTGCTCGCCGGCTGGCCGGATCTGCCCGAAGGCGTTGCACCGGATAATGGCGGGCCTTCTTATAGCGATATAACGTACCGCGGCAATAGCCTGCGCATGGTGACATTGATGCGCCGCGTATACAGGAACGGACGCACGATATCGGTATCGGTGAGTGTAGCCGAGGGCCACAATGCCTTCCACCGTCTAATTGCCACGTTATGGCGGCCTGTCCTTATTCAGGAGTCGGTGCTGCTCGCGGTGGCGCTGGCGCTCATGATCGTCGGATTGACGCTCGAACTGAGGCCGCTTTTGTTGCTTCGCAGAGATTTGGAGGCGCGCGAAGCGGACGATCTGACGCCGCTGGACACGGTGCGGTTGCAAGGCGAGCTGCAACCCATCGTCGAGACGATCAACCAATATGCAACGCGTCTGACCGCACAGGTCAACATACAGAAGAGGTTTGTCGCAGACGCGGCCCACCAGTTGCGCACGCCTGTCGCGCTTGTCAGCACACAACTCGACTACGCCGCTCACCTTGCCGTGGATCCCGAGTTGAAGGAAACGCTGCGCGCCGTGAGGGCATGTACCCGGCGTCTCAAGGATCTCATCAACCAGTTGCTGAGTCTCTCCCACGCGGAAGCCGCTCGAGGCACCCATCTGCCGCGTCAGAATGTGAATCTGCTTGAGCTGACGCAGCAGATACTGGTCGACCTGTCGTTGCTGGCGGATGACAGGGGCATCGATCTCGGGTTGAGCTCAAGCAGTGCGGACGTCTGCGTGATGTCTTACCCAGCCCTGGTCCATGCGCTACTTTTCAATCTTGTGGATAACGCGGTGCGCTACACTCCGCGCGGCGGCAATGTGACCGTCCACGCAGGGCTCGCGGACGCGTACGCAATTCTGCAGGTTGACGACACGGGTCCGGGCATACCGGACACACTAAAGCCGCATGTCTTCGAGCGCTTCAGCCGCGGAAACGTTTCCGACAATAACGGGTTCGGGCTTGGCCTCGCCATTGTCAACGAGGCGGCAAAGGCTTGCGGCGGTGTCGTTGAGTTGTCGAGCCGACCGGGCGGCGTCGGACTCAGTGCCGTTGTCCGGTTTCCGGCGCGCGGAACATAGCGCGCACCCGGATACAGACTGCATGCCTTGCAGCGATGCCGCCAGACTTTATATTGCGTACACGGGAAAAAGCATGAGCACTTTGAGGCGTATTGCCGTCACGACGGTCATGTTGGTCGGATGCTGTTCGTTCGCGAGCATCGTCCAAGCCGCCGAGAAGATTACGATCATGGTCGGCGGCGAGGACAAGATCATCTATTTGCCAGTGATATTGGCGACACGACTTGGCTACTTCTCGCAGCAGGGGCTGGATGTCGCCGTCGTAACGGAGCCGGCCGGGGTCAATGCCGAGAACGAGATGATCGCGGGATCGGTACAGGGCGTGGCGGGTTTTTACGACCACACAATCGATCTGCAAAGCAAGGGGATCGAAGTCGAATCCGTGGTGCAGTTCTCCGACGTGCCTGGCGAGGTAGAGCTGGTCTCTACCACCCAGCAAGAGAAGATTGGCTCGCTGATCGACTTTCAGGGCAAATCGTTAGGCGTGACCGGGCTCGGTTCGTCGACAGATTTCCTGACCCAATATCTTGCAAGCAAAGTGGGTCTTGATAGAGACGATTATCGGCTGGTACCGGTCGATGCCGGTAAGACTTTCATTTCCGCCATGCGGCAACATCTGATCGTCGCCGGTATGACGACCGATCCTACCGCGGTTGAACTGCTATTGACGGGCGAGGCCAAAGTGCTGGTGGACCTGCGCACCGAAGCGGGTACGCGTGATGCCCTCGGCGACATCTATCCTGCGGCATGCCTTTACATGCCCACGGCGTGGGTCGAGACACATCGGGACGAGACGGGAAGGCTGGTCAAAGCGATTGTCGGCGCACTGCGATACCTCCATGCTCACAGTGCCGAGCAAATCGTCGATCAGTTGCCGCGCAACTACTACACCGGCAAAAAGGCACTGTATGTTGCTTCGATGAAGTCATTTTTGCCGATGTTCACGAGCGACGGGCGTATGCCTGCGGGGGGGCCGCAAGCCGTGCTGAGGGTGCTGTCCGCGATCATGCCCGCGGTGAAAGCGGCCGACATCGACTTGTCGAAGACGTATACTGCCGCCTTCGTCGACAGCGCTGCCAAGTAACGGCGAAGCTGACATTGCTGGCGAGCCTTGGTCGGTTGGTCGTCGACGGCCGACCGGCGATCTCACCCACCAGATCCCATCGGCCGACGCATAGCGTCATGCCGCCAACTTCCCCGCCGCCGCCTGATCGAGAAAGCGGAACAGGCGCGCGTCGTCCGAATAGGCAACGTTGAAGCGGAACCAGTGGCAGGGCTCGTTGTGAGCCAGAAAGAACTCGCCCGGTGCCAACATGATGCTCTCCGACAGCGCCGCCTCGGCCAGCTCGCGCGCCGGTTGCGCCGTCTCCGGCAAGCTGCCGCACACGAACATCCCGCCTTCCGGCTGCGCCAGCAGTGTCACCCCGTGCGACTGCAACTGCGTGATGAGACGCGCACGCGAACGCGTCAGTCGGTCCGACAGGCGTTCGATGTGCTTGCGATGACGTCCCTCGGTGAGAATCGCATGCACGATGCGCTCGTTGATTTCCGAGGACGTGAGGCCCGCGACCATCTTGCTGCGCGCAATCTCATGCGCCAGATCGCGCGAACACGCCAGATAGCCCACGCGCACCGACGGCGAAATTGTCTTCGAAAAGCTCGACACGTAGATCACGCGCGACAGACCATCCATCGCCGCCAATGACGGCGTGCCCGCCGGCGCCAACTCGCGATAGATGTCGTCTTCAACGATCCAGAAACCATGCTGCTCGGCACACTGCAAGATGCGATGCGCGGCCGCCGGTGTGAGCGAGGTGCCCAACGGATTCTGCAACGCCGGATTTACGAACAGCGCCCGCGGACGGTGCGTCTGCGCCGCCTGCTCCAGCGCCGCGAGGTCAAGACCGGCCTCCGTGCGTGGAATGCCCACGACGTTGAGGCCCGCCAGACGCAACACCGCCAGCAGATTGCAGTACGCCGGCGCCTCGACCAAGACCGTATCGCCCGGCTTGAGCAGCGTGCGCACCACCAGGTCGAGCGCTTGCGTCGCGCCATGCGTGAGCACGATATGCTCGGGCGGCGCGTCGATGGACAACTCGCCGAGACGCCGCGCCAGCCACTGACGCAACGGCCCATAGCCCCGAGGATGTCCGTAGTGCGCGAAATGCGCGCCCGGCCCCTTCGAGAGCGAACGCAGCGCGCCATGCAGCCCGTCTTCGTCGAGCCAGCTGTCGGGCAACCATCCGCAGCCGCTCTTCACCGCGATCGCGTCGTCCGCGAAGATCTCGGAAAGCAGCCACGCATTGGTGACTTCGCTGGCTGTGGTGCTCACCGCCAGCGCGCCGCCGGGGCTGGTCAGCCCAGTGTCTCGTGCGTCGGCCGCCCCCGCGACAAAGAAGCCCGCGCCGCGCCGGGCCACGAGCGTGCCGCGCGCGACGAGCCGGTCATACGCCTCGACCACTGTGAACGTGCTGATGCCGTGCGCCTTGGCCAGCGAACGGATCGACGGCATGCGCATGCCGCCGTGCAGCGTCTGACGCTGTAACGCTCGCTCGACCTCCCGCACGATCTGATCGACGAGCGCTTCCGGTTGGGCGCGGTTCAGGGAAAAGGCAAGCGGTTGGACCATGGTATCGGGGCATCGGCTGTTGCCAATACAGTTGAGGCGATTGACCAATACAGAATATACATTTTACGAGTGACTGTACATGTCTGTATCGGTTCGTCTCTCGTAGGATCGATCCCATCCACCCGTGGCGCGCCGTCGTGCCGAGCGCGGGACATTCTGATCGAGCCAAGCTCTGGGGAGACCCCGCGATGAACATGAAAGACCTGAATCTCGACATGACGGCGTTCTGGATGCCGTTCACCAACAACCGTCAGTTCAAAAGCTCGCCGCGCCTGTTGGTGAAGGCCGAGGGCATGTATTACACGTCGTCGGACAATCGCAAGATTCTCGACGGCACCGCCGGTCTGTGGTGTGTGAACGCCGGCCACTGTCGCACCGAGATTGTCGAGGCGATCCGTCAGCAGGCCGGCGAGATGGACTTCGCGCCGACGTTCCAGATGGGACACCCGAAGGCGTTCGAGGCCGCCAGCAAGATCGCCGCAATCACGCCGCAGGGGCTCGATCGCATCTTCTTCACGAACTCGGGCTCGGAGTCGGTCGACACCGCCCTGAAGATCGCCCTGGCCTACCATCGTGCGCGCGGCGAAGGCCAGCGCACGCGCCTCATCGGTCGCGAGCGCGGTTACCACGGTGTGGGCTTCGGCGGCATTTCGGTCGGCGGCATCTCGCCGAACCGCAAGGCCTATTCGGGGCAACTGCTGCCGGCGGTCGACCATCTGCCGCACACGCTCAACATCAAGGAAGCGGCCTTCACGAAGGGGCAGCCGGCCTGGGGCGCCCATCTGGCCGACGAACTCGAACGTTTGGTGACGCTGCACGACGCGTCGACCATCGCCGCCGTGATCGTCGAGCCGCTCGCCGGTTCCACGGGGGTACTGGTGCCGCCGCACGGCTATCTGCAAAAGCTGCGCGAGATCTGCGACAAGCACGGCATTCTGCTGATTTTCGACGAAGTCATCACCGGACTCGGCCGCCTGGGCAAGCCGTTCGCCGCCCAGTATTTCGGCGTGACGCCGGACATCATGACGATGGCCAAGGGCGTGAACAATGCCGCCGTTCCGATGGGCGCCGTCGCGGTGAAGACGGGCGTGCACGACACCATCGTCGACGCCGGTAACTCGGGCGCGATCGAGTTCTTCCACGGCTATACCTACTCGGGTCATCCGCTGGCCGCCGCCGCGGCGTGTGCCGCGCTCGATCTGTACAAGAGTGAAGGCCTTTTCGAACGCGCAGCAACGCTTGCGCCGCATTTCGAGAAGGTCATTCACGGTCTGCGCGATCTGCCGAACGTCATCGACATCCGGAACCTCGGGATGGTCGGCGGCATCGAGCTGTCCAACCGCGACGGCAAGCCAGGCGCACGCGCGCACGAAATCTTCGTCAAGTGCTTCGAGAAGGGAGCACTGGTGCGTTACACGGGCGACATCCTGGCGTTCTCGCCGCCGCTCATCATCAGCGAAGCGCAGATCGACGAGTTGTTCGGCATCGTGGCGGAAGCCATTCGCGAGACGGCGTAAGCGACATCCACCGCAAGGCTGGGCGGCCGCCGCGCGACGCCCCGCCATCCATCAGACAGTCAGGGCGAACGCCCGCCTCGGGCGGACGCTCGCCCACCGACAGCGTTTTCACGGACATCGACATGAATCAACGAGTGAGCACCGAACGTATCGAGCATTGGATTGGCGGCGCAAGCGTCGCGTCTGGAGAAGCCGATTGTCGCTTCGGCGAAGTGACGAACCCGGCCACCGGCGAAGTTATCCGTCAGGTGGCCCTGGGCGGCGCGACGGATGTCGCCGGTGCGGTGGCCGCCGCACGTGCCGCCTTGCCCGGCTGGCGCGCCACGCCGCCGATGAAGCGCGCCCGCGTGATGATGAAGTACCGCGAGCTGCTTGAAACGCATCGCGAAGCACTTGTGCAACTGATCACGCAGGAACATGGCAAGACGCTCGACGACGCCCGCGGCGAAGTCACGCGCGGTATCGAAGTGGTCGAATTCGCCATGGGCATCCCGCAGCTGCTCAAGGGCGAGATCGCGCCGCAGGTGGGCACGGGCGTGGACACGTATTCGATTCACCAGCCGGTCGGCGTCTGCGCGGGCATCACGCCGTTCAACTTCCCCGCGATGGTGCCGCTGTGGATGTTCCCGATGGCCGTGGCGTGCGGCAACACCTTCGTGCTCAAGCCGTCGGAGAAGGTGCCCTCGGCGGCGCTGTTGCTCGCGCGCCTGGCGAAGGACGCCGGGCTGCCCGACGGTGTGCTCAACGTCGTGAACGGCGACAAGGCGGCGGTCGATGCGCTGCTCACGCATCCCGACGTGAACGCCGTGTCGTTCGTCGGCTCGACGCCGATCGCGCAATACATCTACAGCACGGCGTCGGCGCACGGCAAGCGCGTGCAGGCGCTCGGCGGCGCGAAGAACCATGGCGTGGTGATGCCGGACGCCGACCTCGATTTCACCGTCGATGCGCTGATCGGCGCCGCATATGGCTCGGCAGGCGAGCGCTGCATGGCCATCTCGGTGGCCGTGGCCGTCGGCGACGTGGCGGATGCGTTGGTGGCGCGTCTGGCGCAAGCCGCGACGTCGCTGCCGGTCGGTGACGGTGCCGACCCTGTCGCGCAGATGGGGCCGTTGATTACCCGCGCGCATTGCGACAAGGTGCGCGGCTATGTCGACGCCGGTGTCGGCGAAGGTGCGAAGCTCGTGGTGGACGGCCGTGGCCTCAAGGTCGCACAGCGCGACGACGGCTTCTTCATCGGCCCGTGCCTGTTCGACAACGTGACGCCGGAGATGTCGATTTATCGCCACGAGATTTTCGGGCCAGTGCTGGCCGTGGTGCGCGTGAAGACGTTGGAAGAAGCGATCGCGCTCATCAACGGTAATCCGTACGCCAACGGCACGGCGGTGTTCACGACGTCGGGCGGTGCCGCGCGGCGCTTCGAAGACGAGATCGAAGTCGGCATGGTGGGCGTGAACGTGCCGATTCCGGTGCCGGTGTCGTACTTCTCGTTTGGCGGATGGCGCAATTCGCTGTTCGGCGATCAACACATCTACGGACCCGAGTCGGTACGCTTCTACACGCGCTCGAAGGTGGTCACGCGTCGCTGGTCGGAGGGACGTCCGGCGAATGCCGCGTCGTCGCTCGTCATGCCGACGCTCGGCCAATAACGGCGATCAAGCGGCAATCGGCGCAATCGGCGCTAACGCTGTGCCGCGCAGGTGCCGATGCTTGCCGGTAGAGAAATGAAAACGCCGTCCGGGGGATCTGAACTGCCCTCGGACGGCGTTTTTTGACTTGTGATGGCGGCGAAGTCAGGTCAGATGAACCGGCGCGACGTCGATGCCCTCGTCGAGCAGGAAGCCGCGAATGCGCCGCGCGAAGTCGAGTGCGTGTTCGCCGTCACCGTGCAGACAGACGGTTTGCGCCCGAATCGGCACGAGCGTGCCGTCGATGGCGCGCACGTGTTGCTCGCGCACCATCATCAGCGTTTGGGCGAGCGCATCTTCCTCTCGCTCGATCAATGCGCCAGGCGTGCCACGTTTGACCAGCGAGCCGTCCGGGTTATAGCCCCGGTCGGCGAAGACCTCATCGACGGCCTGCATGCCGGCAGCCCGTGCCGCCTTCACCAACTCGCCGCCCGCCAGCCCGAAAATCGCCAGGTCGGTGTCGAACGCGCGAATGGCTTCGACGATCGTCTCGGCCAGTGCCGGGTCGCGCGCCGCCTGATTGTAGAGCGCGCCGTGCGGCTTGACGTGCGAGAGCCAGCCGCCTTGGGCGCGCACTATCGCGGCGAGGGCGCCGATCTGATACAACATGCCCGCGCGGATGTCGTCCAGCGGAAGCTGCATTTCCGTGCGGCCGAAATTTTCGCGGTCGGGAAAGCTCGGGTGCGCGCCGATGGCCACGCCGCACGCCAGCGCCCAGCGCACCACCTGCTGCATCGTGCCCGCGTCGCCCGCGTGCCAGCCACACGCCACATTGGCCGAGCTGACCTGGGCGAGGAGTGCTTCGTCGTAGTTGCAACCTTCTCCGAGGTCGACGTTAAGATCGATTTTCATCCGGGATTCTCCTGCGGGGGACGACGATGCGCGGGCGTGGCGTCAGGCCTTGCGCGAGATGGCCGGCCGCCGCGACGTCGTCAGAATGCCGTGATCGTGCCACGCGAGCGCGCGCTCGATCTGGGCCAGATAGCGTCGCTGTTCGTGCAGCGCTTCGCGCGCCTCGGCGCCGCTGCATTCCGAAAAATACAATGTGCTGCCGAGCCGCGCCTGTCCGAGCCGCCACAGATCGGCGCCGATCACGACGCCGATCTTCGGGTAGCCGCCGGTGGTCTGGGCGTCGGCCATCAGAATGATCGGCTGCCCCGACGGTGGCACCTGAATCACCCCCGGCACCACACCGTGCGAGAGCAGATCGTGGTTGCGATTTTTCTTGCGCGCGAGCGGCTCCGGGCCCGACAGCCGGTAGCCCATGCGGTTGCTGTTGGGCGTGACATGCCAGGGACTCTCCCAGAAGCCCTTGTGCGAGGCGGCCATGAAGTCGTCGTATTCCGGACCGGGCAGCACCCGCACGCGGTGCGCCAGCGGATCGGACAACCACACCGGCGGACGTACCCCCAACGGCGCGGCCTTGCGCGCGGCGGCGCTGGGTTGCCCGATGGCGATGCGGTCGCCGTCGCGCAGGGCACGGCCCTCGAAGCCGCCGAAGCCGGCCGCCAGATCGGTGCTGCGCGAGCCGAGTGTCTCGGGGACATCGACGCCGCCCGCCACGGCCAGATACGTGCGCATGCCGAAGCGTGCCGGGCGCAACGTCAATGTCTGACCGCGCGCGACGGGGAAGCGCCACCACGACCACACGGGGACGCCGTCGAGATCGGCATGGCAATCGGCACCGGCCAGCGCCACGAGGGTCGCGCTCGCAAAGCGCAACACGCACGCCCCCATCGTGATTTCCAGCGTGGCGGCGTTGGGGTCGTTGCCCGCAAGACGGTTGGCGACGGCGCAGGCCAGCGCATCGACGGCACCGCCGCTGGCAATGCCGAATTCACGCAGACGGGAGCGGCCCAGATCCTGGACCGTGGTGAGCAGGCCGGCACGCAGGATATCGATCACAGGTCGAGACTCGCGATGGTGAAGCGCACACGGTCGCCCGGCGCCAGCAAGGCGGGCGGTGTCGCGGTGGGGTCGAACAGCGCGCTGGACGTGTGACCGATGATTTGCCAGCCGCCGGGGGAGGCGAGCGGATAGATGCCGGTCTGGTTGCCGCCGATGCCGACCGACCCCGCCGGTACCGACAGGCGAGGCTCGGCCCGGCGTGGCGTGGCAATCGACTCGTCGAGCCCGCCCAGATAGGCGAAGCCCGGCTGAAAACCGAGGAAGTAGACGATGTATTCCGGTGCGGTATGACGTTGCACGACCGTCTTCGGTTGCAGACGTGCGTGCTTTGCCACGTCGGCAAGGTCTGGGCCGTGCTTGCCGCCGTAGTGCACGGGGATCTCGATGTCGCGTCCGACTTCCCCGGCGACGGGCTGCGTCTGCCAGGCGTCACGCAGGCGCTCGCTCAGCACGTCGATATCGGTGGCCAACGGGTCGAACACCAGCGTGAGGTTGTTCATGCCGGGCACGACGTCGCGCACGTGAGGCCAATCCTTCGCGAGGGCCGCCGTGTGCCAGACGCGGCGTTGGGACGCGAGCGTGGGCGAGGTGCCCGCTTCGCACACGAGCGCGCTGTCGCCGAGCGGCAGGATCTTGAGCGTTGTCATGGCGAGGGGGGCCTGGATTCGCGACGGTTGTCGTCGGCGCGCGTGAAGGTGGTCGATTCGGTCACGATGACGTCGAGCGCCAGATCGTGGGCTTCGGCCGTGAGACCGTCGATTTCGAGTGCGTCGTAAGCAATGCCGACCGTTTGTGGTGCCGGGGACATTGAATGCAGGGTGCGGTCGTAGAACCCCCCGCCGTAGCCGAGTCGCAGGCCGTCGCGCGTAAAGCCGACGCAGGGAATCAACAGCAGGTCGGGCACGAGCACGTCGGCCTCGAGCGGCACGGGAATGCGGTAGCGGCCTTCCGTCATGCGGGCATCGGGGGTCCAGCGGTGAAAGACGAGCGGCGCGGCCGGGGCGGTCACGACCGGCAATGCGGCCAGGCGTAACCCCTTGCGCGACGACTGCGCGAGCCATGCCGAGATCACTTCGCGGGCGTCGAATTCGCCCTGGATCGGCCAGTAGAAGCCGACACAGCGCGGCGCGCGACGCGTCAGCTCGTCGGCCAGCCGGGCGGCGAGTGCGGCGTCGCGACCGGCGCGTCCGGCGAGCGTGGTGCGCGTGTCGAGCAAGGCCTTGCGCAAACGTGCCTTTCCGGCGACCGATTCGGTCCCATTTCCGGACGTTTGGGCCGCCGGTTGGGCGGGGTCCCGTGCTATGCTTGGATTCACTTTTTACCCGACGCTCCCCCGAAGATGTCAGATCGTTTGACCCGAGTATATCGCGCCGTTGCGCTGGCCCTGACCGCTGCCACGCTCGTTGCCTGCAGCACGACCCAGGCAACCGGTCGTTCCAAGGCGCATTCGGCGGCAAGCCGTGCAACGGCATCTGCCGATCAGCTTTCGCAGCGCTCGCCCGACGACATCTTCGTGCAACTGCGCGAAGCGGCCCGCGCCAACGACGCGCCGCGCGCCACGGCGCTCGCGGCGATGCTCTCCGGCTACGACGTGCCGTCGTACGTCCAGTACTTCCAGATCAAGCCGCGCATGTTCGACCGCTCGGGCAAGGCGCTCATCGATGCGCCCGACGATGATATCCGCGCCTTCTTGCGCACGTATGACGGTCAGGCGATCGCTGACCGTCTGCGCAACGACTGGCTGCTGGTGCTGGGCAAGCGCCACGACTGGCAGACGTTCGATGCCGAATATCCGAAGTTCGTGCTCGACGACGACACGCAGGTCAAATGCTACGCGCTGATGTCGCGTGCCGCGCGTGGCGAAAATGTCACGCAGGCCGCCACCGAATTGCTGACCACGCCGAAATACTACGGCGAGGGTTGCGTCGACATGATCAATACGCTGGCCGCGAGCGGCCAGTTGCCGCGCAAGGAGGTCTGGCACCAGATCCGTCTGGCCTACGAGGAAAACTACACCTCGCTCGGCAAGCAGATCGCCGATGCGTTGGGCGCCGCGCGCCCGGACGACAGCCTGCTCGACCTGGCCGCCACGCGCCCGGCGCAGATCCTCGCCCGTGGGGTGGACGGCTCGGAAGCGTCGCGCCAGCTCACGCTGCTCGCCGTCGTGCGCATGGCCCGCAGCGACGCCATGCTGGCGGCGAGCAGTTTCTCCAGCGTCGCGGACAGTCTGTCGCCGGACGAGCGCGCCATCGGCTGGGGCAGCATCGGCATGCGCGGGGCGTTGTCGCAGAATCCGATGGCCATCACCTGGTACCGTCAGGCCGGAAACGCCAAGCTCTCGGCGACGGCGCAGGAGTGGAAGATTCGTGCGGCGCTGCGCGCGGGCGACTGGAATCTCGTGCGCACCGGTATTGAAGCGATGCCGGCGGCGTTGCGCGACGACGGTGTCTGGACTTACTGGTACGGGCGTGCACTGCGCGAAGCCGGGAAGGGCGATGCGGCGCGTGCGCAATTCCAGAAGATCGCCATGCAGCCCAACTTCTACGGTCAACTGGCGAACGAGGAACTGGGCAACAAGACGTCGCTGCCACCGCGCACGACCGTCACCCAGGCCGAGGTCGATGCGAACCGGGCGAACGCCGGCTTCCGGCGCGCCGCGAAGTTCTACGATCTCGGTTTGCGTTTCGAAGGCAATCGCGAGTGGAATTGGGAACTGCGCAACATGACCGACCGCCAGTTGCTCGCCGCCGCGCAGTACGCTAACCAGATCGAACTGTTCGACCGCACGGTCAACACGGCCGATCGCACGAAGGTCGAACACGACTTCGCGCTGCGCTACCTGATGCCGTTCCGCGACAAGGTGGAGCCGCTGGCCGCGGCCGTCGATCTTGACGAAGCGTGGGCCTACGGGCTGATCCGGCAGGAGTCGCGCTTCATCATCAATGCCCGCTCGTCGGTCGGGGCAGGCGGTCTGATGCAGATCATGCCGGCCACCGCGAAGATGGTCGCGCGGCAGATCGGCATGGATTACCAGCCGGGCATGATGCACGACATCGACACGAATATCCGTCTGGGCACGAGCTATCTGGCGGATATCTACAACAAGTTCGACGGCTCGGCGGTGCTGGCGTCGGCCGGTTACAACGCCGGCCCGGGACGTCCGCGCACGTGGCGCTCCACGCTGGATCGTCCGGTCGAGGGGGCCATCTTCGCCGAGACGATTCCGTTCAACGAGACGCGCACCTATGTCGAGAACGTGTTGTCGAACACCACGTACTACTCGGCCCTGATCACGGGTCGTCCGCAATCGCTCAAGGAGCGGCTCGGCATCATTCTGCCCCAGTGACCCGGCAGCGGTCGGAGCCGCGAACCCACCGTCATGTCGCGGAGGTGACGCATGCGCCATAACGTTTGTGTCGTGGGTGGCACCGGCTTTGTCGGCAGCCATCTGGTTGCCCGGCTGGTGTCGATGGGATACGCCGTGCGCCTGCCAACGCGGCGTGTCGACGCCGCCAAGGCGCTCGGCGTGCTGCCGGGTGTGGAACTCGTCGAATGCGACGTGCACGATCCGCGCGCGCTGGAGCGCGTGATCGCGGGCAGCGACGCGGTCATCAATCTCGTGGGCATTCTGCACAGCGACCGAGGCACGCCCTATGGCCGCGCGTTCGCGCGCGCACACGTCGAGCTGCCGCGCAAGATCGCGCAAGCGTGCAGCGACCGGGGCATCGCGCGGCTCATCCACATGAGCGCTCTGGGCGCCGATTCGAATGGCCCGAGCATGTACCAGCGCTCGAAGGGCGACGGCGAAGTTGCGATTCGAGCGACGGGGATTCCCGTCACGATCTTTCGTCCGTCGGTGGTGTTCGGTCCGGGCGACCACTTTCTGAATACCTTCGCGGCGCTGCAGCGGCGTTTGCCCGTTGTGCCGCTCGCGTGCGCCACGGCGCGCTTTCAGCCCATTTACGTGATGGATGTGGCGCAGGCCTTCGCGAGTGCGATCGACAACGACGCCACGCTTGGCAAGACGTACGAACTGGGCGGCCCGGAGGTATACACGCTCGAAGCACTCGTTCGCTTTGCGGGCGCCGCGTGCGGCTGCGAGCGGCCGATCCTGCCATTGCCGGAGGGCGCCGCGCGCCTGCAGGCCGCTTTCTTCGAGAGGCTGCCGGGCGAGCCGATCATCACGCGCGACAACCTCGATTCGATGCGTGTCGATAACGTCATGAGCGGCCCTCTGGCGCCCGAACTCGGGCTTACGCCGAATGGGCTCGAGATTGCCGTCGATTATCTCGACGGCGATAACGAGGAGCGTCGTCTGTCGGACTACCGGCGTTACGCGGGGCGCTGACACCTCACTCTTTTCAATCCGGCGCGTCACTCCCCGATGCGTCATGCGCGCAAGGAACGTCTTCATGCAACTGATCATTGCCAACAAGAGATACTCGTCGTGGTCGATGCGTCCGTGGGTCGTGCTCAAGCACTTCGGCATCGCCTTCGAAGAATGCAACGTCTGGCTCGCGCAGCCCGACTCACGTGAACAGATTCTGCGCTATTCGCCCACCGGTAAAGTCCCGTGCCTGATCGATAACGGCATGACCGTCTGGGACTCGTTGGCCATCTGCGAGTACCTGGCGGAGAGCTATCCGCATCTGCCGCTATGGCCGAAGTCGCGTGAAGCGCGAGCCCATGCGCGCAGCGTTTGTGCCGAGATGCACAGCGGATTCACCGCCCTGCGCACGCATATGTGGATGAACGTCGGCGTGCATTGGCCGGGGGCATCCGCGACGGATGAGGTGCTTGCCGATGTCCGTCGTATCGAAGCGATCTGGGAGGATTGCCTCGCGCGCCACGATGGCCCGTTCCTGTTTGGCGACTTCACCATTGCCGATGCGTTCTACGCCCCGGTGGTGATGCGTTTCGCAACGTTCGAGCCCGCGTTGTCGGCGCGCGCACAGGCGTATGCCAATCGCATTCGCGAAGTGGCGGCCGTGCAGGCGTGGGTGGCTGCGGGACGCGGCGAGACGCAGCGTGTGGCTTACTACGAAGCGCGTCCATGAAGATTTACGCGGTTGGCGGCGCGATTCGCGACGCCATGCTGGGTTTGCCCGTCAAGGATCGGGACTACGTGGTGGTGGGCGCGACGCCCGAGGAGATGGTGCGGCAAGGCTTCAAACCGGTGGGCCGCGACTTCCCGGTGTTTTTGCATCCCAAGACGCAGGCCGAGTACGCGCTCGCCCGCACCGAGCGCAAGACGGCGCGCGGCTATCACGGATTTTCGTTCTACTTCGCCCCCGAAGTCACCCTTGAAGAAGACCTTGTGCGACGCGATTTCACCATCAATGCGATGGCACGCGAGGTCATGCCCGACGGCAGTCTGTCGGATCAACTGGTCGATCCCTATGGCGGCCGACGCGATCTGGAGGCGAGGCTGTTTCGCCACGTCGGCGAGGCTTTCGCCGAAGATCCCGTGCGGATTCTTCGGTGCGCCCGTTTTGCCGCGCGCTTCACGGACTTTTCGGTGGCCGACGAGACGCTCACGCTCATGCGCGAGATGACGGCCAACGGCGAGGTCGATGCGCTGGTGGCCGAGCGCGTCTGGCAGGAAATTTCACGCGGGCTGATGGAGCATCGGCCGTCGCGCATGTTCGATGTCTTGCGCGCATGTGACGCCATCGATCGCATCCTGCCCGAGGTGGCCCGGTTATGGGGGGTGCCGCAGCGCGCCGACTTCCATCCCGAAGTGGACACCGGCGTACACGTGATGATGGTGCTCGACTACGCCGCGACGCAGGGCTATTCGCTGCCGGTACGCTTCGCCGCCCTCACGCACGATCTCGGCAAAGGCACGACGCCTGAAGACGTATTGCCGCGTCACATCGGGCACGAGGGACGAAGTGTCGACTTGCTCAAGCCCTTGTGCGCGCGTTTGCGCGTGCCGGTCGATTGCCGTGAGCTGGCGCAGGTCGTGGCACGTGAGCACGGCAACATCCACGCGAGTCCGAAGTTTGGCGCGGCGGCGCTCGTGCGTCTGCTGGAGCGGTGCGACGCCCTGCGCAAGCCCGACCGGTTCGTGGAGATACTTCAGGCTTGCGAAGCCGATGCGCGTGGACGCGGCGGGGATTTCGCCACGGCACCCTATCCGCAACGCGATCGGTTGATGGCGGCGCTGGGCGCGGCGCGCAGCATCGATGCGGGCGCGGTGGCGCGACTGTATGCCGACAACCCTGTGAAGATTCGCGACGCCGTGCAAGCCGCAAGAATCGATGCCGTCGAGGCGGCGGGGCTGGGGGGCGAGGGGCGCTGAGTCGCCCGGGGCATGCGAGACGTTCGCGTCTGCGCATGCCCGCGACAAACGAGGGTCGCTTACTCGAACGCCTTGTCGTTCGGATTCGCGTAGATCTGCTTGAGTTGTTCGCTCATCGCGAAGTTGAAGTTGATCTGCTTCGGCGGCACCGGCGATTCGAACCACTTCTTGTACATCGTGTTGATCTCGCCGCTCTTCATCACGCCGGCGAGCGTGTCGTCGACGAGCTTCTTGAACTCGGCGTCGCCGTGTCTCATCATGAAACCGTAGGCTTCGAACGATTGCGGCGTGCCCGTGACGACCCAGTCGTCGGGGTTGCGGCCCATCGTGCGCGCACCGGCGAGCAGCACATCGTCCATCATGAACGCCTGCACGCGACCGCCCTGGAGCATGGTGAAGGATTCCCCATAGTCCTTGCCCGAGATCACGCTCATGTTCATCTTCTTCTCGTTGTTCATCCTGTTCAGGATGCGCTCCGACGTCGTGCCCGCATTGGTCACGACCGGCTTGCCCGCCAGATCCGGGAAGTCCTTGATGCCCGAGTGCTTGTTCACGAGCAACCGCGTGCCCGCGACGAAGAAGGTGTTCGAGAAATCGACCTGCGCCTGACGCGCCTTCAGGTTCGTCGTCACGCCGCACTCGATATCGACGGTGCCGTTCTGCACGAGGGCAATGCGGTTTTGCGAGGTAACGGGGATGAAGCGCACTTGCAGGTCAGGTTTCTTCAGGCGCGTCTTCACCGCATCGACGACCTTGTTGCACAGGTCCTGCGAGTAACCGATGACGTTGTGATTGTTGTCGTAGTACGAAAACGGAATCGACGACTCGCGATGCCCAATCGAGATCACACCGCTGCTCTCGATCTTCTGCAGCGTCTCCGAGGCGGGCTGCGCCCACGCCGCGCCCGTCGCGAACCCCATTGCTACGCCCAGCATCATCCCGGTCAATCGCATCTTGATCATGTCCTGCTCCTGAAATGGCCTCACTTTGATTCGTGATTGAATTATTTGTTGCATGGTAATTTTTTTGCAACAAATGATCAAATCGTAGTTAACCCTAGCGATGGTTGCCATCCGGCGCACCGCGATGACGGCGACGCGCGCAGACATGCGTCGGGCCGACGATCGGCGGCGGATCGGGGCTGCGGGTGGACGCGCGGAGCGGGGGGGCTGGCGGCGCCGGGGGAAACCGAGAGGCGCGTGCGGGGTTGGCGGATGTTGCAACAGGTGTTGCGTCGCTCGCCAGTGACTACAGCAGGCGAATCAGCAGATTGAAGACGAGCGAGAGCACGACGGTCGAGGCGAACGGGAACACCATTTCGCGGCCGCGCCAGCGAAGGCGCAGATCTCCGGGCAACCGGCCGATGCCGAGCTTGGTGAGCCACGGCGAGGCCGCCGAGAGGATGCAGATCGCGATGAAAATCGTGAACATCCAGCGAAACATATCGGTGTGGCCTCGCGGTGAAGGGGGGTCAGAGGGCGTGGCTACGGTCGCCGGTGGCGAAGCCGAGCAGGCCCGCCCACTCGTCCATGCCGCGACCGAACGCGATGACCTTGAAGAGTTCGCCCATCTCGGCTTCCGAGAGCAGCTTCTGCGCGGCGGCGGCGGCCGGCAGGAACACCTTCGGATCGGACGGATCGAGTGCGCTCATCAGCTCGATGATGCCGGCGTTCATCAGGAATCGGGCTTGCGAGGTGAAGCCCAGCAGATCGAGACCGGCTTCGACGCCGGCATCGGCAATCCCTGAAAACTCCACGTGAGCCGTGATGTCCTGCAAGCCGGGGTAATAGAACGGATCGTCGTGCGCGTGGTGGCGGTAGTGGCACATCAAGGTGCCGTCTGCGCGCTGCGGATGATAGTACTCGCGCGCGGGAAAGCCGTAGTCGACGAGCAGCAAGACGCCGCGCGCGAGCAGGGGCGCCACGCTGCGCACGAATGCCGAGGCGGCTTCGTGGGTCTCCGTCCGATATTCCTGCGTCGGCGGCAGATCGGCCAGCGCGTCGAGGGCCTGCGGCAATGGGCCGGTATGGCGATGGGCGTCCCAGGCGAAACCGTCTTGCGTACGCACTACGCCACGTTCGAACCAGACGGGCTGCCCAGTGTCGTCCGGGCGGCGTGTCCACAGGCGCACCGGCATGGCGTCGAGCACTTCGTTGCCGAGCATCACGCCGTGAAAGGCGTCGGGCAACCGGTCGAGCCACGTGACACGATCGAGCAGATGCGGCGCGGTGCGGGCAATGGTTTCGCGCTGGCGCGCTCGCAGCTCGCCGGAGAGTTCCATGATCGAGTAGCGCTCGCAGGGCGTGCCTTCGGCGTCGAGCGCGAGCAGCAAGTCGGCCGCCAGACGCCCGGACCCAGCGCCGAATTCGAGCACCTGCGCGTCGCCCGTCTGTTCGAAGATCTCACCGATCTGACGGGCCAGCGTGCGCGCGAAAAACGGCGTGAGCTCCGGCGCCGTGACGAAGTCGCTTCCGTCGGCGGCCAGGCGCCCGAATTTCGCGGCACCGGCGGCGTAGTAGCCGAGGCCGGGCGCGTAAAGGGCCAGTTCCATGAAGCGATCGAACGGCAGCCAGCCGCCGGCCGCGTCGATGGCGTCGGCAAGATAGGCCGTGAGGCGGCGCGAGTGTTCGAGCGCGTCCGGCTCGGGAACGGGTAAACTATGGGGTTTCGGTGCGGCCTGATTCATGCGGGCATTGTAGCGGAGACACCGTCGGCCGGCTGCTTTGGTTGGCATTGACGTGTCTGCGGACGATTTCTGGGTGATTTTTGACAGTTTTCGTCAATTTTCAGTCGTTTTTTCGCGGTTTTCGCCAGTGTTCGCGGTGCATGTCCGCTGCATGGATGCCGCGCGAGGGCGTCGCGAGCGACGGCGCCGAGCATGGATCCAAGCCCATCGCCGTCCGAAGTGCATCGACCCAACCGCCCTCTGACAGGAATTCGCCGCATGACCGTTGCATCGACGCCACGCCCTACGTCCGCCGCAGGTGATGCCGCCTGCACGCCGGCTGTGCCGCCGGTGCCACGTGTCGCGCTCGTGACGGGTGGCGCGCGTCGGATCGGCCGCGCGATCGCGCTGCGGCTCGCCGGTGCGGGGTGGGACGTCGCGGTTCACTACGAGCGTTCGCACGACGAGGCGCTCGAGACCGTCGCGGCCATCGAGGCGCTGGGGCGCCGGGCGGTCGCGTTGCAGGCATCGCTGGCGGATGAAGCCGCCACGGCCGGGCTCATCGGCCGGTGTGCCGAGGCGCTGGGCGTGCCCGCTTGCCTCGTCAACAATGCCTCGCGCTTCGAGTACGATAGCGCGGGCGATTTCGGCTATCAGGCGCTGGAGCGCCACATGCGCGTGAATGCGGGCGCACCGCTCGTGCTCGCGCGCGAGATGCATGCCGCATTGGGCGAGTCGGGGCGAGGCGTCGTCGTCAATCTGCTGGATCAGAAGCTGGCGAATCCGAACCCTGATTACCTGTCGTACACGCTGTCCAAGGCCGCGCTGGCGGTGGCCACGACGTTGCTTGCCCAGGCGTTCGCGCCCCGCTTGCGCGTGGTCGGCGTGGCGCCGGGCGTGACGCTGCTGTCGGTCGACCAGACCCCGACGGGCTTTGCGGCGGCACATGCGGCCACGCCGTTGGGCGCATCGTCGACGCCGGAGGACATCGCGCAGGCGGTGGCGTATCTGGCCGACGCGCCTGCGGTGACCGGCACCGTGTTGTATGTCGATGGTGGGCAACATCTCGCGAGTTCGTCGCGGGACGTGAAATTTCTGACCGAGCCGGCCGATGCCGACCGGTCTCGTTGATTGTCATTAAGAGTTTTCAAAATGCATAGCGCTCTTTCCCACCCTCGCCTGATGGACTGCCGTCGCATGTTCCTGCGCGACTACGAAGTGTTCATCAACATCGGCGTGCACGATTACGAGAAGCGTGGCGAGCAGCGCGTGCTGATCAATGTGCAACTGTTCGTGCCGCTCGCCGAGAGCACGCCCTTGGCGGACAAGCTCGACGAAGTGGTCGATTACGACTTCATGCGCGAGACCATTGCCAAGCGCGTAGGGCTGGGCCACATCCACCTGCAGGAAACCCTGTGCGACGACGTCGCGAGCGCGCTGCTCGCGCATCCGCGTGTGCGCGCCGTGGGCGTGTCGACCGAGAAGCCCGACGTCTATCCCGATTGCCACTCGGTCGGCATCGAAGTGTTCAAGATGAAGGATGTTTGACATGAGTGCCGTCATGCCCGAGACCGGCGCGCCGCTGGTCGCGACCGGAAACGTCGCCCCCGATAGCGTGAAGAAAGCGCAGAAGCTCGCGTTCGAGAACAACAAGCTCGAGAAGCGGCTGTTCCGTCTGACGGGACAGGCCATTGGCGACTACAACATGATCGAGCAGGGCGATCGTGTGATGGTGTGCATGTCAGGCGGCAAGGACAGCTATGCCATGCTCGACATCCTGCTCAAGCTTCGCGAGCGTGCACCGATCGACTTCTCGATCGTTGCCGTCAACCTCGACCAGAAGCAGCCCGGTTTCCCGGAACATGTGCTGCCCGACTACTTCCGTTCCATCGGCGTGGATTTCCACATCGAGAATCAGGACACATACTCGATCGTCAAGCGCGTGGTGCCCGAGGGCAAGACGACGTGCTCGCTGTGCTCGCGCCTGCGTCGCGGCATTCTCTACCGCGTGGCGGGCGAACTCGGCGCGACCAAGGTGGCACTGGGCCACCACCGCGACGACATCATCGAGACCGTCTTCCTGAATCTGTTCTACGGTGGCAAGCTCAAGGGCATGCCGCCGAAGCTGCAGTCGGACGACGGCAAGAACGTGGTGATCCGCCCGCTCGCCTACGTGCGCGAATCGGATCTCGAACGCTACGCCGAGTACAAGCAGTTCCCGATCATTCCGTGCACGCTGTGCGGCAGCCAGCCGAACCTGAAGCGTGCCGAGATGAAGTCGCTGATTCGCCTGTGGGAGAAGCAGCATCCCGGGCGCATCAAATCGATTTTCAGTGCGCTGTCGAACGTGGTGCCGTCGCATTTGATGGATACGAACCTTCACGACTTCAAGAGTCTGCGCGCGACGGGGCAGCCCGATCCGCTCGGCGATATTGCGTTCGACGAAGCGCCGTGCGGCGACGAGAACGACGCGGGCATCATCCGGATTACGCAATTCGACGACTGATCGCGAGCGGCTTCATTCGCGGCATCGACACCCGAGGCGGCCTGCCGGACAAACCGGCGCGCTCGCCTGACCCTGACACACGAACTTCCACTTTCGAATCGTCACGACACCATGAATATTGTGATTCTCGCTGCCGGCATGGGAAAGCGCATGCGCTCGAAGCTGCCCAAGGTGTTGCAGCCGCTGGCCGGCCGGCCGCTTCTGTCGCATGTGATCGCGACCGCACGCAAGCTCACGCCGGGGCAGCTCATCGTGGTGATCGGACACGGGGGTGAGGCCGTGCGCGACGCAGTGGCCGGCGACGGCGTGCATTTCGCCGAGCAGGCACAGCAGTTGGGCACCGGACACGCCGTGCAACAAGCGGTGTCGCTGCTCGACGAATCGGTGCCGACGCTGGTGCTCTACGGCGACGTGCCGCTCACGCGCCCCGAGACGTTGCAGGCGCTGCTCGACGCTGCGGGCAGCGAGAAGCTGGGCGTGCTCACCGTCGATCTGGACAACCCGACGGGGTATGGCCGGATTGTGCGCGACGCGGCGGGCAACGTGCTGCGCATCGTCGAACAGAAAGATGCGAACGAGGCCGAACTGGCCATTCGCGAAATCAACACCGGCATCATCGTGGCGCCGACGCGCGCGCTCAAAGGGTGGCTGGCGGGTCTGAAGAACCAGAACGCGCAGGGCGAGTACTACCTCACCGACGTGATCGCGTGTGCGGTCGCGGACGGCGTGCCGGTCGTCACCACGCAACCGGCCTTCGCGTGGGAGCCCAACGGCGTGAACGACAAGGCGCAGCTCGCCGAGCTTGAGCGCGACTACCAGCGCAATGCGGCGGGCGCGCTGCTGGCGGCGGGCGTGACCCTGATCGATCCGGCGCGTTTCGACCTGCGCGGCGAGATCGCGTGCGGCACCGACGTCTCGATCGATGTGAATTGTGTGTTCGAAGGCAAGGTGACAATTGGCGATGGCGCGACCATCGGTCCGAACTGCGTGATTCGCAACTGCACCATTGGCGCGGGCACGCGCATCGAGGCGTTCAGTCACCTGGACGGCGCCGTGGTGGGCGCCGACGCGCACGTGGGGCCCTACGCACGTCTGCGACCGGGCGCAGATCTGGCCGACGAGGTGCACATCGGCAACTTCGTGGAAGTGAAGAATGCGTCGCTCGCGAAGGGCTCGAAGGCCAACCATCTGGCGTATGTCGGCGACTCGACGGTGGGCGCGCGGGTCAATATCGGCGCGGGCACCATCACTTGCAATTACGATGGCGCGAACAAGCATCGCACGGTGATCGAGGACGACGTCTTCATCGGCTCGGACACGCAGCTCGTGGCGCCGGTGACGGTGCGGCGCGGCACGACGATCGCCGCCGGCACCACGGTGTGGAAGGACACGCCGGAAGATTCGTTGGTGCTCAACGGCAAGACGCAGGAAGCGAAGACGGGTTACCTCCGTCCGCGCAAGCAGAAGCAGTAAAATCGGCGGTTATGGACCGGCGTGCGAAGCAGTCGCAAGCACAGGCGCGCGCCGGCGAGTCAAAACGGATTGAATCCGATCGAATGCGCCAGGGTTTCTGGCACGAAGGGAAACGAATATGTGCGGCATTGTCGGCGCGGTAGCGCGACGTAATGTAGTACCGGTGTTGGTCGAAGGGCTGCGCCGTCTGGAGTACCGTGGCTACGACTCGTGCGGCGTCGCGGTATTGAAGGATGGTGTGCCGCAGCGTGCGCGCAGCGTATCGCGCGTGGCGGATCTCGATGAGCAACTGGCGCAGACGCATCTGGGCGGCGAGACGGGCATTGCCCACACCCGCTGGGCGACGCATGGCGCGCCGATCACGGACAATGCGCATCCGATCTTCTCGCGCGACGACGTGGCGCTGGTGCACAACGGCATCATCGAGAACCATGAGAGCCTGCGCGACGAACTGCGCGGTCTGGGCTATGAGTTCGTGTCGCAGACCGACACCGAGGTCATTGCGCACCTGGTGCATCACCTGCTGTCGAACGGCGCCGCGGGCGATCTGTATCACGCGGTGCGTCTGGCGACGCGCCGTCTGCACGGCGCCTACGCCATCGCGGTGTTCCGCAAGCAGGAGCCGCACCGCGTGGTGGGCGCGCGCGCGGGGTCGCCGCTGGTCGTGGGCGTGGGTGAGGGCGAGAACTTCCTCGCGTCGGATGCGCTGGCGCTGGCCGGCACGACCGATCAGTTCATCTACCTGGAAGAGGGTGATGTCGTCGAACTCACGCTTGAGGGCGTGAAGATCGTGGACCGTAACGATGTGGCCGTCGAGCGCGAAGTGCGCACGGTGCAGGCATACACGGGTGCGGTGGAGCTGGGTCCGTATCGTCACTACATGCAGAAGGAAATCTTCGAGCAGCCGCGTGCGATCGGCGACACGATGGAGGGCGTGGAAGGCATTTCGCCCACGCTCTTCGGCGAGAAGGCCGAAGCGGTGCTCCGCAGCGTCGACTCGATCCTGATCCTGGCGTGTGGCACGAGCTATTACTCGGGCCTGACGGCCAAGTATTGGCTGGAGTCGCTGGCGCAGATTCCGACGCAAGTGGAAGTGGCGAGCGAGTATCGCTATCGCGACAGCGTGCCGAATCCGAAGACGCTGGTGGTAACGATTTCGCAGTCGGGCGAGACGGCCGACACGATGGCGGCGCTCCAACATGCGCAGTCGCTGGGCATGACGAACACGCTGGCGATCTGCAACGTGGGCACGAGTGCGATGGTGCGTCAGACGGCGCTGCACTACCTCACGCGCGCGGGGACGGAGATCGGCGTGGCGTCGACGAAGGCGTTCACCACGCAGTTGACGGCACTGTTCTTGCTGACGCTGACGATTGCGAAGCTGCGCGGGCGATTGACGGCGGCGCAGGAAGCCGACTATCTGACGCAGTTGCGTCACTTGCCGGCAGCGCTGCACAGCGTGCTGGCGTTGGAGCCGCAAATCATCGCGTGGGCGGAGGACTTTGCGCGTCGCGAGAATGCACTGTTCCTCGGGCGCGGGCTGCATTACCCGATCGCGCTGGAAGGCGCGCTCAAGCTCAAGGAAATCTCGTACATTCACGCCGAGGCGTATCCGGCCGGCGAACTCAAGCATGGTCCGTTGGCGCTGGTGACGGAAGAGATGCCGGTGGTGACGGTCGCGCCGCGTGATGCGCTGGTCGAGAAGCTGAAGTCGAACATGCAGGAAGTGCGTGCGCGTGGCGGCCAGTTGTATGTATTCGCCGACGCGGACACGCAGATCGCGAACGCCGACGGCATCCACGTGATTCGCATGCCGGAGCACTACGGCCAGCTGTCGCCGATTCTGCACGTCGTGCCGCTGCAATTGCTCGCGTATCACACGGCCTGTGCGCGCGGCACCGATGTCGACAAGCCGCGGAATCTGGCCAAGTCGGTGACGGTGGAGTGAGGCGGGAAGGGCTGACGGATGGCTTGGCAACTTCGATTAGTTGCACTTAAGTCATTTGGAGAAGTTTCGCTTTGGGCCACGAAAAAATCCCGGACGTTCATATGGGATAAGGCTGAAGCGAAACTTCCCGAGCGAGTGCTCTCGCCCCCCTCACACATCCCGGCTGCGTTTCCGAATGCGCCGAAAATGACGTGTGCCCGGTTGCGACTCGTTGTGGCGTTACGCGCGCAATGTCTTGGACATGCAGGTCGCGGATGCCGGGCAAATGCTGGCGAATTGCGAACTCGCCTGTAGCGCTTGCGGCGCGGCGCTTCGGTCCACAATCACGTATCCCGCACGGGCAAAGAACGGGCCCGCTGTGGTGGTCAGCAAGTAAAGGGCTTCCATGGCTTGCTGCCGGGCTTCCGCTTCCGCCGCAGTGACCAGCGCACGCCCAATCTGCATACCTCTGGCGCTCGACGTAACGGCGAGCGAGCGCAATAGTCCGACGGGACCGTAGGCTTCTAACCCGGCACTTCCGACGACTTCCCCATCGCTTGTTGTCGCGACGAGAAAGGCTATCCGTGTCGGCTCAGTGATGTCCTCCCATGGCAAGTCGCACTTTGCCAGGAGCGCTCGTATCTGAGGAAGGTCCCTTGCCCCCGCCCGTCGGATTGTGATGCCACGTTCGTCCATCGCGATTGACTCCGGTGAAACGTCAGGCCGCGAGCGCGACACGCAAATGGAAGTGCGGCGTTTGTATCTGTGCGAGTCCAGCCCATGTCGCCGCCAATCCGCTCTCCGCGTTTGACGGGGAAGGGCTTGAGGGCGGCTGATTCAGCGGCGAACTCGACGCGTTGGGTTCCATACCGGGGTGTCCCCTCGCTTCACATGGATTGCTTGGTCTGGAACGGCGACTTTCGGCGATTCTACTTGCAATTATTTGATATTTCCATAAATATCGAACAATAGGATGCTCAACGGACCGATTCAATGACCCCCCCTGACCCGAACGGAACAACCTTTCCGGCTGCAAAGACGGAATATCTCGACACGTCCATCGCGGCACGCCTTGGCATGCCAGGCGCCGCACCGGTGCGGATCCTCCTTTTGTATGGCTCGCTGCGCCAGCGCTCGTACTCCAGGCTGCTCGTGGAAGAGGCCGCCCGCTTGCTCCAACGGTTCGGTGCTGAAACGCGCATCTTTGACCCGCGAGGGTTGCCGTACCCGGACGAACCGGGCGTTGAAGACCATCCGAAGGTCAAGGAGCTACGCGAGCTCTCCATCTGGTCTGAGGGCCAGGTCTGGTGCAGCCCCGAGCGTCACGGGACGGTTTCTGGCGTCCTGAAGACGCAGATTGACCAGTTGCCTTTGTCGATGGGCGGGATCCGGCCGACTCAAGGACGCACGCTTGCGGTGATGCAGGTCAGTGGCGGCTCGCAGTCGTTCAATACCGTGAATCAACTGCGCCAGTTGGGCCGTTGGATGCGTATGTTCACCATCCCCAATCAGTCGTCGGTCGCGAAGGCCTACGATGAGTTTGATGACGCCGGCCGTATGAAGCCGTCGCCGTACTACGACCGCGTTGTGGATGTGATGGAAGAGCTCGTGAAGTTCACGCTGTTGCTGCGTGGGCGCGCGGACTACCTCGTCGACCGATATAGCGAACGAGCCGAGAAGGGGCGGGTGCTCGATGTGAACGCAGACTTGGCGTCGCTCGCGATGGGGATGAACGCAACACCGCAACATGAAGAGGTGGAGTAAGCGGTGGCCAATATTGATTCGATGCGTGCTGTAACCGCGCTCGCCGCGCTTGCTCAGGAGTCGCGCCTCGCGGCGTTCCGATTGCTCGTGACGGCCGGGTCTGCGGGCATGAACGCGGGGGCTATTGCCGATGCGCTCGGTACGCCGGCCCCGAGCTTGTCATTTCACCTGAAGGAATTGACCCACGCGGGCCTTATCGAAGGCCATTCGCAGGGGAGAAACGTCATCTACCGGGCGAACTACGAAAACATGCAGACGCTCATCGATTTTTTGCTGGAGAACTGTTGCGCGGCCGAAAAATGTGGCCGCGCTTCCAGCGTGGCGGAGATGTAAATGAAGCGGTTTCACGTACATGTTGTCGTGCCGCGCCTCGACGAAAGCGTACGATTTTACAGTGGCCTGTTCGGCGCAGACCCTACCGTGCTGACAGGCGACTATGCCACGTGGATGCTGGAAGACCCGCGCGTCAATTTCGCGATCTTGTCCCGCTGCTGCTGAGCGTCGTGCAGATGCGAAATGGCCGCCTGATCAAGCGGCCATTTTCTTGTCTTCGTGCATGGAGGGTCAGGCAGCGACCGCCTTCGGTTTGCACTTGACCGTCTTCTTCGGCGTACACGCCTCGGCACCTTGGCAGCAATTTTCCGTCAGGAAGTCGATGAGCCTGTTCATGTGGTCAATCGCCGGTGCGTAATAGATGAATCGCCCCTCCTGGCGCGACGTGATAAGGCCGGAGTGGGCCAATTCCTTCAGGTGGAAGGACAACGTGGCGCTCGCGAGACCGAGGGCCTCTTGAATCACGCCAACGCTGAGCCCGTCCGGCGCGGCTGTGACGAGCAGGCGAAAAACCGCAAGGCGAGTAGGCTGCGCCAAGGCGGCAAGCGCTTTGACTGCGTCGTTTTCCTTCATGATGCTGGGTCGCATTGGTTAAGCAACCATTCTAAGCCTATCGCGATGGCTATGGCACGTGAGCTGCTTCCGATAGCCCGACCCGGTGAATGGGGTAACAGCCCGGTGACTTACCGTCCCCAAGTCGGTTGTCGGACGCCAACATTTCGATTATATTGGAAATATAGATTTAATTCGGCCAGGCCCAACCCGCGGAGAATTATCGTGACCGAACAACGCAAATACAACGTCCTCTTCCTGTGCACGCACAACTCAGCGCGCTCGATTCTCGCGGAGGCCGCGTTGAACGCGCTGGCCGGTGACAGATTTGTCGCCTACAGTGCGGGCAGCCATCCGGGGAAGGCTCCGAATCCGCACGGTATCGCGTTGCTGCGCTCGCAGCACATTTCCGTTGAAGGGCTCCGGAGCAAGAGCTGGGACGAGTTTGCGGTCGACGGCGCACCACGCATCGACTTCATTTTCACCGTTTGCGATGACGCGGCAGGTGAAGTCTGCCCGATTTGGCCCGGTCATCCGGCCAAGGCCCACTGGGGTGTGCCCGACCCTTCGCAGGTCGAGGGTAGCGACGAGGAAAAGCGCCGGGCTTTCCTGAAGACCTTCGTGCAGCTCAAGAAGCGCATCGAACTGTTCACAAACGTGTCGCTCGACAAGCTCGACCGTATGGCGGTTCAGAAGGAGATGCAGAACATCGGCACGTCGTTGCGCGAGAAAGGGGAGTAAGGATGTCGGACAGTCAAACCGTCGATACGCCGTCGGAGAAAGCTGCGGGAGGTATCGGGTTCTTTGAGCGATACCTGTCCGTGTGGGTTGCCCTGTGCATCGTCGCTGGTATCGGGCTCGGCAAACTGATGCCCGGCGCCGTGCAGTCGATTTCCGCGCTCGAGGTCGCTCACGTCAATCTGCCGGTGGGGCTCCTCATCTGGGTGATGATTATCCCGATGCTCCTGCGAATCGACTTCGCCTCGCTGGGTAAGGTTCGCAGCCAGCTCAGGGGGATCGGCGTCACGCTCGTTATCAACTGGGCGGTGAAGCCGTTCACGATGGCGTTCCTCGCGTGGGTATTCGTGCGGCACGCGTTCGCCTCGATGCTGCCGGCCGACCAATTGGATAGCTATGTTGCCGGCCTGATTCTTCTGGCTGCCGCGCCGTGTACGGCGATGGTATTCGTCTGGAGCCAACTGACGAAAGGTGACCCATACTTCACGCTCTCGCAGGTAGCGCTGAACGACCTGATCATGGTCTTCGCGTTTGCGCCGATTGTCGGACTGTTGCTGGGCATTTCGAACATTGCCGTGCCGTGGGATACGCTGCTTACTTCCGTGGCGCTGTATATCGTCATCCCGGTCATCATCGCGCAGCTCATTCGCAAGATGCTGCTGGCCGGAGGGGAACCTGGCTTTCAGCGCGCACTTGCCAAGATTGGGCCATTCTCCATTGCAGCGCTGCTGCTCACGCTGGTGCTGCTGTTTGCTTTCCAAGGTGAGCAAATCATTGAGCAACCGGGCGTTATCGTGCTTCTCGCGGTGCCCATCCTGATTCAGGTCATCATCAACGCATCGCTTGCCTATCTGGCCAACCGCAAGCTCGGTGTCGCCCATGAGGTCGCTGCGCCGTCGTGCCTGATTGGGGCCTCGAACTTCTTCGAGCTGGCTGTGGCCACTGCAATCAGCCTCTTTGGCCTCAAGTCAGGCGCAGCCCTGGCAACGGTTGTCGGGGTTTTGATTGAAGTGCCGCTCATGCTTGCGGTCGTGAAGGTGGTGAACGCTTCCCGACAGTGGTATCAACGTCAGTCGTAAGGTCACCCGGCAGGCCGCGAATTCGCGGCCTGCCGCATTTTGATACGACCTCGTGCGATTCATGGCCGGCATCGGTGATGCCGACCTCAAGGTTGTTCTAACGTGGATTCTGGCAGGCGCACCGAAGCAGTAGCGCGCCTGAACTCGCTGATCACCCCTTGATGAGGCGGTTGCCTGCACTGTCGACGACGACTTCACCGTCTTCCTTGGTGAAGGCACCCTGTTGCGGCGCCTGCAAGATATCCAGAACCACCTCAGACGGACGGCACAGTCGCGCACCGAGGTCAGTCGCAACGATAGGCCGATTGATGAGGATGGGGTGAGCCATCATCGCATCCAGAAGCTGGTCGTCCGTTACGCCTTGTTCGCCCAGCCCCAGCGCTGCGAACGGCGTGCCTTTCTCGCGCACGACCTCGCGCACCGAGAGGCCCGACCGCTCGATGAGATCGACGAGTTGGTCTCGCGTGGGAGGATTCTTGAGGTATTCAATGACTTCGGGTTCGATACCGGCATTCTGAATCATGGCCAGCGTGTTGCGCGACGTCCCGCAATCGGGGTTGTGGTAGATGGTGACCTTCATGAGCTACTCCGTTCTCGAATTGATGCAAGGTATTCGGCAACCTGATTGGCCGTGTCTCGAGCACTACGCATCACGCCGATGAGCGTTGCTGACGCGAAGCCTGTCCACTCGCCATAGCCCACGAGCCATAGTCTGGGTTCGCGAACGGCGTGAGTGCCTTCGGTTGCTACGCGTCCGTCGCCTTCGAGCACCCCTAACCCGTCCAAGTGGTCCAGGGCTGGCCGGAAGCCGGTGCACCAGATGACGACATCCACGGGCGAGTGAGAACCGTCCGCCCAGACCACACCGTCTGCGACGAAGCGCGAGAACGGCCGTACCGAGTGGAGTACACCCCGTGCCCTGGCTTCCTTTACGCTCTTTACCATGACGACGTCGCCGAGACCGCCGGTAGGTGCCGGGGCCGGTCTGCCTTCGCTTTGTGCTTTCCACTTTTCCGTCGCGCGCTCGAAAAGCACTCTGCCATCCACGTCATCCGGCAGGAAAAGTGGCTCGTCTACCGTAACCCATGTCGCGTTACAGGCCTGCGACACCTCCGCCAATATTTGGGCGCCCGAGTTGCCACCTCCAACGACCAGGACGTTCTTACCGTGAAGCGCATCGGCATTTCGGTAATGGGCTGAGTGAAGTTGCTCACCTTGGAACAGTTCCTGCCCGGGATAAGACGGGATGAAAGGCTTCTTCCACGTACCCGTGGCGCTAATCACCGTTTGTGCCAACCAGTTGCCGTCATTGGTTTCGACAAGCAGGCGCGTATCCGCCCGCTTCACAGAGGTCACGTGCACGGGACGTCGAACCGGAATTTGATATCGGCGTTCGTAATCGGTCAGATAGCGAACGATTTCGTCGCGCAACGGATATTCGCTCTCGCTGCGTGGCATTGGCCAGCCGGGGAGTGAGCTCCATTGCGCCGGCGAGAACAATCGCAGCGAATCCCATGCCTGCAGCCATGCGCCACCGGGAGCGGGCTGCTCGTCCAACAGAACGTAGTTCAAGCCGGCACGGCGGAGGAAGTAGGCGACAGCCAGTGCAGACTGACCGCCTCCAATTACGCAAACGTCGGTTGAATGGATTTGTTGCATCGTGAGTGTGGCCAAGTCCGCGACTAACCAATATTTCCATAATGCCGGAAATGTCGCCTTTATGCTCGGCGGTGTATCTCTGTCTCTTGAGAATGTGTGTTTGGATTGCCACGGTGCATGGGGATTCCTGATGGAGAGTCTTTACGCCGACAGCGCATGCTCTCAACATCCATTGTTCCGATTCGCGCCCCGGGGCGATTCAGGGAGCGTCATTCAGGGCGACGTAGCCCTGACATCAATCCGCTCATAGCGCGGCGCGATCGTTCCATCTCGGCCAGAATACGTGAATTCTCGGCCACGTTCTGGCGAGCGAGGGTCGAGGCAGCTACACTGGAATGTCATCGGGACTACAGGTCGCGGCCATGAAAGTTGCTGTGCTCACCTTTCCAAACGTGCAAATGCTGGACGTTGTCGGGCCAGTGGAAGTGTTTCACGAAGCGGCGCGACAAGCCGGCGCGCCGTCGACCTACCAGTTTGAAATTGTCTCCACGACGCCCGGCATGTTGCTGGCGTCCAACGGGATGCGGATCACACCCGACGCGACACTGGACACGAGCAGCGCGGATATCGATACGCTGTTGATCGCGGGCAGTCCATCGATGCAGCTGCTGGAGGACGATGCAGCCATCCGTCAGTGGATACTGCGTTACGCAAAGACGGCGCGTCGTATTGGCTCCGTCTGTTCAGGCGCGCTCCTTCTCGCGCGCGCGGGCTTGCTCGACGGGCGCAAGGCCACCACCCACTGGAACTACACGGCGCGCCTGAGCCGCCTGTACCCGAAGGTGGACGTCCAACCGGACCAAATTTTCGTCAGGGATGGTGGCATCTACACGTCAGCGGGCGTGACGGCGGGGCTGGACCTTGCCTTGGCGCTCGTGGAGGAAGACCTGGGGCGTGCCGTCGCCATGAAGGTCGCGCGTCAGTTCGTCATGTTTCTCAAGCGCCCCGGCGGGCAGTCGCAGTTCAGTGCGCATCTGAGCGCACAGGTGTCGGAGAAGAGCGCGATTCGCGACGTGCAGGAATGGGTGCTTCAGAATCTGTCCCAGTCGCTATCGGTCGAAGCGCTTGCGGAGCGTGCCGGAATGAGTGCGCGAAATTTCGCGCGCATCTTCAAACAGGAATGTGGCACAACCCCCGCATCGTTCGTCGAGGACGCCCGCATCGATGCGGCACGCAGACTGCTTGAGGAAACCAAACACCCCTTGAAGAAGGTGGCGAGTCTGACGGGTTTTGCCGATCCCAATGGACTGCGACGCGCCTTCCTGCGCAAGCTCAGTGTCTCCCCTGTGGACTACCGCCGACGCTTTCGGATGGCCGCCTAGCGGCATACGACCGACGCGTCGCCCCGCCTCGTGGGACCGTGCCGGTCGGCACGGCGCACCGATATCGCTTGGCGCGAAGCTAAGCAATCGCGCCGGCCGTAATGCGCAAGCCGACGACGCCGGACAGAATGAGCGCGATACATACCACGCGCGCCACCGACGCGGATTCGCCGAGGAAGATCATGCCGACAACGGCCGTTCCGGCTGCACCAATCCCTGTCCAAACTGCATAGGCCGTGCCGACCGGGAGCGATCTGAGCGACGTGTTCAACAACCAGATGCTGCCTAGTCCGGTGATGGCGGCATAGACGCTTGGCCAGAGCCGGCTGAATCCCGCCGACCATTTCATCCCGAAGGCGAAAGCAATTTCCAGAAGTCCAGCGACACTGAGCACGATCCAAGACATAGCGAATTACCGATGTAGCGTAGGGGCGATCAAAATGAAAACGCCCTCCGGGCAGAGGGCGCCGTGGCAGAGCCGGCAATTTCAGCCGACCAGAAGTCGATGAGTGAACAGGCGGTGCAACGTGCGCACGAAGAGCACGAGGATGGCAGCGCTCAGGAAGGCCAGGATAAGGCCGGCGAGCCCCTTGAGCACCCAGGTATCCGAGTAGGCCGCGTACTTGATGGCCGCATTGGACAGCGCCGCGATCGGGAAGCTGACGGCCCACCACGAGGCAGCGAAGGGAATCGATCGGCGGAAGACCTTGAGCGAGAGCGAGATGAACAGGAACAGGCCGAAGTAAAAGAGCAGGGCGGCAAACATGTCCACGTGGTGGGTGACGTTCACGTACGCCAGGAAGCCCACTTCGAACGGTGCAATCATGATGATCAGCGACGGCACCATGCCGGCCGGCAGCGGTTCATGATGCACCACGCGCGAGAAGATCATCGTGAAAAACACGAGCGCCATCATCGTGCCGATTGCTATCGAAAACATGTTCAGTTCGTGCGCCCATGCCATCGGCATCGTGCCGCCTGCCACGGCGATATCGAGTGTGGCAACGCCGGGAATCAACCAGGCCGGCGCCGCATGGGCCGGATCCTCCTTGCCTCGGAAGAGCCGACCCGCGATAACGAACGCGAGACCGATCGTCAGAATGGATCCGAGGGTCCAGATGACTTCGCCGAGCGCCGCGCTGTAGAAGCCGACGACGGACGAGAGCAGCAGCACCGCAATCGTGATGGTGCCGAAGAAGTTGCCTGCGACGGGATGATGGAATTCCGCTTTGACGACCGCGGGATACCGCGCCCACTTGATGGCGTAGCCGATTGACAGGGCCAGGAACGTGAGAATGGCGATGACGCCAATCCCCTCTGCGATTTCTACATCGGCGCCGAAGAGCTGATGTGCTCCACGCCACGCAAGCGACAGTCCGGAAATGCCCATGACTGACGCAAACAAATTGACGGGCAGGTGCTTTACCGAGCTACGCGGCTGAATATATTGCGTAGCGTTGGTGGCATGACTCATGATGTCCTCACTGACTTTCGGTCTTACGCCGGTGCCGCGGTGGCAACCCGGCTCGCTGGAGCGAAGCGTCGCTCGCGCCGTGAGGAAATTATGGGATGCGGTGCGCAAGACCGAAAGTGACGTAATGCGGCAATTCCTGCCAACGTTGTGGCAGACATTGCCATCTGCGGGGAAAGGCGCGCCAGCGATGTGTCAGAGGCGCGTCGCGCGCGCAAGCCGGGGCCTTCGCAAATCGGGATGGCGACCTGCATGAATCGGCACTTCAGGATCGCGTGAGCGTTCGGTACATTTCCGGGACCAGGAGCGCTGCATGACCGACCTTCACATTCCAGGCCGCATTCTCTTCCTCAGCGAAGACCCCGATACGATCGATGCCCAGCTTCAAGGGCATACACTGAATCTTGCGCAGGCGGGGTCGCTGCGCAACGATGTGTCGACCGACGAGATCACGCCGATTCCGGTGCTGACGTATTACGACGACCGTCTGGGACGCTATCCCTACGTCGGCCTGAAGGCCGGCGAGCGGACACCGATCGGCACGGACGGCGTGAAGCACGGCGGGTTCAGCGTGACAGTCGCTGGCAAACGCTACGGGAAAGGCTCCTCGCGCGAGCACAGTCCGGTCGCGGAACGTCGTGCGGGCATCGTCCTGGTCATCGCGGAAAGCTTCGAGCGCATCTATCGACAGAACGCCGACAACGTCGGCTTGTTCACGTCGACGGACTTCGGACTCATCGACCGAATCCAGCGGGGTGAAGCGATCGACATCGAGGAACTGGTGGCGCCGCGTGACACACTCGCTGCCGCGATTCTGAGGCACGGTGGCCTGCTCAAGTACGGCCAGGCGCGCATGCGCGACGTTCGCCCTTACGCCATGGCGAACACGTCGCCCAGGCCGCAGACCCTCGCGGAGAAGATTCTGTCGCGTCATCTCGTTGTGACCGACGATGTCGCCGGCGGCTTGCAGCCCGGCGTCGGCGGATTCGTGAGAGCCGACTGGCGTTTCATTCATGAGTACTACACGGGCATGTGTACCCACATGCTGCATGTGGCCTTCGGGCAACCGACGGTGCTCCACGCGCCGCAGTCAATCGTTGCCTTCGAAGATCATCTCTCGTATTCGAACCGTAGCCCGGTGCATAGCAAGGACGAGCTGATGACCGGTGTCTACCACTTGTCGAACGCGCATCGCGACTTCGTTCGCGAGTACGGCATTCGCCATCATGGCTACCTCGGCGACGCCGACGTGTCGGATGGAAATGGCTCCGAAGGCATTTCGCACGCCATCATGGCCGAGACGTATGCGTTGCCGGGACAGGTCGTGGTCGGCACGGACTCCCATACGCCGCATAGCGGTGCGGTGGGTTGCGTGGCGTTCGGCGTGGGAACGACGGACATGGCCAACAGCATGGTCACCGGTGCCGTGCGGTTGACGGTGCCTGAGTCGCTGCGCATCGATCTCGTGGGTCGGATTCCTGCGGGCGTGACGGCAAAGGACATCGTGCTCGAACTGCTCGCGGCGCCCCGCATCAAGGCAGGCGCGGGCGTGGGCAGGGTCTTCGAGTTCACGGGAGAGGCGATCAAGCAGTTGTCGACCGACGAGCGCGCTACGCTGACGAACATGACCGCCGAACTGGGCGGATTTACCGGCCTCGTTGCGCCGGACGAGGAAACGGTTCGATTCCTGCACGAACGCCGAGGGGTGACGTTCGTCATCGAAGACTGGATGCACAGTGATGAGGGCGCAGTCTACGCGGACGTCATTCGCATCGATTGCAGCGCGGTCGTCCCGATGGTGGCGCGGCCGGGCGATCCCGGGAACGGCGTGCCGATCACCGCCGTCACTGAAGGGCCGATTCGCTTCGACATTGCCTATGGCGGATCCTGCACCGCCGGCAAGCGTGAAGACTTCGACTATTACCATGCGGTCCTGTCATGGGCGGCGGAGCGCGGGCTGACGGTGCCCTCGCATGTGAAGTTGTATCTGCAATTCGGGACCGTTGCCGTTCGGGACTACTGCGAGCGTCGTGGCTACCTGAAAGCGTTCGAGCAGGTGGGCGCGGAATTGTTGCAGCCCGCGTGCGGCGCGTGTGCGAACTGTGGCCCGGGGTCGTCGACGCACGCCGAGCAGGTGACGATCAGTGCCATCAATCGGAATTTCCCAGGGCGCTCCGGACCCGGCAAGGTTTGGCTGGCCAGTCCGCCGACGGTCGCCGCGAGCGCCATCGCCGGTGAGTTGGTGTCGTTTGAGGAATTGCAGCGACGGTTCGGTGATCGCCTGCCGGACGCGCAGTCTCCATCGACGTCGCCGAGAGCGCTCCCTTCGTCTCCGCGTGCCTGAGCAATCCCCCGCCCTTGCGAGGGCTCGAGGGGCGGAGCGACGCGAGAAACGTGTAGAAAAAAGTGGCGCCGATATACTGGGGTGGAGTATATTGGCGCACCCACACTATGCACCTTCTCCGACATGGCCGACTTCGCCAACCTACTTCAACAGGGTAACGCGTGGCTTTTCATCCCCAGCGCAATCCTGCTCGGGGCGCTCCACGGACTGGAGCCTGGACATTCCAAGACGATGATGGCCGCGTTCATCGTGGCCATTCGCGGCACGATTGGGCAAGCGGTGTTGCTCGGCCTGTCCGCGACGGTGTCGCACACGGCGGTCGTTTGGGGCGTGGCGTTAGGCGGCTTGTATCTCGGCCGGAATTGGGACGCGCAAGCGACCGAGCCGTATTTTCAGATCGCCTCGGCGGTGCTGATCGTCGCCGTCGCCTGCTGGATGGTCTGGCGCACCTGGCGCGATCAACATCACCACGGTCATGACCACGACCATGATCACAGCCACGGCCACATCCACGAGCATGATGAGACGCGAGTCATCGATACGGGGCACGGTCTGGTCCGTCTGGCGATCTTCGAGGACGACGTGCCTCCGCGCTTTCGTTTGTCCCGCCAAGGAAATCACGGTCAGGATTGGGCGGCGGATAACGTACGACTCGAGACCGAGCGTCCGGGAGGCGCCAAGCAAACGTTTACGTTTGTGCCGCGTGACGGGTATCTGGAGTCTGTCGAAGAGATTCCGGAGCCTCACGCGTTCAAGGCGCGCCTGCTGCTGGAACACGGCTTCCATCGTCATGGCTACGATGTCGAGTTCGCGGAGCACGATCATTCGCATGGCGGCCTGGACGTGGCCTCGGACGAATACCAGGACGCCCACGAGCGGGCGCACGCCGACGACATCAAGCGCCGCTTCGCGAATCGGGACGTCACGACCGGGCAGATCGTCATGTTCGGTCTGACGGGCGGACTCGTGCCATGCCCGGCGTCGATTACGGTGCTGCTGCTTTGCCTTCAACTCAAAAAGTTCGCCCTGGGGGCGGGGCTGGTGCTGTGCTTCAGCATTGGACTGGCGCTCACCATGGTGGCCTCCGGCACGCTCGCCGCGCTCAGCGTCAAACACGTGTCCAGGCGTTGGAGCGGCTTCGGTGAGTTCGCGCGCAAGGCGCCCTATTTCTCCAGCGCCCTGATCGTAATGGTCGGCTTGTATGTGGGCTACCAGGGGTATCTCGGCTTGGCGACAGCGACTCACTGACACACCGCGTTTCGGCGATCGGCGGGCATCGTGCCCGCCCGAGTCCCCCTCCTTCCCCATTCCTCCGAACAGCTCATTGCGTCAAGGCCGAGCCGGCCGACGTTTCTTATGGGGGGGCAGCCCACAGAATCGTAGTTCGTCATGATGTTCGTCATTTCGGCAGGTAAATCACAAATTTCGACGAAATGACGCTACATATCATCCGACACTCTCCCTAGAATGGATGTGGCGGTGCTTGCACAAACGTCGAAGCCATCGATTCGGCGTGGTGCTGGCCAGCCCTGACGTTCGACGTTTCCATTCGAGGGGAAGACCATGAAGAAGATCGCCTTGCTTGGCGCGGGACACATCGGCCAGACCATTGCGCGCCTGTTGCACGATAGCGGCGAGTATCGGGTCACGGTTTTCGACCGCAACGCGCAGGCGGCTGCCGTGGTGCGCAACCATGCCCACACGTTCGTCGAACTGACGGGATGCGATACCGGCTCGCTGCAACGGGCCATCTCGGGCCACGATGCCGTCGTTAATGCGTTGCCCTACACCATGGCCACGAGCGCCGCGACGGCCGCGGTCGCAGCAGGGTGCCACTACTTCGATCTGACCGAGGACGTGGCCGCAACCCACGCGATCCAGCAATTGGCCGAGGGCGCGTCGACCGTGCTGATGCCGCAATGCGGCCTGGCTCCCGGATTCATCGCCATCGCGGCGCATCATCTCGCCGCCACGTTCGATCAGGTCGACTCCGTGAAGATGCGGGTCGGCGCGTTGCCGGCATTCCCCACCAACTCGCTGAAGTACAACCTGACGTGGAGCGTTGACGGACTCATCAACGAGTACTGCCAGCCGTGCGAAGCGATTCGCGACGGGATCCGGCTGAGCGTTCAGCCGCTGGAAGATCTCGAGCACTTTTCGCTGGATGGCGTGGAGTACGAAGCGTTCAACACATCGGGCGGATTGGGCACGCTATGCGAGACGCTCAGCGAACGCGTGCGCGATCTCGATTACAAGTCAGTGCGCTATCCGGGCCACGGCGCGTTGATGAAGGTGCTGCTCAACGAACTGCGCCTCAAGGACGATCAGGAAACGATCAAAACGATCCTCAAGCGCGCGGTGCCGAGCACCCTGCAGGACGTGGTCCTGATCTTCGTGGTCGTGAGCGGCCTTCGCCGCGGGGTGCTGACGCAGGAAGTCTTTGCGCGGAAAATCTTCGCCGAGCGCAACAACGGCCACAGCGCCAGCGCGATCCAGATCACGACGGCATCGGCTATCTGCGCGGCGCTCGACATGTTCTTCGGTGGGCAGTTGCCGCAGCGCGGCTTTGTGCGTCAGGAACAGATTGCCCTGGTGAATTTCCTCGCGAATCGGTTCGGCCAAGTCTACGCACACTCGACGCATATCGAATCCCTCTCCTGACGCCAAAGAGTGATCGCAAAAAAACACGACGACCCGGCAAGCGGCTTACCCACCACTGGCGCCGGGCCGTCGTCGAGGAAAAGCGTTAGAAGCGATGCTGGATGCCGGCGGTGACGCCGACCTGCGTATCGGCCGCACCGGTCAGGTCGCGCGACAGGCTCACGTTCTGACCATGTTTGGCGAACGCGTAACCGCCAGACAGGTACAGCGCGGTGCGCTTGGACATCGCGTATTGCGCGCGCAGCGAGATCAGCGTCGGATCCGCGTCGCTCGCATCCTTGATGTTCTGATGGTAGATCGCGCCGTACAACGTAAATGCCGGCGTGAAGTCGTAGGACCCGCCCAGCCAGTACATGTCGCTGCGCAGCGATGCGGTGCCTGCCGTCACAAACGTCTTCTTGTAGTTCCGGTAGCCCGCCATCACTTTCGCATGACCCAATCGGTAGCTCGCGCCGGCATGAATTCCCTGGATGTAGTCGGTCGTGTCGGCCGGCGCGACGCTACTGCCCGCGCCGTTCTGCCGGTCGTACGTGGCGACGAGCGCAAGCGGGCCGCTCTCGTAGCCGACAGCGAAGTCGTACTTCGATGAGGTCTTCGTACTGCCGGCCACATTGCCGAAGCCATACAACGCGCCGAACTTGAACCCGTTGAAATTGCCGTCGTATCGCACGGCGTTGGCCGAGCGCGAGAACAGTCCGTCCTTGCGTGCGCCGGTGGCCGTGGCACTGGTTGCCCACGAGTAGTTCGGCGCGTAGCCCATCGGATCGAACTGAAGCATGTAGTCGTACGTCGGCGTGAACGTACGACCGAGCGTGACCTGGCCCCATTGCTTGTGCTTGAGCCCAACCACCGCACGACGATCGAAGATCGCGCCGGGGCCATCGTCGAACTGACCGTTGACGAGGCTGATGCCGCTCTCGAGCTGGAAGATGGCCTTGAGGTCGCCGCCAAGGTCTTCGCTGCCCTTGAAGCCGAAGCGCGACGTATTCTTGCCGCCGGAGACGGCGCGTGCCGCGCCACCGGCGTCGCTGGCGTGATTCACATATTCCACCCCGGCGTCCATGATCCCGTAGATCGTCACATTCGATGCCGCTTGCGCCAGGCCGGCATTGAGCATGCCAAATGCGCTCAACGCGGCCAGGCCGATACTGCTTCTTTTCATGGGTGTCTCCTCTCTTCTGTTTCTCGTGGTGTTGCGCGGGAGAGCGCCCGCGCGTCGCGTGAAAAGGCAGGGGGCGCGCCGACGCGGCGGCGTGCCCGTGTCAGGCTTGCGCCTGCGCGAAGGCCCAACAATCGTTCGCCGGAAATTCCACCCAGTGATGGCCCGGCTCGCGTGCCACCTGGCCGAACGCGCGGAAGCGCAGCGATCCGCAATGGAACAGGTACTCCCAGCGGTCGCCGAGATACATCGACGTGACGAGCTGTGCGCTCACGCGGTTTTGGCCCGGGCCGTCGGCCACCTGTACGCGCTCCAGGCGAATGACAGCCTGCGCGTCCTGTCCCGGTGCGAGCGTGTCGCGCGCCCGGGCTTGCAGGGCGAAGCCATCGCCCGCGAGGGTGACGAGATCGCCGTCGACGGCACTCACCGTCGCATCGATCCGGTTGTTGCTTCCCATGAATTCCGCCGTGTACAGCGAGCGCGGCGCGCCGTAGAGTTCGGCGGGCGAGCCTTCCTGCTCGATGCGTCCGTTGCGCAGCAGCAGGATGCGATCCGACATCGCCATGGCCTCTGTCTGATCGTGCGTAACGCACAGCGCCGACAAGCCGAGCGAGACGATCAGCTCGCGCAGCCAAGCACGCGCTTCTTCGCGCAACTTGGCGTCGAGGTTCGAGAGCGGTTCGTCGAGCAGAATGACGGGCGGGTTATAGACCAGCGCGCGCGCAATCGCCACACGTTGCTGCTGACCGCCCGAGAGCTGGAACGGAAAGCGCGCTGCCAGATGACCGAGACCGAGCTGGTCGAGCGCGTTCTGCACGCGCTCGCGCCGCTCCGCCGCACCGACCTTGCGCAGCTTCAGGCCGTAACCGACGTTGTCGGCGACGGTGCGATGCGGCCACAGCGCGTACGACTGGAACACCAGGCCGAGCGAGCGTTGCTCGACAGGGCAGTCGATGCCCTGAGCGCCATCGAAGAAGACCTGATCGTCGAGGGCGATGCGGCCTTGCGACGGCTGTTCGAGCCCGGCCACCGCGCGCAGCAATGTGGTCTTGCCGCTGCCCGACGCGCCGAGCAGGCACACGACTTCACCGGCCTTGAGCTCGAACGACACGCCCTTGAGGATGGGGTTGGCGCCGTAGCTCAGGAAGAGGTTGTCGACGATGAGCTTATCCATGCAATTTGACTCCGAAGCGCAACGCCACGCCCAGACCGGCGCCGACCATCGCGATGTTGATGACAGAAAGCGCGGCGACCTGATCGACCGCGCCGGTCGCCCACAGCGACACGAGCAGCGAGCCGATGACTTCCGTGCCGGGCGAGAGCAAATAGACGGCGGTCGAATACTCGCGCTCGAAGATCATGAAGATGAGCAGCCACGCGGCGAGCAGGCCGAAGCGCACGAGCGGCAGGGTGACGTCGAGGCTCACGCGGCTGCGCGTGGCGCCGACGCTGCGTCCGGCCTCCTCCAGCTCCGGCCCGACCTGGAGCAGCGCACTTTGGATCAGACGCATGCCGTAGGCGAGCCACACGACCGTATAGGCCACCCAGATGCTCCACATCGAATTCTTGAGTTCGCGCAGTCCGGGCACGAACAGAAAGATCCACAGGAAGGCCAGACCGGCGAGCAGACCCGGCACGGCGCGCGGCAGCAGCACGAGATAGTCGAGCAGCTTCGTGGCCCAGTCGTTGCGTCGGTGTCCGGCGAATGCCACGAGCGAGTAGAAGCCGACCGCGATGGCGCCGCCGATCACGCCGATGCCCAGCGTGTTGAGGATGGCGCGCACCAGATTGTCTTGCTCGAAGAGTTCGGTGAAGTTTGCGAGCGTGAGCACATCGCTCAAGACCACGCCTTCGCCCCAATGCGTGACGAACGAGCGCAGCACGATGCCCGTGATCGGCACGAAGACCGTCACCAGCAGCCAGGCACCGACAATCGCCAGCGCGACCCAACGCCACACGCCCAGCGGCAGCACGGTCTGACGTCCCGCCTTGCCTTTGACTGTGACGTACTTGTTCGCGCGTTTGAGCAGGTGGCGTTGCAGCAGCACGAGCGGAAAGGTGATCGCGACGATGCACATCGCCACCGCTGCCATCAGGTGATACGACGGCACACCGAGCTTGTTGGTGAGCTTGTACAGGTACGTCGCCAGTACGAGGTGACCTTCGGGATCGCCCAGCACGAGCGGCAGACCGAAGACCTCGAAGCCGAGGAAGAACACGAGCACGCCGGCGAAGAGCAGGGCGGGCAAGGTCATCGGCAAGCTAACGTCAAGTGCCACCCGGAACGGTCGTGCGCCTGCCACGCGGGCCGCTTCTTCTACGTCGGAGCCAAGATTGCGGAGTGCGGCCGATGAGTAGAGGTACACGTGCGGCACGTGCGTGAGGCCGACGATCACGGTGATCGCGAAGATCGAGTAAATCGACCAGGGGGCGTCGAGGCCAGTGAGTTCGCGGAACCACACGGCGTAGAACCCGACGGGGCCGGCGGCCACGACGTAGCCGAAGGCGAGCACCATCGGCGAGACGAATACCGGCGTGAGCAGCAGCGGTTCGAGCCAGCGGCGGCCCGGCAGGTCGGTGCGGACCATGAGAAAGGCGAGAATGCCGCCGAGTGGGATCGAGATGAACAGCATCCCGAACGCGATGATGAACGAGTTCTTCACCGCCGACCAGAAGTCGGGATCGGCGAAGACGAAGCGGTAACCGTCGATGCCGAACGTGCGGTTGGCATCGAAGAATGGGGCCGAGAGCAGGCTCTGCACGACGATGAACGACAGCGGCAGCATCACGGCAACGGTGAGCACGGCGATGACCAGCCAGCGCGACGTGGCCGCGAGTGCGCGCCAGGGTGTTGTGCCGTGAGGTGTCGCCCCGGCAGGGGGGCGACCGGCAGGCACCGCAGAGCGCTCAGCGGTAGAAGATGACAGCATGAGGGTCTCCCTGCACCCCGCGGGGCGCATATCGAGAAAGGCTTGGGGAGAGGCAGGCCGCCGATGCGGCCGCCGGACTTAAGGGTGTTGCCGGTGACGCGATGACCGCGGGGCGGCGGCGCCCCGTCGTGTCACGTCAGCCATGAAGCGCATGCGACGGCGTGCCGCTCAGCGCTTGATGGACTGCTGCCAGCGCTTGAGGAATTCAAGACGCTTGGACTGATCGAGATAGACAAGCAGGCCCGCACCGATCGGAATCGGTTTGAGCGCCGAGCCGAGTTGTTGCGTGAGGTTCGCCATCGACGTCTCGCCGTCGACGTCCGCTCGAATCGAGAACAGGTTGGCCTGATTGGCGAGCAGCGTCTGGCCGCGCTTCGAGAGGAGGTAGTCGACCCAGAGCCTGGCCGCGTTCGAATGCCTGGCCTTCTTCGAAATCATGACGAGGCGGCTCACCACCTGCGTGTAATCGCGCGGATAAACGTAGCCGATGGACGGGTCCTTCTTCGCTTTGGCAAACGCGTACGAACCGAGGATGTTGTAGCCGATCAGGTTCTCGCCCGACGAGATGCGCTCCATCATTGCGCCGGTGCTCGATTGCAGCTTCGGGTTGAGCGCGCCGAATGCGGCCACCAGTTCCCACGTGACCTCCGGGTTCACGCGGGCGTCCTGCGTCAGATAGTTAAAGCCCACGCCTGACTTCTCGATGTCGTAGGTCGTCACCTTGCCCTTGAACCTGGCCGGATTCGCGTGCAGCAGCTTGATCAGTTCCATGCGCGTCTGCGGCACTTCGTTCGCCGGCAACAAGCGCTTGTTGTAGACGATGGCGAGTGGCTCGTACGTCGTGCCGTAGGCCTGCTTCTGGTACTGCGCCCATTGCGGAATGTGAGTGGATTCCGGCGATTCGTAGCTCGCGGTCATGCCGTCGTTCACCAGCTTGACCTGGAGGTCCATCGCGGAACTCCAGAGCACGTCGGCGCTGGTACTGTCGGCCGCGCTCTCGCTGATGTAGCGGTTGTACAGCTCGGTGCTGTTCATGTCGTTGTATTCGACCTTCACACCGTACAGCGACTCGAAGTCCTTGATGAGCGGACGCACGAGCGCCGTATCCGTCACCGAATACACGATGAGCTTGCCTTCCTTCCTGGCCGCGTCGATCGTGGCCTGATAGTTCGCCGGATAGCCTGCGGGCACCTGCGCATGGGCTGCGGGCATGGCGGCTGCGAAGAGCGCTGCGGTCGCGACCATCGCGCCAAGCGATTGCTGTTGCTTCATGTCATCCTCCGGAAGACCCCTTGAATGGGTTTGTCGTTTTCGTGTGGCGCATGGTAATTTGCCGAAACTTTCAATTCGCTTTCGATTTCGTATCGAAGCGGGCCCAAGCCCCCTTTTTTGGGTCATGGATTTCCCTAGGTCTCATGCGCATCCTGCTTGTCGAAGACAATCCGAGTCTGGCCAAATCGCTCTCCGAGGCGTTGACGCAGGCGCACTTCGCCGTCGATTGCATGCACGACGGCGAGGCTGCCGACCACGTGTTGCGCACGCAGGAATATTCGCTCGTGATTCTCGATCTGGGGCTGCCGCGTCTGGATGGCCTCGAAATTCTGCGACGACTGCGTGCGCGCCGTAACCGCGTACCGGTGCTGATTCTCACGGCGCATGGCTCGCTCGAGGATCGCGTGAAGGGCCTCAACCTCGGGGCCGACGATTATCTTTCAAAACCGTTCGAACTCGATGAGCTGGAAGCACGCGCTCGCGCGTTGATCCGTCGTGCCCAGCATCACGAGAGCGCCGATGTGGCGTGCGGACCGCTGGTGTTCGACGGCGTCGAGCGCAGCTTCCGTCTCGACGGCGAACTGCTGGCGCTCACCAAGCGCGAGCGAGCCGTGCTCGAAGTGCTGATCGTGCGTGGCGGACGTGCGATCAACAAGGAAGCGCTCTCGGAGAAGCTCTTCGGCATCGATGAATCCGTGAATCCGGACGCCATCGAAATTTACGTTTATCGCTTGAGAAAGAAGCTCGAAGGCAGCGGTGTGGCGATCGTCACGCTGCGCGGATTGGGCTATCTGCTCGAAGCGAAGGCGGGCGTGGCACCGCCTGCCGCCTGATCCGCGCGTCTGACGTCGCCCTGCATGTCGCAACCTAACCTTCGTCGCCAACTGGCGCTCTGGCTATTGTTCCCGCTGCTCGGGTTGCTCGCGCTTGACACCTGGCTGACCTATCAGCGCGCGATGAGCGCGGCCAATTCGGCGTTCGACCGGTCGCTGGAGTTTTCGATCAAGTCGATCCGCGAGGGCACGCAACTGATCGACGGTGAGGTGCAGGTCAATCTGCCGTACCTGGCGTTGGAGATGTTCGAATCGGATCGCGGCGGCAAGATCTATTACGTGATTCGTGAAGCGGGCGGCCGCGCGGTGACGGGTTATCACGATCTGCCGATGCCCCCCGTACGACTCGTGCCCGGGCCATACCACGCGGTGTTCTACGACGCCACGTATCGCGGCGAGACGCTGCGCATGGGAGCGCTGCAACTGCCCGTGCACGACGTGCCGAACGCGCAGACGCGTGTCGTGTGGATCGTCGTGGGTGAGACGACGGAGTCTCGCCACGAACTGGCGCGTCAGATTCTTACAGGCGCGCTGCAGCAGGAGGTGCTGCTCGTTGTGTTGGCGCTTGCCATCGTCTGGCTGGGCGTGACGCGTGGGCTGCGGCCGCTGAATCGGCTGTCCGCCAAGGTGGCGGCGCGCGATGAAGACGACACGACACCGCTCGACAATGTCGATCTGCCGACCGAGGTCAAGCCGCTCGTCGAATCCATCAATCAGTATGTGGGCCGCGTGGGCCGCATGCAGGCCTCGCGACAACGGTTTTTCGCCGACGCGGCGCACCAGTTGAAAACACCGCTCGCGATCATTCAGGCAGAGTCTGAACTCACACTCAGGGAATCGCTCAATGCCGGGGCGCGTGAGCGTGTGGAGCGACTCAATCATGCGGTGAAGCAGGCCGCGAAGAGCGTTCGGCAATTGCTGTCGCTGTCGCGTCTGGAGGCGGAAGGCGGCCCGCCGGTGGCGATGGTGCGGCTACGGCTGGACGATTTGGCGCGCAGCGTGGCCCTCGACTGGTCGCCGGTGGCGCGCTCGCGCGGGATCGATCTGGGCTTTGAGCATGACGGGCCGGTGCCGGTGGTGGCGCAGCGCGAGTTGCTGTCCGAGTTGTGCGGCAATCTCATCGATAACGCCATTCGTTATGCCGGCGACGGTGCTGTCATCACGGTGCGCACCTGGTGTGATGGCGATGTGCCGGTGCTGCAAGTCATCGACAACGGCCCCGGCATTCCCGAGTGCGAGCGTGAGGCGGTGTTCGAGCGTTTTTATCGCCGCGAGCACGATGGTTCGGCCCCGCAAGCGGTCCAGACTGCGGATGGTTCCGGGCTGGGACTCGCCATCGTCAGGGAAATCGTTCGGATGCATCGTGCCGATGTGTCGCTCGGCGATGCGCCCGGTGGCGGACTCGAGGTGACGGTGCGATTCCCAGCCAGCGACGGTGCTCAATCACGCCTGGAAGGAAATTCCTGATTTCGTTGAATTTTGGGAAGAAATTTGCCTGAATCGTCCGGTCAACGGGGGATTTCGCAAGCCTTTTCTCGTTCGCGGCGCGTACGATCGGTGCACTTTTTATCCGGGGCCGATCATGCGCGAGAGAGAACCACTCCATTACTTCGATTACGCGGCCACGACGCCGGCGGATGCCGCCGTGATTGCCGCCATGGCCGATTGTCTCGGGGTGGACGGCGTCTTCGGCAACCCGGCTTCGAGTTCGCATGCGGCGGGCGTGAGGGCGCGCCGTCTGGTGGAGCACTCGCGGGCCCAGGTGGCGGCGCTCATTGGTGCCGAGGCGGCCGAGATCGTGTGGACGTCCGGCGCGACCGAGTCGAACAATCTCGCACTCAAAGGCTATGCGGAACGCGGGCAGTCGCGCGCACATTTCGTGACGAGCGCGCTTGAACACAAGGCGATTCTCGACACGATGGCGTGTCTGGCATCGCGCGGCGCATCCGTCACGTATCTGACGCCGTCGGCCACGGGCGAGATCACCGCCGATGCCGTGGCGGCGGCGTTGCGGCCCGACACCGGACTGGTGTCGGTCATGCTCGTCAATAACGAACTCGGCACGCTGACGGACGTGGCGGCCGTCGCGAAGGTGGTGCATGCGGCCGGGGCGTTGCTGCATGTCGATGCGGCGCAGGCGCTTGGCAAGACTCCCATCGACGTCAAGGCGATGGGCATCGACCTGATGTCGATGTCGGCGCACAAGGTCTACGGCCCCAAGGGTATCGGTGCCCTATACGTGCGCCAGGAGGTCATGACGCGCATCGCCCCGCAGATGCATGGCGGCGGTCACGAGCGAGGCCTGCGCTCCGGCACGCTGGCGACGCATCAGATCGTCGGCATGGGCACGGCATGCGAGCTTGCCATGCAGGCCATGACGACCGATAACGCGCGCATCGCGCAACTGAGTCGCCGCCTGCTCGATGGCGTACTGCGGCTCGACGGCATCGTGCACAACGCCGCGGCGGCGCAGCGTATCCCTCATACGTTGAGCCTGACGGTGCGGCATCCGGGTTTCGCTACCTTCATGCTCAACGGCAACCTGGCCGTGTCGTCGACGTCGGCCTGCAACTCGGCGTCGGGGCAGCCGTCTCACGTGCTGAGTGCCATGGGTCTCGACAACGACGCCGCGAGCCGCACGGTGCGTGTGAGCCTCGGGCGCTTTACGACCGAAGCGTCGGTCGATTTCGCGACGGCGTGCTTCGAGCGTGTCGTCGGTCAGTGCCGGGCATTGGCCGCCTGAGGGTAGGGATCGGACCGGTAGTGACGCGGGCGCTGCGCTCGGCGATTCAGTACGACCCTGTCGGCTGCGGCGGGTCGCGGTACCAAACAGCGTCGCAGTCGTCTTCACGCATGTAGGGCTCGACGTCGAGTTTGGCATTGCGCGCAAGGATCCGCTGCGCCGTGGGCGTTGCGCAAAGCAACGCACGGGTGGCGTCGTTGAGATTGGCGATGATATCGGGCACAGAGGTGCCGGCTTTGACGACCGCCCGCTCGGGGTCGTAGCTGCCCATCAAGTGCAGGAAATCGATCGCGCGCTCGCCAGAGACTGCCGTGAATATCTCCGGCATTTCGGCGCATCGAATGTCACGCGTTGTTAGGGCTTGCGCTTCCTGATAGCATGTCGGCTGCTTCACGGAGATGGCATACCTCCGGCGTTCGTTTCGCAAACCGCCCCTCCCCGGGGCTGATGATGCCTGCAAGATCCTGGCGTGCCGGGAGGTTGCGGGTTATGCGTGCGAGCGTTTCTCTCATTCTCGGCAGTGTTCAGGCAATTTGTCGACGGCGTCGCTCGTCCCCCCCCTGTTGGACACCATGAAGATGCTTCAAGACTCTCCCTTGCGCGACTTGTTCGGCGTGTTGCCGCGCGCGGCACGCGCCAGTTCGCTCGCGGCGCTCGTCGGCATCATGGCCGGCAGTGCGTCGGCCCTGTTTCTTGTCGCGCTGGATCTCGCGACCGAGACGCGTCTGGCTCACCCGTGGCTGCTCGGGCTGCTGCCCGTTGCCGGTTTCGCGGTGGGCTGGCTCTATCTGCGGCTCGGCGCGAGCGTCGAAGCCGGCAACAATCTGCTGATCGACGAGATTCACGATCCGCGGCGTGTCGTGCCGTTGCGCATGGCGCCGCTGGTGTTGTTCGGCACGGTTGTCACGCATCTGGTCGGCGGGTCCGCCGGGCGAGAGGGCACGGCCGTGCAGATGGGCGGCGCGCTGGCCGACCAGCTCACGCACGTCTTTCGTCTGTCCGGTGAGCAGCGTCGTGTGCTGCTGATGTCGGGCATCGCCGCAGGGTTCGCCTCGGTTTTCGGCACGCCGCTCGCCGGCGCCGTGTTCGGCCTGGAGGTGCTCGCCATCGGACGCCTGCGCTACGACGCCCTGTTGCCGTGCCTCGTCGCGGCACTCGTGGGCGACGCCGTCACGCGCGCCTGGGGCGTGCATCACACCGTGTACACCATCGCGCCCGGCGCGTTTGCCGCGTCGATGTCGATCACCGGAGCGCTCAGTGCCGCTGCCGCTGGCGTGTTGTGCGGACTCGCCGGGATGGCGTTCGCGCAGGCAACGCACGCAACGTCGGCCTTCATGAAGCGGCGTATCGCCTACGCCCCGCTGCGTCCATTCGCCGGCGGGCTGCTGGTCGCCGTGGCGGCCACAGTGCTGGGCACGCCGCAGTACCTCGGGTTGGGCATCCCGACCATCGTCGACGCGTTTCATACGTCGTTGCCGTGGTATGACTTCCTCGGCAAGGCGGTCTTCACCGTCGTCACGCTTGGCTCGGGCTTCAAGGGCGGGGAAGTCACGCCGCTGTTCTATATCGGCGCGACGCTGGGCAACGCGTTATCGCATGTGTTGACGTTGCCGGCGGCGGTGCTCGCGGGCGTCGGTTTTGTCGCCGTGTTCGCTGGTGCGGCCAACACGCCCATCGCCTCGACGTTGATGGCCATCGAGATTTTCGGCCCGCAGATCGGGGGCTATGCCGCGATTGCATGCGTGCTGGCGTACCTGTGTTCGGGGCATACAGGCATCTATCGCGCGCAACGCGTCGGGTCTGGCAAGCACGGACCCGTACCGGAAGGCGCGCGACTCGGCGACCTGCCCGCATGGCGCAAGTCGCTCAAGGCAAGCGACCGGCCGACCGACGATGCACAGCACCCCTAAAGGTTGCTGCTCGCAAGCGTCGTGAGCGTGCGCGCGAACGCCGACGCGTTGTTCATCCCCTGATCTTCGTGGTTCGTATTGAAGAGGACGTGCGTGTCGTCGACGGTCGCGGCCAGTCGCTGGACGCGCGCCGAGATGTCGATCAACTCGCTCGCGCTGTACTCGTAGACGAAGCGTCCCGAGGAGGCGGCGACGCCCCGTCGGTTCCAGGCGGCGGCATTGCGGCCATGCAGGCGGACGACGCACAGATCGTCGCGCGTTGTCGCCCAGACCGCAGGCACGGTGTTGTCGAATCCGCCGGGGCTGTCGACGATGGTGTGGGCCGCCCCTGTCTCGCGCAACATGGCCAGCGTGGCGGCTTCGCGCGACGGCGTGTCGAACCAGCTACGGTGACGAAACTCGACGGCGTGCCGTTCGCCATCGAGCCGACGCGCGGTCTCGAAGACCTGCGCCCGCCCTGCGCGGTCGTTCTGCACGCGCGGGGAGAACTGGAAGTGAATGGCCGCCAGTCTCCCGCACTGACGCAACGGCTCGATGGCTTCGAGATAGCGTCGCCAGAGTTCGTCGCGAAGTTCCGCGGGGAGGTCGTGCGGCGCGAGCGATCCAAGCGACGCAAGCGGGCCATCTGGCCCTGCGCTTGCGTCGTCCCCCGCACCCAGCGCCTGCGCGATATCGCGCGGCAGTGCCGCGCGCGGCGTCGTATGGCCGGTGAACGCCCGAAATGCCTTGATGTGAAAGCGAAACGACGGGGGCGTGCGTTGCGTCCAGCGCCATGCCATGGCGGCGTCGGGCAGCCGGTAGTAGCTGCTGTCGACCTCGACCAGATCGAACTGCGACGCGTAATGACGCAACCGCGCCTCGGGCGTATCGACGCCCGGCGGGTAGAACCGTCCGCACGCGATGAGCGTCGGATCGGTCCAGGACGAGGTGCCGGTACGAATCGTCATGAGGTAGATAAGTGGGCCGTCCGACGGGCGACAGCCGGAATTCGTCCCAATTTCCGAACGGGTTCCGAGGAGGCTCGATGGGCGTCGAAGCCATCGTTATAATGTATAAATATACAGTACTCGATGAGCGTACTTGCGGGCCACGGCCTGCATTTTCATGGCGCTCCCAGACCTCGCATGTCCGAACAGACGACCGCCCCTGCCCGCGATCCGTGGGCCGAACTCAACGACCGCCAGCGCGAAGCCGTCGACTACGGTGTCGGTGACGATGGCGCGCCCGGCGGGCCATTGCTCGTCATCGCCGGCGCCGGCTCGGGCAAGACCAGTACGCTTGCGCATCGCGTCGCCAACCTCATCGTGCGCGGGGCCGACCCCAACCGTATCTTGCTGCTCACGTTCTCGCGTCGTGCCGCCGGCGAAATGGAGCGACGCGTGGGCGCGGTGCTGCAAAAGGTGCTGGGGCTGGCGTCGTCGCAACCGCCGTCGCTACCGTGGGCCGGCACGTTTCACGCCATTGGCGCCCGCATTCTGCGCGATGTGGCAACGCGCATCGGCCTGTCGGAAGCGTTCACCATTCACGACCGCAGCGATGCCGAGGATTTGCTGGGCCTTGCGCGCCACGACCTCGGCTTGTCCGCCACGCAGTCGCGCTTCCCGCTCAAGGGCACATGCCTCTCGATCTATTCGCGCGTGGTGAACAGTCAGGCGCCGCTTGCGGAAGTGCTCGCGAAGCACTTCCCATGGTGCGCGCAATGGGAGGCGCAGCTCAAGACGCTCTTCGGTGCCTACGTCGACGCGAAGCAAGCGCAGCACGTTCTCGATTACGACGATCTGCTGCTGTACTGGGCCGAGACGATGAGCGCGCCGGAACTCGCGCGCGAACTGGGCGAGCGCTTCGACCACGTGCTCGTCGACGAATACCAGGACACCAATCGGCTGCAGGCGCAGATCCTGCTCGCGATGAAACCCGACGGGCGCGGCCTCACCGTCGTGGGGGACGATGCGCAGTCGATTTATGCGTTCCGCGCGGCCACCATCCGAAACATCCTCGACTTTCCCGGGCAATTTGCCGAGCCCGCCCATGTCGTCACGCTCGAGCGGAATTACCGTTCGACACAACCGATTCTCGATGCGTCCAATGCCGTCATCGCCGAGTCGAACGAGCGCTACGCGAAGGCATTGTGGACCGATCGGCAATCGACGCATCTGCCGCAACTCGTCAATGTGAGCGACGAGTCGGGACAGGCCCGCTGGGTCGCGGATCAGGTGCTCGCCCAACGTGAGACCGGCACCCGATTGATGCAGCAGGCGGTGCTGTTCCGCACCGGTAGCCATAGCGCGGCGTTGGAACTGGAACTCACACGCCGCAATATCCCGTTCGTGAAATTCGGCGGCTTGAAGTTTCTCGAAGCGGCGCACGTCAAGGATATGTTGTCGATCCTGCGTTGGGCGCACAACCCGGCCAGCCGGTTGTCGGGGTTTCGTGTGGCTCAGTTGATCCCCGGCATCGGGCCCGTGAGCGCGACGCGTTTGCTCGACGCCATGTCAGCCTCCGCCGCGCCCGCGCAGGTGCTCGCGGGCTTCAAGCCGCCGTCGGCGGCCGCTGCCGATTGGCGCGCGTTCGTCGACGTCTTCATCGCGTTGCACGACACGCGGCTGTCGTGGCCGGCCGATGTCGATCTGGCGCTGCGCTGGTATGCGCCGCTGCTGACACAACGCTTCGACGACGCGGCCGTGCGCCAGGCGGACCTCGAACAGCTCGCCCGCATTGCGGGCACGTATGGGTCGCGTGAGCAGTTTCTGACCGAGCTGACCCTCGATCCTCCCGACGCCACGAGTGCGCAATCCGGCCCGCCGTTGCTCGACGAGGACTACCTGATTCTGTCGACGATCCACAGTGCGAAAGGGCAAGAGTGGCGCTCGGTCTATGTGCTCAACGTCGTCGACGGCTGCATTCCGTCCGACATGAGCACGGGCGACGACGAGGACATCGAGGAAGAGCGTCGGCTCTTGTATGTGGCGATGACGCGCGCGAAGGAATCGCTGCAACTGGTCGTGCCGCAGCGGTTTTATGTGCATCAGCAAACGGGAATGGGCGATCGCCACGTGTACGGCACGCGCAGCCGTTTCGTCTCCGACACGATGTTGCCGCTGTACGAAATTCTCCCGAAGCCGCGCGAGGGCGAGGTGCCGCGAAGGCCGGTGGGCGACGTGACCGTGCATATCGATGTCGCTCGCAAGCTTCGTAACGCGTGGTCTTGAGGCCGTATTGCGCGCATCAGGTATAGTCGCCGCATCGGCGGCGGTGCAGGGCTTACCGTCGCCTTGAAAGTTTCGCAAAGCTTTGTCGAGACGGATGCGGGGGAACGCGAATGCAATGGGTGGTGAACCACATGACGTTGATGCCGACGGGGCTGTTGCTCGTCAGCATGGCCATCGGCACGGCGCTGCTCGCCGTGGTCGTCGCGTGGCTGGCGCGTGTCTGGCTGTTCGATCGATTGGCCGATCCGTCAGAGGTGCGCGGCACGGTATCCGATGTCGTCCACGGTAGCCTGCTCGCGTTCATCGTTTTCGTGCTCGCCCATGTGTTGACCGACGTGCGTGCCAACCTCGGCCATGCGGACGATCAGGCGCTGCGCGAGGCGTCGGTGGTCCGACGTCTCGATCGAGAACTCAAGGCGGTTGGCGACAGCGATGCACAGGCGGCGCGCGTATTGCTGCGCAGCTACGTGACGTCCGCCGTCACCGACGAATGGAAGACGTTGAGCACCGCCGACCCGGATCTGTCGCCCGTGACCGAAGCGGCATTGACGGCGTTTGTCGGGGCTACGCGCCGGGTGGTCGCGAAACACGAGGACAGCGCCAGTTCGATCCGGACCTTGCTCGATCGGTTGGAAGAGGCCCGTCAAGGACGTTTCGAAAATTCGACGAAAACCGTGCCCGACGTGTTCTGGTGGGTCATCGCGCTCTTCATGCTGGCGGCCATGGCGATGAACGGCCGGTATCCGGGCTCGTGGAAAAGCCATTTCATCATCGCGATCCACATGGGCGCGATCGGGATGGTGATCGCGTTGATCATCAACCTCGATGAGCCGTTCCGTGGCGCTTCGGGCATCTCGCCTGCGCCGCTCGCAAAATCGGTAGGGATCGCGCTGCCGCGCTGACGCGGAACTTCAGCGAGCATTTTTTGCCGGACCGTATCCGGTTGTGGTCAGCAGGAGAAGAGAACGATGGTATCGAATGTGTCCGCGTCGTCGGCGGAATCCACGCCGGAAATCGAGGCGTTCCGCCCGGGTGTCTACCGTCACTACAAAGGCAATTGTTATCTCGCGCTAGGCGTCGCCCGCGCCGATGAGACCGATGAGCCGGTGGTCGTCTATACGCGGCTGTACCCGCGCGAAGGGCTACCCATGAGCACCCGTCTGTTGCGCATCTGGAATGAACCGGTGGAGACGGACAGCGGTCCGGTGCCGCGCTTCACATACATCGGCCACACGACGCCTGCTGCCTGAGCCACGTCGCCTCGCTCGCTTTGCGACGCCCGGGGCAAATCACATGAACGACTGGCCTTCCGCCCTTATCAGGACACCCCCTAATGACGCTGCGCCCCCCGATGCCCCATCCCACCATTGACGCTTCGCGCTCCCGCCCGGTAACGGTCGACGGGCAATCGCTCCGCACGCCCGACGTGGGGGACGCGACATTGGCGTCGAAACCCGCCCCGCGCAATCTGCGCCGGTGGTGGGCCTTGTTCGCGATTCTTCCGTTCGTGACGTCGGTGTCAGGGTGTGGATTGATGGCTGCCCCCTGCCGGGTGGCGTCGGCGGGGCTGAAGGTCATTCCGGGCGTGGGGGGCGTGCTGGCCACGCCGACGGACGCGTGTGCGGCTGCTATCGACTGAGTGCGCTGGGTCATGACCGCGCCGGACGGTCGAGCGAATTCCGGCCGCAGAAAAAAAGAAAGCCCGCGAATGGCGGGCTTAATCCATATCAGGAGGAGACATGGAGGAGACGAGTTCAGTATAGGACGTCGTGCTGCGACGCACCATATGTAATTTTACGTAGTTACCCGCATGTTGCATTTATGCAACGCAAAATAATCACAATAAAATCAGCTGCTTACAGTTGCTCCCCATAAGTCTTTCCACCTTCCCGACTCAAAACTTCGAGGCATCCCTCTAATTATTGTGCGTGCGCACCCTTTCTTTTCGATATGAGGTCGAGGACGAAGGGTACCGAATCGCGCAGCGAGGGATTGACGGTCGCATCGTGATCGAGCCCTTCGTACGTACGCACCACGGTGGTGGTTCCCGCTTGGGCCACATCGCGCGCAAATGCTTGTTGCATGATGACCGGCACGTCGATGTCGTTCATGCCCATGCCGATGAACACCGGATGCTTGATGTGCAGCGTCGGGTAGCGCAGTGACGGCGTCTGGTTGTCGAGCAGCTGCTGGATGTCCGGCTGCATGCTGTTGCCCGCATTCAGGCCGGCGGCCGTGGAGCGATCGGTCAGTTCGTCGATGCAAAGCGTGCGGGCTTCGTTCAGCACAGGCAACGCCTGCGGTGAGAAGTAGCGCGACGCCTGCATCGTCGGATCGCGGTCGGCCGCCGACAGGAACAGGTACATCGCGTACGGAATCTTCGGATCCGGCGCGCCCGGATCGGGTTGGCTCGCGAACAGCATGGCGGCCGACGTCTGCGCGTTGAAATACGGCGTGCCCGTGAGCACGGTTGCAATCACTTTGACGTCCGGCGCGTATTGCGGCTGATAACCGGCGGCCGAGAACGCCGCGTGTGCGCCCTGCGATTGCCCGACGAGGACGACGCGGTTCTGCAACGGGAAGACGCTGCGTGCAGCCAGCAGGCTGTCGAGCACGCTGTAGGCTTGCGCACGCGAATTCAGATAATGGTGCAGCCCGGGCGAGCCCAGACCCGCGTAATCGGGGGCCACGATCGCGAAGCCGAGCGAGAGCCACGTGCCCAGATATTGCATGTCGCGCTGGCTGCGCACGTTGAGCGACGGCGCGCACGCGCTGGCGACGCCCACCGTGCCGTGCGCCCACACAACGACCGGCCAGCCACCGGGCGGTGTCGGTCCTTTGGGAAGGAAGACGGCGCCCGTGTCTTCTCGCGCTTCAATGCCACCCACGCCATCGATGGAACTGTAACGAATGCGGAATTGCTCGCCGGCCTCGGGCAAGCCGTGGTCGGCATCGAGCGGCTGCCGGTCGACGATGGCACCGTGCGGAAGGGTGGCGGGCGCGGTTTCGGGCGTGATCGCGTGGGCCGCGCGGCCGATGACCAGACTGGCAAACAGGGCGGCGCTGATAAAGCGCCACAGGCGATGGAACATGCTGAACTGTCCTCGTATTGAGTTGTGCTTCTGAAGCATGCGTGAGTGAAGCTCACGCGTCGCCCGCGGACCTGCTGCCACTGCCTTGCGTCGTACCCATGACGTTACGCCGTCGCCATTCAGATGTCTCGGGCGTTTCCGTGTTCCGTCGGCCATGCTACGGCCGATTTTCCTGCGCTTGTGCGACGCTCGCCTGATCGGCGGCCTCCCGCCACGCGCGACGCGCCCGGCGCATGCGCCGCAGCGCGAGCGACGACATCGTGATCCAGCCAAACGGACGTGGATCGACGAGCATGCTCACGGCACGCGCGTAATCGAGCACCAGACCCGGCGTCCACGCCATCGTCTCGGCTCGCTTGCGCAGTTGCGCGGCGACCCACAGCTCGGGCGTGAGCCACAGGCGCACGAAGGTCCACCACCCGGCATCCGCCCCGCCGGGCAGTTGACCCACGCGGCCTTCGATCGCGGCCTCGAGCGCCTTGGCCACACTGCTCGAGCAGTTGCGGTGCGTGAGGTTATAGGTGGCGTTCTGACGGTAAGCCTGCCAGAACGTGCCTAGCTGACGCGGGCTGTAGTTGCGAATGCGCACCTTGACGGTGGACGCACACCACGCCTTCGATTCCGTTGCATAGTCCGGCTGGAACACGCCGGGGACGTCATTCTCGCGCGTGGCGCGCAGCAGTTGCCCGAATTGATCCGGAGAACGGTCGATTTCCTTGGCGGGATACAGACTCACATACACGCCTTCGTGACTCTCCAGCGCGGCGTGACCCGTCGAGATCACGCCATTCCCGTCGACGGCGGCGATATAGCGATCGATGACCGGGTGACGGCGCGCTGGGGCCTTGGACGAGCCCGATGGTGTCCAGACGTGTACCGTCAACGCGGGTTCGCCGTCGGCGGGCGGGCCCTCCCAGCGCGGTGCGCGGGGACGATGCTTCCACAAGCCGCGTTTGTCGCTGGGGCTGCCGAGAATCTGCTCGACGCGGAAGTCGCGGCGCAGGCGCCGCGCGCGCATGGCGAGGACCAGTAAGTTCCACCCGGTGAACGCGAGCCCCAGCCCGATGGCGTAGGGCAAGGTGCCCTTGTAGTGCGTCGGATACGGCTGATAGAAGAAGATCGCCACGGCAATCTCGACCAATCCCCCCGCCGTGGCCCAGCCCCAGCGCGGATACCGCACGACATAGGCCGCCACGCATTGCAGCAGTCCATCGGCAAGGAATAGCGTACCGAACAGCATCGACAGCCAGAAGTTACCGTGCTGTTGATGAAAGAAGAGCACCAGCAACGCGGCGAGGGTGAAGGTGCCGCCCTTGAGTCCGCGCACGATGCGCTGGCCACCGACGCCGATGCTGACAATGGCCAGCGTCGCCAGGCCTTCGAGCAGCAGCAGCCAGGCGAACACGTTGAGCGGGAAGTGCACCACGCCGTCGAGGGCATCGACGATCAGCGCCAGCCCGAAAGCGAAGAAAATCGCCCCGATCCAGATCAGGGCGAGGGCGCGGCGGCGCAAGTAATCGACGCCGAGCAACAGCAATATCAAGCGTACCAACGCAAGGTCTCCATCGCATGCGCCTGTCCGCGAGACGGGACACGGCGCGCACCCCGAATGCGTGAGGATTGGGGATGTGGCTGATTTTGACGCTATCTTAGCGCGTGAACCGTGACAGACCAAAAACAAAGGCGGCGCGCTCCTTTCAGGGCGCGCCGCCTGTTGTGGCGGGCGATACTCGCAGCGCCCCGAAAGGCACCGCGAGTGTTGGCCGACTCAGTCCTTCTTGGTTTCGAGCTGCGGCAGGGCGTCGTCGCTCGATGCGGTGAGCAGACCGGCCTTGGCGTAGGTCATGAGCTTCTCGCGCGTATCGACGATGTCGAGCGTGCGCATCGTGAGCTGGCCGATACGGTCGAGCGGCGTGAACACCGAGTCGCCCTTTTCCATCGTCAGGCGCTCGGGCTTGTACGTCAGGTTCTGCGACGTCGTGTTGAGCAGCGAGTAATCGTTGCCGCGACGCAGCTCGATGGTCACTTCGCCGGTCACGGCACGTGCCACCCAACGCTGTGCCGACTCGCGCAGCATGATGGCTTGCGGGTCGAACCAGCGGCCCTGATACAGCAGACGGCCCAGGCGGCGGCCATTCTCGCGATATTGCTCGATGGTGTCTTCGTTGTGGATGCCGGTGACCAGGCGCTCGTACGCGATGAACAGCAGCGCGAGGCCCGGGGCTTCATAGATGCCACGGCTCTTGGCTTCGATGATGCGGTTCTCGATCTGATCGCTCATGCCCAGACCGTGACGGCCGCCGATGCGATTGGCTTCCTCGAACAACTCGACGGCGCTCGCGAACGTCTTGCCATTGAGCGCCACCGGCTGGCCTTCTTCGAAACGCACGGTGACTTCTTCGGCCTTGATCGCGCAGTCGTCGCGCCAGAACGGCACGCCCATGATCGGCTGCACGATCTTGATGCCCGAATTCAGATGCTCGAGGTCCTTGGCTTCGTGCGTCGCCCCGAGCATGTTCGAGTCCGTCGAATAGGCCTTCTCGACCGACATCTTGTAATCGAAGCCGTTGGCGATCAGGAATTCCGACATTTCCTTGCGGCCGCCCAGTTCATCGATGAACGTCTGGTCGAGCCACGGCTTGTAGATTTGCAGGCCCGGGTTGGTCAAGAGACCGTAGCGGTAAAAGCGCTCGATGTCATTGCCCTTGTACGTGCTGCCATCACCCCAGATGTTGACGTCATCTTCCTTCATTGCCGCGACGAGCATCGTGCCCGTGACGGCGCGGCCGATCGGCGTGGTGTTGAAGTACGTGACGCCGGCGGTCGAGATATGGAACGCACCCGATTGCAGGGCGGCGATGCCCTCGGCCACGAGTTGCGCACGGCAGTCGATCAGACGGGCGTTCTCGGCGCCGTAACCCATGGCGCGGCGCGGGATTTCGTCATAGTCCGGTTCGTCCGGCTGACCCAGATTGGCCGTGTAAGCGTACGGAATCGCGCCCTTTTGGCGCATCCAAAGCAGCGCAGCGCTGGTGTCGAGACCGCCCGAAAAGGCGATGCCGACTCGTTGTCCCGTGGGAATGTGTTGCAGAATCGTGGTCATCGGCGTGGAAAAGCTGGGTTTTTAACCTGTCAAGTATCCCTGTCCGGGCTATGGATGGTCAAGTCTGACGGCCGATTCCCGTGCGTCGGGACGCCAAACATCGCCCAAAGGGTCACCACTGAGTACCGGCCACGCTGCATGCGGACGACAGGAAATCGGAAAACGCGCGAATCACGAGTGATGCCTGACGATGCTGCGGATAGACCACGTGGATTGCCGACGGGGCGGGCGCGAACGTGTCGAGGACCGTGACCAGCCGCCCGCTCAGCAAGGCGGGCGCGACAATGAACACCGGCAGCCACGTGATGCCGAGCCCGGCCACGGCGGCGTCGCGAGCCAGTTCGCCGTTGTTCACGCGCAGGCGCCCGGTCACCGGAATCTCGACCGGATGACCGTCTCGCGTATAAGTCCAGCTCACGCGCTGGCTATGCCCATAGGGCAGCAGGGCGTGCTCGCGCAGCGCTTCCGGCGTTTGCGGCGCATCGTGCGCCTCCAGATACCGCGGGCTGGCGCAGGTCACCATGCGCATGGGCGCGACCGCCCGGCCGATCAGCGACGAATCGGCCAGTGCACCGATGCGCACCGCCACGTCGTAGCCTTCGCCGATGATGTCGACGGTGCGGTCGTTGAGTTCCAGTTCGATGGTGACGTCCGGATAGGTCGTGAGAAACGACGGGATGACCGATCCGAGAAACATCGTGCCGAATGACATGGGGGCGGAGACCCGGAGATTGCCACGCGGGCGCTCCGCTTGACTGCTCACGGCGAGGTTGGCCGCCTCCACGTCGTCGAGAATGCGCCGCGCGCGCTCGTAATAGACGCGGCCGAGGTCCGTGACCGCGAGTCTCCGCGTCGTCCGCAACAACAAACGTACGCCAAGCGCCTGCTCCAGCGACGAGATGCGGCGGCTCACGAACTGTTTCGACAGGCCGAGCTTCGCCGCCGTGCCGGTAAAGCTCATGGCATCGACCGCGGTGACGAAGATCCGCATGTCGTCGAGTAAATCCATCCGCAAGCTCCCAGTCATAAGAAGATCCAGGTGACAACGAGGGGATTCACCCCAGCATTGTCACCCGGTAGCCGACAATCTTAGCCGAGATGACGCGCGAGCGGCCTATCGAAGCGCCAATCGCAGTCCCAGCAGGATCGCGGCCGTGCCTGCGACGGCGAGCGCCGTGGGACGGTGGCCGAAGATGCCCCAGTCGAGCAGCGCCGTGACCACGGGCACCAGATAGAACAGGCTGGTGACGGAGACGAGATTGCCCGTGGCGATCATGCGGTAGAGCAGCAGCGTCGCGCCGACCGAAATCACGAGCGCCATATAGAGCAGCGGCAACCAGAAACCGAGCGACGCGTCGACGTGCCACGGTTGCGTGGGCACGACGAGCAACGCCAGCGCGAACCCGACCGCGTACTGCAGCGGCAGTACGTCGAGCGGCGTTTGTCGCGAGCCTTTCTGCGCGAGGGTACCAAGCGTCATGCACGCCAGCGCGGCCAGCGCCCACAGCGAGCCCGCCGCCGACAGTCGCGCCGACATCAGGCTTTGTGCGACGACCAGCGCAAGACCGGCCAGGGCGACGGCCAGCCCGGCGAGACGTTGCACGCTATGCGCCCGCTCCAGCGCCACCAGCGTGAGAATCGGCTGCACGCCCAGCACCGTGGCGAGTGCGCCGGGTGTGATGCCATGCGAGAGCGCCAGCAGGTACGCCGCCTGATAACCACCAATGAGCAGCACGCCCGTGCCTGCGACTTGCCATCGGGTGCTCGCGGCCGGCCACCATTGACGGCGCGTCAGTGCGATGAGTGTGAGCGCAGCCAGCGCCACCCCCAGCCGAATGACAAGAAACGCAAACGCCGACGCATGCGCCAGCCCCCATTTGGCAGCCAGTGCGCCGCCGCTCCATAGCAGAACAAACAAGAGCGTGGCGCCGTGCCGGCGCCACGCGAGACCTTCTGATTGCATCGATCTTCCCCTGAACAGGATGTCCAGCCTGCCGGGGCGCCACGTCAGGGGAACCGGCTCAACGTTGCCGGTTCCCCTGACGCGATGTCGGCGCCGGTGCGACATGACAACGTGTCATGTCGCTCGACGCACGATGCGCGGACAGGCGGATCGAAACTGAAATTCGGATGAAAAGGAATTGAGCCGGGCGACGATCGCCCAGCGCGCCAACGGTGGCGTCAGGCCACGGCGCCGACGACTGCGACCACCCCAGCGGGGGGTGCCACGCCTGCAGGCGGGGGAGGCGCGACTGCCGCAAAACGTCCGCGCAGCCGTGAGCCCACCGCGCGTTGCGGCGGTGCTACGGCAAGTCGGAGGGACGTGTGAGCAGTCATGGATCGATGAGAAGAAAAGCGACGCCCGTCACTCGACGGGCGTGAACACACTTTACACGGTGCTTTTGAGGACGGCAAGCACGAGACCAACACATGACGTCACGCCGTTGGCCACGCGCCCGTGCGATCGACGCTCGGCGACGTCTCGCCATCGCGCCACGCGGCCGGCAGCGCACCATGCACGCGCCGAACCTCGCGCACCCGCATGCGCACAAGCCGCTGTGCGCCGGCGAAGCCGCTCGCCGTTTCGTCCTGCCAAAGAATTTCCGCGTCGCCTGCCACGTGCAGAAGGTCGCCCGACGCAAAGTCGACGAACACCAGTCCCGCCCTCGGATTGGCGTGCAAATTGCCCAGCGTGTTGTAGTAGGCGTTGCCACGGAAGTCGGGCCACGTCAGCGTGTTGGCATCGTCGACACGCACGAAGCCCGGCTTGCCGCCGCGATGCGAGACGTCCGTGCCGGCGCTGCGATCGGTCGCGCCGTCGCCCGCGTAATGCGTGGCGATGAAGAACGTGTCGGCGCTGGCGATCTGCCATTGCGCATCGTCGTCGAGCGATGTCTGCGGCGGCTCGGCAAGCGCCGGTGCGGCGTGCGCTTGCGGCGTGACGTCGCGTTTGTGGATGTATTGGGGGCAGTTGCCGAAGCTCTGCGCAACGCGAATCGCAAAGCCTTGCGCATCCGCGTCGACGACCTGTCCGTTCACACGATTGCGACGGCGTGTTGACGGCTCGAGCCCCAACACGCCCACCGGCGCGCCTGGCGTCACGGCGCCGTACAACGGATCGGTAGCGGGCGGCAAGGCATTCACTCGCAGCAACGTCGGGTCAGGCGCCTGGGCGAACCCTGGCGTGCCGCTTAACAGCGTTGCCCAGGGCTGCCCCCGCGCGTCGAGCGCACCCACGACCAGAAACGGCAACTGCGCGAAGAACTGACGATGTTGATCGGGCATCGCCGTGCGGATCACCCGCGCCCCGACATCCGCTATCGCTTCGCGCGAACCGGCCAGTGTCTGCACAGCGATTTCGCCTGCATGGAACGGCGACGTGGGCACGGACGATGATTCGGATGCATTCATGATGTCCTCCCGAGGCTCAGGCGGCGTTCAAGCCGCAAGCGCTCGACACCATTGGCACGAAGCGCGGCAGTGCGGCTACACGGGCCAACCACGCAAGCACGGCCGGATACGGTTCGAGCGAGACGTTGCCCTCGGGCGCATGCGCGAGATACGTGTAACACGCCACGTCGGCGATCGTCGGCGTGGCGCCCGCGAGAAACGGCGTCGCCTGCGGTGCCGACAGGTAGGCCTGCATGCGCGACAGGAGCAGTGTGGCGCGCTCGATCATGGCCGTGGCATCGATGGAACGCTTGAACACGACCACCACGCGCGCGGCCGCCGGCCCGAAGGCCAGATCGCCAGCGGCCACCGACAGCCAGCGCTGCACCGTGGCGGCCGTCACGGGGTTGCGGGGCAACCAGGTGCCTTGTGCATCGTAACGGCTTGCGAGGTAGACGAGAATCGCATTCGAATCGGCGATCACCTGCCCGTCATCGTCGATGGCGGGTACTTGCCCGAACGGGTTGACGGCGAGAAACGCCGGTTGCTTGTGCTCGCCGGCCATGAGGTCGATGTCGATGGTCTCGTACGGCAGATCCAGCAGGTGCAGCATCAGTTCGACACGATGGCAATGGCCTGACAGCGCATGCCGATACAGGCGAATCGGACGTGTCGGGCGCAAGGACGGGACAGGCGAGGGGGCGTGCGTTTCAGCGGGGTGGGCCATGAAATGTCTCCGATGGTGAGCGAGGCCGCGTGAGTCCTGCTCTCAGGTGTGTCGCGCGATGGACCCATTCTCCATCAAGCCGATTTTTGGATAAATGCCGAAGAGTTGATTTGACTGCTCCAATATTCGGAGTAATGATGCGCGGTATGGATAAACTTCGTGCCATGCAGACGTTCGTTGCCATTGTCGATCAGGGCAGCCTGAGTGCGGCGGCGCGCGCGCTCGATTCCTCGCTCCCCGCGGTCGTGCGCACGCTGGCGGCGCTCGAAGCATCGCTCGACGTTCGGCTGCTCAATCGCACCACGCGCCGCATCGCGCTCACCGAAGAGGGGCGAACGTATCTCGACACTTGTCGCCAGATCCTGAGCGAACTCCAAGAGGCAGAAGCGCGGCTGGCCGCGCGGCACGAGGCGCCAAGCGGCACACTCGTGGTCACGGCGCCGGTGCTTTTCGGGCAGTTGCACGTCGCGCCCGCGCTATATCGCTTCCTGCGCGCCTACCCAGCCGTCAAATGTCGTCTGTTGCTCAACGATCGCGTGGTGAATCTCTGGGAGGAAGGCATCGACGTCGGGATTCGCATCTCGCCGCTGGACGACTCCACGCTCGTAGCGCAAAGCCTCGGGGCAATTCGTCGCGTGGTGGTGGCGAGTCCGGCGTGTCTGGTCGAGCAAGGGGAAGTGATGCACCCGCGCGACCTGGCGGGCAAAAATTGCATCCGCTCGCAGGGTGGCGGTTTTGGACAGTGGCGGTTCTGGGAGGGAGGGCGCGAGTTCGTCGTGCCGGTCGATGGCAATCTCGAGGTCAGCCATGGCCTCACGGCCATCGACGCGTGCCTGGACGGGCTGGGCTACGGCTGCTTCCTCTCGTATCAGGTCGCTGCACCGATGGCCGACGGCCGTCTCGTGCGCGTGCTCAAGGACTACGAAGGACCGGCGCGGCCGGTCAATATCGTGTATCCCCACGCGCGACTGTTGCCCTCGCGCACGCGCGTGTTCGTGGAGTGGATGAAGCGGGAGTTGCGCGACGTGTCGATGCGATGAACAAAAGAACGCGGAAAGCGACAGTGCCGCTTCCCGCGTAAAAAGCCCGCCGACGCCAATCGGCGGACCGCTTCGTTCGTTGTGGGATCAGTCGTCGTCGCCGTGACGCCAGCCCCAACCGCGGTGGTGGCCGCGATCGTGACGGTCTTCCCAGCGGCGATCACGCCAGTCGTCCCAGCGGTCGCGACCGTAGTAGACGACCGGGCTCGGCGCTTCGTACATGGGGCGCGGCTGCACATAGACAGGCTGCGGTGCCACGTAGACCGGCGGCGCTTCAACCACAGGCATGGGCAGGCCCAGATAGACGCCAATGTCCGTACGGGCCGACGCCGCGCTCGAAGCGACGGCGGCGGCAGCACCAAGGGCAGCGACGATAAGCATGCGTTTCATGATGTCCTCCAATGGCGCTCGCAGGTCGATGCATCGGTTGATGGCATGGCGCGACTGCGTGCGCGTGGGCAATGAAGCCAGTGAGTCGGATCGATTCGCGACGGCGGTGCAAGCGGGGAAGCTTTCCCGTCCAGATGCCAGTCGTCGAACCATTGAAGCCAGTGTATCGATGACCCCGCGCAGCAGGTGCTACCAGTTTGTCGGGGATGTGTCGTTTTGTAACGCGGGCAATGGCCTGCGCGCGGTCGCGGAAAAAACAAAAGGCGTTACGCGAAAACGCGCAACGCCTTGTGCTTTTGATTCGTTGGTAGGCTCGATTGGACTCGAACCAACGACCCCCACCATGTCAAGGTGGTGCTCTAACCAGCTGAGCTACGAGCCTAGAAAGACCGCGAGTATAGGGGGAATTCCGGAACCTGACAAGTGTTTCGCGCGATATCGTCGAAAAAACTTTCGAGTGCGCTCATTCGCCGCGTTTCGCCGTGCCGCGCCTGGGCTTGATCCGTACCCAGAGGCTCTTGTTCCCGCCGCTGCCCGTGCGCTGCTCGACCTCGAACAGGCCGATGGTCGTCACGAGGTCGCTCAGCTTGCCGAAGCCGTAATTGCGCGCGTCGAAGTCCGGCGCCTGTTTGGCGATATGGCTGCCGATGGGGCCAAGGCTCGCCCACCCGTCCTCGTCCGATACGCCGGTCACCGCGTTACGCAGCAGTCGCACGAGGCGCGTGTCACGCTTCAGGTCCGACGCGCTGCGGCGCTTGCGCGGCGCCGGCGCGTCGTCGTCGTCGTCCCGCTCGTCGTCGTGACGCAGCAATTCCGTGTAGATGAACTTGTCGCAGGCGGTGACGAACGGTTGCGGCGTTTTGCGTTCGCCGAAGCCATACACGATCAGTCCCTGCTCACGGATGCGCGAGGCGAGTCGTGTGAAATCGCTGTCGCTCGAGACGAGACAGAAACCGTCGAAGCGTCCCGTGTAGAGCAGATCCATCGCGTCGATGATCATGGCGCTGTCGGTGGCGTTTTTGCCGACGGTGTAGCGGAACTGCTGGATCGGCTGGATCGAGTGTTCGAGCAGGCACTTCTTCCAGCCGTCGAGATTGGGTTTGGTCCAGTCGCCGTAGATGCGCTTCACGCTCGCCACGCCGTACTTGGCCACTTCGGTGAGCAAGCCCTCGACGATGGCGGGTGCGGCGTTATCGGCGTCGATCAGAACGACGAGCGTGGGGCCTTGAGCGGCCACGGCGGGGGTCACTGGCATGACGGGGTTCCTTGAACGCGAAGACGTTTCGCATTATGGCCCGGAACGGCGTCCGCCATGCCTTGACCGGGATCAGCAGTTGCCGCGACGCTGCCCCAGCGGTGCGAACCACAGCACCGCAATGCCCACGAGCAGGCTCGCGGCAGCGAACATCAGGCCCGAGGTGAACGAATGCGTCCAGTCCTTGAGCGCGCCCACGACAATGGGACTGAGCGCCGAGCCGAGATTGCCGACGGCATTGATGACCGCGAGTCCGAGGGCGCGCGTATGCGGGGCGAGACTGCGGTCGGGCACCGTCCAGAAGATCGCCATGGCGGTGTAGGCGCCGGTCGATGCCATCGCCACCCCGGCGAGGCGCATTGACGGCTCCGGCGCGAAGCACGTGACGACCCAGCCCGCCGCGGAGAAGAGCATGGGCAGCACGAGGTGCCAGCGGCGTTCCTGCAGCCGGTCGGAGCGGCGTCCCCACCAGATCATGCCGGCTATCGTGCAGACCGATGGAATCGCCGCGAGCAGGCCGATGGTCACGTTACTGCTCGTCGTGCCGAAGCTCTTGACGATCTGCGGAATCCACAACGATGCCAGCGAGAGCGTATTGACGAGACAGAAGTACCCTAGCGCGAACTTCGCCACGCTAGGTGTGAGGACGGCGCGCCACATGCGGTTGCCGGCGTGCGCCGCACTGCCCGTCTGTTGGGTGAGCGCGGCGGCGCGGTCGCGGGCGATCATCGTATCGAGCGTGTGCTTTTCGGCAACGCTCAACCAGCGTGCATCGGCGGGCTTGTCGTCCAGGTACCACCAGGTGACGACGCCGAGCAACACCGTCGGCAGTCCTTCGAGCACGAACAACCACTGCCAGCCGGCGAGTCCGCCCACGCCGTCAAGCCGCAGCAAATAGCCCGATGCGGCGGCACCAAGTGCGGACGTCACCGGCATGGCGATCATGAACCAGGCATTGGCGCGTGCGCGCGCGCCCGAAGGGAACCAGTCGCCCATGTAGAGCAACATGCCTGGCAGGAAGCCCGCCTCGGTAATGCCGACGATGGCGCGAATGAGATAGAGGCTCGTGGCATCGTGCGCGAACATCGTGGCGCTCGACGCGAAACCCCACGCGATCAGAATCGTGCCGATCCAGCGACGCGCGCCGACCTTCACCAGCATCAGATTGCTCGGCACACCGCACAGCACATACGTGAGGTAGAACACGGTCGAGGCCATGCCGAACATCGTGCTCGTGAGCTTCAGATCCTGGCTCATCGTGAGCGCGGCGAAGCCGACGTTGATGCGATCGAGAAACGAAAACAGAAACAGCACGAACAGGAAACCCAGCAGGCGGCGCGAGACCTTGCGTACGACTTCGCGCTCCAGGGCCTCGTTCGGAAGAGACGGCGACGCCGGCGTGCCATCGAGGGCGACAGCGGCGGGCGATGCGGATGCAGCGATTCCGCCGGCGATACCGGCGGCAGACGTGATACGACTCATGATGGGTGTCTTCTCCAACGCTCCCCGCCTCGAATATTGTGTGGCGGTGTGATGAAAACGGGCCCGCCATCGAGGGCGGACGCCGAAGGGAACCGTGCTTATTCCTGCGCGCTGCGGGCGGCCTGCTCAATGCAGTCGATCACGCGCTGCGGATCGTCGATCTCGTGTGCCAACAGCAGAACGACCTTGGCGAGCAGCAGCTCGCGCTTGTCGTGCGGTGCGGCGTCGATGGCCAGCGCGAGGGTGTCGTAAATCTCCTCGAGTCCAGCGATGGCGGTTTGTTGGGCGGTCATGGCAGAAAGCTTCCTTGTGTGACGTGACGGCTCAGGCGTGGGCCGTCGCCTGTGCGAGCGCGCTGGCAAGACGCGTGGCATCGAGCTGCTGCCAGCGGGCGCAGACATGATGATCGGGACGCACGAGGTACGCCGTGCCGTTGGCGGCACCGTATTTCGTCGCGGCATGGCCTGTCGGATCGGGCAGCGTGAGGTCCGCGCCCGTCACGTCGCCTTGCGACGATGAGAACGCGATGACCTTCACGGGCACACCGCGCTCGCGCCACGTCACGAGTTCGTGACGCACGGTGTCGTCGAGCGGGATGTCGCCAAACGTCAGCAGATGGAACGCGGCGCCGAGATGGTCGTACAGATAGTCGTTGTCGCCGAGCTTGACGTTCGGGGCTGGCGCACCGACGCCCGGCCCCGCCGTCATCCGCGCGTTGTCGTCGTTGGCGCTGTTGAGCGGCGAGTCGCGATAATCGTGCGCGCGCGAGGTGCGCCAGTGGAACAGCGGCCGCACGAATTCGTGATCGAGCGAGAGATCGAGCACGGCGTCGCGCAACACACGGAAGCCATGTGAGGGGGGCGTCATGAAGCGCGTGCTCTTGCCGGCTTCCGCGATGATCTCGCGCGCCGCGCCCACGCGGTCGTGCGTGTATGACGCGAGCAACGAGGCCGGTGCCGCACCCTTGGCAACCGCGGCGAGTTTCCACGACAGATCGATGGCGTCCTGGAAGCCGGTGTTGGCCCCGCGCACACCGAAGATCGGCAGCAGGTGAGCGGCGTCGCCCGCGAAGAGAATGCGTCCGTGGACATAGTCGGGCAGCGTGAGCGCGCGCGCCGAATAGACCGAACACCAGTCGAGTTCCCACGGCGTGCCGCCGAGCCCCATCATGTCGAGCTGCGCATCGATGCGCTCGCGAATCGTCTCCGGTTGCAGCGCGTGCTCGGACGTCTCCGACGCCGGCAACTGATAATCGACGCGCCAGATGCCATCCGGCTCGCGATGCATGAGCACCGTGTTGCCGGGATTCCAGTCGGGGGCGAAGTATGCCAGGCGCTCGGTGGGCAGATCGAGATCGATGCGGATGTCGGCGATGACGAAGCGGCCTTCGTAGCTCGCCCCTTCGAAGCGCAGGCCCAGCGCGGTGCGCACCGTCGAGCGCGCACCGTCGGCGGCGACGAGCCAGCGCGTGCGTTGCGTGTACTCGCCGTCGGGCGTGTCGATCCGCAGGGCCACGCCGTGCTCGTCCTGTGTGAGCCCGACGAGCTTGTTGCCCCATCGCATCTCGATGAGCGGCTGGCGCTCGACGGCATCCACCAGATAGCTCTCGAGCACGTTCTGTTGCAGGTTGATGAGCGGCGCGAAGCGGTCGTCCTCATCCACCGGCGATTCCATGCGGAAGACCCGCTGACCGCGATAGTACGAATTGCCGCTGGTCCATGGCAGGCCCTTGGCGAGCACGGCGTCGGCCACGCCCACGGCTTGCAGAATCTCCTGCGAGCGACGCGTGAAGACGATGGCGCGGCTGCCTTCCGAGACTTGCTGCTCGGCCTGAAGCACGACACAGCGCACCCCGTGGCGTGCCAGCGCGAGCGCCGTGACCATGCCGATGGGGCCACCGCCCACGACGGTGACAGGGACATCTGGGGTTGTCTCGCCCTGCGGCGCAAAATGCGGATGGACGCGGTACGCGTGATAAAGCGACGCGCGCGGGGTGGTCTCTGGTCGATGCATGATGCGGCACCCAAAAATTCAGCTCGGCGCGTGCGCAGCGGGTCTCGTGTCAGCGGGGAGACGCCGGATGCGCAGCGCGAATGGCGAAAGCGCCATCGAGCATATAGTTGCTAACGCAACCATTCTAGTGTGCTAATGTTGCGCTCGCAACCAAATATCGACCCTTTTCGACTAGGGAAAAACACTGAGATGCGGCCTGTCCACGAATCGCTCGACCAGTTCCTGACGTACAAGATGCACCGCCTGATGAAGCAGCACGACAAACGTATCGCGCAGTCGTATGCGGACACGGCGCAATTGAGCCTGGCCGAGTCGCGCGTGTTGGCGGCGGTGGGCACGGCGGGGGCGTTGTCGAACTCGGAGCTGGCGCGTCGCGCGAATCTCGACAAGAGTCAGGCGAGCCGGGGGGCGGACGGGCTGGTGTCGCGTGGGCTGGTGCGTCGTGCGCCGGACGAGCACGACGGCCGCGCGGTCAAGGTCACGCTCACGCCGGAAGGCGAGCGAGTGTGGCGCGTGGTGATCGATGCGGCGCGTGCCCACTACGACCGATTGTTCGACACGCTGACCGACGACGAGATGTGCGTGTACGAGCAACTGCTCGACAAACTGCTGCTGCGCTCGGACGAACTCGACGGACAAGGCTGATCGATCCCGCCGAGGGCATGCGCTACTTGCCGCGCGCCACGGAAAACGGAAAGGGCAGCCGCGTGGAACCGCTCCCAAAAGATCGGGAGGGGCGGACACGCAGATGCCCTTTTGCTCAGTTGCGATACACGTACATCGAATTCGTCAAAGCCATCGCCCTGCACGCGCGACGCCAACCTTAACCATCCTCAAGCGAACGACAGCGTCTTCGTCAGATCGCCCGGCGGCATGGCGCCACGCGCCGCGAAGGCGGCGTTGCGATGGGCGATGCCTTCGAGCGTCGGCAGATCGTACAGGCGCGTGACGAAGCGCAGGATCGACGTGGTGTCGTAGAAGGTGTGATCGACGTTGCCGCGCTTGGCGAACGGCGAGACCACCAGTGCCGGAACGCGCGAGCCCGGCCCCCAGCGGTCGCCCTGCGGCGGCGCGACGTGATCCCACCAGCCGCCATTCTCGTCGTACGTAATCACGACCATCATGTTCTGCCACTGCGGCGACTTCATGAGGTGGGCCAGCACGTTCGCCACGTGTTGGTCGCCCGATTCCACATCCGAATACCCTGCGTGCTGGTTCAGGTTGCCCTGCGGCTTGTAGAAGGTGACGGCCGGCAGCTTGCCCGCAATGGCGTCGGCGATGAATTTGTTCGCGATCGGGCTGTCGCCCTCACCTCCATCGCGCAGATGCATCTCGCGTGCGGCCGTGCCGGGCGCGAACTGCGCGAAGTAGTTGAACGGTTGATGGTGATATTGGAAGTTCGGTTTGTCCGCACCGCCCTTGTGATCGAGCGCCGACTGCCACGCGCCCGCGTACCAGGCCCATGACACGCCTTTCGTCGAGAGCACGTCGCCGATGGTGGCAAACGTTTGCGGCGGCAGCGTGGCGGGGTTGGACGGATCGGCCAGACGTTTGTCGCCCGAGGCAGCGGGCTTGATCGGCGACGGCTGGTAAGCCGGCATCATCGTGTTCACTGCGAAGTTGTCGGGCGTGATGGCACCGTCGCGCACGAACTTCGGCGGACCGCCGGCCGCCGAGGCGGGCGACTCCGGCGACACTGCCAGACGCACGCCTTGCGGCCCATCGGCCAGCACGGCGATCTTCTCCTTCGCCGGACTTTGCGCGGCGTTCGGATACACAGGCGGACGTCCCGCGATCAGGAACTGGTGGTTCAGGAACGAACCGCCGAAAGCCGCCATGAAGAAGTTGTCGCACATCGTGTACTGCTGCGCGATCTTGTACATGTCGAGCGTCTTGGCCGTTTCGCCGTAGTAACCCATCGTCAGACCGCCCGAATTGGCCCATGCGGCGAACTGGTTGTTCTTGCCGCCGTTGATCTGCATCTGGTTCTGCCAGAACAGGTGCCACAGATCGCGCGTGATGACGGACGTCGGAAGCAACTGGCCCTCGGCGTCCTTGAGCATGAACGGCGCGTTCGGCGCGCGCGCGATGTCCTTCTCGGTGATGTGGTACTTCTTCCCGCCGACGGTCTGCGCGCGCGGCACGAGACCCTCGAAGATCGGCGGCAAAAGCGGCATCGGGGTTTTGCCGTCGCGATCGAGCTGGGTGTAGACCGACGCCGGCACCTTCGAGAGGGGCTTCTCCACGCCGGGGAAATCGCCGAACAGATTGTTGAAGCTGCGATTCTCGAGATAGATCACGACCACCGTCTTGATGTTGGCCTTGAGTTGGGCGTCGAACGTGCCGCCAGCGGCGACGCTCGTCGGCGCGCCAGCACCGCCCTCGGCGGCGCAGCCGGTCAACGCCGTGGTGGCGCCCGCCGCACTGGCCGCACCGATGGCGGCGAGGCCTTGAAGCAGGCGGCGGCGCGACGGATCGCTCGGGTTGTCGTCGTGCGCGAGGTCGGCGTCGAGCGCGGGATCGTGAGGTTGGGGCTTGGCGTCGTGCGTCATGATGTCCTTGATGAGCGAGTCGGGCGTAGGCATTCGGCGAGGCAGGCGAGCGCACCCGCATCCGGTCGGTAACGGCTGGCGGACGCGCGCAGCATCGCCAGACTGCCGGGGCGGGGCAGGCAGACGACGTTTTTACGCGGGGAGTGTGACAATTCAGTGACGCCGTCGCGGCGTCACGACAGACAGCACGGGGTGGGGGCCGTCGGCGTGGCGCAAGCCGCTCACGTCGTTCATGCCGCTCATGCCTCGGGCGCGGCCGGTCGTCCGGCGTAGCCCGTGTCCTCGAACAGCTCCGTGCGGAACTGTTCGACCAGATCGTCGAGCAGGGCGCGCAATGCGCTGGGCATCTGCTTGCGCGACATGTACACGCCGTAGACGGTCATCTCGCGCGGCACGTAATCGGGCAGTAGCGCGCGCAGGGTGCCGTCGCGCAGATGCGGCAGCGCCGAGTAGACCGGTTGCATCGAGATCCCCGCGCCCGCCAGCGTGGCGGCAAAGACCACATTGACCTCATTGGCCGACAGATTGCCGCCGACGGGCACGCTCAACGGAGTGCCGTTGTGCGTGAACTGCCAGAGACTCTTGCCGAAGTACGTGTAGGTCAGGCAGTTGTGCAGGCTCAGGTCTTCGGCGCGCTCCGGCGTGCCGTGACGCTGGAGATACGACGGCGCCGCACAGACCACCGAGTGGCATGTGGCCAGCCGCCGCGCGATCAATCCCGGCGACGGCTCGGACGTGACGCGAATCGCCAGATCGATGCGCTCGTCCACCAGGTCGATGGTGCGGTCCGCCACCACGAGATCGATAGCCACACCGGGATGGCGCAAAATAAACCGTGTGACCGCCGCCGCCAGGAACGCCTGGCCGAGCGACGTACTGCAAGCCACGCGCAACAGACCGCGCGGCGCGCTGTCGGCGTGCGATGCGCACGCCAGATCGTCGGCGATGCCCAGCATCTCGCGACAACGCGGCAAGGCGTCGTTGCCAGCGTCGGTGAGGCTTACCGCTCGCGTCGTCCGGTGCAGCAGCCGCGTGCCGAGCCACGCTTCGAGTTCGGCCAGATAGCGCGAGACCATCGCCCGCGACATATCGAGCCGCTGCGCCGCCGCCGTGAGCGAGCCGCGCTCGGCCACTTCGGTAAAGACCCGCATTGCTGTCAGACGGTCCATGATTTGCTCGATCGACGCAACAAAGTGATCGCCATTATGGGCTTTTTTTGGGCGACTGACGCGACTACGATGGCAAGCATGCGTGTCGTCGAACGACGGCATCTTCGGGGCAAGGCGACGCCGATGCGTTGCCTCAATGCGGTCCCGACGGCTGTGCGCGCTGAGCGTCTGCCGCCTATCCCGCATTCCCCCATCACGCCCAGGAGAGTCTTGATGAAAGTCGCTTTGATTGGTATTACCGGCCGCGTGGGTACGCGCGTTGCCGCCGAACTGCTGCAGCGTCATCACACGGTGACCGGGATCGCCCGCAATCCCGAGCGCGTTGACGCCGAGCAGGGGCTCACCGTCGTCAAGGGCGATGCCGCCGATCCGGCGATGCTCGCGCCGCTGCTCGCCGGTCACGATGCCGTGATCAGCGCGGGTCGCTTCGCCTCGATGGACGCCGCCAAGCTCATCGACGCCGTGAAGCAGGCCGCCGTGCCGCGTCTGCTCGTCGTGGGCGGGGCAGGCAGTTTGGACATCGCGCCGGGCAAGGCGCTCATCGATACGCCGGAATTCCCAGAAGCATACAAGCCAGAAGCGAGTGCCGGCCGCGTGTTCCTGCAAGTGCTGCGCGCCGAGGCAAAGGACGCACCGTTGAACTGGACGTTCCTGTCGCCGTCGGCGTTGTTCGAGCCAGGCGAGCGCACGGGCAAGTTCCGTCTCGGCGGCGACGCGCTGCTCGTCGATGCCAACGGCAAGAGCTGGATTTCGATGGAGGACTACGCCATCGCGCTGGTCGACGAACTCGAACGGAACCAGCATCCGCACGCGCGCTTCACGGTCGGCTACTGAGCGCTACCGAGCGCTGCCGATTGCCGTCGAGCGTGACATGACGGCGGCGCGCGTCGATCGTCGGCGCGCTCAGCGCGCCTGCCGGAACGTGAGGTTGTAACGCACGGCTTGCGCGTCGAAGCTGCCTTCGACGCCGGCAATGCCGTGATAGACGAGTCGCGACGGCCCGCCCCAGACGACCACGTCACCCGGGGCGAGACGCATGCGGCGGGTGCGATCGCTACGGTGCAATCCGCCCCACAGGAACGTCGCGGGAAGTCCAAGCGACACCGACACGATGGGCGCGCCCAGATCGCGCTCGTCGCGATCCTGATGCAACGTGAGCCGCGCATCCAGCGAGTAGCGATTGACGAGACAGGCGTCTGGCGCGAAGTCGCGATACCCGGCAGCGTCGGCGGCGTGGTGTGCGAGCGCGAGAAACGATGCCGGCATCGGCGGCCACGGTTGCTGCGAGAGAGGATCGTGCGTGCCGTAGCGATACCCCTGCCGGTCGCTGATCCATCCCACTTCCCCGCAATTCGTCATGGCGACCGACATGCGCTTGCCACCTGGCGTCAGCCAGTGACGCAGCGGCGCTTGCGCGATCACCGCGTCGATATCGGCCTGCAAGGTCGTCAGTTGTGACTGCGCGAACCCGCGCAACACGAATGCGCCCGGACCGAGTGCGTCGGATGGCGGCGTGCCGTGGTCTTTGTCGTCGTGCGCTGAGCCGAAAAGGTCGAGTGTCATGTGGCGTCGTGCAGGATCACGCCGAGCGTGTGTCGATGGCCACTGCGCACGCGGCTCACGCCGTGGCGCAAATTGACGCGGTACACCCCGCGCGTGCCGTTCACCGGACGGTGGTGCACGGCGAACACGACTGCATCGCCGCGCGTGAGCGGCACCACCTCGGCGCGCGACTGCATGCGTGGGCGCTGCTCGGTGAGGACGAACTCGCCGCCCGTGAAATCCTCGCCGGGCCGAGACAGCAAAATGGCTACCTGCAACGGGAAGACGTGTTCGCCGTAGAGGTCTTGATGCAGGCAATTGTAGTCGCCTGCGGCATAGCGCAGCAGCAACGGCGTAGGGCGTCGCTGACCGGCGTTGTGGCATTGGTCGAGGTAGGCACGGTGCGAGGGCGGGTAGCGCGTGTCAATGCCCATCGCGACGTGCCAGCGGTGGGCGATGTCGCGCAACGGCGCGTAGAACGCTTCACGCAATTCGGCGACCAGCGGCGGCAGTGGGTAAGCGAAGTACTGATATTCGCCCTGCCCGAATCCGTGACGCGCCATGACGATACGGCTGCGGAAGCGGGGCGATGTGGGGGTGATGCTCGTGGGCGCGTCGGTCTCGCCGTACATTGCGCAGAGCGCAGCGCATTCGCTGGCGTTCAGCAGCTTTGGAATGCGCGCCGCACCGAAGCCATTGAGTTCGTCCTCCAGGGCGGCCCAATCGAGCGACAGCACACGCGCGCTCACCGCGTCACCTGGGGCGTCGCGTCGCCACTTTCCTCGCCCTCGTGGGCGAGCAAGGCGCGCTTGCGCTCCACGCCCCAGCGATAGCCCGACAGGGCGCCGTCATTGCGCACGATGCGGTGGCACGGAATGACGACGGCCAGTGGGTTCGATGCGCATGCCTGCGCTACCGCCCGCACCGCCCGAGGGGCACCAATGCGCTCGGCGATCTGCGTGTAGCTGGCGGTCGCGCCGGCCGGCACGTCGCGCAGTGCTTGCCACACGCGTTGCTGGAACGCCGTACCGCGGACATCGAGGGGCAACGACAGACCCGCGCGCGGCGACTCCACGAACCCCACCACCTGGGCCACCCATCGCTCGAACTCGGCGTCGGCCCCGACCAGTTCCGCCTGTGGAAAGCGGTCTTGCAAGTCCTTTACGAGCGCGTCGGGGTCGTCGCCCAACGACACGGCACAGAGTCCGCGCGCCGTGGCGGCGACCAGCAATGCGCCGAGCGAGCACTGCGCGACGGCGAAGCGAATCGATTCGGCCTTGCCGCCCGCGCGGAACGCCGCGGGCTTCATGCCGAGCAGCGCGTCGGCACTCGCGTAGAAGCGGCCGTTCGAATTGAAGCCGGCGTCGTAGTACGCCGACGTGACGCTCTCGGCCGCGGACAGTGCGTCGCGCACACGCTCGGCGCGATGCGCGTTGGCATAAGCGCGCGGGGTCACGCCCGTGACCGCGCGAAAGAGTCGGTGGAAATAGTGCGGGCTCAGGCCGGCTTCGGCAGCGAGCGCGTCCAGTCGCGGTGGCACCTCGGCCGTCTCGATCTGCCGACAGGCGGCCGTCACCAGTGCGGCGTGACGGGCTTGGCGCGCGCCGGATGCGCCAAGCGCCGGCTGGCAACGCTTGCAGGCACGAAAGCCCGCGCGCTCGGCCGCGGCGCTATCGGCATGGAACGTCACGTTTTCGCGCCGCGCGAGCCGCGCGCCACACGAGGGGCGGCAATACACGCCAGTCGTTCGCACGGCATAGAAGAATTCGCCGTCCGCCTGTTTGTCGCGCGCGGCGACCGCGGCCCACTTGGCGTCGTCGGTCGCGTAGCGCGATTTGGCCGAAAGGTGGCTCGCCGGGACGGTCGGCGTCCGGGCCTGCGAAAGACTCGGGCTGCCGGTCGGGGCGCCGGGATGAAGGGGGCGTTTGGCGGTCATTGGATCGGTGGACATCGCAGGGGGCTCCGGACGACTGAGGACTTGCCTTCAGTGTAGGGAGCGGGTCGCGATGCCGCGCTCCGTTTCTTGCTGTCGAATTCGGTCAGCCGCCCGGCGGCATCGTCGTGCCAAGCTTGGCCGCAAGGCTCATCACCATCACGAGCACGAGCGCCTCGATGGCGACCACGCGCGCGAAGGCCGTCGTATCCAGCGGCGTCTCGCCCGTGTCCAGCGCAAGACGCGGCAAGAAATGCCAACGGTTCCAAGCACCCAGCAATGCGGCAATGCCGACGAGCACGAGCTTCGTGACGAGCCAGGCGAAGTACGGCGCGTTCTGGGGGGCGAACCACAGCGAGGGCGTCTCACCGAGGGTGCGCCATGCGTTGAACGCCCCCGTCACCAGCGCGACGACCATGGCCAGTGCGGCGACCGAGGAAAGCCGTTCGCCATACGCTGCCCGTGCGCCAACTGGCCAATGACGCCAGCCCGGGATCGCGCATCCGGCCACGAGCAGCGCGCCGGTCCATGAGGCCGCGGCGGCGACATGCAGCGTGTGAATGCCAATGGCGAGCCACGGCACGGCCGCATCGGCCGCGTGCCCCGTTCCGGCGCGGGCGAGCGCCAGCGTCACGGCGCCGGCGGCGTAGACAATGCGCGCGTAACGCTCCTGACGATGCTCGCGACGATGATGCCGGTCACGAGGATCATCGGCGATCGGCAGCGCCGCGCGCAGGCGGCGTCGCGCGTCGTACCAGGCCCAGACGCCCGCGCACAGCAGTGCGACGCCGAGCGCGGCGATCCATTGCATCCGGCCGAAGTGGGTTTGGGTAAGCACCACCCACACGTCGCCCATCATGGCGGACGTGCTTTCCCAGTCGCCGCCCGTCATCGCATCGGTGCTTGCGAATACGTAGGCGATCCACGCGAATACGGCGAGGCCCGCCGCAAAGGCCGGCAGCACGCGCAGGGTGAGGCCGCGCCGCACGGCGTGCGGACTGCGCAGCAGCAGCACGCCGAGGGCCAGGGCCAGCGCCAGGTTCAGCAATCCTGCGGTGGCCGGCTGCCAGGTGCCGGCGGCCAGATCGGCCGACATCACTTCACGGAGAATTTGATGTTGCCTTGCGTGCGATGGCCGTCACTCGCGACGGCGACCCAGTTCGCTTGATAGCGACCCGCGGCAAGCGCGGGAAGCGACAGCGTGAGCGTTTTGCGCGCGGCGTCGAGTTCGGCCTTGGCCTGCGTGACCGGTTTGCCCTGGGCGTCGACCACGCCAAGCTTCGAGAGCGCGCCTTCGAGCGTCGAGTCGAACGTCACGCGCACGGCCTTCGGCGCTGCGACACTCGTCTGTGCGGCCGGATCGCTCGAGACGACGTGTGCGTGGGCCCACGCCCCTTGTGAGAGTCCGGTCAAGCCGACCACGGCCGCCAGTGTGAGTCCGTGCGTCGCGCGTCGCAGGAAGCCAGTGGCACGAGGAGCATGGGAAGCGTTCTTGGAAATGCGCATATCGAGTGGGCTAACGAGTTGGGTAATGATTTGAATAAGCCGCGAAGACATTCGGGTGGCGGCGTTCGCAGGCGAGCGGTAGGGCCGAACGCGCTCGCCCGCGTCGGCGAGGCGCTCGCGCTGTCCTGCGCGCAGGCGCGCTCAACGCCGCTCGCGCAGTATCGCAGACCTTGCAGACCGACGCAGCCATCTGCGGGTTCCCAGGGGGCGCGTCTCGCGCGGCAATGTGTCGCGCCGATTGCATCGACGCATGCTTGTCATTTTACAACTCAGTTGCAAAATGACATCGACCTCAGTATCATCGCGCCATGTTGCAACTTGGTTGCATTAATCGGGCCGCGAACCGCGCCATGGGACGTCCGCGCGCCGTGCCGGCCTCACAAGATCAAAGGACTTTGCTGCCATGACGATTCCTCTCGGGGCATCCGGCGACGCTGACCGTCGCCTGCCCGTGACCGTGCTTTCCGGTTTTCTCGGGGCCGGCAAGACCACGTTGCTCAACCATGTGCTGCGCAATCGCGACGGCCTGCGCGTGGCGGTGCTCGTCAACGACATGAGCGAGGTGAACATCGATGCGTCGTTCGTGGAGCGCGGTGCGGCCAAGGCGGGCGCGGCGCTCTCGCGCACGCAGGAGCGTCTCGTCGAGATGAGCAACGGCTGCATCTGTTGTACGTTGCGCGAGGATTTGCTCATCGCGGTGCGCGATCTGGCGCAGGAGGGCCGCTTCGATTACCTGCTCATCGAGTCGACGGGTATTGCCGAGCCGATGCCGGTGGCCGCGACGTTTGAATTTCGCGATGAGGCGGGCAAATCGCTCGCCGACATCGCTCGTCTCGACACGATGGTAACGGTCGTCGACGCCCTGCATGTGCTGGAGGACTTCCACAGTGTCGACACGCTCTCGCAGCGCGGCGAAGTGGCCGGTGAGGAGGATGAGCGACGTCTGGCCGAACTGCTGACCGAGCAGATCGAGTTTGCGGATGTGGTGGTCGTGAGCAAGGGGGATCGCGTGGACGCGGCGCGGCTCGACGCCGTCAAGGCGCTGATCGCCGGTCTCAATCCGTCGGCCCGCATCGTGCTGGGCGAGCACGGACAGGTACCGCTCGCCGATGTGCTGGGCACGGGGCTTTTCGATCCCGAGCGGGCAGAGCGAATGGCCGGTTGGGCGCAGGCGCTCGAGGGCGAGCCTGTGTCAGAGGCCGACACCTACGGGGTGACGAGTTTTGTGCTGCGTCGTCGTGCGCCCTTGCATCCGGCGCGCTTTGCGTCGTTCATGTCGATGCCGTTCGACGGCCTCATTCGCGCCAAGGGGTATGTCTGGGCCGCGAGCCGTCCGGCGTGGGCGCTCGCCTACTCGCGCGCCGGCAATACGGCGACGCTCGAGCCGATGGGGCAGTGGTGGGCTGCCGTGGATCGGGCGGTGTGGCCACCCGAAGGTGATCCGCAGCGCGCCGACATCGAGGCGAACTGGGAGGCGCCCTGGGGCGATCGCATCAATGAAGTGGTGTTCATCGGACGCCATATGGATCGCGACGCCATTGAAAAAGCGTTCGACGCCTGCTGCCTGAGCACCGTCGAATGCTCGTTGGGGGACAGCGCCTGGCGCGACGCGGAGCACGCGCTGCCGCTGTCGATGGAGAGCGAGAGCGCGTGAACCGGGCGCGCAAGACGCACCGCAGAGCGAGCGTGTCGCCGTACGGTGCGTCTGCGTGCCGCGCCTTAGAAGTCAGGCGTTTCCACCGGGCGCAGGTCGAACACGAGCACTTCCGCGTTGGTACCGTGCGAGAGCGTGAGCGCGGTTTCGTTGCGCACGCGCACCCCGTCGCCTTCCGCCAGCGCCACGCCATTCAAACTCACGCCACCGCGTGCCACATGCACATAGGCGTAGCGGTTCGGCGCGAGCGTCAGCGTGGCCGACTCGTCGCCGTCGAACAGTCCGGCATACACACGCGCATCCTGATGGATGTGCAGCGAGTTGTCGCTGCCATCCGGCGAGATGATCAGGCGCAGTTGGCCGCGCTTTTCTTCCGGCGTGAAGTGTTGTTGCTGATACTCGGGCGCGATACCTGCCTGATTCGGCACGATCCAGATCTGCAGGAAGTGCACCGGCGAGGTGGGCGAGTGGTTGAACTCGCTGTGCGCCACGCCGCGCCCGGCGCTCATCAACTGCACGTCGCCCGGCTCGATCACCGACCCCGTGCCCATGGTGTCCTTGTGTTCGAGTGCGCCTTCGAGCACGTACGAAAAGATCTCCATGTCGCGGTGCGGATGCTTGCCGAAGCCCTGAGCCGGGGCCACGCGGTCGTCGTTGATCACCAGCAGGTCGGAAAAGCCGACTTGCTTCGGATCGTAATAATTCGCGAACGAGAACGTGTGGTGCGAGTTGAGCCAGCCATGGTTGGCAACGCCTCGGTCCGCAGCTTTTCTGATGTCCATCATGATGGGCTCCTATGTCTTCGTCGTTTCATTGAGAGGCCGGGTTGGCCTCGATGAATGTCATTTTAGAGTCCTGCAGAAAAACCACAATCCGCCTGATTTGTGAATAATTGTCCTGATTTAGGTGACAATCACGGCCGACGACGATCCCCCCGTCTTTCGGGCGCGAGGCGGACGATTCTTAGTGCGTGGGGTTCAAGCGGCCGAAAGCGCGGGCGTTGGCGCGCGCGCCGGTGCGCGATGTGCGAGACTACGGACCTTCTTTCCCATGGCTGGCCGGCCAACGCGAGCAGGCACGGCACGCTGTTATCGGACACCTGTGCGCGCATGGCTCGAGGGCCGTGCGGTCGTCCGACCCGCCCCCACTGGAGATTCGTCATGAGCCGCACCTATGCATTTCGTATCGTCAACGTCTTCGCCGAAACGACCTTCGGAGGCAACCCGCTGTGCGTTTTCGAAGATGCGCGCGGGCTGAGCGACGAAGAGATGGGATCGCTCGCGCGACAGTTCAACTTGTCCGAGACGACGTTCATTCTGCCCTCCGAGACGGCCGACGCGCACGTGCGAATTTTCACACCCGGTTATGAAATGCGTTTTGCCGGGCATCCCACGCTGGGGACGGCGCACGTGCTGCGTGCCATGCACGCCCTGGGCGACCGCGTGACGCTGCAATTCGCCGCCGGCCTGGTGCCGGTGCAGGCCAGCGGCGATCATTGGACGCTCACGGCGCCTTCGTCGGGCGAGCCGAAGATCAAGCCTGCGAGCGAGGCCGATGCCGACATCGCCGCGCTGGTGAGGCTGGGGCGCGACGATCTCGCACAGTCGCCCCAATGGGTCGACACCGGGGCCGATCAACTGCTGATTCCGTTGCGCAACGCCGACGCGGTCGCGCGGGCGCAACCCGACAGCGCGCGTCTGGAACGCTGGCCGCTCTCGAGTCTGGAGCGTAAAACGGGCTACGTGTTTTCCATCGACGAGGCGACGGGCGGCGAGTTGCAGGTCACGGCGCGCTACTTCTTCACGACGCAGGGCGGCGGTGTGAGCGAGGACCCGGGCACGGGATCCGCTTGCGCCAACCTTGGCGGCTGGTTGATCGGACAAGGGTATCCGCTGCCGGTGCGCGCGCACGTGTCGCAGGGCGACGCCATCGAGCGACCGTGCCGGTTGACGCTCGAAGTCACGGCGGATCGTCGGATCCTGGTGGGCGGTAACGTCATCGAACTCGCACGCGGCGAAGTGCGCCTGTAAGGCGCCGGGAGACGACAGTCGTATGTATGCATTGGCAGCGCCGGTCGACACCGAGCTGGACATCAAGAAGAGCCGGTTCATCGGCATCGTCATGCCGGTAACGTCGCGCGAGGCGGCCATGCGCGAACTCGGCGCGCTGCGTGTGCGCTACCCCAACGCCACGCATTATTGCTGGGTGTTGTTGTGCGAGGGCGCGTCGGGTTTCGACGACGATGGCGAGCCGGGCGGCACGGCGGCCAAGCCCATGTACAACGTGCTCATGCACAAGGGCCTGACGAATGTGCTGGCGGTCGTCGTGCGCTATTACGGCGGTATCAAACTGGGCGCGGGCGGCCTGACCCGCGCCTACGGGCAGGCGGTGAGCGAAGCGCTCAAGCTCGCCACGCTCACGGCGGTCGAGCCGACGACCGAGCCGCGCTACCGCTGCACCTTTGCCCACGAAGCGACGCTGCGCCGGTTGGCGGAGCGTCATGGCGCCGAGGTGCTCGACGCCACCTACGACGACGCCGTCACGCTGCGGTTACGACTGAAGATGCGTGACGTGGCGGCGTTCGAAGCCGACGCGACGCAAGCCCTCAGCGGCGGCCTCAAGCGGAGCGATTGAGACGATGAGGCGGCCGGTCGTCGCGTGAGACGGCGCGCCGTGGCCGGACAGGGGCAGAAACGGCGAAGCGCGGCGTCAATGCTCGAAGAGGTGGAAGGCCTCGAAGTGGTTCCGCCGTCGCGAGAGCGCCACGAGATTGACGATGCACACGAGCGCAACCAGCGCGAAGAGGGGCGCGGAGACTTCGATGGTGTCGCGCGCGAGCAGCGAGACGAGTGTCAACGCCACCATGATCGCCAGCATCGCACGATGCAGCCACGTCGCCAGCCGCAGATGCCGCTCGGATTGCGCCACGAGCACGATCAGCGAGACATAGAACGGCGCGGCAAGCAGGGCCAGCACGCAAAGCGCTAGGAGCACGCCAAGCACGCTGGCGAGCAGTGCATGCCCGTCGGCGGCGCTCGATTGCACGCCGACGACCGTTGCCGCAGCGAGATAGAGCAGCATCAAACCATCCAGAACAATCGCGGTTCGGTTCATGACATCTCTCCGACGAAAAAGGTGCGGAGGTGAGATCGCCCCGCGCAAGGCGACGGGGTCCGGTTGCGGTCCAACGCTCAGAGGAAGGTTTCGGTACTTGGCGGCAGGCCAGATTAGCCACGCGATGCGATAGCACCGTGACAGCCGCCCGCGGTTCGGAAGTCGTCGTCAGCGGGGTGGTTTCGGTGTGGCCAACGAACGTGGCGTGTCGTCCAGGCCGTCCGCGTTGCCGGCCATCGGTGGCGCCAGGCCCAGCCAGACGGCGGCCGCGTCAATGGCTACCGGGTCCACCGTGGCTTGTATGCGGTAGATCGACACGTTGCCACTTTCGTCGGCACAGAACAGGTCGCGCTCCAGATCCGCCAGGATGTCGAGCCGTTGCTGACATCGGTAGAAGCCCAGTGGCGTGAGATCCTGGACCAGCGCGGCCAGCGTTTCGGGATAGAGGTAGAGGCGGCGCGGCCAATGACCGTGCCGGGAGCGGAACGTGCCGAGGGCGCCGAGCACGTGGGCCAGCGTGCCGCCATGACCGCGAACGCACTCCATCAGGCACGACGGGTCATGCGCCAACGCAATGTCAGGGTCTGGCGTGCCGGGGCGAAGTCGGCCGGGAAGGGTCGGGTGTCCCATGGTTCACCCCGCGTAACGCACGACCATGCGTGCGCACGGCAAGCCAAGTATTGCCGATAACGTACAGGTATCCACAAACACTCCGTTGACTTCCCGAAGTTGCGTGCCCGGCGAATATTGGTCTAGTGATTTGATAGTTGCAGACGACTGCAACGGGCGAAATCCGCACTTTCGCCTAATCCGTCGGCATGAGGTGCCGACGATCTCGCACTGGACGGCGACACGGACTCTGTGGCGCGTGAGCACGCAATGAAAACCGGCGGACTGAGCCGCCGGTTGATGCCCCATCGGGGCGTCGCCAGCCGCGTGTACCGGCGCGGCATGGTATGGGCCAAGCAGACTTGGCACCGGAAGGCATTGCCGTCATGCACTGAACCGTTTCCAGTTCCCGGCCGTGCCCATGCAGTTTGACTGCCCCTTGAGTATAGGTCGCGCGCGTGTAAGCGAATCGACTTTTCGGATGAGGGGCGCCACGGGCGGGCCCTTCGGTGGGCAAGCCCCGAATTGACACAGGATTTGCGTCGTGCCCACGGTTTCGTCCGCGCCGACTTTGGGGTCTAATGTCACCATTCACGACGTGATCGCAACGCATGCGGCTCCCGCATCGTCATCGCGCGATACGACGCCAGACCCCAGCCGAACATTCCAATGATGGCAATTAATTCTCTACAACGATGGACCCTGCTTGCCTGCCTCTGTGCGGCGCAGTCGGCGATCGCCGCCGACCAGTGCGAGGGTATCCTCATGCTGGCCAAGAGCGCGCAGACTGGCTTTGACAACATCTCCGGCCCGCTTGCGGCCAAGAACGACCGCGGCGAGAGCTATCAGGCCACCTACTCGGTGCCGGGCGGCGACTGCAAGGTGTTCCGGGCAAAGGGGCTCGCACCGACTTACGAATGTGTCTGGGATTACCAGAAGATCACGCCGGCGGATCTGCGCCGCGAGGCGCAGGGATTCGCCACGCAGGTCTCGCGCTGCACCCGGGGCGTGACCACGCTGCGCACGACCACGACAAACGCTGCCGGTTTGCCGGCCGAATGGCAGAGTGCGAGCCGGAAGTATGCGCGTCCGGTCAACTTCACCGTCACGGCACAGGACTTGGTCACACCGCGCGGCGAGCGCCTGCGAGAAATCTCGCTGTCCGTCGAAAAGCAGATCGAGAAGTAAGCGGTGCGCTACCGTCGCCCGGGGGGACCCCCTCTCGCGCGAGGCCGCTCGGTGGCGCGCCCCGTCCCGCTGGAAGGGGCTGGCGCCACCATGAAGCGGCCGTTACAAACGGTTGCAGACCGCGCCACGCATTAACATCTTTTCGGTCGACGCTCATTCGACCGACCCGGTACAGTCATTCTTGAGGCGTATGGCGCACAGGTAACCCATCGGTGCCGTCCGCGTCTCGTGCCAACCGGCCCCACATTAGGGCCGGCCGCGATGGCTGAACCCAAATGAGTGCCCGACTTCGTTACTGTTTCCTGTTGCTGCTTGTGTGTGCCTATCCTGCCTGGGCAGGGGGCGGGCGCGGGCGCGACATGCTGGATTTGAACAAGGCATCGCTGCGGGAAGACATCAGCCGTTTCAGCGCCGATCGCGGTCGCGGTCAGGCGGCCTATCCGAACTGGGCGGCCCCGGCGGAGCCGCGTGAGCGCCAATACTCGCCGCAAGGCGAGCCACGCGGGTCGCGCGGCGGTGGCGGTGGCGGCCGTCGCGGTCGCTGACGCTTGTTGCCGCGGGCGGTCCCCCGCCGGCGTTGCTGTCCCCACTTCCAGTTTTTCCCCTCCCCTCCGATGTCCTTGGACGAGCCAGGCGTTGCACATGTGCAACATCGGATGCGCTCGCCCATTCCCAGCAACGTCTGCCAATCACGCGTCCCGCGCCTCCATTATTTCCCGACATCACGGCGAATGTGAGCAATCGCTAACTTGCTGATGTAAGGGACATATCGATTTCGTTATACCGAGACTAACTTTGGCGCGGATGGTCGGCTGAATTTTGTCTCCCCACCATTTCCCGGCCACTTCGTGTGGTGCGTTTTTTCTCGACGGTTCGGCCTATCTGCGCACGGCACGCCTGTGCGAGAATCACGGCCGTTTATCAGGGAGGCGCTTCGCCAGCGGGCGCCAGCCGCTCCCGTGCACATCGGGAACGGGCACACAAAAGACATAAACCAAGGAGAAGTGAATGAAGCGGAGCATGGCCAAGGGCATTGGCGGGGCACTCGTGTTGGGCGCGTGCATGAGCGCGCCGGCGTTCGCACAATCGAACGTCACGCTGTACGGTCAGGTCGACGCCTGGATGGGCGCGGTCAAGAACCCGGGCGGCGATCGCGCCTGGACGCAGGGCGGCGGCGGCATGTCGACATCGTACTGGGGCATGAAGGGTAACGAAGATCTCGGCGGCGGCCTGAAGGCGGTGTTCGTGCTGGAGGACTTCTTCCGTCCGCAGAATGGTCAATACGGCCGCTTCCAGGGCGACTCGATGTTCTCGCGCAACGCGTACGTCGGTTTGTCGTCGGACACCGCCGGCACGGTCACGCTCGGCCGTCTCACCACTTCGTACTTCGTCTCGACGATCCTGTTCAACCCGTTCGTCGATTCGTACACCTTCAGCCCGATGGTGTTCCACACGTTCATTGGCGCGGCAGGCCAAGGCATCGTGGGCGACTCCGGCTGGAGCAACGCCGTGATGTACACGACGCCGAACTTCAAGGGGCTGTCGGGCAGCGTCTCGTATGCGTTCGGCAACAAGGCCGGTGAGACGGGGCAGAACAAGTGGAGCGCGTCGGCGTTGTACTTCAACGGTCCGTTTGCGGCGAGCGTCGCTTACCAGCAGGTGAAGTTCGATTCGCAACCGGACGACCTCGCCGGCATGACGGGCTTTCGCAGCCAGCAGGCCGTGCAAGTAGGGGCGACGTACGACCTGCATGTGGTGAAGTTGTTCGGCCAGTATCAGTACATCCGCAACAACATCACCGGCGGCGGTGTGTCGGAGAATGGCGGCCAGCTCGGCGTGTCGGTGCCGCTGGGCAACGGCAGCGTGCTCGCGTCGTACGCTTACACGAAGAGTTCGGGCGCGAGCAATGTCAACCGCAAGACGTGGGCGCTCGGTTACGACTACCCGCTGTCGAAGCGTACGGATGTCTATGCTGCGTACATGAACGACCGGGTGAGCACGCTGTCGGGCGGCGATACCTTCGGCGGCGGCGTTCGCATGAAGTTCTGACGTTCCCCGCGCACGCGGACTTTATGCGCGTGCCGAAGGAATCATCGAAGGGGGCAGACGCCGATTGGGCGCGTCTGCCCCCTTCGTTCGTTATGTCGATCGCGATGTCATGGTTTGCCGACACCGACACCGACACGCCCGGCAGATCACACGCCAGAGTCAGCATCGTTTCGCAGAGCGGTTTCATGTGTCACCGAATCCACGGGTCCGCGCTATGATTTGTGCACCGCGCAAGACGGTATTCCCGCCATCCCCCGAGCACAAACGGAGTAGAGACGACATGACGATTCAACACGTAGGCATCATTGGCGCAGGCACCATGGGCAACGGCATTGCACAGGCCTGTGCGGTGGCCGGGCTGCCGGTGACGATGGTCGATATCAGCGATGCCGCCGTACAGAAAGGCGTGGCGACGATTGCCGGCAGCCTCGATCGCCTGATCAAAAAAGACAAGCTCACGGCCGCCGACAAGCAAGCCGCACTGGCGCGCATCACGACCTCAACCGACTACGCCTCGCTGGCCGACGCCGACATCGTGATCGAGGCGGCCACGGAGAACTTCGATCTGAAGGTCAAGATTCTCAAACAGCTCGAGGGCGCGACGAAGGACAGTGCGATTCTCGCGTCCAACACGTCGTCGATCTCGATCACTCAGCTTGCCGCCGTGGTCGCCAAGCCGACGCAATTCATCGGCATGCACTTCTTCAACCCGGTGCCGCTGATGGCGCTCGTGGAGATCATTCGCGGCTTGCAGACGAGCGACGAGACGCATGCGCGTGTCGATGCCCTCGCGCGCCGACTCGGCAAGTCGCCGATCACGGTGAAGAACGCGCCGGGCTTCGTCGTCAACCGGATCCTGGTGCCGATGATCAATGAGGCCTTCTTCGTGCTGGCCGAGCATCTGGCGTCGCCCGAAGAGATCGACGAAGGCATGAAGCTCGGCTGCAATCATCCGATCGGACCGTTGGCGCTCGCCGACATGATCGGTCTCGATGTTTGCCTGTCCGTGATGAACGTCTATTACGAATCATTTGCGGACTCGAAGTACCGTCCGTGCCCGTTGCTCAAGGAAATGGTCGCCGCCGGGTATCTCGGACGCAAGACCGGGCGCGGCGTGTACACGTATTGATGCGCGCCGGCTGAACGGGCGGCAGCTCCGGCGCGTGCGACGCGCCGGGGCCGGATGCGCAGGCGGATCCGAATGCGCGTGACCCGGGTCTCACTCCGACGGCGCGGGGCCGGTGCCTCGCGACAACACCGTTTCCGACGATGTCCGGCTGGTGTCCTGGCTGGCGCTGGCCGATGCCGAAGGCCCCAGCGAACTCCCTGAACTCCCTGAACTCCCCAAACGCTCACGGCCGACCGACCCCTTCGGGCTGGGCCGGTGGATGCCGAGCGGGCGGGTCAGGGATACGGCGTAGGGGGTGCCCGGCAGATGCCCGATATCGGTGAGTGCCCGGTTGATGATGCGCCCAGCCTCGTAACGGGACGTGGCGCCCGCGAACGAGATGGCTTTCGTGGTGCTCCACGGGTCCAGCAGCAATGTCGAATGGCGCGTCAAGTAGGCGGCTTCCCGGAAGAATTCCCGACTGATGCCGTCGCGATGGTGCGGATGGGGCGGGTTGGGCGTTGAGCGATCCAGTAGCTTGATGAAGTGTTCGGACTCCGTATAAAGCACCATGACATGGGGCGGCCGATTTTGCGGCTTGAAGGTAATCATGCGGATTTGCTCTTTGGCGACACCGTTTGCGATCAGGCGATGGAAGAGAATCTCGGCGTTCTCCTGACAAAAAGCTTCCGCCGCGGAGTTCCACTCGTAATACATTGACGTGATCTCGGCTGCAACGCGTTGTTGTTTGGGCAACGGCAAGGTCGGATCAATCTCCTTGCTCATGGAGCCGCGAAGGGCCGTGCGATGGCCGATGATCGAGTTGTCGCGATTCGGCTGGAGATCTGCGCGATTCGTCCGCAGCAAATGCAGTTCACTGAGTTCGGCAAATGCGAGTTGAATGGCTTCTTGCGAACTTTCGTCGGGAACGTGGCGGACAGCATGCGAAATGTCTTCGAAACTGGTGGCGATGCTGTCGGGCGGATACGCCAGATGGCTCGAACCGCATCCGCCACCACACAGTCGCAGCGGGGCATGGGCGTGCCAGGTGCCGGTGCTCGCATCGTAAGTCACTGGCACTTGCGCGCGGCTTTCGGCGCTTAGAGGGGCATCGACCAGCCAGTGATCGCCACTGAGGCCGCGCCGGGCCCGGTAGTAACCGGCTTCACCCCTCAGGTAATGCTGGCCCTTTACCACAACGACGCGCGCTGGCTTCCCAGCGGGGAGTTGATCGGCCGGCAAGAGCAGCTCGTAGCCACGCAGATACTCGTCTTCGTCAACGATTTCCGGTTCGTTCACGCGCGCGGGGGCGTTCGCAGGGCTGGCCGGTGGTGCGGGGGCAAAACGAGCGACGTCTCCCGCGTCGGCAGAGTCATCGGCATCGATACCCACGCTCTCGTCATGCGCATCGCTTTGCGCGCCGGATGGGATGGGGTTGCCCGGACCGGCACCGTCGACGACTTGCGGCGCAATACCGTCGACCATCGCTTCGGCAGGCATCGCGTCGGCGTGACGCGTCTGTAAGGACTTGATGATCGGCCGAGGCGCCGACGGCGCGGGCACCGGCGCGGACGAATCGCCGCGAAGCGGCGGCGCCGACCCCATGACGCGCGGATCGGCATATTGGAGAAATCCGGCGATTTTTTCCGGATCGAGGCTTTTGCCTTCGAGTTCGTCGCAGGCGATGTCGGCCAGGTCGCCAGGCAGCCGCAATAGCGGCACGACGGGCAGCAAGTCTGTCGCAAGGTCCAGCGCTTCGCCGCCTTGTCGAACGCGTTGCCGCACCTGCGGATCGACCTCCTCGCCACTCAGGATCTCGTAGGCGTCACCCACCGATTCGCCGAGGTAGCGGAACGGTGCGCGGGCTGCGGCCACCGCTTTCAGGAAGTCGTGAAACGTGTAATCCGACTTGATCAACGGGTGATCCACCGGCCGTATGTCCACGTCGTCGAACTCGGTTCTTGTGGTTGTGTTGGCCAACGCAAGCGCTTCGGCATCGATCGCCGTGTCGATGTTGGCACTGACTTCGCCGGAGCGGTCGGGGGCAAGGTCGCGTTTTGGCACGGCGCCGGATGCGGGGGGCGCGAGATTGGCGACCAGCATGATCGCGAGGGCGGCAGGCCATGCCGCGTTGTGTGTCGGCCGGCCGGTGCCCACGCGCTCAAGAAGTGCTGGGACGTGTAGCCCGGTCCCGGGTCGCCCGAGGCGCGCGCCGCGAAACGCATGGGACAAGCCCGCGGCGGGCCCCGACCCGTTCGCGCGATGTTGGGGCGCATGCGGGAGTCCGTAGCACGGGGAGACACGGGGGAGGCGGTGGTGTGAAGCAAATGGCATGAAGTCCTCCAAAGGGGCGGTCGGTGAGGCACACCGACCGCCATAACGCGCAGCGCGCGACAAAGCGGGCTGTGAGGGCGAACCCCACCGTCACGCGAGGGCGTGTGGCGAGGGCGGGGCATCCTTCCGACGATGCGGATTCGCCTCGGCGCTCCGCCCGCTCGGGGTCGCGCTATGCATGCCGAGCGGGCGCGTCACGGAAACGACATAGGGATGTCCGGGAACGTGTCCAATATCGGCGAGTGCCCGGTGGATCATGCGGCCGGTCGTGCGCCGGCTGGTCGCGCGCGCAAACGAGATGGCTTTCGTAGTGCTCCACGGGTCCAGCAGCACCGTTGAATCGCGCGTCAAGTAGGCGGCTTCCTGGAACAACTCGTGACTGATGCCGTCGCCGTGAAGGGCCGACGGTGGCTGCGGTGTCGAGCGGTCCAGCAACTCGATGAAGCTGTCGGATTCCGTGTACAGCACCGCGACATGCGACGGCTTGTTGTGCGGCTTGAGGGTGATCATGCGAATCCGATCTCGCGAAATACCGTTCTCGAGCAGGCGATGAAACAGGATCTCGGCGTTCTCCTGGCAAAACGCTTCACTTGCCTCGCGCCATCCGTAATGCGTCGCCGTGATCGTGGACGCGATGCGTTGCTGCTTGATCAGCGGCGCGTTCGGATCGATCCGTTTTCTCATGGCGCCGCGCAAAGCGATTCGGTGATGGATGATCGAGTTGTCGCGACCGGGTTGCAGATCGGGTCGATTCGTTCGTCGCAAGCGTAAGGCGCTCAATTCGGAGAACGCCGTTTGAATCGCCTTTTTCGCCCCTTCGTCCGGAACATGGCCTATCGCCTGCGCGATGTCTTCAACGCTGTTGGCGATGCTGTCCGGCGCATCGGCGGGGCGACTCGCCCCACATCCACCGCCGCACAGGCGCAGCGGCGCGTGAGCGTGCCATGTGCCGGTGCTTGGGTCGTACGTCACCGGCACTTGCGCCCGTCGCTCGCTGCCCGGCGGGGCATCTATCAGCCAATGGTCGGCGCTCACGCCGCGATGTGCCCGGTAATAGCCTGCGTTCCCTTTCAGGTAGTGATGGCCGTTCACGAGGACGAGATCCGGCGATTCGCCGCCGGGGCGCCGAGCGGCCGGCAGCGGTTGCGCATAGCCGCGCAGATGGGTATGTTCGTCGACGATGCGGTGCCGGTTCGCCGGTGCCGGTTCGCGTGCCACGCCCGCCGCAGGGTGCTGGGCGGGCCGGGCGGGGTGTGCTGCGGCCGCAGTGCGAGTGCCCGCGATTTCGCCCCGCGCGGTCGCTCGCGCGAGCGTTCGCGGCGCCGATCCCATCACGCGCGGGTCGGCATATTGCAGCAGGCCGGCGAGCTTGCCGGGGTCGGGAGGTTTGTGCCCGAGTTCATCGTCGAACAAGTCCGCCAGATCGCCGGGAAGTCGCAACAGCCGCACGCCGGGCAGCACGGAGGTCGCGAGATCCAGGACATCGGCGCCTTGCTCAACGCGGCGGTGTACGTCTGGATCCATCGTCCGGCCGCTGAGGACTTCGTAGGCGTCGCCCACCGACGCCAACAGGTAGTGGAAAGGGGCGCGCGCGGTGGAGACGGCTTTCAGGACGTCGCGAAACGTATAGTCCGTCTTGATCGTTGTCGAGTGCTTCACGGGGCGGCGAATCACCTCCGCGTGCGCGGACGCGGCCAGGGTGCCCGACGGCGGCACCGCGTTGGCATTGATTGATCCGACGCACGGGGTGCCCGCGCCCTCGCCCTCGCGCGTGTGATGCGAGGATGCGGGCACGCGCGCGAGGGCCGGTGCGGCGAGATTGGCGACAAGCAGGAGGGCCAGCGCGGCGGGCCAGACGTGATCGCCGGGCGTGTGTTGGGTGGCAGACCGCTCACGCGGTACGCGGGTCGACGAACCGGACTCGGCGCGTGTCGGGCGCGCACCGCGGAAGGCACGGCACAAGCCCGTCGCGCCGCTTGGCGTGCTTTCGTGCCGTCGCGGTACGTGAGGTATGTGAGTGACGCGAGGTGCATTCGGTAGCCCGTAACAAGGCGCGACTCGCGTGTCGCGGCGGTGCGAAGCGAATGGCATGAATGCCTCCAAAGGGAAGGGGGATCAATTGTCCGAGGCCGCGAGGGCGGGAAGGCGCAATGCGCGAATCGGAATCGTCGGCGTGTGCTAACGCGTGACACGCGCCGGTATCAGACCGGCGTACCGTGTTCGCCGCCCGCAAGTTGAATCGGCGGGTTCCGGCGCACCGAGCCGGACCTTGGCAAGGTGCCGGCCGAACTGATGACCGGACTTCTTGCGTCGGCGGCGCCGCCCGTGGCTGCCGCAGCGCGCTCGCGCGGTGTGGGGTAGGGCCGGGTCAGCGACACCGTGTAGGGGTTGCCGGTGCGGTGGCCGGCATCCGCGAGCGAGACGTCCAACATGCCCATCAACGCCTCGACATCGTTCGCGTGCCGGAACGACGATGCCTTGATTCGGCTCCAGGGGTCGAGCAGCACGGTGGTGTCGCGCGTCAGGAACACCGCGGCCGTGAAACGATTGCCGTTGATGCCGTCGACATGCCCTTTCACCGGCGGTTGCGGCGTGGACAGATCGAGCAGATCGATGAATTGATCCGATTCGGTGTAAAGCACCATGACATGCGGCGGGCGGCCTTGGGGCTGCACGGTGATCATGCGGATATGGTGGCTGGGAACGCCGCGGACCAGAAGATAGTGAAAGAGAATCTCCGCGTTTTCCTGGCAGAAGGCTTCGGCACTGAGTTCGTGGATGTTGTATTCCGGGTAGTTGTCATAGTGCATCGCCGTGATCAGGGCGGCCTCGCGCTGTTGTTCGAACAAGGTGGAATACGGGTCGATGCGCATCAGTTGGGGTACCAGGACACGGCGGTGCTCAATGATCGAGTTGTCGCGCAATGCCCGCAGGTCCTCACGGTTCGTTCGCATCAGGTGCAGCGCTCCCAGATCGCTGTACGCCTGCAGTATCGCGCGCCGCACGTCATGATCGGCGAGGTGGCGGATGGCGTCGGCGACGTCGTTCTTGCTCATGGCAACGCTGTCGGGGGTGGACGAGCGGCTCGGACCGCATCCGCCGCCGCACAGGCGCAACGGGGCGTCTGCATGCCATTCGCCGGACGGCGCGTCGTAGGTCACCGGCACTTGCGCGCGCGCGCCGCGCGGCGCGTTGATCAACCATTCGCCCGCGCGCTGTCCGGGCGTCACTTGGTAATAGCCGGATTCCCCGCGAAGATAGTGGCGGCCGTTGATCGTCATCAGTTGGCGCCGTGACCCTTCCGGAATGCTCTCGGGCGGCAACGATTGTTCGTATCCCTTAAGGTGTTCGCGCTCGCCTTCGATGCGCAATCCGTGTCCGACACCGAGACCTTCGACGTCGGCGGCCTGCGCATCGACGATCTCGGCGCCGTGCTCAGGCGTCGCGTCGCGCGGCGGTTCGAGTCCGTCGCCGTCAACGTCAACGTCGCGTACCACGGGCGCGTCGGCCTCGACGCCAGGCGCTGACACCGGCGCATGCACCGGCCCACGCCTGAATAGCACCGGTTGTGCCGGCGCGGACGCGTCCTGAATCGGCATGTCTCTGCCGATCGTGCGCGGGTCGCCATATTGCAGAAAGTCGGTGAGCTTGGCCGACGACGGCGGTCTACCGTCGAGTAGGTCGGCGGCCAGATCGGCGAAATGTCCGGGCAATCGCGCGATTTGGACTTCCGGGATTAGCCCGGTGGCGACGTCCACCACACCGCCGAGGCGTTGCGCCGCGTCGAGCGTCGGTCGATCCACGGGGTTGCCGCTCACCGCGCTGTAGGCCTCGCCGATGGATCTTCCAAGATGCCGAAACGGTGCGCTGGCGGTGGCCACGGCCCTGAGAAATTCCTGGAAGGTGTAGTGGGTCTTGATCAGCGAGAGGGGGAGCGGGTGTATTTCGACGTCGCTTGGGACGTCTGGTAGTCCGTCTGAAGGCAGCGCCGTGGCGTTGGCGAGTGGACTGTCTTCCCGCACACGGCTGTCGAGGAGGCGGGGGAGCATCGGTGTGGCGCGTACCGTGGGGGCCATGAGATTGGCGACCAGCATCACGGCGAAGGCCGCCGGCCAGGGACTGGCGGGCGAGGCCTTGGGGGGGCTGACGCGATGGCGCATGGCCGCGTCGTCATGACAGCGCCTTTGGGAATTGCGTGTGCCGTCGAACGCGTGCGGGAAGTCGGGTGAAGTGGGCGCCGGCGTCCTGCGAGCGGGCGTGGCGTCGCGGGCCTGGTTGCGAGGGGGAGGGTGGATTGCGCGACAATGCGACGAAAACCGCATGAAATTGCCTCCTGACGATGGGGTGAAGGTGCGTGCCGGCGCCAACATGAAGCCGAATCGACGTCCATGGGCGAAGACTGCCATCGCGTGAAGGGGCGTGTTTGCGCTTCGGCCGAGCGCACTGTCGATTCCGGCGCATTGCCGCGAGGTGCGGACGTGACGTCATGACGCGACCGGCCACCGGCGCGACGGGGCATTGTGTCCGGCGACGGGCGCGACGAGGCCGCGGCGAATGGCGAGGCGGGAGCGGTGGTGAGGGGGCGAAGTGGGCGGCGGGGAGAGCGGCGGCCGTCGAGTCGCAGTGAAACGCCGCGCCGAAACGTCGATTCGTCCGGCGCGCGCGTGCGTTGTCAGCCGGCCAGTCGTTTGCGCGTGTCGTCGTATTCCTGCTTCAGGCGCGCAATGATCTCGGCTGCGGGGCGCACGTCGTCCATCAATCCCACCCCCTGACCCGCGCCCCAGATGTCCTTCCACGCCTTCGCCTTGGAGAAGTTCATGGCGCTCTTGTCGGCCGTGGGCAGGTCATCGGGGTCGAGGCCCGCATTCAGAATGCTCTGGCGGATGTAGTTGCCCGACACGCCGGTGAACAGGTTCGTATAGATGATGTCGTTGGCGCTGGCCTCGACGATCGCCTGTTTGTAGGTGTCGCTGGCGTTGGCTTCGGAAGAGGCGATAAACCGCGTGCCGATATACGCGAGATCGGCGCCCATGGCCTGGGCGGCGAGAATCGATCCGCCGTTGGCAATCGCGCCGGAGAGCACGATGGGGCCGTCGAAGATCTTGCGCACCTCGCCCACCAGCGCGAACGGCGAGAGCATGCCCGCGTGGCCGCCCGCCCCGGCGGCGACGAGGATCAGCCCATCCACACCGGCTTCGAGCGCCTTGTTCGCATGACGCAGATTGATCACGTCGTGCAGCACGATGCCGCCATAGCTGTGCACGGCGTCGAGCACCTCCTTGGGCGGCGCGCGCAAGCTGGTGATGAAGATCGGCACGCGATGCTCCACGCACACCCGCACGTCGTGTTCGAGCCGCTGGTTCGACTGGTGCACGATCTGATTGACGGCGAGCGGACCCACGATGGCGTCCGGATTGGCCGCCTGGTATGCGGCGAGTTCCTCGGTGATGCGTGAGAGCCAGTCTTCGAGAATTTGCGGCTCACGCGCGTTCAGCGCAGGGAACGAGCCGACGATCCCAGCCTTGCACTGCGCGAGCACCAGTTCCGGGTAACTCACGATGAACATCGGTGACGCCACCACGGGCAGCGCCAGGTTTTGCAGAATCTTGGGAAGGGCCATGAAGTCTCCTCGAGCAGGACATTCGGCGAGCGACATCATTGCGTCGACGCCCAATTCGCAGCGGGTTAATTTCGCGAACGATCGTTCGATTATAGGGGGATTCGTTCGTCGACCGTTGAGCGGGCACTCGAAGAAAGCTTCGGTTCCGTCGAGGGAATTCGCGCGCGTATCAGGGAAAGTCCCCTTGGGGGACGGGGGCGTCGCGACTAGGATGAAAGCGCGTGCCAAGCGGCGTCAGCATCAAGACGCCACAGGACGGGCGCCGCGTTAGCGACCGCAGCGTTCGTCCGGCACGTCACGTCCTCAAACGCCGCTTGCCGTGACTGGCAAGCGGCGTTGTTTTTTTCAAAGATCTCGAAAGCCCGGTGCGCCTAGACGGCGTACAACGTATCCGTCTCACACTCGTAGCGCACTGCGCCTGCCTTGGCGAGTTCCGCCACGAGGCGGTCGAGCAGATCGGGCCAGGCCGACGGCGGCGCAAGCATCGCGGCGGCGCTGCGCCATGCCCGCGCGGTGTCGAGTGTGGCCTTGAGCGCTGTGCCCGTCATCTCATTCTCGGCCATGAGACGGAAGACGATCAGCACCTTGAGCGCGTTGCGCGCATTGCGTGCCGGATCGCTTTGCAGATAGTCAAGGCGCGCGCGCGCGGTGGCGAGTGCGCCGTCGATATCGCCGAACGGCTTGCCGTGTCCTGGAATCACCTGCGCCACATCGAGTTGCTCGATGAGGTCGAGCACGGCCGCCTGTTCGGCGAATCCGGACTCGCCGTCGAGCTCCGGAAAGATCACGCCGAAGCCGCGTTCCCACAGCGCATCGCCGGAAATCAGGATGCCGTCGGTGGCGTTGTAGAGCATCAGCGCGTGCGGATCGTGGCCCGGGGCGCCGAGAACGAGCCATTCGCGCTCGCCGAGCGTCATCGCGTCGCCGGGCGAGAGGGTGTCGTCGAAGGTGAAGCGCGCGCACTGCTGGCCGGTCGCCTCGAACGACAGACGCCGCGCATCCCAATGGCGCACGGGATCGGCGTCGGCGGCGGGGACCCATGTGCGGCAACCGTAGCGAGCTTGAAGTGCCGCGTTGCCGCCGCAGTGATCGGAGTGCAGATGCGTGTTGACGAGCCGTGCGAGCGGCTGACCCTGCGGCAGCGCGTGCGCGACGAGCGCGAGCGTCTGCTCCGCATGCGTGACGTAGCCGCTGTCGACGAGTGTTGGCGCGTCGCCGAGGAACAGGACATTGTTCGAGGAGAGCCAGCCGCGCTCGAACACGCGAAGCCCGGGGGGCAAGGCAAGCGAGGTCATGGACGTAGGGGCGTAAGGGGCAACACGAGGCGCTGGCGGCGTATCAGGCCGGTTTGGCGCTCACGAGGATCTTGGCCGTGGCCGCGATCACCGTCTCGCCGCGTTGATTGACGGCCTCGCCGTCGAGCGACACGATGTCGCCCGCGAGTTTGTCTTTCCACAGGCTGTCGGTCACGGTCCAGCGCACGGTGATGTCGTCGCCCGCGTGCACGGCGCGGCGCAACTTCATGTCGAATTCGAGCCCGAGCGGTTGGGCCGTCTTCGAATAGTGCGTGGCGAGCAGGGCGGCCAGATAGGACATCTGCTGCGTGCCCGACGAGATCAGTCCGCCGAAACGCAGGTCGGCGGCCGCATAGTCCGCGTCGTGGTGCAGTGGATTGAAGTCGTGCGCGAGCGCGGAAAATTCGCGGATCGAGTCAGGCGAAAAATGGTGGGTGGCGGCGAAGGTCTCGCCAATGGCAACGATTTTTCCCATATGCGGTATAGAAAGCGTTATGCGTCGGGGCGCGTTATGCGTTGCCCGAGCCGGGGTCGTTGGCGATCACACGGCGATACTGCACCGGCGGCGGCTCGTGTTCGACACGTCGTGCGGGCAACAGCGACCAAATGTGGCGCTTGTCGCCCTCGGCCATCGTCGACCACGCGGCAATTTCGTCGAGCGTGCGCCAGCAACCCGAGCACCACCCCGTCGCTGGATTCATGCGGCAGATGTTGGTGCAGGGCGACGGCACGGGGGACTCGGGCAGGGTCATGATGGCCTTGGGGGCGCTTAGTCGCGCAGCGCCACGTCGACGACGGGCGCGCCCGTCATCGCCACGAGCTGCGTTGGCGTGAGGTTGAACACGGCATGCGGGTGCCCGGCGGCGGCCCACAGGCTGGTGAGCTTGAGCAGGTCTTCGTCGATCAGCGTGAGCGGCGACACGACGTGCCCGATCGGGCAGACGCCACCAATTGAATAGCCCGTCTTCTCCTTGACGAAACGCGCATCGGCGCGGGCAAGGTCGCCGACCTGTGCCGCCACCTTCTTCTCGTCGACGCGATTGATGCCGCTCGCGATGACCAGCACCGGGGTGTCGTCGGCGGCGCGGCGAAAGAGGATCGACTTGGCGATCTGGGCCACGTCGCAACCGAGGCCGGCAGCGGCCTCGGCCGAGGTCTTGCCGGTGCTCGGCAGAAGCACGATCGGCTGGTCGTGGCCCAGGCCGGCGAGCAGCCGTGCAACGTGACGTGCGCCTTCAGGAAGCGCGTCCTGTTCGGCGGGTTCGGGAGTCCGGGGTGTCTCGCTCATGGTCGTGTCAGTGTCTTCGAATCACGGGGTCGACGCGGGCACATTGGCCCGCGCGGTATCACACACAGGTGGGCGCGCCGTCCTGCAGTTTCGCGAGCATGGCGCGGCCGACGCGTGACGCGTTCGGCCGGTCGATGGCGCGCGAAATGAAGTCGCCCGTGCGTACGACGGCGTCCAGATCGATGCCGGTCTCGATGCCGAGACCCTGCAGCAGATACACCACGTCTTCCGTCGCCACGTTCCCCGTTGCGCCCTTGGCGTACGGGCAGCCGCCAAGACCGGCGACGGACGAGTGGAAAATCGAGATGCCCGAGAGCAGCGCGGCGTAGACGTTGGCAGTCGCCTGGCCGTAGGTGTCGTGGAAGTGGCCGGACAGACGCTCGATCGGGAACACCTTCGCGCAGGCTTCCATGACTTCGCGGGTGCGCGACGGCGTGCCCACACCGATGGTGTCGGCAATGTCGATTTCGTCGCAGCCGAGCGCCGCGAGTCGTTGCACCACGTCGACCACGCTCGCGACGGACACTTCCCCTTGGTACGGGCAGCCGAGCGCGCACGAGATGCTGCCGCGCAAGCGCAGACCGGCGTCCTTCGCCGCGCGCGCGACGGGTTCGAAGCGCTCGATGCTCTCCACGATGGAGCAGTTGATATTGCGCTGCGAGAACGCTTCGCTCGCGGCGCCGAAGATCACCACTTCGTCGGCCTTGGCCGCCACCGCCCCCTCGAAGCCGCGCAGGTTCGGCGTGAGCACCGAGTAGATCGTGCCGGGACGACGCGTAATGCCCGCCATCACCTCGGCGCCGTCGGCCATCTGCGGCACCCATTTGGGCGAGACGAACGACGTCGATTCGATATTGGCGAAGCCGGCGGCCGACAGTCGGTCGATCAGCGCAATCTTGATGTCGGTCGGTACCGGCTGCTTTTCGTTTTGCAGACCGTCGCGCGGGCCGACTTCGACCACTTTCACGTGCTTCGGCAGATTAGACGTGGACAAGGACATGCGGTGTCTCCTTGGAGGGGTTCGGGCAATGGCGCGCGTGGGCGACGGCTCAGTAGCCGCGCGTCGGATCGACGATGCCGGTGATCGTTTCGCCGCGTTCGAGCGCGGCGATCTTCCCGGCGATCTGCGCGACCGTTTCGTCGCGCAACGTCAGGGCGGAAATGTGCGGTGTGAGCGTCAGGCGAGGTGCGTGCCAGAACGGATGGTCGGCCGGCAACGGCTCGGTGCGAAACACGTCGAGCGTGGCCGCGGCGATCTGGCCGCTGTCCAGCGCGGCAAGGAGATCGTCTTCCACCAGGTGCGCGCCGCGCGCGACGTTGATCAGGAACGCCCCTTGCGCCAACTTCGCAAACAGCCTGGCGTTGAGCACATCGACCGTTTGCGGCGTGAGAGGCAGCAGGTTGACGAGTATGCGGGCGCCGGACACGCAGGCATCGAAGCCGGCGTCGCCGTGGTGCAATTCGATGCCGCTATCGTCGCTGCGCTGGCTGCGGGTCCATGCACGTACCGGAAAGCCGAACGCCTTGAGTGCCTTGGCGACGTGCGCGCCGAGCGTGCCGTAACCGAGCACCGCGACGGGGAAGTCCGCGAGACGGTTCGGCTTCTGGAACTTCCACTGACCTCGGGTTTGCTGCGCATCGAATTCGTCGAGACGGCGGAAGTAGCGCAATGCGGCGGCGCTCACGTACTGCGCCATCTGGTCGGCCATGCCGGCGTCTTCGAGACGGACCAGCGGCACGCCCGCCGGCAGGCGATGTGCGCCTTCGCCGTGCGCGCCGAGCACGCCGTCCACCCCGGCGCCCAGGTTGAAAATCGCTTTCAGGCGCTCGCGCGGTTGCAACACTTCGGCATTCGGCTTCCAGAGCACCAGGTAGTCGGCCGGTGCCGTGTCGCCGGGCTGCCAGCCGCGAATGCCGGCCTGCGGCAAATGCTCGGCGAGGCCGGATTCGTAGGCGGCGGTCTTGCCGTCCGGAGAAAAGATCAGGATGTCCATGAGTTGCGGGGCAGACGCGTATAGGAATGAGCCATGGCGATAGGGCCAGCGAGGTGACGACCGGTGCCGGTCTTTCTGGGGGGCGTTGGAGACGCGGCCGTGTTCACTCGATTGACGTTAACGTCAAGTGTAACGCAGCTTGTGGTGTCGCGCGTACTGCGGCGAGGCCGGAGGCGCGGAGGGCGGCGAGCCGCGTGGACGGAGAGAACGGCGAGGAGGGCGAGGGCGGCGAGAACGGCGAGAACGGCGAGGAGGGCGAGGAGGGCGAGGAGGGCGAGGAGGGCGAGGAGGGCGAGGGCGGGGCGGTGACGTTGTGACGCGGCGCAGCGGCACAGCGGCACAGCGGCACAGCGGCACAGCGCGCCGCGCCGCCGTCGGGGAATGCCCGAAGCCGGTCAGTCGTTGGCGGCCGCGCGCAACGTCACGAGGTTGACGGCGAAATTGTGGCTGTCGTCGGCGATCCAGACTTCACCGTCCTGAATCGTGCACTGGAGGCGCATCGTGCGCGCGGCGAGTGCCGTGAGCGCCTCGGCGGATGTCTCATCGAGCATGCGCACCGTGAGGTTCGACAAGCGGGTGATCTGCGACTCGGTCGCCTGCCACCAGACGGCGGCGGGTTTGCCGCCGTACGCTACGACGTCGACATGCGTCGCGCGGCCCGCGGCTTTGACAAGGCGCCGTGCGTCGGGCTGCCCGACGTCGATCCAACGGACGATGTCGCCCCCGAAGTCGTGTTCCCACAGGTCGGGCTCGTCGGCGTTGGAGAGGCCCTTGCCGAACGTGAGCCGTTCATCGGCATACAGCATGAAGGCCAGCAGGCGCACCATCATGCGTTCGTCGGTTTCCGACGGATGCCGGGCGAGCGTCAGGCTATGGGCGGCGTAGTAGTGGCGGTCGAGGTTGGTGATCTGCACCTCGGCCTTGTATATGGTGGCTTTGAGTGCCATGCCGGGAAACCGCAGGAATGAAGGGAGTCGCAAGCATACACTAGCGCGTAGTCCCCGCTCTCCCAGGCGGCATGGCAGGCCGATGGCGCACGGCGGCAAGCGGGCGGCAAGCGGGCGGCAAGCTCGGTATACTGGCGGCCCGCCTTACCTGATGTGTCTCCCATGCCGGTTCCTGTACCGCAAACGATCGACGTCAACGGTTATCCGATGGCGTACGTCGAGACCCCTGCCCCCGCCGACGCCAGTGGCGCGCCGCTGTTGCTGGTTCACGGTTCGCTTTGCGATTGCCGTTACTTCAAGCCGAACATGGCGCCGTTGGCGCAGCGGCGGCGGGTGATCTCAGTGAGTCTGCGTCACTACTGGCCCGAAGCCTGGAGCGGCCACGACGGCACGTTCTCGGGGGAGCAGCACGCCGAGGACCTGGCCGCGTTCGTCACGGCGTTGGGCGTCGGCCCGGTCCATATGCTCGGCCATTCGCGCGGCGGCTATGTCGCGTTGCGCACGGCGCTGCTCGCGCCCGACACCGTACGCTCGCTGATACTGGCGGACCCGGGCGTGGAAATCAGCGGCGGTCCGGCGCAGACGCCACTCGACCGCGAGCGGGGCAGCTTCCGCGAACAGGCGCTTGCCGCCATCGAGTCCGGCGATATCGACGGCGGACTGGCGATCTTTATCGACACCGTGAGCGGCCCGGATACGTGGCGGCGCATGGTGCCGTGGTTCAAGCAGATGGTGCGCGACAACGCGCACACCCTGATCGGTCAGGTGGCCGAACCGCGTACGCCGTTGCCGATCGACGCCCTTGGCGCGTTGCATGCGCCGGTGCTTCTGATGGGCGGCGCGCAAAGTCCCGCACCCTATCCCGACGTGCTGAATGCGCTCGCGTGCGCCATGCCGGAAGCCCGTCGCATGGTGATCCAGGACGCATCGCACGGCATGAATCTGGCCAATCCGATTGCGTTTCACCGCGCGGTGGACGCCTTCCTCGGGAACGACTGAACCCGAGTAGCGACGCCGGCGCGCGGGCCGGCGTTGCCCGGCGCCGGACACGCGCGCGCCGCGCGGCCGTCGCGTCCCGCGATCAATCGTCCCGCTCTCATTCGTCGCGCAACACGCCGTGGCCCAGACGCAAGCTCAGCGTGCGGACCAGATCGGCCATCCACGCCTGATCGCGGTCCGACAGTTTCTGCATGGCCCGGTTGAGCGAGGGATACGGATCGCAGGGCACCGCCACCCCCGAGTCAGCCACCATGCCGTTCGACGAATCGAACGCCAGCAACTCATGCGGCGGCAGTCCCAACGTGTCGGCGAGAATGCAGATGTTGCGCAGCGAGATATTGCGCTTGCCTCGCTCGACACCGCTCAGGTATGAGCGCGCCAGACCGCTTTCCAGGGCAAGCTTGTCTTGCGCCCAGTTGTACTTCTTGCGCAAACCGGCCAGGTGTCGGCCGAATCTGAATAAATTGGTGTCCATAAGAATGTTTTCCTTGTTAGGGACAAGAAGATTGAAACAAAAAACCGGCATTGGGGACGGTGCCTCGGGTATCCCCCGTTTGCGAGGCACGAACTACCGGGTCCGCAACGCGGATTTTTTGCAGACTTTCGGAGAAGGCACAAAGAGTGCGTGCTTTCAGACGGTAGTGGTGGCGCCAGTTTGCGTACCGCTCTGCTGGTGTTTCGATACGCTTTGTCGCACTCCCGTGAACCGGAGCCGCGCAGTGTGACACCGGACATGGCGGCGCAAGCCATCACGCGATTCTGAAAGTTTCCGCCTTGGGATGTCACTCGATGTTGACGGGGCGAACCGGACGTTGTGTCGAGCGGCGCGAATGGTCGGCAGTCATCGGCCGGCTGTCATGCTTGATAGGCTTGGCGTGCGTGAGATAGGCACGGCGCGGCGATACGTCCATTGCGGGGATGTAAGACGCTCGCCGCAGCGAGCGTTTTCACGGAAGGCCAGGTCACGCTTACAAGACGAACGCTCGCGCAACGTCCCCGCGATGCTGGGGGGACTTTGCGCAATGTCCTAAGAATCAATTGCCTCGCTTTCGCTCACTCGTCATCGCCGGTGGGGAAATGCCGCGAGTCTTCGCGTGCGATGGCGTCGGATCTGGCGGTATTGGACGACGTGACGGATGCGTCGTGGCGTTCGGATGGGGTGCGCCCGGGGTCACAGATGCGCGCGACGGGATGGGCGGCGTCGGTGCCGGTGTCGTCGGCAACGCGGTAGTCAGCTTCCCTAGGCGCGGCGAGTTGAAGATGGGCAGGAAAGCCTGCGGAGAACGCTGGGGCGATGGGCGTCTGTCTAGCGGCGTTGGGAAGCGCCGCGGGCGGAGGGGCGGCATCATCGAGGTCGTCGAAATCGTCGAGATCCTCGGCATCGTCGATGTCGTCGCGCGCTTCGTGTCGATTGCGCGTATCTCGCGCATCGCAGCAGGCACTGCCGTGTGCGACAGACAAGGGGCCGCATCGGTCTGCGTAAGCGTCGGTCGCCAACGGCGGCGCCGCCTGACTCAGGCGGGAGCTGAGGCTTCGAATGATCTCGGCGAGCCAGACCTGATCGCGGTTCTCGAGGCGGCACAGCGAACGGCTGATCTGCGGCAGTGGCGTGCGATCGGGCAGCGCTGCGGTGTCCGCGGCCCCGGCCGCCTGCGCAAAGCGCAGCATTTCTGACGTTGGCACGCCGAGCGTATCGGCCAGTACGCAGATATTGACCAGGGCGACGTTGCGTCGACCGCGCTCGATGCCGCTGACGTACGAGCGTGCCAGGCCGCTCTCGAGCGCCAGTTTCTCCTGCGACCAGCCGCGCGCCTTGCGCAGGCAGGCCAGATGGTCTCCGAACAGCGCGAGTGGATTCGTTTGCATGGCGGAACTCCGTTGACGAGTCAGACAGCGTAATCAATCCCCCCGCGTCTTGCGACGTTATATCGCTCTCCTCCCCATGCGTTACAGGCGGGCCTCTATACAGAGTTGGCGACCTCTATAGCGCAGAACTTATCGGACGCTTCCCAATTCGTGGGGCCGCGCCATCACACGGGACGTTGTCAGCCGATGGGGCGACACGCTGACATGGAACGGCGCCAGTGCATCGGATGATGCTGGCCGTGGCGTAGGGCAATGATGTCGATCAGCGCAGGCAGAAGCGGGCTAGCGCTCCGCGCAGGACGGCGGGCAGCGCGGCGGCGAAACCGAACGGGCGCGACAGCGTGGCCAGGCCCTCGCCATTGAGCACGCGAGCGCCTTCCAGGTGGGTGGCCAGCCGGCAGAAATCTTCTCGATTCATGCCGACGCGCTCGCAGGCGATATCGAGCTGTTTCACATCGTTCGGATGCAGCTCGAGGGTGAGGGTGATGCGCTCTGAGGCGGTGTTCATGTCTGCCAATTTTCTCGGGTTCAAAACATTGGGCATGCCGCGCGGGTGAAGCGCATGCCGAAGCGCCCACGCAATAACGCGAGCGAGCGTGATCCGACGGCGCGCGATGGAGGGCGTCGGGGGGCTAATGCAATGCGTGGGCAATACGAGGCTGTGGGCGCGAAATCGGCCGCCCGAGCCGTGGGCGGCGGTACGGCGCTAACGCGTGAGAGCGATGCCTCGTAACGGCGGGGAGGGATGACTCTCTATCCGGCTAGGACATCTGTGCCGGAATACAGCATGAGTACTGCGGACTACGGACTACGGACTGTGACTTCAAGTACGACGACAACTCGGTGCGACTCGTTGAACGGTCACTGACGACTTCGGTTCCGGCAGCGTCTGCGCCAACGGTGGCTGGCCAACGTCAAATTACGCGGCGTCCTTCAAGCGAATGCGCGAGCAAGGGGTACGGCGATGACTACGGCGATATCGCAAGACTCGTGAGACGTGGGTCGCCGCCGCGGTGCGTGCGGCAGCGCGTTGCAGTTGCATGACACGTGCCACTGTCGCCGTGACGGCGAGCGTCGCGACCCCTAGCCAGATGACGAAAATCACAAACCCTCTCCCTAAGCGACGACAGCGCGGCGTAACAACAGACCTAAGCGATGACTGTGCCCAGTGACGACCGGCCCGAGTGGCGGCAGCGCGAGAGACATCGGCGCGCGTCGAACGCAAGGCGAAATTCAGAAAGCGGGGACGCCAGTCGTCGCAAGTCGGTTGCTACCGCAACAAACTTCAACAGGAGCGAATTCTAAATAGATTCCCGAATAGGGTAAATACCAATAACGCAAATTGTGTATTTTTTAAGACAGAGGAATCGGAATTGTCCAAACGATCGTTTGAATTCCAGGTGCTTAAATTCATTGGAGAAATCGGCCCGAACCCGCGGGCTTCCACGTGTTCGGGCCGATCGGGACGAAGGGGCGTCAGAAGCTGTGCTTCAGGCCCATGCCGACCAGCAATTGCGTTCGTGCGCCGGCGTTGAAGCCGTACGAACCGACCGACGCGGTGGCTTCCACCGTTTGACCGCGATCCAGCGTCTTGCCGATGGCCTGTTGATAGCCACCGATGACGTAGGTCGACGTGCGCTTGGACAGCGCATAGGTGACGCCGGCATTGAACTGGTTGTAGTGAGCGCCGAGGTTGCGCGCACCGCGCATTCGCGTGTAGCTATAGCCGATGCCCGTGTTGATCGCCGGCGTCAGGGCATACGTGGCGAAGGCGTTCACGGTGTCGAATGTCGCCGTGCCGGTGAATTCCGACAGACCATCGCTCGCGTACTGGGCATTCGAATACGACAGCCCAAGGATCGCCGGGCCAACGGCATACTTGCCGGCCACGCGCGCGATGCGTACCTTACTCGCCGTACGGAAGCCACTGTTGATCGGCGAGTTGAACAGCGAGCCCGCGCTGCTGGTCCACTCGCGATAGCCATAGGCCGCCCGCGTGTTGCCACCGTCCGCGAAGAAAAAACCGGCGCCGAGCGCGAGCGGACCGTTGTTGTAGGCACCGGCGATGCCATACGACCGGCCGGCCCCGGTTTCCCCGGCCACGTTGCCCGATGCGTACATGCCTTCGAACTGCAAGCCGCCGAAGTTCGGTGTGGCGTAGCGGATCGAGTTGTTGATGCGTGCGCCATTGTCGTAGTTGTCGACGTCGCCCGGCGTGGCAAAGAACCCACCGAAGTAGCCGTCTGCGGTCATGCCCTGCACGAGATTGACGACCGGGTCGTACTGACGGCCGATCGTCACTTCGCCCCATTCGGTGCTCTTCAGGCCGACGATGGATTTGCGTCCGAACGCCCGGCCGCCGTTCCCCATCTCGCCGTTGACCGCATTGAAGCCGCTTTCGATCTGGAACATCGCGGACAGTCCGCGGCCCAGCGGCTCGGTACCGCGCAGGCCCCAGCGGCTGCCGGAGATGATGTTGCTCGTGATCATCGATCGCGATTGCGGGCCGTTGACGCTGGCCGTGTGATTGGCGTGGACGAAGCCGGAATCGATCGTGCCGTAGAGGGTGACGTTGCTTTGCGCATTGGCGCTGGCAGACAAAGTCAGGAGGGTGAGTGTGGCGGCGAGCGCAATGGCGCGCGGGCCGATGAACGAGTGAGGACGTTGAGTCATGGTGTCGAGCGCTTAACCGCGCATGGTGGAAATCGACACCGAGAATATTTCCGAACAGCCATTCGGATTCCTTATGAAAATTCCGAATGCGCTGAAATCCCCATGGCAGCGACCCCCTGTCGGGGGCGCTGCCGAAGTTTCTAGGAAGTGTCCTCAAATTTCATCGAGCGCTACCGCAGTAAGCGGTAGCGCGAAAAGCACCGTCCTGCGCGAGTCAATGGGGATCCGCGCCATCGTGCGCTGCGGCGTGATGCCGGAGCACCGCGCCAGGACGATCGCTATCGCTTGAACGCCAGCAACTGGGCGCCTTCCGGCACCTGGTCGCCGACGGCGAACAGCACCTCTTCGATTTCACCGTCCGCGGGTGCGCTGATGGTGTGCTCCATCTTCATCGCTTCCATCACGAGCAGCGGCGCGCCCTTCTCGACCTTCGTACCGGCGGGCGCGAGCACGGCGATGACCTTGCCCGGCATCGGCGCCGTCAGCCGCCCCTCGCCCCCTTCCTGCGCCCCCGCTTGTGCCAGCGGATCGTGCCAGCGCAGCGTCCAGGACTGACCGTCGGCGAAGACGTGCGCGGCGTCGTGCTCGAAGTCGACATGCCCTTGAACGCGGCGATCGCCGAGCGTCACGCGATACACCCCGGCGTCGTGGGCGTAGCGATACGGGTACGTCTGCCCGTCCACGGTGAGCGTGCTCGCCTGCGGCCCGCTCGTGAGGAGAACCGATAGCCGCGTCTCGCCGTGATCGAAGGCGAGGGTGCGCTGGTAGTCGCCGTTCAGGCGCCACCCGGTGGCGAGCTGCCACGGCGAGTGGTGATCGATGCTGTCCTGATATTTGCGGCGGCCGATCACGGTTTCGCGGGCCAGCTGCGCCGCGACGGCCAGTGCCAGCGTGGTCGCCGGTACCGGGGCGGCGGCCGGGAACAGCGTGTCGCGATGGCGCTCGATCAGCCCGGTGTCGAGATCGGCCGCCGCGAACGGCTCGCTGGCGACCAGGCGTCCGAGGAACGCGATGTTCGTCTGCACGCCCACCACGCGATACTGGCCCAGCGCGCGTCGCATGCGGGCGAGTGCTTCGTCGCGGTCCCGACCCCACACGATCAGCTTGGCGATCATCGGATCGTAGAAGGGCGAGATGGTGTCGCCTTCGCGCACGCCCGAGTCGATGCGCACGGCGGCCGGTGCGTCGGCGCTGCCGATCTCGAACTGGACCGCTGCGGGCGGACGCAGCGTGCAGAGCGTGCCCGTCGACGGCAGGAAGTTGTTATCCGGATTCTCGGCGTAGATACGGGCTTCGAGCGCATGCCCCTGAATGCGCAACGCGTCCTGCTTGCGCGGCAACACTTCGCCCGCCGCCACGCGCAATTGCCATTCGACCAGATCGAGCCCGGTGATCATTTCCGTGACCGGATGCTCGACCTGCAGGCGCGTGTTCATCTCCATGAAGTAGAAAGAGCCGTCCTGATTGGCGATGAACTCGACCGTGCCCGCGCCGACGTAGCCCACGGCCCGCGCGGCATTACAGGCGGCTTCGCCCATGGCGCGACGACGCTCGTCGGTCATGCCCGGGGCGGGGGCTTCTTCCAGGACCTTCTGGTGACGGCGCTGCACCGAGCAGTCGCGCTCGAACAGATAGACGCAGTTGCCGTGCGTGTCGGCAAATACCTGAATCTCGATATGGCGCGGACGCGTCAGATACTTTTCGACCAACACGCGCTCGTCGCCGAAGCTGCTGGCGGCTTCGCGCTGGCAGGACGTGAGCGCGGCGCGAAACGCCGAACTGCGCTCAACCACGCGCATGCCCTTGCCGCCGCCGCCTGCGCTGGCCTTGAGCAGCACGGGGTAGCCGATCTCGTCGGCGCGCTCGTGCAGGAACGCGGCGTCTTGATTGTCGCCGTGGTAGCCCGGCACCAGCGGCACTGCGGCGCCTTCCATCAGGGTTTTCGCGGCGCTCTTGCTGCCCATCGCATGAATGGCGCCGACCGGCGGGCCGATGAAGACGATGCCGGCCTCGTGACACGCAGCGGCGAAGGCTTCGTTCTCGGACAGGAAGCCGTAGCCCGGGTGGATGGCCTGGGCGCCGGTGGCCTTGGCGGCGTTGATGATGGCATCGATGCGCAGATAGCTCTCGCGCGCGGCGGCGCCACCCACGTGCACCGCTTCGTCGCACACGGCGACATGCTTGGCGTGCGCGTCGGCGTCGGAATAGACGGCCACCGTGCGAATGCCCAGCCGTGCGGCCGTGGCGGCCACGCGGCAGGCGATTTCGCCGCGGTTGGCGATGAGGATCTTGTCGAACATGCTGCCTCCGGAAAATGATCGATTGGGGCGGCGCCTGCACATCGCACTTCGCTTGTGACGAAGGGCCACTGCACTTGCGCCATTCTCTTTGCTATCCAACTTCGCCGCGTCGGCGGATCGTCTTTTTGCGATCTCGTCGCCGTCGTGGCGGCTTAACCTGTCAACACATCCTTCAACGCCAGCCCTTCACCGTGCCGAAAACGCTCAGTGCGTGGCGCAGGCCGTCAGGCCATTGCACTCGCCTGCGGGCTCGGCGGCGCCGAGCTGTTGCTCGGTCGACGTGTGCATGCCGAGACGCGCGAGCAACGCGCGGTCGTGTTCGGCTTGCGGGTTTTGGGTTACGAGCAGTTTCTCGCCGTAGAACATCGAATTCGCACCGGCGAGAAAGCACAACGATTGCAGGGCGTCGTCCATCATCTCGCGCCCGGCCGACAGCCGCACCATTGCGCGCGGCATCGTGATGCGCGCCACGGCGATCATGCGCACGAAGTCGAACGGATCGACGGCGTCGTTGTTCTCCAGCGGCGTGCCTTCGACCTTCATCAGGTTGTTGATGGGCACCGATTCGGGATACGGCGACAGGTTGGCGAGCTGTGCGATCAGGCCGGCGCGCTCGCGGCTTGTCTCGCCCAGGCCGACGATGCCGCCGCAGCACACTTTCAGTCCCGCGTCGCGCACGCGGGCCAGCGTGTCCAGGCGATCCTGATAGGTGCGCGTGGTGATGATCTGCCCGTAGAACTCGGGCGACGTGTCGAGGTTGTGGTTGTAGTAGTCGAGGCCGGCGTCGCGCAATTGCTGCGCTTGCCCGTCACGCAGCATGCCGAGCGTGACGCACGTCTCCAGGCCCAGCGCCTTGACGCTGCGCACCATCTCGCCCACCGCGTCGACCTGGTGCGGCTTCGGGCTGCGCCATGCGGCGCCCATGCAAAAGCGGGTGGCGCCGGCGTCTTTGGCGCGCTGCGCGGCGGCGACCACTTCCTCCACCGGCATGAGCTTCTCGGCTTCCACGCCGGTGTCATAGCGCGCCGATTGCGGGCAATAGGCGCAGTCCTCCGGGCACCCGCCTGTCTTGATCGAGAGCAGCGTCGAGAGCTGCACGGCATTGGCGTCGAAGTGTTCCCGATGCACTTGCTGTGCGCGGAAGATCAGGTCGTTGAACGGCAGCGCGAAGAGCGCCTCGATGTCGGCGACGCTCCAGGGCGTGTCGTTGCGGCGCAGGGCTTCGTCGTGACCGTGAGCGGCCGTGTGGGCGTGAACTTGCATGATGTGATTCCTTGAATTCGGTGAGTTCGTTAATGTCGCGCGATAGGGCAGTGGCGCGCTCAAGGCCGCGTCATGTCGACGAGCGGCCCGATGTCGAGATAGCCGGAGGCGGTCGCCGCGTCGGGGTGCGCCAGATGCGGCACTCGCCCGAGCAGCGGCGCGGGCAAGCGCGCGGCAAGTGTGTCGATGTTCGCCGCCACGTGACGCATCTCCGGATCGACGTGATTGGCGACCCAACCCGCGAGCGTGAGCCCGCGGGCGGTGATGGCTTCGGCGGTGAGCAGGGCGTGGTTGATGCAGCCGAGCCGCAAACCGACGACCAGGATCACCGGCAGGCCGAGCTGGCGCGCCAGCTCGGCCGTATCCGGTGCATTGGCATCGGCGCCGAGCGGCACGCGAAAGCCGCCCACGCCCTCGACGATCACCAGATCGGCTCGTGCGGCGACACGCGCATAGCCCGCACGGATCACGCCGCAATCGAGCGCGATGCCCTCGGCGGCGGCGGCGATGTGCGGTGCCGTGGCGTCTTTCAGCACGTAAGGGCAGTACCAGTCGTCGGGCAGCTTCAGGTTGCTTGCCTGATGCAACTGCTCGACGTCGTCGTTCACGAAGCGCCCGTTGTGCTCGGAGGCGCCTGCCGCGACCGACTTGAGCCCCGCACACACCAGCCCGCGGCGACCGGCCGCGTGCAGCAATGCCGACGAGACGAGCGTCTTGCCGATCTCGGTGTCGGTGCCCGTGACGAAGAACGCATGGCGCGCGGGCGTGGCGCGTTCGGCGGGCATATCGAGGGGGGCGCTGAGATGCGGGTCATCCATGCGCGTGCTCCGTCCAGTCTCGGTCGAGTTGATTGATGGCGGTGGCGAGCCGGGCGACGTCGTCCGCCGTGTGCGTGGCGCAGAGCGTCAACCGCAGTCGCGATGTACCGGGCGCCACGGTCGGCGGACGAATGGCCGGCACCCACAGCCCTGCTTCGGCCAGCCCTGCCTGCGCGTGCAGCGCGGCGGCGTTCTCGCCGAGGATGATCGGCTGCACGCCGGTGGGCGAGACCATGTGCCGCCAATGCCGGAGCGTGAGCGAGTCGCGCAGTTGGGCGATACGCGCTTGCAGCGCGGCGCGGCGCTCGCGGCCCTCGTCGCCGGCGATCAGCGCCAGGCTCGTGAGCAGTGCGTGGGCCTGCGACGGCGCGGCGGCCGTGGTGAAGATATACGGCCGCGCACGATTGACGAGCCATTCGATGACACGCTCGTTGGCGGCGACGAATGCGCCGCCGACACCGGCAGCCTTGCCGAGCGTGCCGATGATGACAAGGTTCGGCGAGCGCAGATCGAAATGCTCGAACACGCCCCGGCCAGTCTCGCCGACGACGCCGAAGCCATGCGCATCGTCCACGACCAGCCACGCGTTGTGCCGTTCGGCCAGTGCGAGCAGTTGCGGCAGCGGCGCGATATCGCCGTCCATCGAGAACACGCCGTCGGTGACGATCAGCTTCGTCTCGGCGGTGCTGGCGTCGAGCAGCGCGGCCAGGGCGTCGACGTCGCCGTGCGGGTAGACGTGCGTGCGCGCGCGGGACAGACGTGCGCCATCGATCAGCGAGGCGTGATTGAGCGCTTCGGAGAAGATCTCGGCGTCCTTGTTGGCGAGCGCGGAGAGGGTCGCCAGGTTGGCCATGTAACCGGTACAGAAGTACAGCGCTCGACCGTCGACGAGATGGGGCGACATGAAGTCGGCGAGCGCGTCTTCGAGTTCCGCGTGGGCCTGCGAATGACCGCTGATGAGGTGCGATGCGCCGCTGCCTGCGCCGTAGCGCTGCGCGCCCTCGATGAGCGCCTCGACAATCTTCGGATGCGCGGCCAGACCGAGATAGTCGTTGCTGGCGAATGCGAGTACGTCGCGGCCGTCGGCGCACACATGAGGCTGGCACGGTGTGGACACCACGCGACGGCGGCGTCGCAGATGCGCGCGGTCGATGTCGGCCAGGCCGGCGTCGAGCCGGGCGAACAGGGGATGGGGGGTCATGCGGGCACCTCCGTGCCGTGCGTCGTCGTGGCGTCGAAGGCCGCAAGCGTTTGCGCCGCGAGCCAGTCGATGGTGTCGTCGTCGAGCACGTACGGCGGCATCAGGTAGACCGTGGCCCCGATGGGGCGCAGCAGCACGCCGCGCGCCCGGGCTTCGGCGTAAAAGCGTTTCGCGAAGGCGCTGGCGGCGCCGGGGGCGTCCGGCAACACCGCATCGAACGCCCAGATCATGCCGCGATGACGCACGTGCCTGGCCCGCGGATCGTCGGCCAACGGCGCGAGTGCCTGTGTGAGGCGTTGTGCGCGAAGCATGTTGCTTGCGAGCACGTCGTCGTCGGCAAAGATGTCGAGCGTGGCGAGTGCCGCGCGGCACGCCAGCGGATTTCCGGTGTACGAGTGCGAGTGCAGGAAGCCGCGTGCGGTGTCGTCGTCGTAGAAGGCGTTGTAGATCGCGTCGCGCGAGAGCACCAGCGACAGGGGCAGATAGCCGCCGCTGATCCCCTTGGACAGGGTGAGCAGATCGGGCCAGATGCCGGCCTGCTCGCTCGCGAAGAAGGTGCCCGTGCGTCCGCACCCAACGGCGATTTCGTCGGCGATGAGATGCGCGCCGTGCTGATCGCACAGCGCGCGCACGCGGCGCAGATACTCGGGATCGTGCATCGCCATCCCGGCCGCGCATTGCACGAGCGGTTCGACGATGACGGCGGCAATGCGTCCCTCGCGCTGCGTGAGCAACGTCTCGAGGTCTGCCGCGGCGCGACGCGCGACGTCGGCCGGCGTCTCCCCGTCGCGGGCGTCGCGCGCATCGGGCGAGGCCACCACGTGGGCGTGGCGCAGCAGCGGGTCGTAGGCGTCGCGAAAGAGTGCGACGTCGGTCACGGCGAGCGCACCGAGCGTCTCCCCGTGATAGCCGTGACGCACGCAGACGAATTCGCGCTTGTCGCTGTGGCCCTGATTGCGCCACGCGTGAAAGCTCATCTTCAGGGCGATCTCGACGGCCGACGCGCCATCGGACGCGAAGAACGCATGCCCGAGCACGCCGCCGGTCAACGCCGACAGACGTTCGGCCAGGGCGACGACCGGTTCGTGGGTGAAGCCCGCGAGCATCGCGTGTTCGAGGCGGCCAAGCTGATCGACGAGCGCCGCGTTGATGCGCGGATTCGCATGGCCGAACAGATTGACCCACCACGAACTGATGGCGTCGAGGTAGCGCTTGCCGTCGGTATCGACGAGCCAGGGGCCTTCGCCGTGGGACAACGCGACGAGCGGCAGCTTTGCCTGTTGCTTCATCTGGGTGCAGGGGTGCCAGACCTGTCGCAGACTGCGCGCGGCGAGATCGCCGGGACCGGCGGGGGGGCGCGAAGAGGCGTCCATCGGTGACTCCTTGGTTGGCCGCGACGGATGGCGTTCACAAGGCAATGTGTGCCGTCCGTTCGGCTGGCCGGTGACGGGCATTGCGCAGGGCGCTGCCGCACGGGGCCGGAGGTGGGGGGATGGACGCATGGTAGGCAAAGCGTTTTAGTAGGGCAATAGGCGGAATTGGTGCGAAAAATCGCTGCTTTGTGTGCCGTAGCGAGACGTTATCGATAAATTCGCAAAACCCGCCGATAACGTTGCGGCATCTCCGCCGTCACCCCTCCCCCAAAAAATTTGTAACCGATGATGTGGCCTGACGCACGTGCGTGGCTCAGGACGCCTCGCGCCATGCTGGCGTGCGCTTCTCGAGGAACGAGCGCACCCCTTCGCGGCCTTCGTCGGACGCGCGGATCTTCGCGATGCGGTCCGCCGTGTCGGCGATGGCGCTGTCGTCGATCTCTCGACTCGCGAAGTCCTGCACGAGTCGTTTGCACGCTTTCACTGCGTTCGGGCTGTTGTCGACGAGCGCCTTGGCCAGCGCCTGCACGGTGCTGTCGAGCGTCTCGGCGCTCACGACTTCGTGCACGAGACCGTGACGGTGCGCGGTCGCGGCGGTGAAGCGCTCCGCCGTGAGGAAATAGCGACGTGAGGCCGACTCGCCGAGCGCGCGAATGACATAGGGGCCGATCGTCGCCGGTATCAGGCCCAGCTTCGCCTCCGACAGGCAGAAGTGCGCGGTGTCGACCGCCACGACCATATCGGCCACGGCGGCCAGACCCACGCCCCCCGCGTACGTGTCGCCCTGCACACGAGCGATCACCGGCTTCGGGCAGCGATAGATCGTGCTCAGCATGACGGCCAGCGTCATCGCGTCGGCGCGGTTCTCGGCGTCCGAGTAGCCGGCCATCTTCTGCATCCAGTTCAGATCGGCGCCCGCGCAGAAGGCGACACCTTCTGCGGCGAGCACGATGGCACGCACGTCGTCGTTCGTGGCGAGCGCGCGAAACGCGCCTGTCAGTTCCTCGATGACCGTTTCGTTGAACGCATTGCGCACGTCCGGACGGTTGAGCGTGACGGTGGCGACGTGGGCGTCGACGCTGACTTTTAACGTGACGAGATTCATGACGTGGAATTCCTCGATGGGCCGTTGCGGGCGATTACATGCGGAACAGGCCGAAGCGCGTTTCGGGAATGGGCGCGTTGAGCGTGGCCGACAGCCCCAGTCCGAGCACGGTGCGGGTGTCCGCCGGATCGATCACCCCGTCGTCCCACAGGCGGGCGCTGGCGTAGTACGGATGGCCCTGGCGCTCGTATTGATCGCGAATCGGCTGCTTGAAGGCATCCTCTTCCTCGGCGCTCCACTGGCCGCCGCGGCCCTCGATGCCGTCGCGCTTGACCGTGGCGAGCACCGACGCGGCCTGCTCGCCGCCCATCACCGAGATACGGGCGTTCGGCCACATCCACAGGAAGCGCGGCGAGTAGGCCCGACCGCACATGCCGTAGTTGCCCGCGCCGAACGAGCCGCCGATGATGACCGTGAACTTCGGCACGTTCGCGGTGGCGACCGCCGTCACCATCTTCGCGCCGTGCTTGGCGATGCCCTCGTTCTCGTACTTGCGCCCGACCATGAAGCCGGTGATGTTCTGCAGGAAGATCAGCGGGATCTTGCGCTGGCAGCACAGCTCGATGAAGTGCGCGCCCTTCTGGGCCGACTCGGAGAACAGGATGCCGTTGTTCGCCACGATGCCGACCGGATAGCCCCACAGATGCGCGAAGCCGCACACGAGCGTGGTGCCATAGCGCGCCTTGAACTCGTCGAACTCGGAGCCGTCGACCAGGCGCGCGATCACTTCGCGTACGTCGAACGGCTTCTTCGTGTCTGACGGAATCACGCCGTACAGGTCGCGGGCGTCGTACTTCGGCTCGACCGGCGGCTTGACCGCAACGGTGGCCGGCTTGCGACGGTTGAGGTTCGCGGCGATGCTGCGCGCGATGGAAAGCGCGTGCGCGTCGTTCTGCGCGAAGTGATCGACCACGCCCGAGAGGCGCGTGTGGACGTCGGCACCGCCGAGGTCTTCGGCGCTCACTTCCTCGCCGGTGGCAGCTTTCACGAGCGGCGGGCCGCCGAGGAAAATCGTGCCCTGTTCCTTGACGATGATCGACTCGTCGCTCATGGCGGGCACATAGGCGCCACCGGCCGTGCACGAGCCCATCACCACGGCGATTTGCGGAATGCCCTGCGCGGACATCTGCGCCTGATTGTAGAAGATGCGCCCGAAGTGATCGCGGTCGGGGAAGACATCGTCCTGGTTCGGCAGGTTGGCGCCGCCCGAGTCGACCAGGTAGATACACGGCAGATGGTTCTGCTCGGCGATCTCCTGCGCGCGCAGATGCTTCTTGACCGTCATCGGGTAATAGGTGCCGCCCTTGACCGTGGCGTCGTTGCAGACGATCACGCACTCCTGGCCCGACACACGGCCGATGCCGGTGATGATGCCGGCGCCCGGGGCGTCGTCGTGATACATGCCAATCGCCGCGAGCTGCGAGAGTTCGAGAAACGGCGAGCCCGGATCGAGCAACTGCTGCACGCGCTCGCGCGGCAGCAGCTTGCCGCGCGCGATGTGCTTCTTGCGCGCGGCCTCACCGCCGCCACCGGCCAGTTGTGCAATGCGGGCACGCAGGTCGTCGACCAGGGTCTGCATCGTGGCCGCGTTGCGTGCAAAGTCTTCGCCGCGCGGGTTGAGCTTGCTTTCAAGAATCGGCATGTGACGAAATCCGGTGGAGAGTGAGGGAGTCGTTGGAGGCGTTTCGTGGACGTGCGCCGCGGCGGGGTCAGTCGAACAGGTCGCCGTCGATGTAGCGCCAGCGGCCGTCGTCCGAGCGCTCGAAGCGGCTGCGTTCGTGCAGCCGGTGCGCCCGTCCGCCGACCTTGTAGCGGGCGACGAATTCGACTTCGGCATGCGACGCGTCGCTTTGGCGATGGGCCTTGATCTGCAGGCCAAGCCATTGCGGCGCGTCGTCGAAGTCAAGCGTGGCGGGACGCGTGCGCGCCGCCCAGGTGTCGAGCAGGTACGCGGCGTTGTGACGCACGAACGCCGTGTATCGCGAGCGCATCAGCGCTTCGGCGCTCGGCGCCATGTCGCCGTGTTCCAGGTAGCGCGCGCAACAGTCGTCGAATGTGAGCCCGCCGCAAGGGCAGGCGTCGCGCTCGATGTCTGGCGTCGTCGCGCTGCGCGACGTGAGGGGTCTTGCCATCGTGAGTCGTGCCTTGTTGTCAGATCTTGCCTTGCGTCAGACAGGCCTCGACCTGTGGGAAGTGGTCGAAGCCCCAGAACGGTTCGCCGTCCACGATCACGAAGGGCGAGCCGAACACCCCGCGCGCCATCGCCAGATCGATTTCGGCCTTGAGATGGTCCTTGGCGGCGGGCGAGTGCATGCCGGTGTCGAGCTTCGTGCCGTCGATGCCCAGAGCCTCGCCCAGGCGCACGAGTTCCGCCGGGTCGCCGATGTTCACGTCGTCGACGTAAAGCGCGTGGAAGATCGACTTCGCGAACTCGGCGGACAGGTCGCCGCCGTGATGATCCTGCACCCAGAGCACGGCGCGCTCGGCGGCTTGCGTCGGGATCGGGAAGTGCGTCGGCCGCTTGTACGCGATGCCATGAAACCGCGCGGTGCGCTCCACGTCATGCCGCAGATACGCGGTCTTGATCGGATGCTGCGTCGGTGCGCCCGTGCCGTTCACCTTGTAGACGATGTCGAGCAGGATCGGATGCCACGCCACGCCACGCCCGTGTCTCGTCGCGATGTCGTCGATGCAGGTGCTCGCAAAATACCCATACGGGGATGCGAAGTCGAAATAAAAGTCGATGGCGGACGTCATGTGGGCTCCGTTTCCGAGTGACGTGTCTGGCCCGCGAATCAAAAGATGCGGCGGTGTGGCTACAGCTTGTTATTCCGTCTCGCGCCAGACGATGCCTGCCCGGTCGCGAATTTATTTTTTCCTGCGATTACCACGCAAACGCGCTGCCGTCGTAATTGAAGAAACCCCCGTTGTGCGTGGCGCGCTCGCCCGGTGCTCGGGCGAGCACACGCCGCATGCCGGCCACGCTCGTCTGCACGTCGATGTCCGCGTTCTCGCCGCCCATGTCCGTGCGTACCCAGCCCGGATGCATCGCGACGCAGGTGGCGCGCTGCGCTTCGAGCGACGTGGCCTTGACGACCGAATTCACGGCCGCCTTGCTTGCCCGATATAGCCAGCTGCCATTGGTCTCCATCAGGGCGATGCTCCCCATGCGACTCGAAAGAAAACCAAACGCGCCGCCGGCGGCTTCGACGAACGGCAACACAAGCGGCGCGGCCTGCATGGCGCCGAGGACATTCGTGTGGAACACGCGGTCGAACTCGGCCATGGTGATCGGCGCGAGGCCCGTGGTGCGCTCCGAATTCACGCCTGCGTTGTAGATGGCGACGTCCAGGGCCACGCCGTCGAGTTGCCACGACAGGCCGGAGAGCGACTCCACGCGCGTGACGTCGAGCTGCAACGGCTCGGCGTCCAACTCGCGCAGGGCAGCCAGACCGTCCTCATCGCGGGCCGTGGCGAAGACGCGCCAGCCGTCGCCGCGATACTGCCTGACGAATTCCATGCCGATGCCGCGCGACGCACCGATGATGAGTGCTGTTTTCATGACGTGCGATTCCTGTGGGCCAGTGCGTGAGCCTGCGGGGTCATACGAGTTCGATGGCCATCGCTGTCGCTTCGCCTCCGCCGATACACAAGCTGGCCACGCCGCGCTTGCCGCCGGTCTGGCGCAACGCACCGATGAGCGTGACCAGGATGCGGGCGCCGGAGGCGCCGATCGGATGGCCGAGCGCGCAGGCGCCGCCATGAATATTGACCTTCTCGTGCGGCAGGTTGAACTCGTGCATTGCGGCCATCGTGACGACCGCGAAGGCTTCGTTGATTTCATATAGATCGACGTCGTTCGTCGACCAGCCGGTCTTCTCGAAGAGCTTGCGCATCGCGCCGACCGGCGCCGTGGTAAAGAGGCCCGGCTGTTGGGCGAATGTGGTGTGTCCGGCGATGCGCGCGAGCGGTGCGAGGCCGAGACGTTTGGCCGTCGATTCGCGCATCAGTACCAATGCGGCGGCACCATCCGAGATCGACGACGAATTTGCCGCTGTCACCGTGCCGTCCTTGCGGAAGGCTGCCTTGAGCGTCGGGATCTTTTCGGGGTTGGCCTTGAACGGCTGCTCGTCCTGATCGACCACCGTGTCGCCCTTGCGACCCGGTACCGTCACTGCCGCGATTTCCCACGAGAACGCGCCGTCCTTCGTGGCCTTTTGCGCGCGTTCGAGCGAGGCGATGGCGAAGGCGTCCTGGGCCTCGCGGGTGAAGGCGTAACGGTCGGCGCATTCCTCGGCGAAGGTGCCCATCAGGCGGCCCTTGTCGTAGGCGTCTTCCAGACCGTCGTAAAACATGTGGTCGATGACCTGACCGTGCCCCATGCGCATGCCGGTGCGTGCCTTCGGCAGCAAATAGGGGGCATTGCTCATGCTTTCCATGCCGCCGGCGACGATCACATCGGCGCTGCCGGCCACGAGCATGTCGTGCGCGAACATGGCGGCGCGCATGCCCGAACCGCACATCTTGTTGACGGTGGTCGCCCCGGCGGCGAGCGGCAGACCGGCGCCGAGCGTGGCCTGACGCGCAGGCGCCTGACCCTGACCGGCGGGCAGCACGCAGCCCATGACCACTTCGTCGACCTGCTCGGGTTGGATCCCGGCGCGTTCGACGGCGGCGCGAATGGCGGCGGCACCCAGTTGCGGTGCGGCGACATCGCCGAATACCCCTTGCAAGCCGCCCATCGGCGTGCGGGCGGCGGAAACGATAACGATCGGGTCGTGTTGCATGGCAGTCTCCTGTAATCGCTTGCGGAGGCCAACGATCGTCCTTGCGGACCGGGTCGTCAGCCCCCGAATATCCAATGCTTCAGTCCTTGCATCGTCCGTGCGCCCGGCGAGGGGTGTCCGGCGCGGCCGGACAACATGGCTCGCTTAGGCGCGCGGATTGCGTAATTCGGCCATCGCGGCCACGCAGCGGTCGTAAATACGCGGCAGGGCTTCGAGGCTGTTGACCGACATGCGCAGGTCGCGCACCAGACCGTCGCGCAGGCCGTACACCCAGCCGTGCACCGTTACGGGCTGATTGCGGGCCCAGGCGTCGCGCAATACCGTCGTATGACAGATATTGACCACCTGCTCGATGGCGTTCAGTTCGCACAGTCGGTCGTGACGGGCGTCGCGCGACGGCAGCGCGTCGATTTGCTCGACGTGGCGCTCGTACACATCGCGCACGTGGCGCAGCCAGTTGTCGACGAGGCCCATCTTCGCGCCGTCGAGCGCCGCGCCCACGCCGCCGCAACCGTAATGGCCGACCACCATGATGTGGCGAACCTTCAGCACTTCAACGGCGAACTGCAATACCGACAGACAGTTCAGATCGCTGTGCACCACGACGTTCGCGATATTGCGGTGGACGAACACTTCGCCCGGCGCGAGGCCCGTGATCTGGTTGGCCGGCACGCGCGAGTCCGAGCAGCCGATCCAGAGGTACTCCGGCGTTTGCAGCTTCGACAACCGCTCGAAAAATGCGGGGTCTTCCGCGTTCACGCTGGCGACCCAGGCGCGGTTGTTATCGAGCAGATGGAGGAGAGGTTGGTCTTTGTCTTCGGTCATGATCGTGTCATCCGGTGAACGTGTCGTGTGCTGGGAGACATCGCATGCTCAAGCGGCCGCCGCGCGGGGCGGGGCGCCGGTGGCACCGTGGCCGGTGCCGTAGCGATTGACGAAACGCAGCGAGACATCGTACGGATAGAAGTCGTGCATCTGTCCGGCTCGCACCCGGTCCTGATAGTCTTGCCACAGGCCGGGGTCGAAAAAATCCGGATGATGCTGGCTCAGGGAGTGCCGCACGCGCGCGTCTCCTGTCAGGAACGTCTCGAACGTCTGCGGAAACACGTCGTGCGGGCCTACACGGTACCAGACTTCCCCCGACATCGCCTCTTCTTCGTTACGGGGTTCCGGCACTCGACGGATGTGGCAATCCGTCAGATATTCCAGTTCGTCGTAGTCGTAAAAGACCACCCGGCCGTGGCGCGTGACACCGAAATTCTTGTACAGCAGATCGCCGGGGAAGATGTTCGCCGCCATCAGCTCCTTCACCGCATTGCCGTATTCCCGCATGGCGCGGTCGACCTCGGCGTCCGATGCCGTTTGCAGCCACAGATTGAGCGGCGTCATGCGGCGCTCGATGTAGCAGTGGCGGATCACGAGGGCGTCGCCGTCGATTTCGAGCTGCGAGGGCACTTCTCGCTGGAGTTCGGCGAGCAGGGCGTCGTCGAAACGCGCGCGCGGGAAGGCCACGCTCGAGAACTCCAGCGTATCGGCCATCCGGCCCACGCGATCATGCTGCTTGACCATCAGGTACTTCGCTTTCACCTGCTCGCGCGTGGTCTCCTTGGGCGGCGCGAAGCGCTCTCGAATCACTTTGAAGACATACGGATACGAGGGCAGCGTGAAAACCAGCATGACCAGCCCGCGAATGCCCGGCGCGCTCACGAACAGGTCGCTCGAATGCTTCAGGTGATGCAGGAAATCGCGATAGAAGAGGTTCTTGCCGTGTTTCTGCAGGCCGACCGACGTATAGATCTCCGCTTTCGGCTTGCCCGGCATGATCGTGCGCAGGAACTGCACATAGGCCGACGGCACTTCCATATCGACCATGAAATAGGCATGCGTGAAGCCGAACACTACGCGGAGTTCCTCGCGGCGCAGCAGAGCGGCGTCGAGCGCCAGCATGCCGTTCGCGTCGTGCATGATCGAGAGGGCGAAGGGCGTGGTCACGTCGCCGTTCACGATACGTCCCACGATATAGGCCGCCTTGTTCCGGAAGAACAGCGACGCGAGCACGTGAATCTGAAAGTTCGGTGCGGGCACGAAGTCGCCGAGCGTTTCGTCGAGCGCGCGCATCACATAGCCGACGTCGCGCGGCAGATCGGCAAACGGGCGGGTGAGCTGAAAATTCGTGACGATACGCGCGATCGTGGCCGCCATGCCGTCTGGCGCGGGGTAATAGACGCGATACGTCGGTTTTGCGGCGGGGGCGTCGTTCTCGATGTACTCCGTCGCCACGGCGGGGCGAACGAAGATGAAGCGGTTGTTGAAATACGAACGGTGCAGGATCTTGCAGCACACCGAGTTGAAAAACGTCTCGGCCAGCTCCGGCTGACGATGCTCGGTGAGCAAGCCGATGTAGTGCAGCTTCACTTGCTGCCAGACATCGTCGTCGAGCGACTGGGCGTCGAACTCGTCTTCCAGCGTCACGACGCATTCCCGCACGCGTTCGTCGTAATAGGCGATGCGGTCGCGCTGGAGCTTCTGGATGCCCATGAAATCGCCCGCCTCGAAACATGCCTGCGCCGCGACGCAGACGTCGCGGAAGATGCGGTAATGCTTGTCGAAGCCGTCCAGCATCGTGCGGGCGACGTCGTAAGCAAACTGCGACGACAGGAGTTTCGGGAAGTGATTCATACCGGTCGGGACAGGCGCGGGAGCGGTCTCAGTGGATTGTAGCGCTGCTGCCTGCGCCTGAATGTCAGTCGATGTGTCGTCGGCTTACATCGTTTCCGCGAACAACTCGCGGCCGATCAGCATGCGGCGGATCTCCGACGTGCCCGCGCCGATTTCGTAAAGCTTTGCGTCGCGCCACAGGCGCCCGACCGGGTACTCGTTGATATAACCGTTGCCGCCGAGAATCTGGATCGCTTCACCGGCCATCCACGTCGCCTTCTCGGCCGTGTACAGAATCACCCCCGCGCAGTCCTTGCGCACCTGACGCACGTGATCGCGACCGAGCAAATCGAGCTGGCGGCCCACCGCGTAGAGATACGCGCGGCTTGCCTGCAGAATCGTGTACATGTCCGCGACCTTGCCCTGGATGAGCTGGAACTCCCCGATCGACTGGCCGAACTGCTTGCGGTCGTGGATATAGGGCACGACCACGTCCATGGCTGCCTGCATGATGCCCAGCGGGCCGCCGGCGAGTACCGCGCGCTCATAGTCCAGACCGCTCATGAGCACCTTCGTGCCGCCGCCGATCTGGCCCAGCACGTTCTCCTCGGGCACCTCCACGTTCTCGAACACCAGCTCCCCGGTGTGTGAGCCGCGCATGCCGAGCTTGTCCAGCTTCTGCGCGACCGAGAATCCCTTCATGCCCTTCTCGACAAGGAAGGCCGTCATGCCGCGGGCGCCCGCTTCCGGATCGGTCTTGCCGTAGACGACCAGCGTGTCGCAGTCCGGGCCGTTCGTGATCCACATTTTCGTGCCGTTGAGCACGAAGCGGTCGCCGCGCTTCTCGGCGCGCAGCTTCATGCTGACCACGTCCGAGCCCGCGTTCGGTTCGCTCATCGCGAGCGCCCCGATATGCTCGCCCGACACCAGCTTGGGCAAGTACTTCGCCTTTTGCGCGGCGGTGCCATTGCGGTGGATCTGGTTGACGCAGAGGTTCGAGTGCGCGCCGTACGACAGGCCGATCGACGCCGACGCGCGCGAGATTTCCTCCATCGCGATCATGTGCGCCAGATAGCCCATATTCGCGCCGCCATACTCTTCCGAGACCGTCATGCCGAGCACGCCGAGGTCGCCCATCTTGCGCCAGAGGTCCATCGGGAACTGGTCGGTGCGGTCCACTTCGCCTGCGCGCGGGGCGATTTCCTTGGAGGCGAAGTTCGCGACCGATTCGCGCAGCATATCGAGGTCTTCGCCGAGCATGAAATTGAGTCCGGGCAACAGGGTCATGACACAGTCTCCAGAGGGTGGCGCGTGGCTGTTAGCCCGCGCATGGGTTCGATGGTGCGGCTAATGAGGTTGATTCGGCGATCCGGTGGCGGGGGCGCTCAGCGAGTCTTGGGAGACGACGTTGCCGAGGGACTGGCCGCCAGCACGAAAAGCGTTTGCTGCATCAATGCGCAAAGCGTCCATTTGCTGTCGTCGACGACAAACAGTTCGGCGGTGGCGACGATCAGCGTGCGCCCGGATTTCACGACCTGGCCGCGTCCGACCAGTGTATCGCCCTTGCCGGGGGCGAGAATGTTCAGTTTGTATTCGGCGGTGACCAGTTCCTGGTCCGGCGAGATGCGGGTGTAGCCCGCGTAGCCGCCGGCGGAGTCGGCGATGGCGCCGATCACACCACCGTGAAAAAAGCCGTGCTGCTGGTTGACCTTGTCCGAGAACGGCAGCGAGATTTCGCAGTGGCCGTCGGCAAGATGCGAGAGAAGCGCGCCCCAATGCGTCATGACGCCCTGCTTTTCGAAGCTGGCGCGGATCTTTGCGGCGACGGCGTCGTCGAGCGGTGCAGCGTGGGAGACAGGGAGGTTGGCCATGATGGGAGCGAAAGTACGGACAAAGCCGAGTGCCCAGATATTACTTTACGTTTACGTAAACGTAAAGTAAGGGCTTTCCAGCATCGAAAGTGCGAAGGTCGGCCGGGCGGGAGGCGACCCCGGACAGGATGCCGGGCGAGGCGGATTCAGGCGGGTTGGGCCGGGTTTGGGCGGGTTGGGGCAGTAAGTGGTTGAAACCGAGGCCGACGCCAAGGCCGAGACAGAAGTCGGAACAGAAGTCGAAACCTGACGAATCAGTGCGACACAGCCGTCGTCTTCGACCGTCGAGCGACGTCGGCGGGTGCGGCTTCGCCGGCAGCCTCGAGCAGCGCGAGACATTGGGCTTCGTGTTGCGCGACCTCGTCGAGCGTGGCGTGAAGATCCTCGAGTTGCTGCTCAAGCACCTGCCGATGCTGGGACAGCGTTTCGAGGAACACGCGAAGCTGGGACACCGTATCCTTGGGCGACGCGTAGAGATCGAGAATCGACTTGATCTCCGAGAGCGTGAGTCCGAGACGTTTGCCGCGCAGCGTCAGCTTCAGACGCGTGCGATCCTGCCCGGTGTAGACGCGGTGGCGCCCGCCGGGACCTTCGCGGGCCGGTGTGAGCAGCCCCTGATCCTCGTAGAAACGGATCGCGCGGGGCGTAATGTCGAACTCGCGGGCAAGCTCGGTAATCGTGTATGTGAGCATCGGGTTAAGCAGGTGCTTACCATTGCAGATAGAATTGCCGTTTACGTTAGCGTCAAGTTGCTTCCTATGCAATCGGTGACGGCGTTAGCCGATAACGACAGAACAAGTCCATCTGGAGCGTGGTCCTCGTGAATGCCCTTGAACAACAACTGAATTACCCCCTCGGAGAATTCTTGCCGGAAGGCGGCACCGTGCACGAAGTGGCGCCAGGCGTCTTCTGGGTGCGCATGCCGCTGCCGTTCGTGCTCGATCACATCAACCTGTGGCTGCTGCGCGACGATATCGACGGCGTCAAAGGCTGGACCGTCGTCGATTGCGGCATCACACATCCGCAGATCAAGGCCTATTGGGAACAAGTGTTCGAGCACGCGCTCGGGGGCGACCCGGTTCTGCGTGTCGTCGTCACGCATTGCCACCCCGATCACCTCGGCCTCGCGCACTGGATCTGCAAGGGCGGCGACAAACCCCGCTGGTCAGCTCGGCTCGCCATGTCGCAGGGCGACTACGCATGGGGCCGCCTCATGTCGGAGGCCGTCAACAACAACGCCGCCAATGCCGGCGGCGAGTTCGCCGTGGCGCACTTTATTTCGCATGGGCTTGCCGATGAGGCCATGATCGACCAGATCCGCCACCGCAAGACCTACTTCAGCGACCTCGTGCCCGAAGTGCCGTCGCGCTTCTTCCGCTTGCGCGATGGCGAGTCCCTGCGCATCGGCGGCAGCGACTGGCGTTTGATCGCGGGTTACGGCCACTCGCCAGAGCACATGGCGCTGTACTCCGAACGGCACAACGTGCTCATCTCCGGCGACATGGTGCTGCCGCGCATTTCGACCAACGTCAGCGTCTTCGACATCGAACCCGAAGCCAACTCGCTGCAACTGTTCCTTGACTCGCTCGGCGTCTACCTCGATCTGCCCGCCGATTGTCTCGTGTTGCCCTCGCATGGCCGGCCGTTCACCGGACTGCACACCCGCATTGGCCAACTGCGTGATCACCACACCGCACGGTTGCAGGAAGTGCGCGACGCCTGCGCCCGGTCGCCGCAAAGCGCGGGCGATATCGTGCCGATCATGTTCCATCGCAAGCTCGATGCGCACCAGACCACCTTCGCCATGGGCGAAGCGCTGGCGCACCTGCACATGCTCTGGCGTTCGGGGGAACTCAAGCGCGAGCGCGATGCGAAGGGCGTCTGGCGCTTTTCTCCGGTTTGATCGGACCTGCGTGACGACCTGCACGATGACCTGCCTTCGCGGCAGGTGCGAGCGGCAGGCATGAGTGGCAGGCGTGAGCGCCGCGCATGAGCGGCTGACCGGATCAGTTGGCCACAAAACAATGCCCCGGCGACCGATTCAGGTCGCCGGGGCATTGCATTTTTGCGTACGTGCTTTTGGCGTCGCGTGCGACGTCAGGCGTGCTGCGTCGATGCCGCCGTGTTGCGGCCGTCGCGACCGAGCAAACCGTACGTCACCAGGCTGATCGTCACCGTCATCAGAATGTAATACGCGGGGGCCAGCGGGTTCTGCGTCGCCTTGATCAGGTACGTGATCCAGAACGGCGCGAGACCGCCGAACAACATCACCGAGACGTTGTAGAGAATCGAGACGCCCGTCGAGCGCACGCCGACCGGGAACACCTCCGTGACCGCCGTCGGGAACGCGCCCCACACGAAGCCCATGCAGACGGCCGGCAGAATCTGCGCGAGCAGCAGATTGCCCATCGACGGCGCACCGTGCAGCCGCGTGAACATCCAGAACGACGTCAGGCCGTAGAGCAGCACGAACAAAAGAATCAGCGGTTTGCGGCCCACGCGATCCGAAATCCAGCCCGTGAACGGGCACAGCGCGGCGATCAGCATGGCGGCGATGAACGTCGACAGGCTCGCGGCGCCCTGCGTCAATCCCAACTGCTTGACTGCGTAGATCGGCGTATAGATCAGCGTGACGTAGAACGATGTCGTTGCGGCAACCGTCAGGCCGAAGCCGGCGATGAGTGCGCGATAGTGATGCGAGAAGACGTCGGCGAGCGGTGTGCGGCGGGTCGGTGCACGCGCGGCCGCGTAGGCCAGAAACTCCGGCGACTCCGTCATGCGACGTCGAATATAAAAGCCCACCGGACCGATCAGAATCCCGAACAGAAACGGAAGACGCCAACCCCACGATTCGAGTGCCTCCTTGGTGAGCGACGTGTTGAGCACATACGCGCACAGCCCGGCGAACGCGACGGCCAGTGCCTGCGAGCACATTTGAAAGCTGCCGTAGAAGCCGCGCAGGTGGGGCGGCGAGAACTCGATGAGCATGGCCGTCGAGCCGCCGAATTCACCGCCCGCCGAGAAGCCCTGAATGACGCGTGCCAGCAGGATAAGCAACGGCGCGGCAAAGCCGATCGCCGCATACGTCGGCGCAATACCGATCAGGCCCGTGCCCAGCGCCATGAGCAGCACCATGACCGAGAGCGCCGACTTGCGCCCAGCCCGGTCGGCGTACAAACCGAATGCGAGCCCGCCGATGGGACGGAAGAAGAACGCTACGCCAAGCGACGCCACACTCGCCAGCAGCGAGTTCGTATCGTTTTCCGCGGGGAAGAAGAGCTTCGCGATGATGACCGCGAAGAGACCGTAGACCGTAAAGTCGAACCACTCGAATGCATTGCCCAGCGTGGAACCGATCACCGCTTTGCGTCGCAGTGCCGGATCGATGACCGGCGCGCCGGTAGGGGTTGCCTGCATATGCCTCTCCTGCTTGGTTGGGCGTGCCGCAGTCGGATCGGTCTGCTAACGTCCGTCGACATCCGTCCGCTCGCTGACGGCAAGACCGGTTTAACGTCGTGTGTACCTCTATCGAAGTTACACAAGCACTCTAGCGCAGGTTCGCAATGCACCACAACGGTTCAATAATCCGCGCCGCCACGGCGGCCGGTGGCGTGTTCCAAGGGAGAAACGCAGGCGTATCGAGCTATCGATTCCCCCGGCTGCCCTTCCACCGATAGTCTCGTTGACCGACCCATTCCCACGTGCCGGTGTAGGGATTGAACTCGTAGCCTTCGCGGTATTCGCTGGTGTAGCAGCCGCCCTTCTGCAGATAGCATTTCTCGCTCAGGAAGTGAGCGGCATCGCGCGACGTGCGTGGTCGCGCCTGCGGCACGACGATATACGGATGCGCGGGGGCGATCACCACGGGCGGGCGCGGCGCAATGATCACGGGCGCCGGGGTCACGATCACCGGTGCAGGGGCGACGATCATGGGCGCGGGCGCGACGAGGGTCGGGGCGGGGCGGATGTACGATTCCGGCGGGCCGACGATTTGCCAGTTGCCGGGATCCAACGCAGCGCACCCGGAAACCATCAGGGCGAGCGGTAGGCTAAGGATGAGGGCGATGCGTCGATGAAGCGCGACGCCGCGATTGGGGCAAGCGCGTGACGCGGCTTGCGTTGATATGGCGTTCATGGGGACGTCGCGCGTTAGGGATGCGGAGCAATGTAACGCGTGACATTCAGCTTTCCCCGGCTTCGCCCGTAGATTTGGGGAATATCCCTGCGTTGGCCGCTATTTGGGGCCTGTTGAGGGACCGTCCGGCGGCTGGACGGTGTTGGCCGAGGGGGCGTTTTGTACGTTGCGCTCGGACAACCGTGGCTTTCGCGGCGCACGGGCGAAGAGCCTGTCGTAAAGCCAGCGCGGCAGGCATCGCAGGACACAGGCCACCACGCCCATCGGCCACGGCAGCACCACGAAGCGCTTGCGTCGGGCGATCGCCGCGGCCGCCTTGCGCGCGAACGTGTCCGCGGGCATCAGGAACGGCATCGGGAACGGGTTGCCATCCGTCATTGGCGTGCGAATGTAGCCCGGCGCAATCGTTACGACCGCGACCTTGGCAGCGCGCAATTCCACTCGCAGGCTTTCGAGGTACGTCATCGCGGCGGCCTTCGAAGCACTGTAGGCGCCGTGCCCTGGCAGACCGCGCACACCGGCCACGCTGCCGATACCCACGAGCGTGCCGTGCTTGCGTTCGCGCATCGGTGCCACGAAGGGGCTGAACGTGGCCACCATCGCCAGCCAGTTGGTGTCCATGACCGACGCGAAGTGCGGTAGATCGGCCGGGTCTTCAGTCGTCACGCCGTGGCTGATGCCCGCATTGGCGATGACGATGTCCGGCACGCCGTGACGGGCCATGAAGTCGTCGGCCGCCGCGTGCAGCGCGAGCGTGTCACGCACGTCGAGCGCGTAGCTATGTACGGCATGCGGATGGGGGAGCGAGGCGGCCAGATCGGCGAGCCTGTCGCCGCGTCGACCCACTAGCCCGAGGATGGCGCCCTGCGCGGCGTAGTGGCGTGCGAGTGCTTCGCCCAATCCACTTGAGGCGCCCGTGATAAAGACCTTCGGTGATGTCGTGTGTGTCGCCATCTAATGCAAAAGCCCGGCCGGGGCCGGGCTGGGTGAGCGGCGAAGCTTACAGCTTCTTCGCGCGGATCTGGTTGATGATGGCGTCGGCCGTCTTGAGCGCCGCATCGAACGTCTGCTGCTCGGTCGTGGCCGGCTTGCCCGCCTTTTGCAGGGCGTCGCCCGAGGTGGCCGGCGAGACCAGGTACTTGCCCTGGATCGCGATCGTCGGCACGCCGTCGATCTTGTAGTCCTGCCACGTCCTGTTGGCCGTCTTTACGCTGGCCTGGGTCGAGAAGCCGTTATAGGCGTCGAGATACTTCTGCTTGTCGATGCCGAACTGCGTGAGGAAGTCGGCCTGCGTTTGCGCCGTCAGCAAATAGTTGTGCTTGACGTGGATCTCGTTGAAGACCTTCGGTGTGAGTTCAGCTTCGCGGCCCAGCGCGTGGAGTGCGTAGAACATGCGGGTGTGCGGCTCGAAGCGGTCCTGGAAGGCGACCGGCACGCGCTTGAACACGACATCCTTGCCTTGCTTCTTGACCCACGCTTCCAGCGACGGTTCGAGCGCATTGCAGTGCGGGCAGCCATACCAGAAGAATTCGGTGACTTCGATTTTGCCCGCGCCGGCCGACGTGGGCTGTGCTTGCGGCAACACCAGGTAATCGGTTCCCGCGACCGGGGCTTCGGGCGAGGCCGAGGCGGCGCCGCAAAGGAAACCGAAAGACAGCAGAACGGTACCAAGAAGTTTTTTCATGATCGTTGTTGAGGAGTGAGGCAGACGCGCCAGCCATCGGTTGGCCGGCGCTCCTGCGAAACCATATCCCGGATTCACATAGATAAGCTAGTGCTTATGACCAGCGCCGCGCTGCCGGGTTCAACCTCCCGGCAACCCCGGCGTTTCCCGAACGATGCTGCCGGTAAACCATGCATTCCGCGCGGGTGCGACGCGGTGCCGGGCGAGGAAACAAGAGGCGTTGCCCTGATCGAGCAGCGCCTCTTGCGGTTATTGCCTCGTGAAGCGGATAACGGCTGTGTCGTAGCCACCATCCTGCAGGCGCTGACGCACGTGGTTCATCTCGTCGAGCTTGCCATACGGGCCGAGGCGCACGCGGTAGAGCGTCAGACCGTTGGCATCGCGCTGCGTGACTTTCGCCTCGAAGCCCGAGAGCGCCAACTTGGCGCGCAGTTGCTCGGCGTCGCTCTGCGACTTGAATGCGCCGACTTGCAGGAAGTAGCCCGTGTTGGCGGTGTCCGTCGCGCTGGCGGGCGGCGTGGTCTGCGGCGCGACCGGCACGGTCGACTTGCCGCTGAGAATATCGGCGGGCGACGGCTTTGTCGGGGCCGGTGCCGTGGGCGCGGACGCGGTGGGCGACGTGACCGGTGTGCCGGGTACGAGCGGCGACGTCACGGCCTGCGAGGCCGACTCCGGCCCGGCCACGGCCGACGCGGCGCCCGGCAGTGGCGTGCGCGGCTGCAGCGACTTGTTCGGATCGGGCGCTTGCGCGGCCGGCGAGTTATCGGCCGGGCGCGGCGGCGTCTTTTCGACGAATGGGGTCGGCGTCTTCGTGATGTAGAGCGCGACGACGACGGCAACGGCCAGCCCAACGATCAGGCCGAGCACGATGCCCAGAAAAGTACCGCCCCGCTGGCGGGGAGGCCGACGTGTGTTTGCCATCGAGTCGATTCCGTCCTTACAGAGTTCCGATGCGTTTGCCGTTCGGAAGGGTTGGATAACTGGGGCTTACATCTTGGCCGGGGTCGACACGCCCAGCACGGCAAGACCGTTGCGCAGCACCTGACGCGTCGCCGCCAGCAGCGCCAGACGCGCGTGCTTGACGGTCTCGTCGTCGACCAGCACGCGATCGGCGTTGTAGAAGGAGTGGAACGCCCCCGCCAGATCCCGCAGATAGAAGGCCACGGCGTGCGGCGCAAGTTCCTCGGCCGCGCGCGTGAGCATGTCCGGGTATTCGGCGAGCAGTTGCAGCAGCGCGAGCGCGCGTTCGCTGTCGAGCGGCGCGAGGTCGGTGTGGGCCAAACGGCCGTCGTCGCCGCCCCATTGCGTGAGGATCGAGCAGATGCGGGCGTGCGCATACTGCACGTAGTACACCGGGTTCTCGTCGTTCTGCTTGAGCGCGAGATCCACGTCGAACACGAATTCGGTGTCCGCCTTGCGCGAAATTAGGAAGAAGCGCACGGCGTCGCGGCCACGGCGCAGGGCGGCTTCACGCTCGGCCGGATCCGTGACCGGGGTTTCGGCCGTGATGCCGCCCGACCACTCGATCAGGTCGCGCACGGTCACGTAGCTGCCCGCGCGCTTGGAGATCTTCACCTCTTCTCCGTGGCGCATGACGGTGACCATCTTGTGCAGCACGTAGTCGGGGTAGCCGGTCGGAATGCCGATGCCCAGGGCCTGCAACCCCGCGCGCACGCGGGCGATAGTGCCGTGGTGGTCCGACCCCTGCACGTTGATGACTTGATGGAAGCCGCGCGCCCACTTGCGGGTGTGATAGGCAACGTCCGGCACGAAGTACGTGTAGGTGCCGTCGGACTTGCGCATCACGCGGTCCTTGTCGTCGCCGTAATCGGTGGTGCGCAGCCACAGCGCGCCGTCCTGTTCGTACGTCACGCCCGCATCGACGAGCGCCTGCACCGTGCGCTCGACACTGCCGTCGGCATAGAGCGACGACTCGAGGTAGTACTGATCGAAGCGCACGCCGAAGGTCTGCAGATCGATGTCCTGCTCGCGGCGCAGATAGGCCACGGCGAACGCGCGGATCGAATCGATGTCCTCGATGTCGCCGCTGCCGGTGACCGGGGCGCCGTCGGACGCCTGCACGGTCTTGTGTGCGAGGAAGTCTTGTGCGATATCGCCGATATAGTCGCCGTTGTAGGCCGATTCCGGCCACTCGGCGTCGCCCGGCTTCAGGCCGCGCGCGCGCGCCTGCACCGAGGTGGCGAGCGTCTGGATCTGCACGCCGGCGTCGTTGTAATAGAACTCGCGATGGACCGGATGGCCTTGCGTGCCCAGCAGCGCCGAGATCGTGTCGCCGAGCGCGGCCTGACGGCCGTGACCCACGTGCAGCGGGCCGGTCGGGTTGGCCGAGACGAACTCGACGAGCACCGGCGCGTCGTCGTGGCGCACGGCGCAGTGGCCGAAGGCGGCGCCTTCGGTCAGGATCGCACGCGCCACCGACTGCTTCGCGGCGTTGGCCAGACGCAGGTTGATGAAGCCGGGGCCGGCGATCTCAACCGCGTCGACGAGTCCGCTCGCGCGGGCGTCGGCGAGGATGGCGTCGGCAATCTTCTGGGCCAGCTCGCGCGGATTGGCGCGCAGCGGCTTCGCGAGTTGCATCGCCACGTTGCAGGCCAGATCGCCATGCGCGGCGACTTTCGGGCGTTCGAGCAGGATAGTCGGCAAGGCCGGCGCATTTTGCGCGGGGGTCGCAGTGCCGTCTGCGGGCATCAGACCGGCGACGACGTCGCCGATCAGCGCGACGAGAGCATTCTTTTGTGCAGGTAGCATTGGCGGGTGTTTCGGGTGCGTCCGGACGCGTCCGGACAGGCAGTTGAATCGTCAGCACCGGATTTTAACAGGTGTATGATGAAGTCACGGTACCCGCTGATCCCACGCGTTGGGTGACATGCGCTCGGAGCGGCGGAGGGGGTCACAACGCTAATAGGGAGACAACCATGCTGGTAACGTTCAAGTCGCACGCTTCGCCCACGATCACGATGCTGGAAAATCTCGCGCAGTTTCTGCTCGGGCTGGTCGGCAAGAAGCTTGGCGAGCGCGGTGCCATCGGCGAGGACGAAATGGGCGAGGCCATTGCGAAGCTGGAAGCCGCCATCGCGGAAGACAATGCCGCCGCGAAGAAGGAAAACGAAGGCAAGAAGTCCGGCGAACGAGAGGAAGAGGATCGTCTGCGCCTGGCGCAACGTGCGTATCCACTGCTCGATATGCTGCGGGAGTCCCGCAAGGAAAACGTCGCCGTGATGTGGGAGACGGGCCGCCGCTAAGCGGTCGAAGGCAACTGCAGGCCCTCGCAGACAGCGCGGGGCAGGCTACTCCCCTTGTCCGGCACGACGCGCCCGTCGTCCGAGCGCGTCGCTCGCCAACCCTCTCGCTTTCGCGTGAGTTCCCCGTCCCGGAATCTGCAACTTTCAGTGCCAGCGATCGATGCTGCGACGCCCTCGCATAGGCCGTCATCGCGCATCGTTCGGCATGTTTCCCCTAGTCGTCCGAACGGCTCGACCAGAACACCTGATTCACCCCCGGCAGCGTTTCCAGGTGATCGGTGAGGGCGTCGAGTTCGCCAGCCTGCACGGCGGTGGGCAGCAGCAGCGCTTCGATCTCGACGTCGGCTTCGCCGAACGGGTGAATATCGAGCGCGCGCACGGGATAGTTCGACGCTTCGAGCCAGGCTTCCACCTTGTCGAGCACTTCTCGTTGCGTCGTGCGGGCGCAGATAACGGACAGCGCGTAAGTCGCCTCCGACGTCGCCTCGTTGATCGGGGCGCGGTTGATGCGGTTCACGACGGGACGCAGCAGCGTATTGGCCGCCAGCACGAAGCCCGCCACGACGACGGCTTCGACGATCAGACTGGCCCCGGCGGCGGCGCCCACGGCGGCCGAGCCCCATAACGTGGCGGCGGTGTTCAGGCCGCGCACCGAAGCGCCGTCTTTCATGATGGCGCCGGCCCCGAGGAAGCCGACCCCCGACACGACGTAGGCAATCACGCGCGTATCGCCGGGCATGAGCCGCATCGACAAGTCGACGAAGGCGGCGGCCCCCACGGCCACGAGCACGTTGGTGCGAAGACCGGCCGTGCGCTGGCGGACTTGACGCTCCACACCGATGATCGTGCCCAGGATGAACGCGACGAGCAGCGAGACGGCTGTGTTGAGCAGCGGCAGGAGGTGAAAATTCTGAATGCTTTGCAATGCGTGCATGGAACCTCTCGAAGTGGGCCGGTCGACAGATGGCAAGGCGCCGGCGGCCGAGGATTCGATCTGCCGGCTCAGCCCGAACGGGCGGGACACTACGCGTCGGTTGCGACAGGGGCGTGACACCGGCATCGGCGTGCAGTCGTCATGCCGCCCGCCGGGTCACGCGAAGGAATGCGATTACGACAGTTGCGGGGCCAGCAGGCGCCGGGCGGTGGCCTCGTCCACGTTGGCGCGTTCCATGAAGTCCTCGACCTGATCGGGGCCGATCTTGCCGACGCTGAAGTACGTGCTGTCCGGATGCGACAGGTAGAAGCCCGAGACGCTCGCGGCGGGCAGCATGGCGAGCGATTCCGTTACGCTCATGCCGACTTCATGGGCTTGCAGGTAGTGGAACATCGGTCCCTTGACGGAGTGCTCGGGGCAAGCCGGGTAGCCCGGGGCCGGGCGAATGCCGACGTACGCTTCCTTGATGAGGGCGTTGTTGTCGAGCTGCTCGCCGCTGGCGTAGCCCCAGAACTCGCGACGCACGCGCGCGTGCATGCACTCGGCGAACGCCTCGGCGAGTCGGTCGGCCAATGCCTTGAGCATGATCGCGCTGTAGTCGTCGTGTGTGGCGAGGAAGCCGGCTTCCTTGGCGTCGACACCGAGGCCGGCCGTCACCGCGAACACGCCGATGTAGTCCGCCACCCCGCTGTCCTTGGGCGCGATGAAGTCGGCCAGTGAGCGGTTCGGGCGACGCACGCCGTCGACCACGGGCCGCTCGCTTTGCTGTCGCAGGTTATGCCACGTGAAAGCGACTTCCGAGCGCGACTCGTCCGTATAGATTTCGATGTCGTCGTCGCCGACCACGTTGGCGGGCAGCATCGCGATCACGCCGTTGGCCGTCAGCCAGCGGCCCTTGATCATGCGATCCAGCATCTCCTTGCCGTCCGCGAAGACGCGTTGGGCCGACTCGCCGACGATTGCATCGCTGAGAATCGCGGGGAAGGGGCCGGCCAGATCCCACGTCTGGAAGAACGGACCCCAGTCGATGTAGTCCGCCAGTTCGGCCAGATCGTAGTTCTTGAACACGCGCCGGCCAATGAACTTCGGCTTGGGCGGGACGTACGTCGACCAATCGATCTTGAACTTGTTCTCCCGCGCCGTGGCGAGCGAGACCATCGGCGTGGCCCTGCGATTGGCATGCTGTGCCCGCACGCGCTCGTAATCCGTCTTGACCTCTTCGAGATATCGCTCGGCGGCCTCGTCCGACAGCAGATTCGAGGCGACCGACACCGAGCGCGACGCGTCGGGCACGTAAATCACGGGGCCGTCATAGTGCGGCGCGATTTTCACGGCCGTGTGCACGCGCGACGTCGTAGCGCCACCAATCATCAGCGGAATGTTGCGCAGGCGGAAGTAATCGTCGCGCTGCATTTCCGAGGCGACGTAGGCCATCTCTTCGAGGCTCGGCGTGATGAGACCCGACAGGCCGATGATGTCGGCGCCTTCCTCCTTCGCCTTGGCGAGGATGTCGGCGCAGGGCACCATCACGCCCATGTTGACCACTTCGAAGTTGTTGCACTGGAGCACCACCGTCACGATGTTCTTGCCGATGTCGTGCACGTCGCCCTTGACCGTGGCCATCACGATCTTGCCCTTCGAGCGAACGTCTTCCCCGGCGGCGGCCATGCGCGCCTTTTCCTCTTCGATGAACGGCACCAGATGCGCGACGGCCTGCTTCATCACGCGCGCGCTCTTGACGACCTGCGGCAGGAACATCTTGCCCGCACCGAACAGATCGCCCACGACGTTCATGCCGTCCATGAGCGGGCCCTCGATCACCTGGATCGGACGGCCGCCCGCGGCGTGGATCTTCTGGCGCACTTCTTCGGTGTCGTCGACGATGAACGTGGTGATGCCATGCACCAGTGCGTGCGCGAGACGCGCTTCGACCGGCTGGTTGCGCCACTCCAGGTTCTCTTCGCGCCGTTGGGCGCCGCCCTTGAAGCGCTCGGCGATCTCCAGCAGACGCTCGGTGCTGTCGTCGCGGCGGTTGAGCACCACGTCTTCGACGCGCTCGCGCAGTTCGGGATCGAGGTTCTCGTACACGCCGAGCTGACCGGCGTTGACGATGCCCATGTCCATGCCCGCCTGAATCGCGTGGTACAGGAACACGGTGTGAATCGCTTCGCGCACGAGGTCGTTGCCGCGGAACGAGAACGAGACGTTCGACACGCCGCCGCTGATCTTCGCGCCGGGCAGGTGCGCCTTGATCCAGCGCGTGGCGTTGATGAAGTCGACCGCGTAGTTGTTGTGTTCTTCGATGCCGGTGGCCACCGCGAAGATGTTCGGATCGAAGATGATGTCCTCGGGCGGGAAGCCCACTTCGTCGACGAGCACGCGATAGCTGCGCGCGCAGATCTCCGTCTTGCGCGCGTAGGTGTCGGCCTGCCCGTGTTCGTCGAAGGCCATGACCACGGCAGCGGCGCCATAACGGCGGATCAGCTTGGCGTGATGCACGAACGCGTCGCGACCTTCCTTGAGCGAGATCGAGTTGACGATGGCCTTGCCCTGCACGCACTTGAGCCCGGCCTCGATCACTTCCCACTTCGACGAGTCGATCATGATCGGCACGCGCGCGATGTCCGGCTCGGAGGCGATCAGGTTCATGAAGCGCACCATCGCGGCCTTGGAGTCGAGCATCGCCTCGTCCATGTTGATGTCGATGACCTGAGCGCCGTTCTCGACCTGCTGACGGGCGACCGCGAGGGCTTCATCGAACTGGCCGTTCAGGATCATGCGCGCAAACGCTTTCGAACCCGTGACGTTGGTACGCTCACCGACGTTGACGAAGAGCGTGCCCGCGCCGATGTTGAAGGGTTCGAGGCCGGACAGGCGCATCGGCTGCACTGGCTCGACAGATTCGACAGGCGTTGGGAAGGGCGTTTGGCTCATGGGGCAATCCGTTCAGTGGTTGGCGCGTCGGCCGTGCCTCCTGCGTGAGAGGCGAGGGCGGCGCGCCGGGCTTGCTGCAATCAGTCTTGTCTTCTTCGGGCGGACGGTCGCGACGCTCAGGTGTCGTCGCCGTCGTCGCCATCCGTGCTGTCGCTGCCGCCGGTGGGGCGATATTGCGACGGCCATCGGCGCGGCTTCACGTCAGCCAGCGCCTTCGCGATCTCCGCGATGTGTTCCGGCGTGGTGCCGCAGCAGCCGCCCGCCAGATTCACCAGGCCCGCCTGCGCGAATTCCCTGAGCAGGCTCGACGTCACGTCGGGCGTCTCGTCGAAGCCCGTATCGCTCATCGGGTTGGGCAGGCCGGCGTTCGGGTAGACCGACACGTAGGTGTTGCACAGCTTGGCCAGTTCCGCGATGTACGGACGCATGAGCGTCGCCCCGAGCGCGCAGTTCAGGCCAAACGTGAGCGGGCGGGCGTGACGCAGCGAATTCCAGAACGCTTCGACCGTCTGGCCCGACAAAATGCGCCCGGAGGCATCGGTGACGGTGCCTGAAATCATGATCGGCAATACCTCGCCGGTGTCTTCGAACAGCTCGTCGATGGCAAAGAGCGCGGCCTTGGCGTTGAGCGTATCGAAGATCGTCTCGACGAGGAACAGATCGACGCCGCCTTCGAGCAACGACTTGGCTTGCGCGTAGTAGGCGTCGCGCAGTTGGTCGAAGTCGACGTTGCGCGCGCCCGGATCGTTCACGTCCGGGCTGATGCTCGCAGTCTTGGGCGTCGGGCCGATGGCGCCGGCGGCGAAGCGTGGCTTGTCGGGTGTGCTGAAGGCATCGCAGGCCTCGCGCGCCAGACGTGCCGACGCGCGGTTCATCTCGTCGGCCAGATCCTCCATGTGATAGTCGCTCTGAGCGATCGTCGTCGCCCCGAACGTATTCGTCTCGAGGATATCGGCGCCTGCCGCAAGGTATTTGCGATGAATCTCGCTGATGATGTCGGGGCGCGTGAGCGAGAGCAGCTCATTGTTGCCCTTGACGTCGTGCGCGAAGTCGGCGAAGCGCTCGCCACGGTACTGAGCTTCGCTCAGCTTGTACTGCTGGATCATCGTGCCCATGGCGCCGTCCAGAATCAGGATGCGCGATTCGAGCAGCGCGGGCAGTGCCTGACCCCGCGTGTAGCGCGGCTGCGAGCGGGCCGGAGCCGTGGTCGATGCGGTCCCCGTAGGGGCGTTGACGGCGGATGGGCTAGCGGTGGTCATGACGGACGTCGCCTTGGAGTGGCCGGAAAACCTATAATTGTAATGGTTTTCGCGCCCGCCGCCCGCGCGCCACCGCCTGCCGGGCGGCGCCGGCGGCGATCCGTGACGCGCGCGCCGCGCCGTCCTGACCCGCTTTCGCCAACGATATGGAATTCCTGCTCCCGAGCGCCGCTCACCAGTTTCTGCAAGCCAAGGCCAATGCCCTGTTCGTCGATTGCCGCAGCGAAATGGAATACCTGTTCGTGGGACACCCGGCCGGGGCGATCCACGTGGCGTGGAACGACGGCCCGGATTGGGAGATCAACCCGCACTTCGTCCAGAGCGTGCGCAAGCTCGCTGGCGCTGGGGGCGAGCGCCCCGTCTTGCTGATCTGCCGCAGCGGCAACCGGAGCACCGCCGCCGGCGAGGCGCTCGAGGCGGCCGGTTTCCGCAACGTGTATGCCGTGCTGCACGGCTTCGAGGGCGATCTGGACGGCACCCATCACCGCAACGCCGTGAACGGCTGGCGCTTCGAGGGACTGCCGTGGGAGCAGTGCTGACGGTCGGGCCGAGGCCGTTGGCGCGCTGGATTCGCCGATGACGCCTGACATGGCGTCAAGCTTTGGCGCCATGAAAAAACCCTCGCCGAGGCGAGGGTTTTGTGTGGGTGGCGGCACCGCGCGGTGTTGGCGTCAGTGGAGCACGACCGGGTTCGTCATGAAAGTATCGAACTGGCCGAGGAATTCATCGACTTCATCCTCGGAGGGCTCACTGGCGATCAACTTCTGCACTTCTTCACGGAATTGCCGGGCAAGCGTGCCGTCGAGAAAAATCTCACGGCCAGCGGCTTTGTCCACGATTTCATAGCCACCGGCAGATAGCGCGTGATCGCCGTTATCCGCGGCAAACTCGACGACATAGTAGTTCGGGCTGTTGTAAATCATGAGCATGGCAACTCTCCTGGTGTTCCTGCTTGGTCCTCAGTAACCCACATAGGGGCAACGCGGCGCGATTTCAAGAGGCAGTGCCCCATGATTCGCTTATCGGCACACCGGCTGACGAATTCAATGGTTTTGGCCCTCCTAGTCAAAGATCCCGCGACAGGTCCCGCAGCATGCTGGTTCAAACGTTAGAGGAAGCCCCGAGCAAAAACGTTGCAAGGGCATTGGTTACGAACTGTTTCTGCTCGACGATCGACAGATGGGCGGCGTCGGGCACGATCTCCAACCGGGCACCGGCGATGCCGCTGGCGATGCGTCGCGCGACGGCCGGAGGCGTGGAGGGATCGTTTTCCCCGACCAGCACCAGGGTCGGCGCGTCGATTTCCGACAGTTTGGCTCGCACGTCGAACGCGGCCAGCGCTTCGCAGGCGGCCGCGAAACCCTCCGGATGCGCCTTGGCCACCAGCGCGCGAACGCGTTCCGATGTCTCGGGGTGGCGCTTGCGGAAGCGCTCGCCCAGCCAGCGCTCGAGCGTGCCGTCGGCAAGCGCCTTCATGCCCTGTTCGCGTGCCCGCGTGGCGCGCTGGCGAAACACCTTCGCGTCGGCGTCGTCGTAACCGGCCGTGGTGTCGATCAACGTCAGGCTGGCGATGCGCTCCGGCGCATCGAGCGCGACTTGTTGCGCGACGGCACCGCCCATCGAAATGCCGACGAAGTGCGTTCGTGGGATTTCCAGCGAATTGAGCAGTGCGGTCGCGTCGGCGGCCAGTTGTTCGATGGTGTAAGGGCCGGCGGGGACGTCGCTGCGGCCATGGCCGCGGCTGTCGTATCGGAGCACCCGGAAATGGGCCGCGAGGTCGGGCACCAGATCGTCCCAGATCGTGAGATCCGCGCCCAGCGGATGCGCGAGCGTCACCCACGGACCGTGGCCTTCCACCGCGTAATGAATCGATGCACCGTTGGCACTGACTTTCATGGTGAGCGGCCCCCCAAATCTCGTCGATGCGTTGGCGAAGTGGCGTAGGTGCAGTGGGATGTTTCTGATTATGTCAGGAACCTTGGACTTCTGCTGGCGAACCGTAGTAGCAAGGCAACACTGCGCCGCGCGGCGGTGCGACGCGCATATCGCTCGAAATTCTAAGGAGTGGGCGCGCGGGTTTGGTGCCCCGGCGGGCCGGGCCGTGCGAAGCCGGCTCAAGGCGACGCCTTCTGTGTGAAAACCAATTCGAATTCGTTGCCCGACGGCTCGGTCTGCTTGACGCGCACCGGCATCCAGTCCAGCGATGGCGCGAGCCAGATGTCGACGCGTCGCTCGTCACCCGCCTTACGCGGCAACCGCGTGAAGTGGCGGGTCTCGACATAGCCCTGCGGCGTGCGCAGGGTTTCCCGGCCAACGTACTGCACTGGCCAGACTTCGCTGCTGTCCGTGTCGACCACCGTGAACTCGTGCGTCACGCCGACCTGCGCGTAGCGTTCCGGATTGCCTCTCGCATAGCTTGCCAGCTGCATCATCACGCTGAATCGGTCTTGCGCGCCGGGCGCGAGCGGCATGGACTGGCCGGAGCGCGAGAAGTGCAGCATCGGCGTGCCATCGCGATGGAAGTCACTGACGTATTCGGCGCGACGACCGCGTTTTTCGACATAACGGGATGGCGCAATGCCGTTCACGTCAAAACCGCCCTCGCTGATGAACTCGAACGTGCCGAAGAAGATGATCGGCACCGCCACGCGCAGGCGGTAATGGCCGTTTGCGTTGACCCATTGCAGTTCGCCGGTCTGATTGCGCACGCCGTTCATGTACGCGTCGTACGCCATCGTGGCGGAGGGCGGCGGATCGAACCTGTCGCCATTGGCGGCGGCTGCCGTGAGCGGCGGGCCGGGCGGCGAGGTGGCTTGCGCGCTGCTGGCGGGCGCCCCGGACGTGTCGCCTTCGCTTGCGACGGTCTGCGAGGCCGCCTGCGGCCCGGGCGTGTTCGCCGTGGCCGGTGCGGCAAGTGTATCGGGGGCGGCCCGCGGCGCGGGGGGGGCGAGCTTGCGGGGGCGCGGCTTGACGGCCGGCTTGGGCGCTGACGGTGCGGGGAGCGCTGGCGGCGCTGGCGGTGCGGGAGGCGCGACAGGTTTGAGCGGAATCAGCGTGACCGGAATGTCGGGAATCGGCGTGTCTTCCATCGACGACCGGTCGCTCGCGACCCACAATGCGATGAGCCCGTGGACGGCGAGCACGGCGGCCATCACGCCCGCCCAGACGAAGCCACGCGTGCGCCAAAGCCCGCGCTGGCGAGCCGCCGCTGACGGTGTCGGGCCAGCGGGCGGCAAGACCGCGTCCTGGGAATCGTTGGGGGCCGGAGGCACGTTGGGCACTGCTTGGCAAAAGGAGCAATAAGGGCGATACGGACAATGCGGGCGATTCCGACGTTTGGCGAGCGACGGCACGAGCCACGATCCACCGGAACGTCACGCGCTCAGGATCTCACATCGCGATGTACTCGGTTCGACAGATCGTGTCGGCGGCCGTTCAACGGGCGGGCAATGCCCTCAGGTAGAATCTTTGGCTTCACGCGCCATTCTATCGGGCCTCAGGTGGCCCGCAGACTCCATATCATGAAACTCGCTACCCGCAAGGACGGCACCCGCGACGGCCAACTGATCGTCGTGTCGCGCGATCTGTCGAGCGCCTGCATTGCCGACGCCATCGCGCCCACATTGCAACGCGTGCTCGACGACTGGACGTTCTACGCGCCTCAGCTCCAGACGCTCTATACCGAACTCAATCACCAGCGTGCGCGCAACGTCTTCGCGTTCGATCCGGCCGAGTGCATGGCGCCGCTGCCGCGCGCGTACCAATGGGCCGACGGCTCGGCCTATGTGAACCACGTCGAGCTGGTGCGCCGCGCACGCGGGGCCGACATGCCGCCCGAATTCTGGACCGATCCGCTCATGTACCAGGGCGGCAGCGATGACTTCCTGGGACCGACGGACGACATCGTCTGCGCGTCAGAAGACTTCGGCATCGACTTCGAAGGCGAGGTTGCCGTGGTGACGTCGGATGTGCCGATGGGCGCAAGCCCGGCGCGCGCGCTCGAAGGCGTGCGTCTGTTGATGCTCGTCAACGACGTGAGCCTGCGCAACCTGATTCCCGCCGAACTGGCCAAGGGGTTCGGCTTCTTCCAGAGCAAACCGGCAAGCAGCTTCTCGCCGGTGGCCGTCACGCCCGACGAGCTGGGCGATGCCTGGCACGCTGGCCGGGTGCACCGGCCGCTCACGGTGAAGTGGAACGACAAGAAGTTCGGTGCGCCCGAATGCGGCGAAGACATGGTGTTCGACTTCGGCCAACTCGTGGCGCACGTGTGCAAGACGCGCAATGTGCGCGCGGGCACCATCGTGGGCTCGGGCACGATCTCCAACAAGGATCGCAGTCGCGGCAGCGCATGCATTGCCGAGAAGCGCATGCTGGAGACGATCGACAAGGGCGCGCCGGAGACCGCGTTCATGCGCTACGGCGATCGCGTGCGCATCGAAATGTTCGACGCCCAGGGCAAGTCGATCTTCGGCGCTATCGATCAGGCCGTCTCGCCGCTGGATGAATGACATCTCGTCGCCAGCGCGGTGGGAAACGCCTGTGAGCCTTCAAGATCGGCGTCCCGCAGACCTTTTCGGCGCTCGCGGGGATGCGTCAATAGGGTGAACCCGGATATGGCGGGGAATTCCGGCTCCGCTATGCTTTGTCTCCTTGAGTCGGTTCGCACCCCTATCGGGTAGGCGAGCCGGCCCTAATTTTCGCCGGCGCTGCGCGAGGCACCTTTTCCAGGGGGCCCGCGCAAGAGAAAAAACGAGCGCGGGCCAGACCAGATCAGGAGACTCTCCATGCGAAACCCCGTGCGCACTGCCCTGCTGGGCGCGATGTTGCTGGCGATGGCCGGCGGTGCTGCCGCTCAAGTCAAGATCGGCGTGAATATCTCGCTCACCGGGCCTGCCGCGTCACTTGGCATTCCCGAGCGCAACACGATCACCATGCTGCCGACCGAGATCGGTGGCCAGAAGGTCGAGTACATCATGCTCGACGACGCGTCGGACACCACGACCGCCGTTCAGAACACCAAGAAGCTGATCTCCGAGAATCATGTCGACGCCATCATCGGGTCGTCGATCACGCCGAACACGCTCGCGATGATCGACGTGATCGCCAGCGGCACGACGCCCACGATTTCGCTGGCATCGTCGGCCCGCATCATCGAACCGGTCGACGCCAAGCGTTACTGGATGTTCAAGACACCGCAGACCGACGCGCAGATGGCTTCAGCCATCGCCGAGCATGCGAGCCGTCATGGCGTGAAGACGATGGCGTTCATCGGTCAGGGGGATGCGCTGGGTGAAGCGTTCTACGAGGAAGTCGCCAAGTTCGCCGCTCTGCACAAGATCAAGATGGTCGCCAGCGAGCGTTTCGCCCGTACCGATCCGAGCGTGACGGGGCAGATCCTGAAGATCATGGCCGCGCATCCGGACGCCGTCGTCGTGGGCGCCGCCGGCACGCCTGCCGCGCTGCCGCCGAAGGCATTGGCCGAGCGCGGCTACAAGGGGCTCGTGTATCACAACCACGGTGTGGGCAATAACGACTTCCTGCGCGTGTGCGGCAAGGATTGCAACAACACGTACCTGCCGGCGAGCCCGGTGCTCGTGGCGTCGCAACTGCCGAACGATCATCCGGCCAAGGCGGTGGCGCTCGACTACATCAAGAAGTACGAAGCCAAGTTCGGTGCCGGCACGGTGGCTGCCTTCGGTTCGTATGCTTGGGATGCCGGCATTCTGCTTCAGCGCGCCATTCCGATCGCGCTGAAGACGGCCAAGCCGGGCACGCCGGAATTCCGCAAGGCGTTGCGCGACGCGCTCGAGACGAGCAAGAACATGCACGTCACGAATGGTGTGATCAACATGAGCCCGACCGATCACCTCGGCCTCGACCAGCGGGCTCGCGTGATGGTCGAAATCGAGAATGGCAAGTGGCAACTCGCGCCGTGAGTGAAGCGCGAACGTTGTGAGTCCTGCCGATCTCGCATGACGGTGAGGCGGCCGACGCCGCGCGCATCCACCACAGATTGACCGTCGGTGGTATCGGCGTTGTCCGGTGCCGCCGCCTCCCCATCCCCGCCTGCGCGGGGATATTTTTTTGGAGCGGTAAGCCATGTCGCAAGACCCATATCAACACTACCAGTCGCTGCAATTCAAGCGGCATCCCAATGGCGTGCTCGAACTCATCATGGGCGCCGGGGCAAACAAGAGCGGCCTGTCGACGGCCGACCATCGCATGCACCAGGAACTGGCCGATGTGTGGCGCGATATCGATCGCGACACCGAGACGCGCGCGGTCGTCATTCGAGGCGAAGGCAAGGGGTTCTCCGGCGGCGGCGACCTGTCGCTCGTGGAAGACATGGCCGACGATTTCGCCGTGCGCGCCCGCGTGTGGCGCGAAGCGCGCGATCTCGTCTACAACGTGATCAATTGCAGCAAGCCGATCGTCTCCGCCATGCACGGTCCGGCCGTGGGGGCCGGGTTGGTCGCGGGCCTGCTGGCGGACATCTCGATTGCCGCGAAGACCGCGCGCATCATCGACGGCCATACGCGGCTGGGGGTTGCGGCGGGCGATCATGCCGCCATCGTCTGGCCACTGCTCTGCGGCATGGCGAAGGCGAAGTACTACCTGCTGCTGTGCGAGCCGGTCACGGGCGAAGAGGCCGAGCGCATCGGGCTCGTGTCGCTCACCGTCGACGAGGCCGACCTGCTGCCGCGCGCGTTCGAAGTGGCCGACAAGCTGGCGCGTGGCTCGACCACGGCCATTCGCTGGACCAAGTACGCGCTCAACAACTGGTTGCGCAGCGCGGGGCCCTCGTTCGATGCGTCGCTCGCACTCGAATTCATGGGCTTCGCGGGGCCGGACGTGCGCGAAGGCATTGCGTCGCTGCGCGAGCGTCGCGCGCCGGATTACGGCGGTGACGCCCCGTTCTGACACACCACTGGCGCACGCTCGGCGTATGATCGATATCCATACGCCCTTCGCGCGCCGATGTGCGCGAGAAGGCGCTCAGGATGTGCGCGACTTGCCGGGATTGCCCCGCGGGCCGTGCGTCCCCGACCGTGACTGGAGACTGTAATGAGCGATTCGACGAGTGCCATGCCCAACGGCTTCGACATTCTCAAGAAGATGTGGGAAGCGTTCAGCCCGCCCGCGACATTTACCTCGCCGCTCACGCAGCTGATGCAGAGCGCGGCACCGTTGCTCGATCCCGACGAGATCGAGAATCGCATCGCCGAGATGCGTGCGGTGGAGCAGTGGCTCACGCTCAATCTGAACGTGCTGCGCTCGACGATCCAGGCCTTCGAAGTGCAACGGGCCACCTATGCGACGCTTCGCTCGTTCGGCACCGGCACCTTCGGCGCCGCGAGCGACGCGCAGGCGAGTGCGTCGCCGTTCGGACAGGCGGGCGCGGCGAACTTCTGGCGCTCACCGTTTGCCACCGAGGCGCCGGCGCAAGACGTCGAGCCGCAGGCGAGCGCACCGGAACCCGAGCCGGAACCGGAACCGGAGCCGGAACCCAAGGCGGCCGCGGCCGAGGAAGCCCCGGCGGGCGGCGACACACAGTCGCCGTTCGCGCAGGCGGGCAACGCTTACGGTGCGTTGGACCCGTCGCTTTGGTTCAACGCGATGCGCACGCAGTTCGACCAGATTGCCGCTGCCGCGCAGGCGGCCGGCGTGTCGGCATCACAGATGACGGAAGCGGCGGCGGCGCAAATGTCGGAGGCTGCAGCCAAGGCGACGCAGGGCGCGACGGCGAAACCCGCAAAGCCCGCAAAACCCACGAAATCGGCGGGGGCGGAGCCAACGCAGGCGTCTGGCCAGGCCACGGCAAAGGCCAGCACGGCGAAGCGGGCGGCGGGTACGAGCAAGGCGACGGGCAAGACCGCGGCCAAGCGTGCGCCGGCCAGCAAGACGCCGCCGGCGAAGTCGGCCGCGGCAAAAACGTCTGCCAAGACGTCGGCGAAGGCCGCGCCCGCCGCAGGCAAGACGCCGGGTAAGCAGGCCGGCTGGAAGTGGTAGGGCGGTCGGACCAACGACGCATGCGGCAGGAGCGACGGCGGCATCGGTCACGGCGATAGCGACAAAGGCAGCCACAACCACAACGTTGACCACGGCGGGAGGAGGCCCCCATGATTTCAGGCGAACGTACTGGCCTCGTCCTGATGGGCGGCGGAGCACGCGCGGGGTATCAGGTGGGCGTGCTGGCCGCGATCGCCGCGATCCAACGCGAGGTTCTGCCGTCGCGGCGCGCGATTCCGTTTCCCATTGTCTGTGGCACCTCGGCCGGCGCGATCAACGCCGCCGCGCTCGCTTCGCACGCCGACGATTTCCAGCATGGGGTCATGAAGCTGGACGCAGTGTGGCGTCAATTTCACGCCGGTCAGGTGTTCCGCGCGGACTCGCTGGGCATGGCGGGCACCGGGGCACGCTGGCTGGCGGCGCTTTCGCTCGGTTGGGCGCTGCGTCGCTCACCGCGCTCGCTGTTCGATTGGTCGCCACTCGGCGACATGCTGCGCAGTGCGATTCGTCTCGATCGACTGCCCGACGTTTTCGCGTCGGGGGCGCTCGAGGCTTTGTCGGTGACGGCGCTTTCGTACTCGTCAGGCAAGCATGTCACCTTCTATCAGAGCGCCGAGCCGATTCAGGCCTGGAAGCGTTCGCTGCGCCTGGCGCGTGCGGTGCCGCTGAGCGTGCAGCACTTGCTGGCATCGAGTGCGATCCCATTTCTTTTCCCCGCCGTCGAGCTCGATCTCGACGGGCAGCCCGAGTATTTCGGCGACGGATCGATGCGCCAGATTGCGCCGCTCAGTCCACCGATCCATCTGGGCGCCACCCGCATCCTCATCATTGGCGCGGCGCACGGACAGTACGGACTCGACAGCAGCGGCGAGCGCATCGGCGGCTATCCCAGTCTGGCGCAGATTGGCGGGCAGGCGCTCGCGAGCGTGTTCATCGACGGCCTGTCGGCGGATCTGGAGCGACTCCAGCACATCAACAACGTGCTGCGGCATGTGCCCGAGGCGCAACGCGAATCCAGCGGCTGGCGGCCCATCGAGACGCTTTTGATCTCGCCAAGCCAGCGCATCGAGCCGATTGCAGCGCGTCATCTGCAGCAGTTGCCGCGGGCCGTTCGTACGATCCTCGGCGCGATCGGGGCGGACGAAGCGCGCGGCGCGGCCTTCGCCAGCTACCTGCTGTTCGAGTCGTCTTACACGCAGGAACTCATTGCGCTGGGCGAGGCCGACGCCTACGCGCAGCGCGACGCGATTGCCGCATGGCTCGTGGCGGAAGCGGATGGCACCAGCCCGCTCCATCGTGTCGAGGCCGGGGCGGTCGGGGGCGTGGGGTTGCCGGCGAATTCGCCGCTATCGGCGGAGTCGCCCGCCGCCGTGGCGGATACTGGCAAGCCGGCCGCATGAGTTGTTGTCCTCACTGATCCTGTCCCTATGTCGAAATCCACTGTTGCGTGTCCGTACCCGTCGACGTTCTGGCGCGATCCGGCGCTGCCGTTTCTCGAAGCGCGAGAGGTGCGCGATGGGCGTCGCGTCTGCTACGCGTTGCACAGCCATGAGACGTTTTCCATCGGCGCCGTGACGGGAGGGCGGAGTACCTATCGGAATGGCCGGGCACGCGAGACGGTGGGCCGCGGCAGCGTTGTCGTGATGAACCCTGACGCGGTGCATGCTTGCAATCCCATTGACGACGAGGCGTGGGCCTATCGGATGCTGTTCGTCGACACGGCGTGGTTGCGCGAAACGCAGCGGGAACTGGGTTTCGGGCATGGACAGGATTTGCATCTGTTCGACCCGATGTCCGCTGACGATCCGGTGTTGTACCAGGGGCTTAACCGGCTCTATGACGTTTGCACCGACGCGACGCGCGACCGGCTTGAGCGCGAGAGCGTGGTACAGCAGTTTTTCATCGACGTGCACGAGCGGTTGAACCCTGCGCCGCAACCGATGCGGGACGACTCGCACAAGCTGCGCCGCGCCGCCGATTTCATCCGTGCCCACTGCACAGAGGCGCTGACGCTTGCGCAGATTTGCGCGGCGGCGGGCCTGTCGGCGTCTTACCTGACACGCGTCTTTCGAGAGCAATACGGACTCACGCCGCACGCCTTTCTCATGGACCAGCGGATTCAATATGCACGGCGCCGACTGCGCCGTGGACATGCCATTGCCGAGGTGGCGCTCGATGCGGGCTTCGCGGACCAGGCGCATTTCCAACGCGCCTTCAAACAACGCCTCGCCACGACGCCGGGGCATTACCGGGAGCCGCACGCCGCGTGATTCGACGCCGCGAAGGCGCATGTTTCCTTAGCCGGTCGCGACAAGATACAGGGCACTTCCCGCCAACAGCGCCGCCATCGCGCAGTTCAGACGCCGCACGCGCCGCGCGTCGCGCATGCGATGACGCAACATCGCACCCGCGGCGGCCCAGCATCCCACCGAGCACCAGCAAACGACAAAGTAGATCGCCGCGAATTGCCAGATGCGCGCGGGATCACCTGCCGTGTACGCGCCCATTCCGGCCAGCGCCGCGAGCCAGGCTTTCGGATTGAGCCACTGCATGACGGCGCCTTTCGATAGGGTCGGGCCACGCCGCGTGTCGGCGTCGTTCAACACGCCGTTATCGATCGCCAGTTTGTAGGCCATATAAAGCAGGAACGCCACGCCGAACCACTGAATCGCGTGCATCAGTACGGGCATCCGGTGCAGTAACTCGTGCACGCCGAAGCCGACCGCCACGAGCAACGCGACGAAGCCCACCGTCGCACCGGTCACGTGACGCAGGCTCGGTCCGAGGCCATAGCGCGCGCCCGCGCCCAGTGCCACGACATTGACCGGACCCGGCGTGATCGAAGCGGCCAGCGCGAACGCCGCCATTGAATAGAAAAGTGTCATCGGATGCCTCGATACTGAAGAAAGCGGGTGAAGCGAGGTTCCGAATGTAGGCGGCGACGGACGCCGTGTATTGAAGAAAACTGCCCTTTGGCAAATGGCCGTGTGCCGACGTCTCAACGAAACAGTCGATGGCGTAGCCAACGCAATAGACGTCCGAAGATGGGGAGCTTGACGTAGATATCTTCAGTGGCGTCCCAATAGTCGCGCTGATAGGCCACGCGTCCGTCCACAGCGAGTCGCAGGTGCGATGCGCCATGAATGACCTGTTCGTCGTCAAGCCACCGTTTGGTATGGAAATGCAGATTCCACACCAGCAGCGCCTGATTGTGTTGCAGCAGCGTGGCGGTAAATTCAATGCGCGGCACGTCGACGCGCTCGAATAGGTGCGTGAGCAGCGTCGCCACTTCGGCGGCGCTGCGCACCTCGTGCAGCGGCGTCTTGAGATAGACGTTGGGCGCGTAGAACTCGCCCAGATTCCCGACGCTTTGGCGGGTGAGGGTCTCGAAGTAGCGCGTCAGGCGCGTGAGCGCAGCCGCATGATCGATATCCATAGGCATGCTCGCGTGGGCGCCTGGACAGCGCGATTCGATGGACCCGTCCATGGCCGGGGCGGGGCCGGTCTCAGTCATCCCGGGCGCGCGGCGCCGGGATCGACTTTTGGTCAATTATCAATCGCAACGCACGTTTGCACCGCGATGTTGCAGCGTGCGTGGCGCGGATGAGACACCGGCGGCGTTGGCCGCCCCGGCGACTTATCGCGCGTCGCTGATCAATTCGGCGCGAAGGTCGGGGGCACTGGTGCGCGGATCCAGCCATATGGCGAAAAAAGCACGGCCAAAGGCGTCGCCCGCGATTTGGCCGATCAGTTTGCCGTCCGAGAAGAACCGCGTGCCGTCGCCGGGCAGGAAGACGCCGGTCAAGTGCTGCCCGGCCGTCACGTCGGGCAGGATGCGCGCCAGTTCTTCCGCCCAGCGCTCCCGTTGCGCATCGGTGGCCACTTGCAGCTTGGCCATTTCGATCAGACTGCGCTGCACGAGCGTATGAGATTTGAAACTGCGCGCGTAGCGCAGATCGAGCACCAGCGGATGCGCACTCCAGTTCGCGCTGATGCGATCGGCGCCTGAGAAGAGTTCCGCGTCGTAGAGATGAAAACCCAGGCGCGTGAAGGACCCGTGGCCGACCAGATGGGCGGTGGGGATTTCTTGCGACGCGAGTTGCCCGGCGTCGAACGCCAGGGCGCCGGGGGCCGTTGCCACCGTCGCCAGAAAGCAGACGGTGCGTAGCCATGCGGCAAGTGCGGGACGAGTGGGCATGCTCGGCTCCTTATCGGTCAAGGATCCAGTCGAGTCGGTAGGCCCGTTGGCGGCGCATGGCTCGTTCTGCCGGTGCGCCGGCCGATACAACGTGTTGCGTATTTGCGACTGAGAACTTTCCTCAAAGCGCGGCGCGGAAAAAGGAAACGTCGGCGTCGGCAGGGATGGGGGCTGTCACCCGGTCACACTTACGGAACGATTGATTTCAGCGTAGACCATCGGACGCCGTGCGCGCAGGCCCGTGGCACAAGGGCAAACCCTGACGCGCTGCCGTGATGTCCGCATTCGCACGCGTCGATGCTCAAGACGCGCAAGCGGCTGGCCGCGCGCCGGGTTGGCCGCCGAAGGTGTGTCGGAAAGCCGGTCGCCCAATGAGCATAGGCGCTTTGCGTGACAATTTGACGGGTGTCAACATTACGACGCATTACTGTCACGCGAGGGGCGACGTTGGCGGGATTAAACGGCTTTTATGTTATGATTCAAGAGTTTGGCCATATTTTAGTAGGCTCGCTCTAAGCCATATCGCCAGGATGCGGCCAGATTACAGGCGTTAATTCGTCGTCCTTCAGCGACGGCAGGGTTCAAGACGTGAAGTCGGACGGCGGGGGCCGCCCACGACACGCTCACCGTTTTGTCTGTCGAAATTCGGCGTAAACTTTCACAATACTATCTTGAGTCCTGGTGTAAGGTCTCGCGACCTTGGGGGTAATTGAAATGAACGAAATGCTGTATCCCGAACTGTACAAGTCGTTGGAGGCAGTGCGTTGGAACATGGAGAAGGACATTCCATGGGACAAGTTCGACGCAAGCCAACTCTCCGACGATCAGGCGCGCACCATCAAGATGAATGCCATCACGGAATGGGCGGCGCTGCCGGCCACCGAGATGTTTCTGCGCGACAACCGTGACGACAGCGACTTCTCCGCGTTCATGAGCGTTTGGTTCTTCGAAGAGCAGAAGCACTCGCTGGTGCTCATGGAATACCTGCGCCGCTTCCGCCCGGACCTCGTGCCGACCGAAGCCGAGCTGCACGCCGTGCGCTTCCCGTTCGACCCGGCCCCGCCGCTCGAGACGCTGATGCTGCACTTCTGCGGCGAAATTCGCCTGAATCACTGGTATCGCCGTGCGGCCGAATGGCACACCGAGCCGGTCATCAAGGCCATCTACGAAATCATCTCGCGCGACGAAGCGCGTCATGGCGGCGCTTATCTGCGCTATATGAAGAAGGCACTGACGAGCTTCGGCGATAACGCGCGCGCCGCGTTCGCGAAGATCGGCGTGCTGATGGCGTCGGCGCGTCGCACCGAAAAGCCGCTGCACCCGACCAATCTGCACGTGAACAAGGACCTGTTCCCGAACGACACGGTGCAGTCGCGTTTGCCGGAACCGGAGTGGCTCGAACACTGGCTCGACGAGCAAATCAAGTTCGACGACAGTTGGGAGAAGAAGGTCGTCGAGCGTATTCTGCACAACATGTCTCTCCTGTTCGAGCACACGTTCGCGACGGCGCAGGACTTGAACCGTTACCGCAAGGAAATCACCAGCCGTCTGGCGGCGGTGGCCGCACCGGCCGTTGCCACGGCATCGTAATCGCGCGTTCGGCGCCGACGGTATCGACAGGAAAGGGGCTTCGGCCCCTTTTTTGTTGCCTCATACGCGGCGTGGGACAATACCGCACCTATTTCGAACGATCGTCATGTCCGCTTCCCAAGTCATTCCTCCGGCCGATTTCGAGGCCAAGATTCTCCCGCGCGAGGCGCTCGCCGCATTGGCGCCGACGCTGCCGCGACCACTGGTGTTCACCAACGGCGTGTTCGACATCTTGCATCGCGGTCACGTGACCTATCTCGCGCAGGCGCGCGCGTTGGGGGCGTGCCTCATCGTCGGGGTGAACAGCGACGCCTCGGTGCGCACGCTCGGCAAAGGCGACGACCGGCCGATCAATAACGAAAACGACCGTGCCGCGCTGCTGGCGGCGTTGCAAAGCGTCGACTATGTCGTGACGTTCGGCGAATCGACGCCCGAGGCGCTGATTGCCGCCGTGCGTCCCGACATTCTCGTCAAAGGCGGCGACTACGACATGGACACGCTGCCGGAGTCTGCGCTCGTGCGTGGCTGGGGCGGCAAGGCGTTGGCCATTCCGTTCGAACATCAACGCTCGACGACGTCGCTGCTCAAGAAGGTGCGCGCCCAATCATGAATCTGGCCCCGCTCGTTGAAGTCACGCGCGGCGCGATGGGCGTCGATACGGTCGAGTGCGTGCATTACGGCGCCGTAGCCGTGGTCGACGCGCAAGGGCGCTTGCGATATGCCGCAGGCGACCCGTCGTTTCTGACGTTTTCGCGCTCCACGCTCAAGCCCTTTCAGGCGCTGCCGTTCGTCGAGGGCGACGGCGTCGCGCATTTCGGTCTGACGCAGCCGGAGCTGGCGTTACTGTGCGCGAGCCACTCCGGTGAGGCGTTTCACGTCGACGGTGTGAAAAGCCTGCTGAACAAGGCGGGTTGCGACGAGCATCATTTGCAGTGCGGCTGTCACATGCCGACGTTTTACTCCGCCACCGGTCGACGTGCACCGGCGGATCTGAAGCCGACGTCGCTGCATCACAACTGTTCGGGCAAGCATGCGGGCTTTCTCGCGTATTGCGTGCAGCACGGCTTGCCGCTCGATACCTACCTGGATCCGGCGCATCCGCTGCAACAGGCGATTCGCGCACGCGTCGGCGATGTCGTCGGCGTGAAGGGCGAGACGCTGGCGTTGGGCATTGACGGATGCTCCGCGCCGAACTACGCGTTGCCGCTCGACAGACTCGCTGCCGCGTACGCCCGGCTCGCCGCAAGCGACGATGCGGCACTCTCGACCTTGTTCGCCGCCATGACGCAGCAGCCGGAGATGGTGTCCGGCACGGCGCGCAACGATCTGGCGTTCATGCGCATGGCACCCGGGGACTGGGTGGCCAAGATCGGCGCCGATGGCGTGCAGACGATCGGCGTGCGCTCCGCGGGCCTGGGCATTGCCATCAAAGTTGTCGACGGCAATATGCGTGCGTTATATACCGCAGCGGTGGCCGTACTCAAGGCCCTCGGGTTGGTCGCGTCGCCCGAGGCGACCGGATTGGCGCCGTGGGTGTCGCCGATCGTCAAGAACGCGCGGGGTATACAGACCGGGATTGTGCGGCCCGTCGTGTCGTTGAAGCGCGTCGGCTGAGCGTGGCTGAGCGTGGCTGAGCGTGGTTGAGCGTGGCTCAACCCGGCTCGGGTCGCGTCAGCTCGGATCGGCTGGGCTCGGACCGGCGCAACCGAACATAACCCGATGCCGTCAGCCGCCAGCCGTCAGCCGCCAGCCGCCAGCCGCCAGCCGCCAGCCGCCAGCCGTCAGCCGCCAGCCGTCAGCCGCCAGCCGCCACCGGCCGCAGCGGACGTCATCCGACGAAGCGTGACGCGACCGTTACCCCGGTGCGCTCGCGGCCGGGGCGGGACAAGTCTGCACCCATTGCGCAGTCCACTGTTGCGTCACGACGCTGCGAATCTGGGCCGCGGCATTCGCGTTGATGCCGACAATTCGGTAGACGATCCGGCTCTTGGCATTGGGCCTTTCGCTCAGTTGCGGCGTGATGCCTCGCTTCTGCGCGGCGCTCATCAAGCGCACCGCACGCTCCTTGTCGTTGAACAGTCCGAGCGAGACGACGAGCGTCGAGCCTTCGCCGTTGAGCAGGAAATACTCCGTCACCCCTGCTGCACGCAATTGCGCAACCTGTTTATCGGCGGCGGGTTTATTGGGCACCGGGTCGAGATGTACCCAGTACCGCTTGTCGAGCGCCATCGATTGAATCTCACCTTGTCCCGAAGGCAGTGCGGCGAGCAAAAGGCCGCGCGCTTGTTGCGCGTCGTTGGCGGCGAACGGGCCGACATCCAGGCAGATGGACGTGACCTTCGCGGCGGCGGCCTGCGAAGCCGCCGAATCGCCCGATACCGCGTTCGTTGTCGCGGCGGCGACGGCCCGGCTTGCGGCCATCGTCGTCAATGCCGACTCGGACGTTCCGGGGCTGGACGACCCTGCCGATGCAACGCTCGCCCCCGAAGCGCCGGCCGTCGCCGCCGCTCGTGAGGCTTGCGATTCGTGTCTCCCGCCCGACGTACCGACGGGGGGGGAGGCGGCGGGCGACTGACCGCTGATCGCTGCTCCGGTCAAGCGGATGCGCTCCGGTTCGATTTGCCTTTCGACCCGCGCCGGTTCGCGGCCGGTGGCAGGCAGCACATCGTGCCATTTCAGCCAGCCGAACTGCACAGCGGCGAGTGCTGCATTCGCCGCGAGAAACATGACAAGCAACAGCGCACGCAACATCTCAAGCACCCCCGGGGGATGGATCGGCATCTTGCGATGGGGATACCGACATATCGGTCATGTGGGGGACGGATGTGGCGCTCGCCGCTGCGCCGCCCTCGGCAGCCCGAAGCGCCACCTCGTATAAGCCGGCCGGTACCAGTTGATCGTGTTCGGTAACGGGCACGGTCAGGGTGTGCGCAAGCGCCTGGCGTGCGCCGCCCGCGAGCACGCAACGCACGGGTGCGCCGAGTTGTGCCTGCAATTGCGCGTGACTGCGCTCGACCAGGCCGGCTTGCGCCGCGGCGCAACCGCGCAGGATGGCATCGGTCGTGCTGCATGCAAATGCTTGTCCGCCGGTTGGCATGGTGGCGTCTAGCGTCGGCAATTGTGCGGTGCCGTGGGCAAGCGACTGGAGCATCAGTGCGGGCCCCGGGGCGATCAGCCCGCCGAGATAATCGCCGTCGGCACGCAAGGCTTCCACGGTGGTGGCCGTGCCCAACGTGACGATCAGCAGATGTTCGCCCGGCCACGCGGCGTGCGCGCCGATCAGGCTGGCCCAGCGGTCGCTGCCGAGCTGTGTGGGGACTTGATAACCATTGCGCACCCCCGCTCGCGATTCGCTGGCGCGCAAGACCTGCAGCCAATCGGCCGATGGCAGGCCCCACAGCGTTTGCAGTGTCATGCGCACGGCTTGTTCCGCGGGATCGCCCGCCACATTGGCAAGCCAGACACCCGCTGGCGCAGGGCAGACGAAGCCTTCGTCCCGTCTGCCATGGCCGGTGGCGAGCGGTGTCATGTTCGGCGCGAAGTGAGCCTCTCCCGAGCCCGACACCAGCGCGGCCCAGCCCGCGCGAATTTGCGTGGCGAGCGTGCGCCATTCGGCGTGATCGACCGCACCGCTGGCCAGAAAGGACGGCGCCGCTGCGCGCCAACCCGCTGGGCGCACGGCCGGCGCAAGCGCCCATTTGATTCGGCTGTTGCCGGCATCGACGAGCAGCCACGGTGCACCGTCAGCGCTGCTTGCGCCATGTGTGTCGAGGCTGTCGCGCGAGGCATTCGCAAGGCGGGTGTCCGCCACCGTTGCCGCAGACTTCGCGGTGTCCGCCGGTCGTTGTGGCGGTGTCTGTCGGGCGGCGCTCATCCACGGCCCCCTTGGGCATCACGCGTGCGGGAAGCATCGAGCAATCGCACGGAGACTTCTCCGCTGGCAATCGTGCGCTCGCCGTCAGGCGTCGCGACGCGCAGCCGACCTTGCGAATCGACGCCGAGCGCCACGCCCTGCAACAGATCGCGACCATTTTCGATGACGCGAATCGACGCCCCACCATAGGCGTGCATGGCTTCCCAGTCGTCACGGAAGACACCGAAACGATGCACGGCGAAGCGATCCAGCATGGTGGCGAGACGCTGGACCAATGCGATCAACACCGTCGACATATCCGGATCGACCAGCACCGATTCGAGCGCCGCCGGCGGCGTGGCCTGCACGGCGGTCGATGAGGTCGTGCCGCCGTCGGAAGGCGCGGCGTTGTCGATGCGGGCGGCCACGTCAGCGACCCGCCGAAGATTGACACCGATGCCGATCACGACGCCGATGCGCCCTGGGCCGGCCGGGAGCGTCTCGATCAGGATGCCGGCGAGCTTGCCGCCGCGCAGTAGCACGTCGTTGGGCCATTTGAGTCCGAGCGCCTGCGGTGCCGACAGCGGCAGATCCGAGAGTCCTTCCACCACCGCGATGCCTGTCGCGAGCGACAACCCGGCCAGTTCGGCCGGTCCGCCCGGCATCACATAGGCGAGCGAAAACGTCAGGCTGTCGCCCGGTACGCTCTGCCACGCGCGGCCACGTTGTCCGCGTCCGCCCGTCTGGCGCATCGCGGCGCGCAGCATGGGCGCGCACGACGCGTCCTGACGAAGGCGGGCCAGCAGATCGAGGTTCGTGGAACTCGTGGTCTCGACCACGTCGATCTGCCAGTTGCGGCAAGTGGCGGCCAGCGCCGAGCGAATTCGGTCGCCATCGAGCTGGCGGGATACGGTGTCGCGCGACGGCTCGCCACCCTCGTCGGCGGGGCGTTCAGACGAATCCGCCGCCATTGGGGCGAGGGGGGCGTTCGGCGAGGAGGGCGCGGCTTTATTCATGGTTGCTATTGTAGCGGCGAGGCCGGCGCCGCGCCGGTCTGCACTGCCGTCGTCCCCGTTTTTCGGTATTGTCCGAGGACCCAATCGGCCAGCACCACCGCGTTTTCAGCCTGCGCCGGGTTGCCATCGACTGGTCGCCCCTGTACCGTACAATGACCGCGTTTTGCCGGATTTCGACGAGTTTGTCGCCAGGAGATCGTCTGTTTTGAACCTCGATGCCGTGCCCACTCTGGAGCTGACCACCACGGCGCAAGGCCCGGTGGTCATGCTGCACGGTCTGTGGACAGCGCTCGCCCTCTCGCAGCGCAAGAAGACGCTGTTGCGCCTGGTCGATTCGCTGCCGCAGAGCGACCTGGCGTGGGACCTGACCCGCGTCGAGCGGCTCGACCACGTCGGCGCGCAGGCGCTGTGGCGTTATTGGCAACGTCGGTTTCCCGAGCGCGTCGCGCTTACGCCGACACAGCGGGCGCTCTTCGATCACCTCGCCGAATTCGATCGCTCGCGACAGAGTCCGGCGCCCACCCGCCGCCTCGATCCGATCAGCCGGCTGGGGGCGTCGCTCTTCACGCTGGGCGAGCATTTGCGCGACGGCGTCACGATGTTCGGACGCTTCGTGATCGACCTCGGCCGCGTCATTCGTCATCCGGTTCGTGCGCCATGGCTGGAGATGTCCGCCAATATCTATAGCGCCGGGGCCAAGGCACTCGGCATCACGGCGCTGGTGGCGTTCCTGATCGGCATCGTGTTGTCCTATCTGTCGGCCCAGCAACTCAAGTTGTATGGGGCGAGCACGTTCATCGTCAACATCCTCGGTCTCGCCGTGATCCGCGAACTCGGCCCGGTGCTTTCCGCGATTCTCGTGGCGGGTCGCTCGGGGTCGGCCATCACCGCCCAGCTCGGCGTGATGCGCGTGACCGAAGAGCTCGACGCGATGCGCGTCATGGACATTCCGCACGGTTTGCGGCTCGTCCTGCCGAAGGTCATTGCGCTGGCCATTGCCATGCCGCTGCTCGTCATGTGGACGAACATCATCGCGCTGCTCGGCGGCGCGCTCGCGGCAAAGTACGAACTCGGTATCGGACTGCGCTACTTCTTCACCACGTTGCCCAATGCCGTGCCCATCGCCAATCTGTGGATCGGCCTGGGAAAAGGGGGCGTCTTCGGCATGCTGATCGCGCTCGTGGCCTGCCATTTCGGCATGCGGGTCAAACCGAACACGCAGAGCCTTGGGGAGGGCACGACACAGTCCGTAGTGACGTCGATCACCGTGGTGATTCTGGCCGATGCCATCTTCGCGATTCTGTTTCGCAACACGGGGATCGGCTGATGTCCCAATCCCCCGTACCCGATCGTGCCCCAGCGCTCGCTACCTCGGCCGTCGCGGCCGTTCCCGCCGCGCAGGCTTACGCCAGCGATGTGATATCCGGCGCCGCGGCGGGTTGTCCGCCTGTGTCGTCAAGCCTGCCGGGCGATGCCGACCCGGTGATCGAGGTGCGCGATCTCACGAAGCGCTACGGTACGCACACGATTCATGAGCATCTGGATCTCACCGTACGGCAAAGCGAGATCATTGCGCTTGTCGGCGGCTCAGGCTCGGGCAAGACCACGCTGATTCGCCAGATCATCGGGCTGGAGTCGCCGACCACTGGCCACATCAGCGTCTTCGGTCACGACATCACGACGATCGATCGTCGCAGCGCGCACCTGCTGCGCCGCCGCTCGGGCATGTTGTTTCAGCGCGGGGCACTGTTCTCCGCAATGACGGTGTTCGACAACATTGCGCAACCGCTGCGCGAACTGCACACGCTCTCGGAAGACCTGATTCGCGATGTCGTGATGTACAAGCTCGAGATGGTGGGGCTGTCGGGGCGCATGGCCAACCGCATGCCGTCGGAGCTGTCGGGCGGGATGATCAAGCGCGTAGGGATCGCGCGGGCCATTGCACTGGAGCCGGAACTGCTCTTTCTCGACGAGCCCACGGCTGGGCTCGATCCGCAGGCGTCAGACGAATTCGTGGACATGGTTCGCGGCCTGCACCGCTCGCTGGGCCTGACCGTCGTCATGGTCACGCATGATCTGGACACGGTGATGATGCTCGCCACGCGCGTGGCGGTGCTCGCCGAGCGGCGGGTGCTCGTCAATGCGCCGGTGGAAGACGTGGTCCGTGTCGATCACCCGTTCATCCACAGCTTCTTCCTCGGTGAACGCGGCAGACGCGCGTTGCTGGCATTGCCTGCGGCGCGGCGCGCCAAGATTTCGGAGTTACTCGACGATGGAAAATAAATCGCACGCTTTCATGGCGGGCCTCTTCACGCTGGTGTTGCTTGCCGCCGTCGCCGGGGCGGTGTACTGGTTCAATCGCGACAACCGTGTGCGCCTTCCCTACGACCTGGTCTCGCACACCAACGTGACCGGACTCAATCCGGAATCCGCCGTGCGGTACCGCGGCCTGTCCGTCGGGAAGGTCGAGTCGATCAAGTTCGACCCGCGCACGCCTGGGCAGATTTTGATCCGCATTCTCGTGAACAAAGGCACGCCGATGACCCGGTCGACATTCGCCACGTTGAGCTATCAAGGGGTGACCGGGTTGGCATTCGTACAATTGGACGACGATGGACGCGACCGAACGTTGCTGTCGTCGTCAGAGAAGCAAGTCGCGCAATTGCAACTGCGCCCGAGTTTCGTGGACGAACTGCAGCGGCGCGGCAACAACCTGGTGCATCAGCTCGAAGAGGCAACGTCCTCGGTCAATACGCTGCTGTCGCCCGACAACCGGCAGGCCATGCTCGATTCGATCAACAGCGTGAAGGCCGCGGCGCAAAGCGTGGATCGCGTGGCGCAGCAGCTCGAGCCCGTCACGGCGCAGTTACCCGACACCGTGCGCGAGCTCACCGGCACGCTTGCCGGGGCCCATCGTCTGACCGATCAATTGACCGATCCTCAGGGGCCGCTCGTGCGCAACCTGGATAGCGTGGGACGCGCGGCCGATCAGGCGGCGTCGAGTCTGGCGGCGTTCCAGGGAACGATGGAAACATTCGAAGGGTCGCTGCAACAGGAAGCGCTGCCGCGCCTGAACACGCTCTCGGACGATTTGCGCTTCACGACGCAGGCCGTCGGGCAAGCGGCCGAGACGATCAATCGCAATCCGCGCGCACTGCTCTTCGGCACGTCGCCACCGCCACCCGGTCCGGGGGAAGCGGGGTTCTCGTGGCCCGGCGGAGGACGTCAATAATGCGCAACACCGTCATGCAAGGGGATATCGAGATGATTGAGCCGATCGACGCGGTCAACGCCAACGAGGTAGCCGTCGCGCCTCGCGGCGGCGAGCGTGCGCGTGCGCTCGCCGCCGGGTGGCTTTGCGCCGCCGCGGTTGTGCTGGTGGCGGGGTGCGCCGCCCCGGCACCGTCGGCCTCGTTGACGCGCTTCGATCTCGGCCCGCCGACGATCCCTGCCGCGTCGGCCAATGTCGCTGCCAATGCCAGGGACACTAGCGCCAACACCGCCGCCAACACCGCCGCCAACACCGCCGCCCCGGCATCGGACGTGGCCGCGACCGGTGGCCTGCGGATGTCGCCGCTGAAAGTGGTGGTCAATGCGCCAAGCTGGCTCGACGTCGACACGATCTACTACCGCTTGCCCTCCAGCGATGGCGATCAGGCGCGCGGGTATGCGAACAGCCGATGGCTGGCGTCGCCCGCGCGGCTCTTCGGGGATCGGCTGCGCGCGGCGTTGTCGGTCGACAGGCCGGTGCTGGCGGCAGGCGATCCGACCGCTGCGCCAGCGCTGCGCGTGGAGATCGAAGAGTTTGCGCAGTACTTCGACAGTGCGTCGACAAGCCACGGCGTTGTCCAGGTGCGCGCCACGTTGTTCGATGGACCGAAGCTGCTCGCGCAGACGACGTTACGTGCGCAGGCCCCCGCTGCGAGTGCCGACGCAGCCGGCGGCACCCGCGCGCTTGCCGCGGCCAGCGACGCGGTGCAGACGCAACTGATTCAGTGGCTTGCCGGGCGCGTGCCGGCACCGTCGGCTACGGCCGGGACAGCGGCACGCGCCCGGCCGTCGTTGCCTGCCGCGTCGTCGGCCCCGGGCGCGACAGCACGATAGGCTCGTGCCGCCGATGACCGATCAGGACATCAAACCCTGGCAACGACGCGCTTCGCCGCTTGCGCGTCAGGCGCTGCTGTGCCTGATACTGCTGATCGCCTATGCGAGCCTGTATCCGTTCGAGTTCCAGCGTGCGGCCGTGGGGCCGTTCGACTATCTGTTCGCGCCGTTACCCCGCTGGATCACGCAGTTCGACGTGATCACCAACGTGCTTGGATACCTGCCGCTGGGCATGTTGACCGTGCTGGCCCTGCATCCGGCCTGGCGGGGTGTGCGCGCCGTCGTCGCCGCCTTCGTGCTCGGCGCATTGCTTTCCGGTGGTATCGAGGCGTTGCAGACGTACTTGCCGACGCGGGTGGCGTCGAATGTCGATCTCGCCACGAACGCGCTCGGCGCACTCATCGGTGGCGCCATCGCGGTGCCGCTCACGAGCCCGTTGCTCGATCGGGGATGGCTGCGGCATTTGCGCTTCGCATGGTTCGAACGCCACGCGAGCCTGCTGCTTGTGTTGCTGGCCCTGTGGCCGTGGGCGCAGGCTTACCCGCAGCAGTTTCTCTTTGGCGATGGCGATCTGGTGCGCCAAATATGGCTCTGGCAGGATCCCGACGTCACCGGTCTGGTGATCGACTGGGTGCCGCGCTTGGGGCAATTGCAGGACTACCTTTCCGAACTCGATGCCGTCGCCAGTCATGCCCTGTGGGAGACGGTGGTGAGCGCCAGCGGTACCGTGCTGGCCGGGCTGCTCGCCACGCTCGCGATGCGCCGGACGGCACCGCGTGTGCCGTTGTTGTGTGCCATGTTTACCAGCGCGTTCGCGATCAAGGCCATCGCGTCGGCGTGGCAGTTCTCGCCCGCGCAGGCATTCGACTGGGTGACGGCGGGCGCCATTTACGGTGTGGTCATCGGCGCGCTGGTGTTGCTCGTCGCCGGCCGCGGACCGCGTGCGCTGCGCGGGGCCGTCGCGCTGGGCGCGCTTGTCGTGCTGCTGGTGTTCGTCAATCTGCTGCCCGCGAATCCATACTACGAGGCGGCGCTCCAGTCTTGGCGGCAAGGCCGCTACGTTCACTTCAATGTGCTGGCGCGCTGGCTCGCCTGGACATGGCCGTACCTCGTGCTGATCTACCTGCTCGCGATGTTCGATCCGAGCCACCGCGGCCCCGCCCGCACCGCTGGCGTGCGGCGCTAAGGTCCCCCCGGCCTGGACGAACGGCTTGTTGAGTGGCGCATTGTTGCCAAATCGGCAATAGCGTATTGGCCGCCATCCCATTGGTCCGCAAGCCGGCAACGCCTAGACTCCCATGTAAGGCACGCTGACACTCGGTGTGTCATGACCGCCCGGCATCTTCAGGCAGATCCCGGGCGGTTTTCATTGGCGAGGCGAAGATGAATTCCTGGGGATTGCGGTTGGCACACACGACACGGCAGCGCGTGTTGATGGCCGTGATTGCCGCCGCCACAGGCATTGAAATGCTGGAGAACGGCATGTTCGTGTTCGCGTCGTCCCATATCGCGGGCGGCGTCGGTGCCGCCCCCGAAGAATACGCGTTTGTCTCGACGCTCTACGCCGTGGCGGGGATCCTCGTGATTCTCAAGCAGCGCTGGCTGGCCTCGCGCCTGGGGTATCGCGCGTTCCTCACCGGCGCGCTCACGCTCATGGCGTTTGGGGCATGGCTGTGCGGCATGGCGCACACGTCGACGCAGCTCGCCGTCGCACGTTTCGTGCTCGGGTTGGGTGCGGGGTCGCTGTTTACCGCCAGCCGAATTCTCATCAACCTGTGTTTCGCGCCGGAGCTTCGGCTGAGGGCGTTGCGCTTCTTTACCTACGGCTTCTTCGGCGGACAAATCTCCGCGCCACTGCTCGCCAGCTATCTCGTCGATCACTTCGTCTGGTCGTCGGTGTTCTTCGCCGTCGTGCCGATCGCGCTCGCGGGGGCGATCGCCTCGTGGCTCGTGATCCCGGACTTCCGCGAGCGCTTGCGCGACGAAGGCGAGTTTGAAATGCGTGGCATCGTGTTCTTCGCCGCCGGCGTGCTGTTCGTCGAAGTGATGATGCAGCGCTCGCGCTTCGACTTCTTCTCCGATCCGCTGCATCTGGTCGAACTCTGCCTGGTGGGGGCGATCTGCGCGATGGGCTACATGTGGCATCAGTATTCGCATCACAAGCCGCTGATCGATTTTCGCGTGCTGGTGCGCAATCCGGCCTATGTGCTGGGACTGGGCGGCTATGCCGTGTACTACTTCTTTTCGTATTCGACGTCGTATCTGTTCCCGATCTACATGCAGCAAGGGCTCAACTGGAGCGTGGAGCACACCGGCTATCTGCAGGCCGTGGCGTCGGTGACGAGCCTCGTTGTGGCCGTGATATACACCGTCGCGCGTCCGAAGTTCGTGCAACTCAAGCCGTTTGTGCTGCTCGGTTACTTGTGCCTGCTCGGCTATGCCTTCCTGCTCTCGCAAAGTTATCAGGGCGTGTCGAGTCAGTGGCTGCTCCTGCCGATGGTGCTGAGCGGGCTCGGCGGCGTGTTCGCCATGATTCCAATTGCCGAGCTGACGTTTCGCGGTATGGACGAGTACGTCTTCCAGCACGGCTATCAGACGAAGAACATCGTGCGCCAGTTGGTGAGCTCGATGTCGGTGTCGGTAATGGCCGTGCTGATGCAGGACCGGCAGGCGGTCTTCATGCATCAACTCACGCCGTCGATGACGCCGCTCAACCCGGCGTACAACGCGGCCGTCTCACAAGCGCAGCAGGCGTTCGGCGCCAGTGTCGATGCGACGACCGCCGCGCACATGGCGTCGGCCTGGGTGGGCGGCCTCGCGTCGCAACAGGCGCTCGTGCTTGCCTGCGTGAACGTGTTCTTCGGCTTCGCGTGTCTGGCGGCGCTCTGCGCCGTCTTCATGGCCGTGCAGCGACGCCTGCGCTAAGGGCAGGGCGCGCGCCGCCCTGCGCAGGACGAGACGTCCCGGATTTCGCATTTCCCTATGTTCCGCCATGCGGTGCCCGGTGAGCGCACCGGGGCCGTCCCCGCAAGGCCCCGGCAGGTCGGTTAGAATGGCCCGCAATACGTTGCCACTCCGCCAGAGCCCCGACATGGCCACCCAGCCGCAGTACTACCAGCATCACGTGTTTTTCTGCCTGAATCAGCGCGAACCCGGCGCCGATCGCCCGTCCTGCGCCAACTGCAACGCGCAGGCGATGCAGGAGTACGCCAAGGCCAAGGTCAAGCAACTCGGCCTGGCCGGTCCCGGCAAGGTGCGGATCAACAAGGCCGGGTGCCTCGATCGCTGTGAGCAAGGGCCTGTCGTGGTGATCTATCCCGAAGGGACCTGGTACACGTATATCGACGAATCCGATATCGACGAGATCGTCGAAAAGCATCTGGCGCAAGGCGAGATCGTCGAGCGTCTGCTGATCGACTGATCCCGGCGACACAGACATGGCCCCGCGCACGGCGCACGGCCCTCGCCGCACTTCAGCCCACCATCGCTCATGAACGCCCAGACTGAACGCTTCACCATCGACGGCCCGGTCGGCGCCATCGAAATCGCCATCGACCGTCCGGCCGGCGCGCCGCGCGGCATCACGCTCGTCGCCCATCCGCACCCGCTGTTCGGCGGCACGCTCGACAACAAGGTCGCCCAGACGCTCGCCCGGGCGTTCGTCCAGCTCGGCTACGCCGTGGTGCGCCCGAATTTTCGTGGCGTCGGCAAGTCGGCGGGCGAGCACGACAAAGGCATCGGCGAGCGCGACGACTTGCTCGCCGTAATCGACTGGATGCGCCGGCAACCGGGCTGGGAGACATTGCCGCTCGCACTCGCCGGTTTCTCGTTCGGCACCTTCGTGCTCTCGCATGTCGCGAAGACGCTGGAGGCGGCGGGGACCGCCGCGCAGCGTCTGGTCTTCGTGGGCACGGCGGCGAGCAATTGGGAGGTGGCGACCGTACCGGCCGACACGCTGGTCATTCACGGCGAACTCGACGATACGGTGCCGCTGCAATCGGTGCTGGACTGGGCGCGTCCCCAGACGTTACCCGTAGTGGTCGTTCCCGGCGGCGAACACTTTTTCCACGGCCTGTTACCCCTGCTGAAACAGCTCGTGGTCGACGCGTGGCGTCATTGATACACCCGGGGCGAATTTCGGCCGATTTCCACCGTCGAGGCCCGCCCCGCTGGGGACGTGAAATCACGACGGGTATAATTCGACCCTGAACCTTGTCATGCCGCGTCGGGTCTATGGTTCCGACAGGCATGGCTCCGGCGCTCCGGCGCCGCCGTCTTCTTCGCTGTGCCGCGCGCTCGTCAACGTGTCGGCGGCACGGCGTTTCTTCAAGCGCAGATGCCCCTGAGCCTCACATCGTTTTCCTCATCGCCCATGAAATTCAACGCTTCGCTGTCCCGTGCCGCCGCTGCCGCGGCGCTCGTCGCTTGCGGCTCGCTTGCCTCGCTTCCCGCTCGTGCCCAACAGATTCCGCCGCCGCCGATGTCGGCCACGGCGTGGACGATTGTCGACGTCAACAGTGGTCAGGTGCTGGCCGCCGGTAATGCGGATGCGCGCGTGGAGCCCGCGTCGCTCACGAAGATCATGACGTCCTATGTGATCTTCGAAGCCCTGCGCGACAAGCGCATTTCGATGGAGCAGACTGTCATTCCGAGCGATTCGGTTCGCAAGGTGGGTCGCGACGAGTCGCGCACGTTCATCGAGGCGGGCAAGCCGGTTTCGGTGCACGATCTGATCTACGGCATGATCGTCCAGTCGGGTAACGACGCGTCGATCGCGCTGGCCGAACTCGTCGGCGGCTCGCAACAGGGCTTCGTCGAACTGATGAACCGCGCGGCGCAGCGCATGGGGCTCAAGCACACCCATTACGCGAACGTCGACGGGCTGACCGATCCGCAGCATTACACGACCGTGGCGGATATCGCGGCGGCGTCGACGCACCTGATTCAGGACTTCCCCGAGTACTACAAGATTTACGCGGAGAAGAGCTTTACGTACAACAACATTCGCCAGCCGAACCGTAATCGGCTGCTGTACCTCGATCCGACGGTCGACGGCTTGAAGACCGGCCACACGAAGGAGGCGGGATACTGCCTCGTGGCGACGGCGTCGCGTCCGATGCCGGGGGCGGCGGGCGTCAACCGCCGCGTGTTGTCCGTGGTCGTGGGCGAGCCGACCGAGCGCGCGCGCGTGCAGGACAGCCTCTCGGCCCTGAACTATGGCTACCAGAACTTCGACACGCTGCGTGTGTACGGCGCCAATCAGGTCGTGGCCACGCCCAAGGTCTGGAAGGGCAAGGACAGCGAGCTGAAGATCGGCGTGAAGAAGGACACCTTCATCACCGTGCCGAAGGGCACCGCCGACAAGATCAAGCCGCAACTCGAACTGCGTGAGCCGCTGATCGCGCCAATCGCCAATGGTGCGCAGGTCGGTACCGTCAAGGTCATGGCCGACGGCAAGTCGCTGGCCGAATTCCCGGTTGTGGCCCTCGCCGACGTTGCGCAGGCCAGCTTCGTCGGCCGCGCATGGGACGCGCTGCGCCTGATGTTCGTGAAGAAGTAAGCATGGATAACCCCACCGTCTGGCTTAATGGCGACCTGATCCCGCTCGGCGACGCGAAAATCTCCGTCCTCGATCGGGGTTTCCTGTTCGGCGACGGCATCTATGAAGTCGTGCCGGTCTATCGCGGCAAGCCGTTCCGGCTTGCGCAGCATCTGGACCGGCTCGAGCGCAGCCTCGCCGAGATCCGCATCGCGAACCCGTACACGCGCGCCGAATGGGAGGCGCTCTTCGCGCGCCTGTCGGCCACGTGTTCGGCCGATCCGCACAGCGTCTACGTGCAGGTCACGCGCGGCGTGGCACCGCGTCAGCACACATTTCCGAAGGACATCGTGCCCACGGTGTTCGGCATCGCAACCCCGCTCACGCTGCCCAGCCGCGAAAAGGTGGCGCAGGGCGTGGGCGCGGTCACGCATGAAGATCGACGCTGGCTGAATTGCCATATCAAGTCGACGTCGCTGCTGGGTAACGTGCTGATGGCGCAGTACGCCGCCGATCACGACGTTCAGGAAACAATACAGTTCCGTGACGGGAATCTGACCGAGGCGTCGTCGAGCAACGTATGGGTCGTCAAGGGGGGTGAAATGTTCGCACCGCCGCGCGACAATCGTATTCTGGAAGGAATTCGCTACGGCGTGCTCGAAGGTCTTGCACGCGAATGCGGCATCCGGTTCCATGAGTGCCCGGTCAGCGAAGCGGACGTGCGCAACGCCGACGAGCTGCTCATCACGTCCGCGACCAAGGAAGTGCTGGCGGTCGTCACGCTTGACGGCAAGCCCGTGGGCGATGGCACGCCGGGCCCCGTCTTCCAGGCGCTGTATGCCGCGTATCAACGCGCCAAGGAGGCACTGTGACCCTGGAAAAGAAGGAAAGCCTGCTTGAGTTTCCGTGCGACTTTCCCATCAAGGTGATGGGGGCGACGCAGGACGGTTTCGCCGACGCCATCGTGGCATTGCTGCGAGAGTTCGATGCCGAATTCGACGCTGCGACCGTGGAGATGCGCCCGTCCAGCACGGGCAAATATCTCGGCCTGACCGTCACGGTGCGCGCCCACTCGAAAGCCCATCTCGACGATATCTATCGCGCGTTGACCGGGCATCCGATGGTCAAGGTGGTGCTGTAAGCGTGCACCGCGTGTGAGGCGCAGGCGATGCACGCATGCGCCTCACGAACGCGCTTGCGGCGCACCCATCACGCGTGCGTCGGTGCGCCGTCGTCGGGCGGCGATGAAGCCGTGAGCCCGGGTTGGATGCCCGGTGCGGTCTCGCCCGCAGTGGTGACCATGTCGGCCTCCCAGTCGACGGACGTCGGGCGCGCCGGGCGGCGCTGCATGTCCTTCACCGACTCGAACGCCTTCAACTCTTCCAGAAACCACGTTCTGAACGCCTGAACACGCTGCGTTTCCAGCACGGCGGGCGGACACACGAAGTAATAATCCCAGTCACACGGCGTATCGACGTCGGACAGCCGGACAAGGCGTCCCGCCATGATGTCGCCCACGGCCAGCGAGCGGCGTACGAGCGCCAGCCCCTGGCCGACGATGGCCGCTTGCGACAACATGCCGGAATCTTCGTACATCATGCCCTGCGTCGGCTCGGGCAGATCGAAGCCCGCCGCCGCGAACCACGGCGCCCACGGCTCGCCTTCCGAGCGCAGCAACGTGCTGCGGCGGAATTCCTCCGCCGTTTGCGGCAGATGCCCCTGGTTGTATGACGGGCTACAGGCCGGGAAAAACACATCGTCGAGCACTTTCTCAATGTGCAGCCCGGGCCAGTTGCCCTTGCCCATGCGCAGGGCGACGTCCACATCTTCGCGCTCGAAGTCGATCAACTGGGCACTGCACCGCAACTCCACTTCCAGCTCCGGATGCCGGTCAATGAAGCGCCCGATGCGTGGTGTGAGCCACCGGCTTGCAAACGACGGCATGGTGGTCAGTACCAGCCGCCGCTCGCTGCGCGTGCCCGCTTGCAACTTGCGCGTCGCCTGGGCAATGTCGCCGAGCGCGGTACGGATCGACGCGGCGTACTGGCGTCCCGCCGGCGTGATGCTGATGCGTTTGCCGTTGCGCGCGAAAAGCGTCGTCCCCAACTCCTGCTCCAGCGCGCGAATCTGATGGCTGATGGCGCCGTGCGTGACGAACAACTCTTCTGCCGCGCGCGAGAAGCTTTCCAGGCGGGCCGCCGCCTCAAAGGCGCGCAGGGCGCTCAGGTTGGGAAGTCTCCGAATATCCATGTGAATTTTGTTAGCAACGCCGTGAAAATATGTCGTTTGGTGCAGCGCCTGCCAGTCCCTATGATTCAGTCATTGTCTCGCACTGAGTGGGGGTCGTAAAATGCAAAACAATTTAACAAAGGTGCAGTACTTCTACGGTATCCGCCCCGGGGACGTCATCAGCCTCGACCTGCATCACGAGCATACGCTGGTGGCACGCGGCGCGTCGGTTTGGGTGACGCGTGCAGGCGATCCGCGCGATTACTGGCTCATGCCCGGTCAGCGTCTCGCCGTCGAGCCCGGCCGCCGTTACTGGGTGTCGTCCGACGGGGTGGCGGAAGCCGAGCTGCAGCGCGAAGTGGCGCACCGTTTCTCACTGGTTCGTGTGCTGCGCCGGTGGCTCGCCGGGCGCCGGGCATCGCGCGCAGCGAACGCTTGCGCGGCCGCCGCCTGACGAACGCCGGTCGTGGGTCCGGCGCGCAGGTTTGGCGCCCGGGGTCATCGACATCGCGCGCCCCTTGGCCTTCGTTGCCGACGGGCGCGCGTTTCATTCCAGAGGGTGACGTCGACGTCGTCGATGTGTCAATGGAATTCACAACAATCTGTGCGATGAGCGGAATGCCGGCAGAGCGAAACTACGCCGGAAAAGTCGCCATCTCGCGCCCGGGGGCGTGGCTTCGAGCACGTCTGTGCAGGTTTCGTTAAAATTGCGGGCATGACCTCCCCGATCGAAGTGTGCTGGCGCGGCACCGAAGACTACGCCGCGTCGTTCGACGCCATGCGCGCGTACACCGACACGCGTGGCGCGCACGGCCCCGACCAGCTCTGGATCGTTCAGCATCCGCCTGTCTACACGCTTGGACTGGCCGGCGACCCCGCTCACTTGCTCGTTTCGAATACCGGTATTCCGCTCGTCAAGGTCGACCGTGGAGGCCAGATCACGTATCACGGCCCGGGACAGGTGGTGATTTACCTGCTCGTGGATCTGCGCCGGCGCAAGCTCGGCGTGCGCGAAATGGTGCGTTTGATCGAGCAGGCGGTGATCGACACCCTGGGCGCGTATAATCTCGAGGTTGAGCGTCGGGCCGGCGCACCGGGAATCTATGTGAGCCCAGGCGACGGTGCCAAAGCGCATGCCGGTGCGAAAATCGCCGCGCTCGGGTTGAAGATCCGCAACGGATGCAGTTATCACGGCGTGTCGTTGAACGTTGCGATGGATCTGCGGCCGTTCGACTGGATCAATCCGTGCGGCTATGCCGGCCTGCAAACCGTAGACATGGCCACGCTCGGCGTGGCCCCGCGCTGGGACGAAGTGGCCGCGCGACTGGCGCAGCAACTCGGCCATCATCTCGAACAGCACACCGCGTCGGCCGAAGCCGCGCCGCAGGCCGATCCGGCCCCCAGCGCAAACGCCGCCGCCTGATTGGACGTCTGGACAGCCCCCAACATGACCACCACCGTGACTCAGAACGACACCGCGAACAAGGAAGTTCGCACGATCGACGGCGATTACGACGCCACCGCCAAGCAAAAGTCGCAAGCCAAGACGGCCCGCATCCCGATCAAGGTCGTGCCGATCGAGCGTCTGAAGAAGCCGGACTGGATCCGCGTGAAGGCGGCCACCCATACGTCGCGTTTCTACGAGATCAAGCAGATCCTGCGCGAGCACAACCTGCACACGGTGTGTGAAGAGGCGAGTTGCCCGAACATCGGCGAGTGCTTCGGCAAGGGCACGGCCACGTTCATGATCATGGGCGACAAGTGCACGCGCCGCTGCCCGTTCTGTGACGTTGGTCACGGCCGCCCGGATCCGCTCGACGTCGACGAGCCGCTCAACCTCGCGAAGACCATCGCCGCGATGCGCCTGAAGTACGTGGTGATCACGAGTGTGGATCGCGACGACCTGCGCGACGGCGGGGCTCAGCACTTCGTCGACTGCATCCGCCACGTGCGCGAGCTGTCGCCGCAAACCCGCATCGAAATCCTCACGCCGGACTTCCGCGCGCGTCTCGATCGCGCGCTGGGCATTCTGAACGCGGCGCCGCCCGACGTGATGAACCACAACCTCGAAACGGTGCCGCGCCTGTACAAGGAAGCGCGCCCGGGCTCGGACTACCAGCACTCGCTCACGCTCCTGAAGGAGTTCAAGGCGAAGCATCCGGACGTGTCCACGAAGTCGGGCCTGATGGTCGGCCTGGGCGAGACGGACGAAGAAATCCTGGAAGTGATGCGCGATCTTCGTGCCCACAACGTCGACATGCTCACGATCGGCCAGTATCTCCAGCCGTCGGAGCACCATCTGGCGGTACGTCGTTACGTCACGCCGGACACGTTCAAGATGTTCGAGGAGGAGGCCTACAAGATGGGCTTCACGCACGCGGCCGTCGGCGCGATGGTGCGCTCGAGCTATCACGCCGATGTGCAGGCGCACGAAGCGGGTGTGGCCGACGCCATCTGATTCGCCAGCGTCACCTCGTCGTCAGACACAGAACGCGGGCCGTCGAAAGACGGTCCGCGTTTTTGTTTGCCTTTCGATTACGACGCGTCACAGGATGGGCTCGGTTCAATACGCAATACGCGCGCACAAGTAGGCCTGTGCCGACTAAGTTGCGTCAAATGTGTCGCTATCTGCGGTGAACGTCGACGAATCGGACGCCTCACCCGCCAGTCGCGCCTCGTCGCGCCACGAAATATGCTGTAACAACCCTCACCTTGTCGGTTCTCCGGCATTGTTTCAGAATATTGAAACCTTGTTTTGCTTGGCAAAACAATGCGGCTGTCATGGAAATTCGCGAACAGTCGTTCCGGACGCACGCGAGGAGACTGCATGTCCCGTCAGGTCACCGAGGGCCGATATTTTGTGGAAGCGCCACAAGGGGGCCTGGGGAGGCGTTTGCCTCTGGTGATCGATGCACCGCACAGCGGGCATGTGTTTCCCCCCGATTTCGACACCATTGCGCCGACGGCTGCGATTCTCGCGTGCGGCGATGCTTACGTCGACGAGCTGTGGTCCGTGGCCACGCATCACGGCGCGACGCTCGTTGCCGCGCTTTTCCCGCGCGCCTACATCGACGCGAACCGCGCCGAGCACGACATCGATCCCGAATTGCTCGCGAGCCTGTGGCCGCACGACGCACGTCCGCAAGCCTATAGCGAGCGCGGTGTCGGCCTGCTGCATCGGTTTGCCGCGCCGAACGTGCCGCTCTACGACCGGCGACTGTCGGTGGCCGAAGTCGAGCGGCGTATTCATGACTATTACCTGCCATACCGTCACGCCCTGCGCGATGTGCTCGATGCCGCCTGGCAGCGGCACGGTGCGGTCTGGCACCTGAACTGTCACTCGATGCGTTCGCGCGGCGGGGCGCTCGATGTCGATGCCGGCATGTCGCGTGCCGACGTGCTCGTGAGCGACGGCAGCGGCACGACGGCCGATCCGGCCTTCTCACGCTGGATCATCGCCGAGTTCACACGACTGGGCTATCGCGTGGCGTACAACACACCGTGCGGTGAGGACGGCGGCGGCGATCTGGTACGTCACTTCGGACGCCCCGAGGAGCGACGCCACAGTGTGCAGATCGAGCTGAATCAGGCGCTTTATCTGAACGAATCGCGCGTGGAGAAGCATGACGGCTTCTCGACGCTGCAATCGCAACTTGGCCAATTCGCGGCGGCGCTCGCCGCCTATGCCGAACAACATAGTGAGGAAGTTTGATGGACTACACAGTCGCTTCGGTCGATACGGCGCTTACGCTGCTGTCGCTGGTCGGGGAGTGTCCTGGCCTGGGTGTGACGGAACTGGCGCATCGCGCCGGCCTGAACAAGTCGCGCGCCTTTCGTCTGCTGGCAACACTCGAGCAGCACCGCTGGGTGGTGCGCGAAGGCAGCCCGGTCACCTATGTGCTGGGCGCACAGGCCCTGGTGTTGGGCGTGGCGGGGCACGAGCAGGTCAATCTCGTGAAGGTCGCCCATCGCCATCTTCAGGTGCTCAATCGCGCGCTGAACGAGAATATCCAGCTTCGCGTACGCGACGGGCTCGAGTCGCTGTGCGTGGCACGCGTCGAGTCGACCCACGAGTTGCGCGTGCACGGCGTGGTCGGCAATCGTCGTCCGCTGTATGTCGGCGCATCAGGCCGCGTGCTGCTGGCATTCGCGTCCGACGATGTTCGCGCGCAGGTGCTGGGGCGTCCGCGCAAGCGCTACACCGCAGGCACGCTCATCGAGCGCGACGAGCTGGCTGCCGAGCTTCTCAACGTGCGCCGTCAGGACTGCGCGGTGAGCTTCGGTGAACTGGCGCCCGAGGCCGTATCGGTCGCGGTGCCGGTACGCGATGCCTCCGGCGAAGTGATCGCGTCGCTGTCGGCGTCTGGTCCGTCGTCGCGCATGACGCGGGCTCTGCTGCCCGACATCTCGTCGCGCCTGTCGGCCTGTGCCACCGAGATCTCCGCTGCACTGGGCTATCAGACGCCCCTGCCGGAAGCGCTGTCCGCCTGAGCGAGCGGTCGGGCCGCGTCGTTGATGCGACCTCGGGATTTGCCCAGGCGCCTTGTGCGACACACTACGCGTCGTGGATTTTCTGGAAATCCAGAAAGTCTATGACCTCGTTTTCCAGGTTTCCGTATTACCGATCTTCGGGTTTTCCACAGCTTCCATTATTAAAATCAAAGACTTGCATTGTTGGCATGGGTATTGCTTTTGTAGAGCACGTGCTGCCGCATGATCTGGCGTCCCTACGGGAATCCAGACGCACCCGGCAAGCCGTCCCAATAAGAGAGGAGACCTTATGTTCAAGCAATGTCTTGCCGCTGCGGCGCTGTGCGCGGCTTCGTTACACGCGTTCGCCGACGATGTCGTGCGTCTGGGAAATCTGAAGTTCGCCCACTACGGCGCGGTGTCGTACATGAAGGTCATCGGGCCGAAATACGGTCTGAAGATCGAGGAGCGGATGTTCGCCAAGGGGGTGGACATCATGCCGGCGATTGTGGCGGGGCAGGTCGATGTGTCGGCAAGCGCGCTGGATGCCGCGATTGCGGGGCGTGCGCAGGGCGCGCCGATCTACGCCGTGGCCGGGTTTGCGAAAGGCGGTGTGCGCCTTGTCGCAAAGAAGGGATTGCCGATCACCAAGGTGGCGGACCTCAAGGGCAAGAAAGTGGGCGTGGCCCGGGGCGGCGCCCAGGAGTTGATTCTATACGCCGAGTTGGCCAAGGCCGGCCTGACGTGGTCGGATAAGCCGGGCAAGGACGTGCAGATCCTCTTCATGGCGTACGCCGACCTGAACCAGGCGCTGGCCGCCGGCAGCATCGATGCGATGTGCCAGTCCGAGCCGCAGGCGTCGCAGGCCATCAACAAGGGCTTCGGCGTGGAAGTGCTCAAGCCGTACGACACGCCGCTCGGCGAACCGGTGCGCGCCCTCGTGATCACCGAGAAGCTCTACAAGGAAAAGCCCGACGTGGCGCAGCGCCTGATGTATGCGTTCGTCGAAGCCACCAACTTCTTCATCCAGCACCCGCAAGCGGCCGAGAAGTTCGTGCGCGAGGACATGTTCAAGAATCAGATCACGACGCAGGACTTCTCGGATGCCATCGGCAACTCGCCGTATAGCTACGACCTGAGCACCTCGCATGTGCAGCTCACGACCGACCTGATGAAACAGTATGGCGTGGGCCGGCTCCAGGATCCGGTGCCGAAGGCGGACGACTGGGTCAAGCTCGACCTGCTCGCCAAGGCGAAGACCCACTTGAACATCAAGTAAAGCGAGGCGAACGGATGGCCGCTGTGCTTGCTTCTTCGGGCGCGATGCGCACCGCGCGCATGATGCGCGGTGTGTTGATCCCGCTCGGGGTCGTGGTGATCTGGCAGATCGTCACGGGCCTCGGGTGGATCAACCCGATCATTCTCCCGTCGCCGCTGGCTGTTGTCGCCAAGTGGTGGCAATACCTCAAACCGACCGTGACGATGGCCGACGGCGTCGGCGCGTGGCTGAATTCGAGCGAATTGCTCATGGATGCCGCCAACAGCTTGTATCGCGTGGTCATGGGCTTCCTCGTGGGCGCGGTGATCGCGTTGCCCCTTGGCCTGCTCATGGGCACGAGCAGCCGCATCTATGGGCTGTTCAATCCGCTGGTGCAGGTGGTGCGCCCGATCCCCCCGATCGCCTACATTCCACTGGCCATTCTCTGGTTCGGCCTGGGCAATCCGCCGGCGTTCTTCCTGATCGCGCTCGGGGCGTTTTTTCCTGTGCTGATGAATACCATCGCGGGCGTACGTCACGTCGACGGCATCTATCTGCGCGCGGCCCGCAACCTCGGGGCGAGCCAGTTCACGATCTTTCGTCGCGTCATCATGCCGGCGGCGACGCCGTACATCCTGTCGGGCATTCGCATCGGCATCGGCACGGCGTTCATCGTTGTGATCGTGGCCGAGATGATTGCCGTGAACAACGGTCTCGGCTACCGCATTCTGGAAGCGCGCGAATACATGTGGTCCGACAAGATCATCGCCGGCATGCTGACCATCGGTCTGCTCGGCCTGGTGATCGACCTCGGCATGGATCGTCTCAACAACCACCTGCTCAAGTGGCACCGTGGTCTCGAAACCAAGTGAGGCGAGCGACATGCTGATCGAAATTGAACACGTGGGTAAGCAGTTCCCGATTCCGGGCGGTGTTGTCGATGCGCTCAAGGACATCGACCTGAGCATCGGCGCGGGGGAGTTCGTCTGCCTGCTGGGACCGTCGGGCTGCGGCAAGTCGACGCTGCTCAACGCGCTGGCAGGATTCGTGCAACCGACCTCGGGCGCCATCCGTATCGACGGTCGTGCGCATGCGGCGGCCGAGCCGGGCCCGGATCGCGGCATGGTGTTCCAGGAGTACGCGTTGTTTCCGTGGATGACGGTGGCGCAGAACATTGCCTTCGGGCTGGAAATCAAGGGGATGCGCCGCGCCGAGATCAACGAGCGCGTGGACCTGCTGCTCGGCAAGCTCAACCTGCGCGAGTTTCGCGACCGGTTTCCGCGCGATCTGTCGGGCGGCATGCGCCAGCGCGTGGCGATTGCCCGCGTGCTCGCGCTCGACAGCCCGATCCTGCTCATGGACGAGCCGTTCGGCGCGCTCGACGCGCTCACCCGCCGCACGTTGCAGGACGAGCTGCTGCGCATCTGGGAGGAGTTCAAGAAGACGATCATTTTCGTCACACACAGCATCGAGGAGTCGATCTATCTGGCCGACCGGGTCGTCGTCATGACGTACCGGCCGGGCACGGTCAAGCGAGACATGGTCATCGACCTACCCCGTCCGCGCGACACGGCAGGCAGCGAATTCAATGAATTGAAGAAGACGCTGGCCCAGATGGTGATGGAGGAGCAAATGCGCTTTGCGCAAAGCGAAATTCGCGGCGTCACCGCGGATTGATAACAAGGGCGGTGGCTTGCCCCGCCGCCTGAAGAGGAAACAACATGCAAACTCAGACCAAAAAACCCTTCTACCGCATCCTGTACGTACAGGTGCTGATCGCCATCGTCATCGGCATCGTGCTCGGTCACTTCAAGCCCGATCTGGCCGTGCAGATGAAGCCGCTCGGCGATGCGTTCATCAAGCTGATCAAGATGATCATCGGCCCGGTGATCTTCTGTACCGTCGTGACCGGTATTGCCGGCATGGAAGACATGAAGAAGGTCGGCCGCGTTGGCGGCAAGGCGATTCTCTACTTCGAAATCGTCTCGACGCTCGCGCTGATCATCGGTCTGGCCGCGACCCACATCCTGAAGCCGGGTGCCGGGTTCAACGTCGACATCAACGCACTCGATCCGAAGGCGATTTCCGGTTATGCCGCGAAGGCCGCCCACGGCGAGACGTTCGTCGACTTCCTGATGCACCTGATTCCGAGCACGATCACCGACGCGTTCGCGAAGGGAGACATTCTGCAGATCCTCGTGATCGCCATTCTGTTCGGCGCGGCGCTTGGCATGATCGGTGAGCGTGGCCGTGTGGTGACGAGTTGGATCGACAGCGTCTCGGGCGTGCTCTTTCGCGTGGTGCACATCATCACCAAGGTCGCGCCGCTGGGCGCCTTCGGTGCGATGGCCTTCACGATCGGCAAGTACGGCATCGCCTCGCTGGTGCCGCTCGCCAAGCTCATGGGCACGTTCTACCTGACGTCGTTCCTGTTCGTGATCGTGGTGCTGGGTCTGATCGCCAAGTTCACCGGCTTTTCGATCTTCCGTTTCCTCGCCTACATCAAGGAAGAGCTGCTGATCGTGCTGGGCACCAGCTCGTCGGAAGCGGCACTGCCGCACCTGATGGAGAAGATGGAGAAGGCCGGTTGCTCGAAGTCGGTGGTGGGTCTGGTGATTCCGACCGGTTACTCGTTCAACCTCGACGGCACCAACATCTACATGACGATGGCCGTGCTGTTCATTGCGCAGGCGACCAACATCGATCTGACCTGGGGCCAGCAGCTCACGCTGCTCGCCGTGGCGATGCTGACCTCGAAGGGCGCCTCGGGCGTGACCGGCGCCGGCTTCATCACGCTGGCCGCCACGCTCGCCGTGATCCCGACGATCCCGGTGGCCGGGATGGTGCTGATTCTCGGTATCGACCGCTTCATGAGCGAGTGCCGTGCGCTGACGAACCTCGTCGGCAATGGCGTGGCGACCATCGTCGTGTCGGCCTGGGAAAAGGAGCTGGACCGCAACAAGCTCGCGCAGGCCATGTCCAAGGACCGCGAACCTGAGCTGGCCTGACGGCCGGCGGCGGGGGCAGGAGCGTCACGTGAGTCGTTTCGCGTGACGCCACCGGCTCCCCGCCAACGCAAGATTCGCCACCGGGCGGCGCGGCACAGGCACAATAGCGCCTGAGCTTCGCCGCCCGGTGGTCCTTTGGTTTTTCCTGGTTTTGCGATGACGACAGGCGGCACGACCGCGCCGCCTGCCGCCATCGCCAGAACCGGCCGTCATCGACGTCGACAAGGCGTACGCTGCGACCCAATGGCCACTCAGCACGACAACCCGATTCGCCCACGTGAGCGCCAGGCACCGGCAGGTGCCTCCGCTTCACGTACGGACGCTTCGCCCCCCCGGCGCGACGAAGTCCCCATCGATTTCGAGAGGGCCGTGCCGATGCGCCGTTGGTCGTGGATCGCCGTCATGCTGTTGGCGAGCGTTCTGTTCTGCTGGTTGACGTACGCCCTGAGCTGGCAGCGCGGCGTGGCCGACCTGCGCGTGAACGCCGGCGCGCGTGTCGAGCGCTACGCGGGCAGTCTGCGCAGCACCGTCGATCGCTACGAATTCCTGCCGTATTTGCTTTCGCTGCATCCGGATGTGCGCGATCTGCTGCTTCATCCGAACGATCCCGCGGTCGTGCAGCGCGCCAACGATTATCTGTTCGACGTGAACCAGCGCGCCAAGGCGTCGGCCGCCTATGTGATCGATGCCAACGGGATCGCGCTGGCCGCGAGCAACTGGCGCGAGAAGGCCACGTTCGTGGGGCAGCAATATCGTTTTCGCCCGTACTTCATTGATGCGATCCGGGGCGCGCTGGGCCGTTTCTATGGCGTGGGTACGACATCGGGCGAGCCAGGGTACTTCGTCTCGCAGCCGATTGTGGTGGATGGCCAGATTCGTGGCGTAGTGGTCCTCAAGCTCAACCTGGAGTGGTTCCAGCGTGCAGGTGCCGACGCCTCCGAGCCCGTCGTCGTGGCCGACGATCACGGCGTGATATTCCTGTCGTCCGAGCCGCGCTGGCAGTATCGGGCGCTCGCACCGCTAACCCCCGCGGTGAAGGCGGCGCTCGACAGCTCGCGTCAGTACTACAACCAGCACATCACGCCGCTCGCCTGGAGCGAGGACGAGCGGCTCGACGCCGACGGCGAGGTCGTGACCGTGCGCGACGGACGCGGCGCCGGCAAGATGCGCCGCTTTCTTGCGGTGCAGCGCCGGCTGGGCGAGCCGAACTGGACGCTGATGTACTTCGCGCCGCTCGATCAGGTGATCGCCAACGCCCGGATCGCGGCGGTGGCGGCGGGCTGTCTCGCGGCGTTTACCTGCTTGCTGGGGGTCGCATGGAACCAGCGGCGTCAGCGCGTACGCGACATGCTCAAGAGCCGTGAGCTGTTGCAATCGGCGTATGCGGAACTGGGCGAGCGCGTGGCCGAGCGCACCGCCGATCTGCAGTCGGCCAATGAACGCTTGCAGACAGAGGTGCAGGAGCGCGCGCGCACCGAGCACGAACTGCGCGAGGCACAGAGCGAACTCGTGCAGGCGTCCAAACTCGTGGCGTTGGGGCAGATGGCTGCCGGTATCACGCACGAACTCAATCAGCCGCTCTCGGCGCTGCGCAGCTTTTCCGACAACACACGGGTGTTGCTCGAACGCGCTGAGTACGGCGCGGCGCAGGAGAACCTGGAGGCCATTGCGTCGCTCACCGACCGCATGGGCAAGATCACCGGGCAACTGAGGCTCTTCGCGGGCCGATCGCGCCGTGGCGACATGGAGGCGTCGGTGCGCCGCGCGCTCGACAATACGGTGACGCTGCTGCGCGGGCGTCTGGCGGACATCCCATTGACGACGACGTTTGCCGACGGATTGGACGACGTGTACGTGGCCTGCGAAGGACTGCGTCTCGAACAGGTGTTGATCAATCTGGTGGGTAACGCTATCGACGCGGTGGGAAGCGTTTCCAGCCCGCACGCACCGCCGTCGATCTGGATCGATGTGGAGGCCGACGACCTGTGGGTGCGCATGTACGTGCGTGACAACGGGCCGGGCATTTCGGAGGCGCATATGCCGCGACTGTTCGAGCCGTTTTTCAGTACCAAGGAGGGGGGGCAGGGCATGGGGCTCGGACTCGCCATCTCGTCATCCATCGCCCAGGAGAACGGCGGCCAGTTGGTCGCACGCAACGTTCCTGGCGGTGGCGCAGAATTTCTCGTGACGCTGCGCCGCGTGCAACGCACCGGCGCGACAATCGCATGATGTACAAAAACCTTCAGATCTTATTTGTCGAAGACGACGAACTCGTGCGGCGTGCCACGCTGCAGAGCCTGCAACTCGCCGGACTCGACGCCTTCGGGCTTGCCTCGGCCGAAGCCGCGCGCGAGCGCATCACGCCGGATTTCGCCGGCATCGTCGTGTCGGACATTCGCCTGATCGGCATGAGCGGGCTTGAGCTGCTTTCGCATCTGCGTCAGCACGCACCCGAGGTGCCCGTGATCCTCGTGACCGGTCACGGCGATATTTCGATGGCCGTACAGGCGATTCGCGATGGTGCCTACGACTTCATCGAGAAGCCGTTTGCGCCGGACCGTCTGATCGAATCGGCCAAGCGTGCGTTGGAAACACGCAAGCTCATGCTGGAGAACCAGGCGTTACGGCGCGAACTGGCGGAACAGGGCGGCCGCGCCTCGCGCATCATCGGACGCAGTCCGGCAATGGAGACGCTGCGCACGCTCATCGCCAACGTGGCGATGACCGATGCGCCGGTGCTCATCAACGGCGACACGGGGACGGGCAAGGAGCTGGTGGCGCGCAGTCTGCATGAGTTGTCGCGCCGCCGCGATGCGCCGTTCGTCGCGCTGAACTGCGGTGCGTTGCCCGAGGCGATCTTCGAGAGCGAGATGTTCGGTCACGAGGTTGGCGCGTTTACCGGCGCGGCCAAACGTCGCATCGGAAAGCTCGAACATGCGTCGGGCGGCACGCTGTTTCTCGACGAGATCGAGAGCATGCCGCTTGCGTTGCAGGTCAAGTTGCTGCGCGTTTTGCAGGAGGGTGTGCTGGAACGCTTGGGCTCGAATCAGTCGGTTCGTGTCGACTGCCGCGTGGTCGCAGCTGCGAAGGGCGATATGGAAGCGCTGGTGCGCGAGGGCACATTCCGTCGCGATCTGTATTACCGGCTGAATGTGGTGACGCTGGCGTTGCCGCCGCTGCGCGAGCGCCGCGAGGATATCCTGCCGCTGTTCGAGCACTTCATGCTGGACGCCGCCGTGCGTTATGGACGTCCGGCGCCCGTGGTCTCGGATCGGATGCGTCAGGAGCTGATGCAGGCAGACTGGCCGGGCAACGTGCGTGAGCTTCGCAACGCGGCGGATCGCCTGGTGCTCGGTGTGGCGAGTGCGCCCGAGGGCGACTCGCTCGCGCCGCTGCCGCTCAAGGAGCAGGTGGACCGCTTCGAGCGCGCCGTGCTGCAAGAGGCGCTGGAGCACAGCAAGGGCAACGTGGCGGCGACGGCCGAGGCGCTGCATGTGCCCAAGGCAACGCTGTATGAAAAGCTCAAGCGTTACGGTCTACACACGCGCGGTCAAGGCGAGGGAGGCGAGGGCGGTCAGACGATGCGGTGACGCGCCCGGGCGCGGCGTCGTCAAGCCTGCTTGCCCAGCGCCGTCTCGATGAGTTTGTCGAGTTCCGCATATTCCGGCTCGCCGACGTATTGCTTGAGCACCTTGCCATTGCGGTCCACGACGAAGGTCGTCGGGGTGAGCTGGACGTTGCCGTACTGCTTGGCCACGCTGCCGTCGGAATCCATCGCCACCTTGAACGGCAGTTGGCGCGACTGGGCATAGTTCACCACATACATTGGCGGGTCGTAGCTCATGGCGACGGCGACGAATTCCAGCCCTCGGCCTTTGTACTTCTCGTACGTCTGCACCATCGTCGGCATTTCCTTCATGCACGTTGTGCAGCTCGTCGCCCAGAAGTTCACGAGATAGACCTTGCCCTTGAGTTGCTCGGTGCCGAGCTTTTGTCCCGAGAGCAGCGTGAACGTCGCCTCGGGCGCGCGCTTCTGACCGTAAAACGTGAAATACGCAGCGATCGCCACGATTGCGATGATCGCAATGGCGAGGATCTTGCTCATGGGAGACTTGCGGGTGGTCGTAGCGCTCATGACACAGCCGTGTGGGAGGATGGTTCAATGGGTGACAACGATTCTACTCTGATTTCCAACTCCGATTCTGCCGCCCCGATCCCGCTGCTTCGGTAGCGCCGCCGCGATCGTGCCGCTTCGATTCCATTGCCCCGATTCCAGCGCTCCGATTCCACAGCTCCGATTCCACAGCTCCGATTCCACGCCCCCCGATGCTCAGCGCGTCGCGGTGGCGCGTCCAGCGCGCAGCTGGGTGCGGCCTTGCGCGATGGCGTCGTCGAGATAGGCGCCATAGAAGTCGGGGAGTCCCGCGCCGATCAGCGGGTTCGCGACCGGGCGTCCGCTCGTATCGAGGAACAAAACCGTCGGCGACACCTTGACACCGTGCGCGCGCGCCCAGGCAACACCCGTTGTCGTCGAGCCGTCGAACTCGCGCACGGGCGCTGTGCTGTCCATGCCGATTTCGCGGACCTCATATTTTCCAGTGCGCACGAGCGGCGCAAGTTCGCGCTGACGGATCGGGCCGCAATACACGCAGTCGCGCAGCGATACCAGCACGATCAGCGGGGCGTCGAGCGAAGCGGCACGGCGGGCGTGAGCGGCGAAGTCTGTCGCCAGCGGCACGCTGGCCTGTGCTTGCGCCGCACGCGTACCGTCGTTCTGCGCGGGCGTTGCCGCCCCGCCGCCGCCGTTACGGGGTGACGTGACGCTCCCGGTTTGCGCCGACGCGAGATTCCCTGCGACGGGGCGCGGGTTACCGCCCGAAGCCGGCGCCGCGGCCGCCGTGCCTATGGCGAAAACCGTCGTCAGCACCGCCAGCCCCCTCACAAGGCTACCGGTCCTTTGCAGGGGCGCTACGGCTTGACACCCGGGCATGAGCGCCCGCGCGGATGCAACCGTCCCGTGTCTGTCGCAGACGGTGGTAGGCAATGGGCGGGACGAGTCGGCCGTGGCGCGTTTCATGCCGCCGATGATACCGGGATCTGCAACGGCGTGTTTTTCGTGTCGCAGCACATGGCGGATAATGGCAATCTCCTTCTCTTCGGGCTCCTCCTCCTGTCTATGAATCGCGTTGTCCGTGTCTACGTCCTGCTTGCCGCGACCATGGTGCTCGCCGCCTGTTCCCCTCGCTACGATTGGCGCGAGGTGCACGACAAAGACGGGGCGTACGCCGCAACCTATCCCGCCAAACCGACACAGGACGCGCGCGAAGTGAAGTTCGCCTCCGGCCTACTGCCTATGCGCATGCAAGCCGCCCGGGTCGATGCGGCACTCTTCGCCGTGGGCGTGGTGACGCTGCCCAAGGACGACGCGACGCTACGTCAAGCAGTCCTCGCCGAGTTGCAGCATGGCTTGCTCGCGAACGTGAACGACGGGGCCGCCGCGCCGGTGCAGGTCATGGTGCGTCAGGCGGGCGACGCGCCTGCGATTCCCGGACTGGGCGTGTCCGCGCAAGGCAAGGCCAGCGACAAGACCGAGCGTTACGTTGCCGCCCGTTTCGTCGGACGCGGCAATCACGTCTATCAAGTTGTCGTGCTGGCGACGAAGGCTCCCGCGAAGGACCAGGTCGACCAATTTCTCGATTCGTTCACGTTGGAGTGATGGCCGCTGCGCTGCGCGCCCGTCACGATGACGGGGCTTCGCGGTATTGCACGGCCTCTGCGACGTGATGGGCATCGATATCGCCAATGCCTGCGAGATCGGCTACCGTGCGCGCCACGCGCAGCACGCGATGATAGGTACGTGCCGACCAATGGTGTTGCGTCACCGCGCGGTGCAGAACGTCCTGCGCGTTCGGCCGCAGGGCGCATTGCGCCTCCAGCGCACGGCTCGACAGGCCACTGTTCAATTGGCCCTGGCGAGATAGCTGGCGCTCCCGCGCCTGGCTGACGCGTGTCGCCACGACCTCGCTGCGCTCGCCGCTGGCCGGCGCGGCGAACATCTCGGCGCTCAGCGCCGGCACCTCGACGTGCAGGTCGATGCGATCGAGCAGCGGGCCCGAGAGACGATTGCGATATCGCGCCACGGCCTCGCTCGTGCAGCGGCAATTGCGCGACGGATGTCCCAGGTCGCCGCACGGGCATGGGTTCATCGCAGCCACGAGTTGAAACGCGGCAGGGAAGGTGGCGTGTCCGCCCGCGCGGGAGATCGTGACATGGCCCAACTCCAGCGGTTCGCGCAGGACTTCGAGCACGCGGCGCTGAAATTCAGGTAGTTCGTCGAGAAAGAGCACCCCGCGATGGGCCAGGCTGATTTCACCGGGCCGCGGCGCGCTACCTCCGCCCACCAGGGCCGCGGCCGACGCCGTGTGATGCGGCGCGCGAAACGGTCGCCGGCCCCAGTGGCGCATATCGAATCCCTGTACGCTCAGGCTGGCCAGCGTGGCGGCTTCCACGGCCTGTGCCTTGCTCAGCGCCGGGAGCAGTCCCGCGAGCCGCGTCGCCAGCATCGACTTGCCGGTACCCGGTGGACCGTAGAACAGGATGTGATGTCCGCCCGCCGCCGCAACTTCCAGCGCGCGCTTGGCGTGCTCTTGTCCCTTGATATCGCCCAGGTCGGGGAGGTCGCTTGCTTGCGCGACGCCGCTGTCGGCCGACGCCGCCAGCGCCAGTGGGACAACGGCGCGCGGCAGCGGCGTCGCCACGTCGGGCTCGGCGAGATGTGCGCAGACATCGAGCAAGGTGCGCGCGCCATAGACAGTGGCGCCCTCCACCAATGCGGCTTCCTGCGCGCTTCCCGCAGGTAGCACGAGCGCACGCGCCGACGGCTCGGCCAGCATGGCGCTCGCCATCGCCAATGCCCCGCGAACCGGACGCAACTCGCCGGTGAGCGATAACTCTCCCGCAAACTCGTGCGAGCGCAATCCGGCGTCGGGGAGCTGACCGCTGGCCGCAAGGATGCCAAGCGCAATCGGCAGATCGAAGCAGCCAGACGCTTTGGGTAAATCGGCCGGCGCCAGATTGACCGTGATGCGCCGGGCGGGAAATTCGAACCGGCTGTTCTGCAACGCCGAGCGCACGCGCTCCCGGCTTTCCTTGACCTCGGTATCGGGCAGGCCGACCAGCGACAGGCCGGGCAGCCCGTTCGCCAAGTGCACTTCGACGGTGACCGCGCGGGCCGCCATCCCCGTGATCGCACGGCTGCTGACAACTGCCAATGACATCTCTCCTCCTTCGAACGATTGCGACGCGTCACATCACATCGCGTCGATGTCGATAGTCGTCGCAGAACGCCGCGACGCACAATGTCCAGTCGGAGGAAATCGGGGGAGTGGAGGGTGTTTTCGGAGCGACGGCACCGACGGCTCGGCAAGGTCCGCTGCGATTTAGGAGGATTCTGATCTCAGACTGAGAATCGGGAAGTGACGACACACGACAGCTGGGTGCGCCGCAGTGGGGCATGGCGTTGGCCTTCGGCCGCCGAAGATGACAAAGGGCGCCCACGCGCCCCTTGTGTTTCGTCAGTCTTGCGCTTCGTTGCGCAGGCCTTCGAGTTCGGCCACGCGTTTTTCGAGCGCCTCGAGTTTCTCGCGCGTGCGCGCGAGCACCTGCGCCTGCACGTCGAATTCCTCGCGGGTCACCAGATCGAGCCGGTTAAACCCCTGGTTGAGCAGGCTTTTGACGTTGCGCTCGATATCCTTGGCGGGGGATTGCTTGAGCAACTCACTCACCTTGGCTTGCATGTCTTGCAGGATCTCGTTCGGTTTCATAAGCCTTCCTCTCTTCAATTCTTCGCACCAACGTGGTGCTTGCACCGTCGGTGTGCTTCGGCGCGCCGGTCTGACCGGTGCAAGGTGGTGCATCAGGGCGGCCGCCAACGTTGGCGCAACTCTAACACCGTTTCCTGCGCCCAGCCAGCGCACACAACGGCGCAACCGTTACCCGGCAAGGACTTGACCTCGTTCGACACGCCGGGTTGTCGCCGGCACCGGCGCCGGCGCGTCACTTTGCCCCCGCAATTTTGCCAATTTTTTATCCCGGAATTTGTATCTTGCGCGTCGCAGCGCATGGGGATCTGAGACCTGGCACGAGAGTTGCTCTACTCAGGTCAGAAACTGCCGCACGCTGCACCAAGACGTTAGATAACAACTCAGGGGAAAGTGATGAAGAAAGTGTCAACTGCGATGGCTGGCGTTGTGTTCTCCGGTGCGATGGCGATGTCTGCCAGCGCTTTTGCGCAGACGAGCGCCGATGGCGCGGCGCCCGCCACAGCGGCGAGTGCCGCGGCCGAACCGCTGACCGTGACCGCCAACATCGGTCTGTTCTCCGACTACCGCTTCCGCGGGATCTCGCAAACGGGCAAGCGCCCGGCGGTGCAGGGCGGCTTCGATATCGCACACGAATCCGGACTGTATGCGGGCGTATGGGCGTCGAACATCAGCTGGATTTCGGATGGCAATTCGGCGGTGAGCGCGCCGATCGAAATGGATTTCTACGGCGGCTGGAAGAAGGAAATCATCCCGGACTGGACCATCGATGTCGGGGGCCTGCAGTACTACTACCCGGGCACCTATCCGTCCGGGGCCTTCTTCCCGCGTCCGCATACGTTCGAACTGTATGCCGCCCTGGGCTGGAAAACCGTAACGCTGAAGTACTCGCACTCCATGACCCGCTTGTTCGGCCTCGTGAGTCCGGACGGCCAGGATACGTCGAACAGCGGCTACCTCGACCTCACGGCAACCTATGACATCGGCGTCTGGGGCCTCTCGGCTGTGGGTCACGTGGGGCATCAGTGGGTGCACAACTTCAGCGCGGCTGGCTACACCGACTGGAAGATCGGCCTGTCGAAAGACCTGGGCAAGAACTTCTCCGTGTCGGTCGCCTACGTCGATACGAACGCCGATGAGAAGTACTACACCGCCGCGAATTCCGGCAAGGTACTCTCCAAGGCGACGGTCGTCGTGGGGTTGTCGAAGACATTCTAAGGAGCGACTCAATATGAAGCTGATAACCGCAATTGTGAAACCCTTCAAGCTCGACGAGGTGCGCGAAGCCCTCTCGAACATTGGCGTGGCGGGGATTACGGTGACCGAAGTCAAGGGCTTCGGCCGCCAGAAGGGCCATACCGAGCTGTATCGGGGTGCAGAATATGTCGTCGACTTTCTGCCGAAGGTGAAGATCGAGGCGGTCATCGGCGACGCCCTGCTCGATCAGGCGATCGACGCCATCGAGCAGGCGGCCCGCACCGGCAAGATCGGCGACGGCAAGATTTTCGTGTCCAACGTCGAACACGTCGTCCGCATCCGTACGGGAGAGACGGGCGAAGACGCGCTGTGAAGGTCCTACAAAAGAGACAACAAATCATGAAAAAACTGCTTGCCAAACTGTTGCTCGTCGCCGCCTTCGCGGGCGTCGCGGGCACGATGGGCCTCGGCTCGACCGCCGCGCTCGCGCAGGACGCTTCGGCGCCTGCCGCCGCGTCGGAGACGGCGTCACCCGCAGCGACGGCTGCGACGCCGGCGGCTGCGCCTGCACCGTCGGCTCAGGCCGCTGCGCCGGCGCCTGCCGCCGCAACGCCCGTGCCGCCGAACAAAGGCGATACGGCCTGGCTGCTGACCTGTACCGCGCTGGTGATTTTGATGACGCTGCCCGGCCTGGGCCTGTTCTACGGCGGTCTCGTCCGCTCGAAGAACATGCTCTCGGTGCTGATGCAGTGCTTCATCATCTTCTCGCTCGTGGTCGTGCTCTGGTCGATCTACGGCTACAGCATCGCGTTCACCGAGGGCGGGGCGTTCTTCGGGGGCTTTGATCGACTGTTCCTGAAGGGCATGACGCCGGACTCGATCGCCGCGACCTTCAGCAAGGGCGTGAATGTGCCGGAATACGCGTACATGGCGTTCCAGGCCGCGTTCGCCGCCATTACCTGTGCGCTGATCGTCGGGGCATTTGCCGAACGTACCAAGTTCTCGGCCGTGCTGCTCTTCACCGTGATCTGGTTCACGTTCTCGTACCTGCCGATCGCCCATATGGTGTGGTTCTGGTCGGGTCCGGATGCTTACACGGACCCTGCCGCCGCCGACGCCGCCACGGCACATGCCGGCTGGCTCTTCCAGAAGGGCGCGCTCGATTACGCAGGCGGTACGGTGGTGCACATCAATGCCGCTATCGCCGGTCTGGTCGGCTCGTACATGGTCGGCAAGCGTGTTGGCTTCGGCAAGGAAGCGTTCAAGCCGCATTCGCTCACGATGACGATGATCGGTGCCTCGCTGCTCTGGTTCGGCTGGTTCGGCTTCAACGCCGGCTCGGGGCTGGAGGCCAACGGCGGTGCCGCGCTCGCCTTCGTGAACACGCTGCTCGCCACCGCGGCTGCCACGCTGTCGTGGACGGCCGGTGAGTGGATCGGCAAGGGCAAGCCGTCGATGCTCGGTGGCGCCTCGGGGGCTGTCGCCGGTCTGGTGGCGGTGACGCCGGCCGCCGGCTTCGTCGGCCCGATGGGCTCGATCGTGCTCGGCCTGCTTGCCGGTCTGATCTGCCTGTGGGGGGTGAATGGCCTGAAGCGCCTGCTCAAGGCCGACGACGCGCTCGACGTGTTTGGCGTGCATGGCGTGGGCGGTATGCTCGGCGCGATTCTGACGGGCGTGTTCGCGGCCCCGTCGCTTGGCGGCACGGGCATCTACGACTACGTGGCCAACAAGGTGGCGCCGGACTACTCGATCGCCGGTCAAGTCTGGATCCAGCTGCAGGCCGTGCTCACCACGGTCGTCTGGTCGGGCGTGGTCGCCTTCATCGCCTTCAAGATCGCCGACATCGTGCTGGGTCTGCGGGTGCCGGAAGACGAAGAGCGCGAGGGTCTGGACATTACCTCGCACGGCGAATCCGCTTATCACAACTGATGACGCAGACGTCGGTGGGGGGGGCGTTTGCCCCACCGCTCGACGCTGTGACATCGCATGGTTTGGGCCCGGCTTCGGCCGGGCGTGACTTCCAACAAGCGCCCGCGAATCGGCAACGATACGCTGCCAACCTCGGCCCAGGGCGAGCAAGAGAGGTTGCCGGTGGCTGGTCGGACGGCCGCCCCCGGCATTGGACGGGTACCCGGCGGGTGCCCGTTTTTTTCGCTTGCGATTCCCCGCTTCGTCCCCATCTTCTCTCACCGCGGCGTGCGCACTCCACGTCCTCCGATCCTGCCCAAGGGTGGGGGGCGCCGAGCGTATGCTCTACAATCGATATTCCATCTGGATATGAGAGAAGCATGGTTCCGCATCTCGTCACGGCTCTGAAAGGCCCTTTGCTCGACCTGGAAAAGAAGATCCTCGATGCGACGCCCGCCATCGAGCGCTGGTTCCGGCTCGAGTGGCAGGAACATACGCCGCCGTTCTATTGTTCGGTCGACCTGCGTAATGCCGGCTTCAAGCTTGCTCCGGTCGACACCAATCTCTTCCCCGGCGGCTTCAATAATCTGGCGCCTGAGGTGCTGCCGCTTGCGGTGCAGGCGGCGATGGCCGCCATCGAGAAGATCTGCCCCGACGCCAAGAACCTGCTGCTCATTCCCGAACGGCATACGCGCAATACCTTCTACCTGCAGAACCTTGCGCGACTATCGACGATCATGCGTCACGCGGGGCTCCATGTGCGTCTGGGCAGTCTCTCGGACGACATCACCGAGCCGACCACCATCGAGTTGCCCGACGGCCAGCACGTCGTGATCGAGCCGCTCGAGCGTACACCGCGCCGGCTGGGCCTCAAGAATTTCGATCCGTGTTCGATCCTGCTCAATAACGACCTGTCCGCCGGCATTCCGCCGATTCTCGAAGGTCTGCACGAACAGTACCTCCTGCCGCCGCTGCATGCGGGGTGGGCGGTGCGCCGCAAGAGCCAGCATTTCTCGGCATATGACGACATCGTCAAGAAGTTCGCCAAGATGATCGACGTCGATCCCTGGATGCTCAACCCGTACTTCGCCAAGTGCGAGGGCATCGATTTCGACGAGCGCGTGGGGGAAGAAAAGCTCGCCGATACGGTCGACGCCGTGCTCAAGAAGATCAACAAGAAGTATCGCGAGTACGGCATCAGCGAGAAGCCGTTCGTCGTGATCAAGGCCGATGCCGGTACTTACGGCATGGGCGTGATGATGGTGCACGACGCCGCCGAGATCAAAAACCTGAATCGGCGCGAGCGCACCAAGATGAGTGTGGTCAAGGAAGGTCTCGAAGTGCATGACGTGATCGTGCAGGAAGGGGTTTACACGTTCGAGCGCATCAACGAAGCCGTGGCCGAACCGGTCGTCTACATGATCGATCGGTACGTGGTCGGCGGTTTCTACCGGGTGCACACCGGACGCGGGACCGACGAGAACCTCAACGCGCCGGGCATGCACTTCGTGCCGCTCGCCTTCGAGCATACGGCACTGCCCGATGTCCACGCCAAGCCGGGGGCGGCACCGCCCAACCGGTTCTATATGTACGGTGTGGTGGCGCGTCTGGCGCTGCTCGCGGCGTCGGTCGAACTCGAGCGCACCGATCCGGATCCGGAAACGTATTGACGCGGCATGATCGGCGCGGCGGCGAGTGGCATCCGTTCACGCCCTTTCGGTCACGCGTTGGTTTGAGATGTTTCCGAATTTGAGGTGAGGCCCTGCCCGTGCGGCGGAGGCCTTGAACGCTTCAAGTTCCGTGGGGCGAAAAGAAAAAGACGCCCGGCTGGCCCCCCGACTAGCCGGGCGTCACATTTACCGGTCGCCTCATGCAACGACCGGAAATCGGGGCTTCCCTGGGCGGTTCCCCCCCGCAAACTGGTTTCCTGCGCTCCCCCTTCGACTGTTGGATCGGTGTACTGTGCCGATCCGCCGTCTCGTTCGCGTCAGCATTGAAGCGATGATGCGACCGTTTGACGTGCACCACATCCCCCGAACGGGGGATGCGCGTCCGTCTCGACGCGGAATAGGAAATTTCCTCGGAACGGGGGTGTCTGGGAGGCACATGGAAATGCAGGGGGATTTGCGCACGGGCCTTCGTCAAATCCATCAACTGCCGGTACCGACGCTGGGCTATCTGCCGCTGTGGCTGGAGGCGCTGCGCCGACGTCTGGCGGCGGATGGCGTCGCCGCGCTCTGGTGTCATGCGTCAGCCGACCCGGCCGACCCGGCCGCGACGGCCGAGGCCACCCGCTGGTACGCACCGCAGGCACCGCTGTCAGCCTGCGAGCGCCTTGCCGCCAGCGATTGGACGATGCCGCCGGTGGCGGAGTTACAGCGCTCGCTCGCGCACGGCGAGCTGTTATGCGGTCATGCGCGGCGCTCGCGGGGCGCTCTGGGCGCGGCGCCGTCGACGTTGCGTCGTCCTCCGGAACTGGCGGAATGCCTCGCCGACGGCGACTTGCTCGACGTTTGTCTGTTGCCGGCGCCCCGGGCGTGCGGCGAGGAAGCGGCGCGCAGCGACGGCGCCGATCTGTTGGCCATCGCACCCCTCGGTGTGTTGCGATTGTTCGTGTCGCGCCGCAGGTCGCAGCCGCGTTTCACTGCGCGCGAAGTCATGGCGTTCGAGGCAGCCGCCGCTGAATTCGCCACGCCACCCAAGCGCCCCGGTTTTCCGCCGATGACGGCGATGACATCGCCTGCGCAGCCCCTTCGGCCCGAGCCGTCGGGCGCGATTGGCGACGACGTGGCGGGTACGCTCGTCTGGCATCGGCGTCAGCCGGAGTGGGCCGACCCCGCAGCGCTGACGCTCATGCGACGGGTCTGGCAACGCATGCCGGGGCGGGCTTGGCCCGACGCGTGCGTCGTGGTGCAGGCGTGCCAGACGCTGGTCGACGAACTCAGACTCCACCCATCGGATGCCTCGTCGCCGGGCGTGCCGGTCTGCACGGCGGTCGAGGTGCCGGGCGGCACGCTGCATCTGCACGCCACGCACTTGTGCGGGATGGGGGGGCGAGCGACCGAGCGCGTGCGCATTGCCCTGCACCTGGCCGTGCCGCCCGCCATCCGGCTGCTGCTGCGGCTCTGGGAGACGGGGCTGACCCCGGTGCAGCGCGAGATCGCGATGCGATTGCTTGCCGGGCAGTCGCGCGCCCAGACGCGCGAGGCTTGCGCGATTGGCGTGCAAACGCTCAAGACGCATTTGTCGCTCATGCGCGCTCGTCTGGACCCCGTGCGCGACGCATCGCTGCTGCTTGGGCTGGGCGGGACGGCGGCGCTCGGAAGCGGCGCACGTGCGCTGGGGGCGCGCGAGCGCGTGGCGCCGCTCGTCGAGGCGACGCACAGCGGCAAAATGGCGCCTCGGCTAGAATAGACGCCTGTCGCCGCTGCCCGCGGTGTGTGCATCCGAACCCCCAAAGACTCCCGCCGATCGATGCAGATTCTCTTTATCGCCGACCCGCTCGACCAGTTCAAGATCTACAAGGACACCACGTTCTCGATGATGCGCGAGGCCGCGCGTCGAGGGCACCGCATCTTTGCGTGCGAGACGCACGAGATGGCATGGCAAAACGCGGCGGTCGATGCGCGCGTCAGGGAGATTCGCCTGACGGGCGATGCGATAGCCTGGTACGACGTGGTGCAAACACGGGTGAGTGCGCTTACCGAGTTCGACGCCGTGCTCATGCGCAAGGACCCGCCGTTCGACATGGAGTACATCAACGCCACGTGGCTGCTGGAAGTCGCCGAGCGCGCCGGTGCCCGGGTGTTCAACAAGCCGAGCTCGATTCGTGATCACTCCGAAAAAATGGCGATCGCCGAGTTTGCGCAGTTCGTGACGCCGACGCTGGTCACGCGCGACGCGGACCGCCTGCGCGCCTTTCACGACGAACATGGCGACGTGATCTACAAGCCGCTCGACGGCATGGGCGGCACGGGGGTGTTCCGCATCGGGCCGGATGGCCGCAACCTTGGGTCGGTCATCGAAATGCTCGGTGAATACGGGGCCAGCTCGGTGATGGCGCAGCGCTTCATTCCCGAGATCGTGCTGGGCGACAAGCGGATTCTCGTCATCGGCGGCCAAGTCGTGCCGCACTCGCTGGCGCGCATCCCGCAGGGCAATGAAGTGCGTGGCAACCTTGCCGCCGGCGGCGTGGGCGAGGCGCGCGACCTGACGGCGCGCGATCGTCAGATTGCCGAAACACTGGCGCCGATACTCTGGCAACGTGGCCTGCTGCTCGTAGGGCTCGACGTCATCGGTGATTGCCTCACGGAAGTGAACGTCACGAGTCCGACGTGTTTCCAGGAAATTACGGAGCAAACCGGCTTCGACGTGCCGAAGATGTTCATCGACGCGCTGGAACGGGCGGTGTAAGGCAAATCCGGGGCCGGTCGGGCGTCGAGTCGTTTCAGACAGCCCCTAACTTGATGAAAATTCGGGTTTTTTGCGCGCCTGCTAAAATAACAGTCCCAAAAACGACAGGTTCGCGTTCGCCGTTGTGTTTGTCTTCCAAACACGCGCGGCGCTTGGCGTACCTAGCATCATGGCTGGAATTCTGATTATTGCTCACGCACCGCTCGCCTCGGCACTTCGCGAGTGTGTTTCGCACATCTATGGCGGTTGTCCGGCGCACATCGGCGCGATCGACGTTGTGCCCGACCAGGACACGGCGGCACTCGTCGTCACGGCGCGCGAACGCCTCGCGCAGTTGCACGAAGACAACGGCGTGCTGGTCCTCACCGATCTGTTCGGGGCCACGCCGTCGAATGTTGCTGCGCAACTCGTCGATTCGAAGGTGCGTGTGCTCTCAGGGGTGAACCTGTCGATGCTCATCAAGGCGGTGTGCTATCGCTCGGTGCCGCTCGACACGTTGGTGGAGAAGGTGCTTTCGGGCGGATCTAAAGGTATTCTGGAAGTCGGCGCGGGTGCGCCGGCCACACACACTACGTCACACTGAAACATGCTTCGACAAGAAACGACGATCGTAAATAAATTGGGCTTGCATGCCCGGGCATCGGCAAAGCTGACGCAATTGGCGGCGAAATTTCAGAGTGAGGTCTGGCTGACCCGGAATGGTCGGCGCATCAACGCGAAGAGCATCATGGGCGTCATGATGCTGGCTGCCGGGATTGGCGCGACGGTCGAAGTGGAGACTGAAGGCGCTGACGAGCAACAAGCCATGGATGAAATCCTGGCGCTCATCGCGAGCAAGTTCGGCGAAGGGGAGTAACACGCCGTTGCGGTGAGTCGCGGTGCGCCGCGAGCGTCGATCGCGCCTGTGCCCAATGGCGACTCACCGTGCCGAGCGCCGCCCGTACGCGGCAAAATACACGGACTTCGGTCGAATCATCCGCCTCTGAACCGGGAGACTTCCTTGTCTTTCACCCTGCACGGCATTCCCGTTTCCCGCGGCATCGCAATCGGACGCGCCTACTTGCTCGCGCCCGCCACGCTCGATGTTCCGCACTATCTGCTGGACCCTACCCAGGTCGACGACGAAATCGCGCGCTTTCACGGCGCGCAGGCGACCGTCCAGCACGAACTCGACACCCTCAAGGTTGAATTGCCCCACGATGCGCCGGGCGAGATGGGCGCATTCCTGGACGTTCACTCGCTGATCCTCAACGACACGCTGCTGGCCGACGCCGTCATCAGGCTGATTCGCGAGCGCCGCTACAACGCGGAATGGGCGCTGACCACCCAGCTCGAGGTGCTCGTCGCCCGTTTCGAGGAGATCGACGATGAGTATCTGCGAGAGCGCCGCGCCGACATCGAACAGGTGACCGAGCGCGTACTCAAGGCGCTCGCCGGTGCACCCGGCATTCGCCATGTGGTGGCTGAGACGCCACGCGACGACATGATCGTCGTGGCCCGCGACATCGCGCCGGCCGACATGCTTCAATTCAAGTCACAGACGTTCAAAGGCTTCGTCACCGATCTTGGCGGCAAGACGTCGCATACGGCCATCGTCGCGCGCAGCCTGGGCATTCCGGCGGCGGTCGGCGTCGCGCAGGCCAGCCTGCTCATCAAGCAGGACGACGTCATCATCATCGACGGCGATCACGGTATCGTCATCGTCGACCCGGCGCCGATCGTGCTCGAGGAGTACAGCTACCGCCAAAGCGAGCGTGCGCTCGAGGAGCGCCGTCTCCAGCGTTTGAAGCATTCGCCCGCGCAGACGATCGACGGCACCCACATCGCGTTGCTGGCCAACATCGAATTGCCGGAGGACGCAGCGACGGCGGTCGCCGCCGGCGCGGTGGGAGTGGGGCTGTTCCGCACGGAATTCCTCTTCATGAACGAAAAGGAGGCGCCGGCGGAAGAGGCGCAGTTCGAGGCGTACAAGCGCGCCGTCGAATCGATGCGAGGTCTGCCGTTGACGATCCGGACCATCGACGTGGGCGCCGACAAGCCGCTCGACAGTCATGAGTCGTACGAGACGGCGCCGAACCCCGCTCTGGGGCTGCGGGCCATTCGGTGGAGCCTCTCCGAGCCGCGCATGTTCCTCACGCAGTTGCGCGCGATTTTGCGTGCGTCGGCGTTCGGCAAGGTGCAGATTTTGTTCCCGATGATCGCGCATGCGCAGGAAATCGACCAGACACTCGAACTCGTTCGTGAAGCGAAGGCGCAGCTCGACGCGGCGGGCCTGCTCTACGACCCGGGCGTGAAGCTGGGCGCGATGATCGAAGTGCCGGCGGCGGCGCTCACGGTGTCGATGTTCCTCAAGCGGCTCGACTTCCTGTCCATTGGCACGAACGACCTGATTCAATACACGCTCGCGATCGATCGCGCGGACAACGCCGTCGCCCATCTATACGACCCGCTGCATCCGGCGGTGCTGCGACTCATCGCCATGACCATTCGCGAAGCGCATGCGTTTGGCGTGCCGGTGGCCGTATGCGGGGAGATGGCGGGCGATCCGACGGCGACCCGTCTACTGCTCGGCATGGGCCTGCGCGAGTTTTCAATGCATCCGAGCCAACTGCTGCAGGTCAAGCAGGAGATCCTGCGGGCGCATCTGCCGGATCTGGAGCGGCCGGTCCAGGAGCTGCTCGCCGCCACTGAACCCGAGGAGATGCAGGCGGCGCTGGCGCGCCTGGCGGCGGCCTGACGGGCAGGCCGGGGCATCGCGCATCCCCCAACTACGAAAAAAGCGGGTCTCCTGTCGCAGGGGCACGCTTTTTTTCGCCCGCGCTCACCGGGCATTGAGCGCGATTGGAGTGTTCGTGCGACGCCGGGTCAACGTCGGCCGGACCCTATGCCTTCAGTGGCGCTGGCCGCAGACCTTGCACTCCGGATTGCGGGCGCAGTGCATGGTGTGCCAGCTCATTCTGAGGGCGTCGAGCATCTGTAGGCGCCCAACGAGCGGCTTCCCGATGCCCGTGATGAGCTTGATCGCCTCGGCCGCCTGCATGCTGCCGATAATGCCTACGAGCGGGGCGAGAACCCCCATCGTGGCGCAGGCCTGCTCAGGGAAGGGTTCGTCGGCGGGAAAGATGCATTCGTAGCACGGCGACGCGTCGTCGCGCACGTCGAATACGCTGATCTGTCCGTCGAAGCGCAGGGCCGCGCCGGACACGAGCGGCACCCTCGCCGTGACACAAGCCCGATTGACGGCGTGACGTGTGGTGAAGTTGTCCGACCCATCGAGCACCACGGTGGCGCCGCGGGCGAGCGTTGTGAGCTGCGCTTCGTCCACCCGTTCGGTGACGACGTCGACGACCACGCCGGGATTGATCTGCGCAATGCGATCGCGTCCGGAGACCACCTTGGGCCGCCCGACGCTGCCTGTGTCGTGAAGAATCTGTCGTTGCAGGTTGGTGAGATCGACGTCGTCGTCGTCGATCAGCGTGATGCGTCCGATGCCGGAGGCCGCGAGGTAAAGCGCGGCGGGCGAGCCGAGACCGCCTGCGCCCACGATCACGGCGTGGGCCGCGAGCAGACGCTCCTGACCCTCGATACCGAGTTCGTCGAGCAGGATATGGCGGGAGTAACGCAGCAACTGGTCGTCGTTCATCGCAAAACGGAAAAGAATAAAAAAACCGTGCCGGCTTTCGCGGGCACGGTTTGTAGTGTAAAGCCGATGCTTACTTCTTGTCCGACGGTTTGGCCGGCGTCGCGGCAGGGCTGGCGGCCTTGGACGCGTCCTTCGGCATCGGGCCGGCATTGGCTTCCAGACGGGACTTCGTGCGTTGGACCGGCTCGCCCTTGAGCTGGTGAACGGCCTGCTGCAGCATGAAGTCGTCGGCGCTGCCCAGATCCGGCAGGCGAGCGTCTCGCTCCTTCTTGCGCTCTTCCGGCGTCTTCTTGGCGTTCTCTTCCTCGAGGCGGCGCAATTCTTCCAGTCGACGGGCTTCGCGGGCGTCGATGGCCTTCTGCTCGTCAGGTTTCTGCGTGTTGTGCAGATGGTTCTGGTAGTCGATTTCGCGCGTCACCAGCACGTCTTCCGGATCGCCCTTCGGATTCTGGTCGACCGGCACGTCCGGCGTGATACCGATGGATTGGATCGAGCGCCCGCTCGGCGTGTAGTAGTAGGCCGTGGTCAGACGCAGCGCCGTGTCCGGCGACAGTTGACGCACGGTCTGCACGGAGCCCTTGCCGAAGGTCGTCTTGCCCATGATCAGCGCGCGCTTCGAATCCTGCAGCGCACCGGACACGATCTCCGAGGCCGACGCCGAGTAGGCATTCACCAGCACGACCATCGGCACCGTCTTCCAGAAGGCGGCTTCGCCCTTGAGCGGATCCTCCGGGCTCGCCGACAGACGGTAGTTGTCGAAGGTGGCCGTGTACTTCTGCTTGGCGTCTTCGATCTGGCCGTTGGTCGTCACGACCGTGGCACCTTCCTTCATGAAGGCTGCCGACACGCCGACGGCCGACTGCAGAATGCCGCCACCGTTGTTGCGCAGGTCGAGCACCAGACCCTTGATCGGTTGATCCTTGGCCAGCTCCTGCAGCTTCTTGGCCAGATCCGGCACCGTGCGTTCCTGGAAGCTCGTGATGCGCACGTAAGCGATGCCCGGCTCGAGCATCTTGCCCTTGATGCTTTGGACGCGAATCTCAGCACGTACGATGGACACCGGGAACGTGCGCTCGTCCGACTTGCGGTAGATGGTCAGCGTGACCTTGCTGCCGGGCGCGCCGCGCATGCGCTTGACCGCCTGATCAAGGGTCATGCCGCGCACGGGTTTGTCGTCGATGCGGGTGATGAGGTCGCCAGGCTTGAGGCCCGCCTTGAAGGCCGGGCTGTCTTCGATCGGCGAGATGACCTTCACGAGGCCGTCTTCCTGAGAGATCTCGATGCCAAGACCGGCGAAGCGGCCACGCGTCTGTTCCTGCAACTCCTTGTATTCGTCCTTGTCGAGATAGGACGAATGCGGATCGAGGCTGGACACCATGCCCTTGATGGCTGCGGTCAGGAGCTTCTTGTCGTCGACCGGCTGCACATATTCGCGCTTGATTTGACCGAACACTTCGGCCAGCAGCCGGAGCTGTTCGAGCGGCAACGGCGTGGTAGCGGTTTGTGCGGAAGCCTGCGAGAACGCGAGGGTGGCAGCCGCACCGGTTGCGAGGCCCAGCACGATCAGGCCGATGTGTTTGAGGGTTTGGCGCATATAGGCGTGGAAATTCCGGATTTTTCGGGGCGCCCGCCAAGGGGCGCGCGCACTTTGGCGAAGTATAACCGTTTGCCCGCAGGGCGGGCATTGCCCATTCGACAGGGAGTTTTCCGGAGTGGTTCTACGAAAAGTTCCGGTTGCGGCGACTTTGTGGGGGATGTTTCCGGGACGAGGCTCGATAACGGCGGGCTTTCGCTGGCGGAGCGAGCATTGGCGAGGATTGGACCTCGCGGGGCAGGATGCCCGAAAGCGATGAAAATCGTGTTACGGCGCGTTACTGGAAGGGGCAGCGGGGGTGTTCTTGGGGAAGTGCAGCAAAAGCGGCGCAAGGGAGGAACGTAGCGGCGCGCCAAACGGGGGGCGAGCGCGCCGCAAGGGGGCGGCGCGCTCGGTGTCGGCAATTGACGCAGGCGAGGGTCGACGATTACTTCGACTTGCCTTGCGCGGCCACGGCGGCCAGCGCGCCGGCGATCTTCTCCGCGTCGCCCAGGTAGTAATGCCGGATCGGCTGGAGGTCGGCGTCCAGCTCGTACACCAGCGGCGTGCCGTTCGGGATGTTCAGACCGGCGATATCGTCGTCCGAAATGTTGTCGAGATGCTTGACGAGCGCACGCAGCGAGTTGCCATGCGCGGCGACGAGCACCTGCTTGCCGGCCCGCACGGCCGGGGCGATCGACTCGTTCCACAACGGCAGCACGCGCGCCACGGTGTCCTTCAGGCATTCCGTAAGCGGAATCTCGTCGCGCTTGAGCTTGGCGTAACGCGGGTCGCGGTACGAACTGCGCTCGTCATCCGCGGCGAGCGGCGGCGGCGGCGTGTCGTAGCTGCGGCGCCAGACGTGCACCTGATCGTCGCCGTACTTGGCGGCGGTCTCGGCCTTGTTCAGGCCGGCAAGCGCACCGTAGTGACGCTCGTTCAGGCGCCAGCTATGGATGACGGGAATCCACATCTGGTCCATGGCGTCTTGCACATGCCAGAGCGTGCGGATCGCCCGCTTGAGGACCGACGTATAGGCGAGATCGAACGTGTAGCCGGCGTCAGAGAGCAATTTGCCGGCCTGAATGGCTTCGGCAGCGCCCTTCTCGGTCAGGTCGACGTCGACCCAGCCGGTGAAGCGATTTTCCTTGTTCCACGTCGATTCGCCGTGGCGGATGAGAACGAGCTTGTACATGAGAAAACGTCAGTCAGAGTTGGAAAGCGGGGGCAGCCGGCGAGCGCATTGCTACACGCCGCGCCTTGCGCAGCAAGGCCCGGCAAGGGGATTTGCGGCAGCAATTCAGAGACGTTCGGGGGCGCGGCGAAGGGGCCGCCGACGTCCGGCGCAGCGATTGGCAACGCAACCCGTCGGCGCAATCACGGATTATTTTATAATGATCGGATTCTTTTGATATTTTTCAGGTGGTTTGTGACGTTCTTTACTGATTACACCAACCTCGCGCTGATCGCCATTGCCCTCGTTTCTGGGGGCATGCTGGCATGGCCCGTAGTCAAGCGCGGCGGGCGCGGTCTGTCGACTGTGGAAGCGACCCAGCTCATCAACCGTAAAGGCGCCGTGGTGCTCGATGTGCGTTCTGGCGAAGAGTTCGCCGCAGGCCACTTGCCCTCCGCGCGCAACCTGCCGCTCGACGACGTCGAACAAAAGGTCGGGCAGGTCATCAAGAACAAGGCCGCACCGGTCCTGATCGTGTGCAAGAACGGGCAGGGCGCCGCGCGCGTCCAGACGTTGCTGCGCGGTCTCGGCTACGCCGAGGCGTTCAGCCTCCAGGGCGGGATTGCCACCTGGCAGGAAGCCGGCCTGCCGGTCGTGAAGTAATCGAGGAATCGCCAGTCATGCCGAAGATCGTGATGTACAGCACGCAAGTGTGCCCGTATTGCCAGATGGCGGAGCGACTGCTGCGTCAGCGTGGCGTTCAGGAAATCGAGAAGGTTCTGATCGACAAGGAACCCGCCCGCCGCGAGGAAATGATGACGCGCACGGGGCGCCGCACCGTGCCGCAGATCTACATCGACGAGCGCCACATCGGCGGTTACGACGATCTGTCGGCACTCGACCGTGCCGGCGGCCTCGTGCCGCTCTTGCAAGCCGCCTGATACCGCCCGCAAAATAGTGCGCCCAGCCGCGTGTCTGCGCGGCTGTCTTATCCCAAGGAAACAAAATGTCCGACCAGAATCAGCCGTTTTTCAGCATCCAGCGCGCTTACTTGAAAGATTTGTCGCTCGAGCAGCCGAATTCGCCCGCGATCTTCCTCGAGCAAGAGATGCCGACCGTGGAAGTGCAACTGGACGTCGCCGCCGAACGCCTGGCCGAGGAAATCTTCGAAGTCGCCGTGATTGCCACCGTGACGGCCAAGATCAAGGACAAGGTTGCGTTCCTGGTCGAAGGTAAGCAAGCCGGTATCTTCGAAATTCGCAACGTGCCGGTCGAACAGCTCGACCCCCTCATTGGCATTGCTTGCCCGACGATCGTCTACCCGTACCTGCGTGCCAACGTGGCCGATGCCATCAGCCGTGCCGGTTTCCAGCCGATCCATCTGGCCGAAGTGAATTTCCAGGCACTGTACGAACAGCGACTGGCGCAACTGGCTGAGCAACAAGCGGCCAACGGCGAAACGCCGGCCCCGGGCATCGTGATGCCCGACGGCTCGGCCGCCCAGACCCACTAAGCGCTTGCGCTTGATCGACGCGACGGCCGGCCCGGCGTCAGCCTTCGCGTCGAGGCCTCTCTCATGAAGATTGCCGTATTCGGTGCAGGTGCCTGGGGCACCGCGATGGCGAGTCACATGGCGGCACGCCATGAGGTTGTCCTTTGGGCGCGCGATGCGGCGCTCGTTAAGCAACTGAGCGCCTCGCACGAAAATTCCCTCTACCTCCCTGGTTCGCCGCTGTCGCCTCGTCTGCGATTCGAAGCCGACTTCGCGACGGCGCTCACGCATGGCACGGGTGAACGCGCCTTGTGCGTAGCGGCTGTGCCCGTGGCCGGCCTGCGGGCACTGGCCGGCCATATGGCGCTTGCGGCCGATGCGCCGCACAACCTGATCTGGCTGTGCAAGGGTTTCGAGTCCGATACCGGACTGCTGCCACACCAGATCGTTGCCGAGGTCTTCCCACAGGTGGCGGGCGGCGCGCTCTCCGGGCCGAGTTTCGCCCGCGAAGTCGCCCAGGGACTGCCGGCGGCGCTGACCATTGCGAGCGCGGTGCCGTCGCTGTGCGAACTGACGATCGCCGCATGTCACTTCGGCGCGCTGCGCATCTATTCGAGTGACGACGTGGTCGGCGTCGAGGTCGGCGGCGCCGTGAAGAACGTGCTCGCCATCGCCACGGGTGTCAGTGACGGACTCGGTCTGGGACTCAATGCCCGCGCGGCGCTCGTCACGCGGGGCCTGGCCGAAATGACCCGCCTGGGCGTCGCGCTGGGCGGCAAGCCCGAGACGTTCATGGGGCTGGCCGGCATGGGGGATCTGATCCTGACGGCAACGGGCGATCTTTCGCGCAATCGCACCGTCGGTCTGCAACTGGCGTCGGGCAAGTCGCTCGACGACGTGCTGGCATCGTTGGGGCACGTCGCGGAAGGCGTACGATGTGCACGTGCGGTGCGCGATCTGGCCCGCGCGCATGGGGTTGAAATGCCAATTACCGACGCGGTATGCGCTACGCTGTTCGAGGGGCTACCCGCCCGTGCGGCGGTGGAATCCCTGCTGCGGCGCGATGCCCGCGCGGAACGCGAGGACGATACCCCTGCGGGCTGAGGTCACTGGCAAATTGCGGCGGTTGTCCGGTCTTGCCCGGCGCGGCATGACCGGCCTGCGATGTTTCGCAGGAGGGTCGGCGCGCCGTTTCCCCGATGGCGGAATCCCGTCGTCGGCACTCGCACAAGGGAGTCGAACCCATGTCGCCAGTTGCCCATCTCCATACCTCCGAAGGCGATATTACGCAATCGTCGGTCGATGCCATCGTGAATGCCGCGAACGAATCGCTGCTGGGCGGTGGCAGTGTCGACGGGGCGATCCATCGTGCCGCCGGCCCGGAATTGCTGGACGCCTGTCGCAAATTGCGGGGTTGCGCGACGGGACAGGCCAAGCTCACACCGGGATTTCGACTCAAGGCGAAATACGTGATTCATACGGTGGGGCCCGTATGGCACGGCGGCGCGAACGATGAGCCTGCGCTGCTCGCGAGCTGCTATCGCGAGAGCTTGCGTCTGGCGGCGGCGCACGGCTGTCGCAGCGTAGCGTTTCCGGCCATCAGTTGCGGCATCTACGGTTATCCCCCCGAGTTGGCGGTGCCGCTGGCTGTCTTCGCCGTGCGCGACGCGCTGCCGCATTTCCCGAGCATCGAGCACGTCGAGTTCGTTTGCTTCGACGGTGCGATGCTGGCGCGTTATCGCGCCGAATTGGCGAGTCAGGACCCGCCGGCGTAACCCTGTTGACGCCACGCCTCGAAGACCACGACGGCAACCGTATTCGAAAGATTGAGGCTGCGATTGCCGGGGCGCATCGGCAGACGCACGCGCTGCGTCGTGGCGAATGTATCGAGCAGTTCCGGGGCGAGGCCGCGGGTTTCCGATCCGAACACGAACCAATCGCCCTCGGCAAACGACAGCTCGCCGAACGGGCGCGAACCGCGCGTCGTCAACGCGAACATGCGCGTGGGATCCGGCGCTTCTGCGCTCAGAAACGCGGCCCAATCCCGGTGGACCTTCATCTCGGCATACTCGTGATAGTCGAGCCCGGCGCGGCGCATACGCGCGTCGTCGAGCGGGAAGCCTAGCGGTTCGATCAGGTGCAGGCGCGCGCCCGTATTGGCACACAGGCGAATGACGTTGCCGGTGTTCGGCGGAATTTCGGGGCTGACGAGAACAACGTTGAACATGAGCGTTGAGGCAGAGTTATGAGGTGAGCGGCGTGCGCAATGCGACTGCCGCAATCACATGCGTTGCGCCGGCGCGTTTGAGGGCGGCGGCCGCGGCGTCGCACGTCGCACCCGTCGTCATCACGTCGTCGATAAGCACAATCCGACGCCCACGGACTTGGTCGCTCGCGACGAAGGCGCCGCGCAGGTTGCGTCGGCGTTCATCGCGCGAGAGGCGTCGCTGCGCGGCGGTCGTTCGCTCGCGGTGCAGCACGTGGGCGCTGGCGGGCAGATGCGACCGCCGCGACGCGACCCGCGCGAGTTCCCACGCCTGGTTGAACCCCCGCGTCGCGAGTCGCGAGGGCGCCAGCGGCACGGGCACCAGCAGCGCAGCCTCGTCTCGGCAATTCGAGAGGGCATCGCCGAGGCGTTCGCCGAACTCGCGCGCGAATGGCAGGGCGCCTTGATATTTCAGACGAATCATCAGCGTATCGAGCGGTGCCACGTAGTCTGCGAGGGTCAGTGTCGTATCGAACGCGGGTCGTAACCGCAGACATTGTCCGCACACGGGCGGGGGTGAGGTGCGGCAAATTGTCGCACCTCCTATACCCTGCGCGTCGGTTTCGTCCGCGCAAGTGGGCCGCGATGGCAATGCGACCGCACATTGACGACAGCGCAGCGGCGCATCAGGCCGGTCGGCATCGAAGGCGTGTGAGCAACCGACACAGATCTGCCGCGGTGCGCGCCGGTGGCAAAGCGCGCAGTGATCGGGCAACGTCATGCGCAGCCACCCGCCAGCAAGCTTGGCGAGCGTTGGCAAGGTGGCATGGAGGAAGGGCAAGACGATAGCGGCGATGAAGTGGTGTGGAAGGCGGCGCGGTCGACGTCGTCGATGCTCGGCATGGGACGGCGTGCGACGGGGCGCGTGGCGGTGCCCGATGCGTTCGGTTAGCAACGAGTATACTGCCGACTCGCCTTTTCGCCCGTCCCATGAAGCCTTCCGCCGCTCCCCCGACCCCGTCCTCCGCGTTCTCCACTCGCTTTTTGCGCACTGCGTTCGACCGCCGAGCGCCGAACTGGCCGCAGGCCGACTTCCTGATGCGGGAGGTGGCGTCGCGGCTCGCGAGCCGACTCGATTACATCAAGCTGAAGCCGACCCGCGTGCTCGATGCCGGATGCGGCACGGGCGGCGATTTGCTGAGCTTCGGCGAGCGTTACCCCGAGGCGTATCGCGTGGGGCTCGATGCGTCGCTCGCGATGGTCAAGGCCGCCGCGGCGGCAGGCGCAGCAACCGGCTGGCGCCGACTGCTGCGCAGTGCGCCGCCCTATGGCCTCGTGCAGGCCGATTTCTCCGCGCTGCCGTTCGCGCCGCGCACCTTCGATCTCGTCTGGTCGAACCTCGCGCTCCATTGGTATCGCGAGCCGCATCGCGTCATTCCCGAGTGGCATCGCGTGCTTGGTAACGACGGTTTGCTGATGTTTTCGGCCTATGGTCCCGACACCCTGCGGGAGTTGCGAGCGGCGTGGGCGGAAGTCGATGACGTGCCGCATGCCCTCGAGCCGACGGACATGCATGACTTGGGCGACATGATGGTGGCGAGTGGATTCGATACCCCCGTCACGGACATGGAGCGCCTCACGCTGACGTTCGAAACGCCTGACACGTTGCTGCGCGACGTGCGGTTGCTCGGCGTGAATCCACGACCCGAGCGTCGCCGGGGCCTCACCGGGCGGGCGCGTCTTGCGGCTTTGCGTGCGGCGCTGGAACGACAGCGCGGTGCGGACGGCACGATCGCATTGACGTTCGAACTCGTCTACGGGCACGCCTGGAAAATTCCCGAGAAGACCGATGCGGCCGGCAATGCCGTCGTTCGCCTTCAGGACATCGGACGCGGCGGCCGGCCTCGCTGAGTTTCGCCGCGTTTCGCGGACCCGCCACCTCCCGCTGGCGCCCTGACGACCCACCGTATCCTGCGTCCTACACGACCTTGCAGGTGTTCCGCGCACGTCCGATTCGCTTAAATGACGCTTCACGGCGTGCATGAGCACAGGGCCTTGCGGATTGCCTTCGCTACGCCACGCCATCGAATCGCCTTCGGGCGAGACATCGGGAGGTCGGGGTGGGGAACCAGCACGAAACGTGGGCGGCGTCGCCGCAGGTCGAACCTGCGCAACGCGAAACAACGCGCGATCGCCAGAGGCTGCGCGTCGATGGCGCCTTTCTGCGACCGACCTCCCCCGTTTTCACGGCGATTGACGGCCTGTGTCGCGCCACGGTTCACCTCAAGCTCGAAGGTCTGAACGCGGCGGGCTCCATCAAGCTGAAGCCCGCGCTTCAACTCATCGAGGATCTGGAGGTGGCGGGCCGCGTTGACGTGAATACGCGGATCGTCGAGTCTTCCTCGGGCAATCTCGGGATGGCGCTGGCGATGGTGTGCGCAAATCGCGGCTACCCGTTCACTTGCGTCACGGATCCCAACACGTCGCGTCATGCGATCCGCGCCATGCAGGCGGCGGGCGCGCACGTCGTGCGCGTTGAACGTCGCGATGCGCAGGGGGGGTATCTCGGCACACGCATCGCGTGGATCCGTGAGCAAGTGGCGCGTAACCCGCGTTGGGTGTGGGTCAATCAGTACGCCAACCCAGGCAACTGGCGTGCGCACTATCGATGGACGGCGCCGGAAATCTTCGCGGCCTATCGCAACGTCGACCACTTGTTTGTCGGCGCGGGCACCACCGGCACATTGATGGGCTGCCTGCGTTACGTACGCGCCCATCGACTGCCGACCCGTGTCATTGCGGTCGATGCCGTCGGTTCGGTGACGTTTGGCGGCCCGCCGGGGCCTCGCCGCATCCCTGGACTGGGCACGAGTTGCCGCCCGGCGTTGTCTGAGGCGTCGCAGGCCGAGCCGCCGGACGCCATCGTCTACGTTGACGAGGCCGAAACCCTCCGCATGTGCCACACGCTGGCCGCGCGCGGTTTGCTCGCGGGCGGGTCCACGGGCAGCGTGTTGCGTGCCGTGCAAATGTCGTCGGGCGAGATCGCCGCCAACGACACGGTCGTCGCCGTCGCTCCCGATATGGGCGACAAATATCTCGACACCCTCTACGACCCCGATTGGGCCGCTACCTGTATCGATGGCCGCCCAAGTTCGCCATGCGGAACGTCTCCTCTCGTCGATACCGTCGATCCTTCATTGCCATGAACGCACTACCGCTACCGCAATTTCGCGTGTTCACCGGAGAGCAGGTCGGTTCGACTCTCGGGACGGGGACGGCTGCCGTTCTCGAAACGGTCGAAGCGGCGTATCGCGCGCATCACGCCGGGCGCACCGTCAATCCGGAGAGTCAGTTTCTCCGCTTTCCCGACGCGCAACGCAATCGCATCATCGCGTTGCCTGCGCACCTTCGCGATGATCACGGCGAGGCGGTGACCGGCATCAAATGGATATCGAGCTTTCCCGCGAACGTCGAACGTGGCATGCCGCGCGCGTCGGCCGTCCTCATTCTGAACGATGGGGCGACGGGCTATCCGATCGCGTGCATGGAAGCGAGCCTCATCAGCGCGGCGCGCACGGCGGCGAGCGCGATCAGCGCGCTGCGGTGTCTCGCCAGCGATGCGCTCGCCACGAAGGCGAGGGGCAATACCTCAGCGAGAAGCCTGCGCGTGGCGTTTGTCGGCGCCGGCGTGATCGCACGCCACGTGGCCGAGTGTCTGCCGCTCGCCGAACTGCCAATCGGTGACGTGACAGTGCACGACCTGAACCCGGACTACGCCACGGCACTTGCCACCCGCATCGGTATGCGCCTCGGCTACGAAGCGCGTACCGAGGCCTCGCTCGAACGTACCGTTCGTGCGTCGGACGTGATCGTGTTCACCACGACGGCGCCCTCGCCCTATGTGAACGACCCGGACTGGTTCTCTCACTGCCCCGTCGTGCTGCACCTCTCGCTTCGCGACCTTGCGCCAGCGGTCGTTCTTGCGTCCCACAACGTCGTCGACGACATCGATCATTGTCTGCGGGCGATGACCTCGCTGCATCTCGCTGAAGTCGAGACCGGTCATCGGCGCTTCGTCACGACGTCACTGCCGCATTTGCTCTGTGGCGGACAGGCGCCGGTGCGTGATCGACCGATTGTGTTTTCGCCGTTCGGTCTGGGCATCCTGGACATTGCCGTCGGGCGTTGGGTCTATGAACAGTTGGCTGCGCAGCAGGCGCCCATCCCCCATTTTTTCCACGATATGCAACGCGCATGACCTCCGTTACCTGTAGCGCCTCCTTCCCCGCCGCTCACCTCGCTTCGCCTCCCGCCGAAGGCTTCGCCGACGTCCTTGTCGGTCTGCAATATGGCGACGAAGGCAAAGCGAAGATCATCGACGCCCTCGCTGCGGGGTACGACGTGATCGCCCGATTCAATGGCGGCGCCAACGCCGGCCACACCATCGACACACCCTTCGGCCGCATCGCGCTCAAGCAACTGCCGTCAGGCGTGTTTCATCCCCACGCCACGCTGTACATCGGGTCTGGGTGCGCGCTCAACCCGTGGAAGCTGGCTGACGAGATCGAACAACTCCGCGAGATGGGCGTCTCGCTCGAGGGCCGGCTACGCATCAGTGCGCGCGCCGCGCTCGTGCAGCCCCACCACATTGCGCTGGATCGACGCGGCGGCGGCACGATCGGTACCACGGGTAACGGCATCGGGCCGTGCTACGCCGATCGCGCCTTGCGTGTGCGCAACGACAAACGCGTCAATCTGATGCTCGGCGATCTGCTCAATAGCGAGGCGGACACCGTGGCCTCGATGCGCGACGTCTTCACGCGCATGATCAACGCGGAAGGGGGAACGTCGCCCTGGGTCGCCGAAATGTCGGATCTGTTGTTGAGTCTGCCGAAAGTCGCCGACACCTTGCGCGCCTACATTGAACCCGATCGAGGATGGCTTGCGAATCGCGTGAAGCAGGGCGCCAGGGTGTTGTTCGAAGGGGCGCAGTCGGTGTTGCTCGATGTCGTTGACGGCTGTCAGCCGTATGTCACGTCGAGCCACACGGTGCCGGCATATGCGTATGTGGGGGGGGATCTGTCGCCGAAGTATCACCGTCGGACCATCGGTGTGGCGAAGGCCATCATGTCGCGCGTGGGGCGTGGCCCGTTTCCGTCGGAGTTGGGGGGCGAGCGCTCGGCGCAATATTGCGATAACGCGTCACAGTCTCACCTCGGCGTGACCGACGAGCAGGTACGCTTTTCGCCGGAGCAACTGCTGCGCTCCAACGATCCGTTCGACGTTGGCACTGCGCTTCGCATGCTCACCGGCGAGTACGGCACGGGGACGGGGCGCCCGCGTCGTATCGGCATGCTCGACCTCGCGCAGTTGCGAGAGGTCGTCAAGGCCCACGCTGTCGACTGCGTCTACCTCAACAAGGTCGACTGCCTGGCCCACTACTTCCATTCGACTTATCAGGGCGTGCCGATGCGTGTGCATCGCGATGTGTTGTCCAGCGACGTCACGCCCGACGTGCTGATCTATCCCGGACTGTCCGAGCATTCACTCACACTCGGACGCGAAGGCCAACTGGATGCTGCCATGCATGGCTTCGTCGATTTCGTCGAGCGGCAAATCGGCGCGCCGCTGGCCGGCATCGGACTGGGGCCGGAACGGGCCAGCCTGGTATCGCTGAGCGCGCATCAACCGGCGCTTGTGGCCGCGGCGTCCCCGCATGTCTGATCGGCATGCGGAGAGCGGCGTTGAAACGTGCATGCCCGGCGATGGCGGGTCGGTTGAGCATGGGCAGCGGCCGTGGCGAGACGTCGCCGCCGTGACCCGCGGCGGCGGGGAGGCACCGTTCCCGCCGCTGCGGCCCGAGCATCTGTTCTTCAACCTGTCGCTCATGCCGTATGCCACGCATCCGCTGGTCTGTGAACGCGGTCAGGCGGCTCGGCAGCAGTTGAGTGCGCGCCGTCTGGCCGATTACCTGAACAAAACGGAACGTGTCGAACTACACATCGTGAATCGCGCCATCGAGCAGATGCTCGACATTGCTGGCATCGCGTCGGTCAGCCGTGACGATCTGCTCGCCATCTACACGGACGAGGGCTTTCACACGTGGATGATGGAGCGCTTCCGCGGACAACTGTTGAAACAGGCGGGGTATGAGCTGGCGCGAACGCCATCGCTGAGTGTCGTGCGCGTGCTGGCGTTGTGTGAGGCGGTGCCCGAAACGCATCGCGAGATGGCCATCGTCGCAGCGGCAACGGTGACCGAGACGTTGATCACAGGCACGCTGCGGCAGGCGGGGGCCGGTGACGACATCTACCCGCCCGTGCGCGCAATGCTGAGCGAACATGGCGCCGACGAACGACGTCATCAGGCGGCGTTTGTCCGCTTTTCCAGCGAGTGGATACCGTCGTTATCCCCAGCGGACCGCGCGTTTCTCGACACGCTGCTTCCTGACCTGATGACCGCGTTCCTTGCGCCTGAATTACCGGTGTGGCGAGCGCATCTGTGTGCCGTCGGGCTGGATGCCACTGAAGCCGAACTTGTGATCCGCGAGAGCATCGACCCGCTCGAAGTGGGCGTGCAGATGATGGAAGCGGCGCGGGTGCCACGGCGTTTGTTCGAGCGATTGGGTATGGCCTGTGTGGAACGCTTCGCGCAACAAGCGAGTCGCTGGCGGCCGCCTTGATCGTTGGCCACTCGAGCCGATGACGTTGCGACGCGCGCGACCATGCGGCCGAGCCGGTTCAACCCGGCGGGCAACGTGGTGGTGTCCCCGCGCTTCACTGATAAACGACCAGGAGAGATCTGTGAATTGCCACTGGCTCGCCCCCGATTTGACCATGAGTGCGGCGGAGTATCGCGCACTCCTCGAGGCGGCGCTCGCCTTCAAGCGCCGCTATCCGCAGCACACGGAATCTGCGCTGCGCGGCCGAACGATCTACTTTCTGTTCTACAACGCGTCGTTACGCACTCGCAGCAGCTTCCAGACCGGACTGTCGCGAATGGGCGGCCATGCCATCGTGCTCGATCCGCTGAACGGGATCTATACACCCGCGCTACCCGAGGCGGAGATTCCGTACTCGACGGAGCGCGTGGCCGACGTGGCGCGCGTGCTCTCATCCTATGGCGACGCGATTGCCATTCGCATGTATGGCGCGCCGGCCGGGTGGGTGTACGGTGCGGCGCATCGTCATCTCGAAGCTTTTTCTCAGTCAAGTCGGGTGCCCGTCATCAACATGGAGTGCGACCGCTTTCATCCGTGTCAGGCGCTTGCCGATGTGATGACGATGCGTGAGCAATTGGGCGGACTGGCCGGTCGAAGGCTGTGCATCAGTTGGGCGTATTCCGGCAGCTGGCACAAGCCAGTGGCCGTGCCGCAGAGTCTGTTGCTCGCCGCAGTGAAATCCGGGATGGACGTGACGCTTGCGCATCCGCCGTCGTTCGGCCTCGATCCGCAGGTGATGACCGCGGCCACGCGGTTTGCCGAGCAGACCGGGGCGCGTCTGCGCGTGACCCACGATCTGCGCGACGGCGTGACCGATACGCACGTCGTTTACGCCAAGTCGTGGTGCAGTCTCGCGCATCTTCCGCAACGTCACGGCGATTCGGTCGATGAGGCCGCCATGCACAACGTCTTCGAGCGGTACCGGGACTGGTGCGTCGACGCCGACGTCATGCGACGCGCAGCGCCCGACGCAGGCTACCTGCATTGCCTTCCCGCTGACCGGGGGCAGGAGGTGACGGACGACGTGATCGATGGCCCGTCGTCGTGGGTTTTCCACCAGGCCGCGAATCGACTTCATGCGCAGAATGCCGTGATGGCGCACCTGCTGAATCCGGGGTGCCTCGCGTGAGGGCGCCGTTTTCGTATCACTACGTGTGTGTGAGGTGTGCAACGCCGCAGTCGTGGGGCACGATCCGTTATCGCTGCCCTGTGTGTGGGCAGAATCTTCGCGTTCAACGGCGGGCGGACGCGGATTCGCCATGTGCCGCGGACATCGTGAATACGTTTCAGGGACGGGGAATGTGGCGATATGGCGCACTCCTTCCGGTTGAAGCCCACTGGGCGAGCCGGTTGGTCGTGGGCGCCACGCCGTTGGTCGATTGCGGCGACGACAGTGGGGTCCGTCTCTGGGTGAAGGATGAGTCGCGGAACCCAAGCGGATCGCTCAAGGACCGCGCCACCGACGTGGTGCTGGCGGTCGCCAAACGCGCCGGGTGCCAGCATGCGGTGACCGCATCGACCGGCAATGCCGGTGCGTCGCTGGCGTGCCTCGCGGCGTCGCAGGGAATGTCGGCCACCGTGGTCGTGCCGGCAAGCACGCCTCGCGTGAAGCTGGCGCAGATTCGCGCATATGGGGCGAAGGTCTGCGAGGTCGAGGGCAGCTACGACGACGCCTTCGACATCGCCGAGCGCATGGCCGACGACGCCAGCGTGTGCTGTCGCAATACGGGCATCAATCCCTTCACGCGCGAAGGGAAGAAGACGTGCGCGTTCGAGATGGCGGAAGCGCTCGATTGGCGGGTACCCGATTGGGTCATCGTACCCACGGGGGACGGCAACATTCTGTCAGGCATCGCGGCGGGGTTTCTCGATCTCTATTCGCTCGGCATTACCTCCGCCATGCCGCGCCTGCTTGCGGCGCAAGCCGACAGCGCGAATAGCATCACCCGCGATTGGCGCGCCTGCGACGATGCCATGGCCTTGCCTGCGTCGCCCACGCAGGTCAGCCCGGACACCGTGGCCGACAGTCTGGCGGTCGGTCGTCCACGCGATCACTTCGCGGCCCTGCATGCCTTGCGCGCCACGCGCGGCGCGTGCGTCGCACTCAGTGATGCACGGATCATGGCGGCGGGGCGCATGCTCGCGCAGCGCTTCGGCCTGTGGTTCGAACCGTCGACGGCCGCCGGCTACGCCGCGTTGGGCGAGTGTCTCGCAACGGGGCGCATCGAGCCCCGGTCGCGCGTGGTGCTGCTCGGGACGGGAAGCGGCCTGAAATCTCCGCCGTGTTTTGACGCTGTGACGCCCGGCCAACTGCGGGACTATATCGATGCTGCACCGCGCCGCATGCCTGACGACCCAGGATACGTGCAATCGGAGGCGCAGCCGTGATCCGCCCGCGCATCATTGTGCTCGGTGCCGGGGTCAGCGGCCTGACGACGGCCGTGACGATGGCGCTGGCCGGGTGCGACGTCGTCATCTACGCGGCAGAGGGGCCGGCGCAGACGACGTCGGCGCTCGCGGCGGCCATCTGGCATCCGTTCTATCAGGCGCCCGACCTGGTCTATCTCGAACGCGCCCGGCAAACCTACGCGACGATGCGTCGACTGTCCGCCGACGCGGCTTCAGGCGTACGGATGCGCATGCTCACCGAATATTTTCAACGCGATGCCGGGCCGCCGTGGTGGACGGAATGCGCCAGCGGCCTTGAGCGTCTGGCGCCGGCGGACGTGCCGTCGCGCTTCGCCTGCGCTTACCGCATGGACGTGCCCGTGGCCGACGCAGCGGTCTATCTTCGCTACCTGATGACGCTGTTCCTCGAACTCGGCGGCCGGTATGTGGCGCAGCGCGTCGGCGATCCGGCGTCGTTGCTCGGCGACGCCGAGCACGTCGTGAATTGCTGCGGTTATGGAAGCCGGCCGTTTGGCGACAGCGATTTATCGTTGTCGCGCGCCATTGTGCTTCGGGCAGAACGCGACGCCGCCGTGCGCGGCTGCTTTATCGACGATTCCGATCCGCAGGCGCCGACATACGTGGTCGAACGGAACGAGGACGTCGTACTGGGCGGTACCGCCGATCCCGACCTGACGTCGACCGTGATCGGCGAGCGGCAGGTCGAGGACATCGTCCGCCGATGCACCGGGCTGTGTGAGGGCGTAGCCGCGCTGCGTGTCGTCGAAGTCCGCCTCGGATTTCGGCCGATGCGACGGGTGACACGGGTGGCGTGCGACGCGCACCACCCGCGTTTGCTTCACAACTACGGCCACGGGGGCGGGGGCTTCACGTTGTCGTGGGGATGCGCCAATGAGGTGCTTCGGCTCACGGGCGTGGCATCACGCAACTAGCCCCCGCCTTCGGATAGCAGGCGAGGGATGACAACTCTGGGAGACGACATGGAACTGGATCCGGCGACGCTCGACGAGGCAAGTCGCTACAACTTCATGATGAGTACGATTCTGCCGCGGCCCATCGCATGGGTGAGTACCGTCGACGCGCAAGACCGGCCGAATCTGGCGCCCTATGCGTACTTCATGGGCGTGTGCTGTGTGCCGATGACGGTACTGTTCTGCCCGGTGGTGCCGCCGGCGCCGAAGCGAAAGAAGGACACGTTGCTCAACGTCGAGGCGGTGCCGGAGTTCGTCGTGAACGTGGCGAGCCTGTCGTGTATCGAGGCCGTGAATCTCTCGGCGGCGCCGTTGCCGCCCGGCGAGTCTGAGTTCGCGCTCACCGGCATGACACCGGTTGCCTCGTCGCGCGTGCGACCACCGCGTGTTCAGGAGGCTGCGGTCGCGTACGAATGCCATGTCCGCGACATTATCGAGATCAGCGCCGCGCCGGGCGGCGGATGGGTCGTGCTCGGCACCGTCGTCGCGGTCCATGTCGACGACGCGTTGCTCGACCCCGTCACACATCACGTGGATTTGCAGGCGCTCCGTCCCGTGGGGCGATTGGGCGGCGGCTCGTTCGTGAATGCCGCGAGCGACACCTTCACGTTGACGCGATACAAGACGCTTGCCGATCTTGCGGCGCGGACCCGATGACAGCCGACCCGCCGCCGGCGAGATCGTCGAGCAGGCCGTAATCGCTCGCCAGCTTCGCTGCCCGATGGCGGCTCGAGACGTCGAACTTGCGCATGACGCTGCGCAGATGAAACACCACACCATGCTCGGAGAGCGTGAGAATGCGCCCGATTTCCCATGACGTCTTGCCGCGCGCCACCCACCGCAGACACTCGCGCTCGCGCGGCGTCAGCACGGGGGCGCCGTGATGCACGGCGTCGCGCTGCACGATGCGCCACACGGCTTCATGTACATGCATCGCCAGCGACGCGCCGGCATGCGGCTTCCAGGCATGCGCGCCGGGTGCTCGCACATAGCCGGGAGGCGGGCGGGTCGATGAGAGACTCAACATGCCCGACGCGCCCGACGGGGTGAATACCGGATACGTCACGCCGTAGCGCATGCCCGCGGCCCGCTGATCACGAAGCAACCGCCGGGCGTCGGGCGATGTGTAGAGCGCCGGCGTCCATTCGACGGGGGTGAGTTGCCGGCTGGCGCGCGCCAGCACCGGATCGACGCTCGCATAGCGCTGAGCATCGTAGTGCGCTTGCCACGCATGCGGCACGTTGCCGAGTCGCGGCGTTGCCCGTTTACCGTCCGGCAGAGGGAAATGTCCGCGATAGCTGAAATAGCGGTGGCTGAGCGAGCCGCACAACGTTTGCAGCAGGGCGCACAAGGCATCGAAGTCGGTGGCGGAGCGCAAGGCGCTCAGACCGTCGGCAAACGAGCGGGGAGTGACGCAACGCGTGGCACGCATGGCATGGCGAGGTGGGGAACAGGTTTCGGTTTTAGCACGCGTTGTATCGTCGCGCGCATCGACGGACGCCGAGGGGCCGGCGCGCATTCGCCGTGCAGCCGCCGCGGCGCGCCATCTCAGGGCGCGACATAACGTCGCACGCGCCCCCGGGTGCCGCATCGACGGTTGACGGATATCGGACGAATCCCGCATCGCAGCGAAGGCGGCGGGGCGTGCGTCGCATTGCGCCATTTGCGTGACGGGCATTGGACGGGGTGGGGCGACGATCGTCTGTGGAGGGGGGGCGTCAGGTAGTCAGGACACCGCAACGAGTCGTCGCGTTGTTGCAATGTGTCAAACCGATGACGCATAGGGAGTATCCCGTAGTCGCTTCGCCGTCGCGATTTCAGACTAGGGGAATAAACGGATTTCCCTTTTGCATCAATGAGTTCAGGAGAATGCTATGGTGCGCCAAATACTCGGTATCAATGTTGTCGCTTGGAGAAGGCGCGTTCTATAATGCGGCAGTTTGTCGCGGCCCGGACGCAGCAAGTTCCCGGCCGTCGGACATGAAAGACCCAAAATGCCCCACGGGTGACGGCGATGCTCGCAGCCTCTTCTTCCGATGCCGATTCGGTGACGAAGGAATGGAAGCACAAGCGCAACTGCGCGATATCGCCGCGCCAGTTTGTCCTGTTCTACCTGTCGTTGGCCGCCGTGTCGCTGGGTGTTGCCTTGATTGCGGCGTGGCGCGGTGGGTGGTTGGTCTTGCCGTTCACAGGCCTGGACTTGCTCGTGGTGGGCGTTGCGTTTGTCATTCATGCCCGGCATGCCACAGATTACGAGGTCATTCGGTTGTCGCCCGTGAGCCTTGTGGTCGAGCAACGTTCAGCACAGAGGTTGACGCAGTACGAGTTCAATCCCCGCTGGGTGCGCATCGACATCGAGAAGCCGCCGCGTTTGCGCATTGTCTTGCGCTCGGGTAGCCGCTCGGTCACTGTCGGTGCTTACCTTGCGCCGCATCGCCGCGAAACGTTTGCGCGCGAGCTGCGCCGTTGTCTTGCCCAACAGGCCTGAGAGATGGAGACAATCTCGGGCGACCGCCAGGGAGGTTTGGATGGTAATTTTGGGTAAGGAAGCTATGAAAAAAACGAAACACGCCTTGGCGGCCTTCCTTGCGGGCGCCTCGTTGCTCGCCTGCGTTCCGGCCCTGGCGGCGGTCACGGACATGCCCGGGGGGCCGGCCGTCAACGAACTCAACTTCCAGCCGCCGGTCACGAAACTCGCGCAAGAGCTTCACAGCCTGCACACCATGATGTTGATCATCTGCCTGGTGATCTTCCTCGGCGTGTTCGGCGTGATGTTCTACTCGATCTTCAAGCACCGCAAATCCAAGGGCCATCAAGCCGCGAATTTCCATGAAAGCACCACGGTCGAAGTGATCTGGACCGTCGTGCCGTTCATCATCGTGATTCTGATGGCGCTGCCCGCCACGAAGACCGTGGTCGCCATGAAGGACACCACCAACGCCGATCTCACGATCAAGGTCACCGGTTATCAGTGGAAATGGGGTTATGACTACCTCAAGGGCGACGGCGAGGGCATCAAGTTCCTCTCCACGCTCACCACCCCGCGCAGCCAGATCGACGGGGAGTCGCCGAAGAGCAACACGTATCTGCAGGAAGTCGACAACCCGCTGGTCGTGCCGGTCAACAAGAAGGTGCGTCTGATCACCACGGCCAACGACGTCATCCATTCGTTCTACGTACCGGCCTTCGGCATCAAGCAGGACGCGATTCCGGGCTTCGTGCGCGACACGTGGTTCAAGGCCGAAAAGGTCGGCGAGTATCGCGGCTTCTGCACCGAGCTGTGCGGCAAGGAACACGCGTTCATGCCGGTCGTGGTGAAGGTCGTCTCGGAAGCGGATTACAACACATGGGTCGAGTCGCAGAAGAAGCTGATGGCCGCGTCGGCCGACGATCCGAACAAGACCTACACCGTGCAGGAGTTGATGGAGCGTGGCCAGAAGGTCTACGCGTCGAATTGCGCGGTGTGCCACCAGCCGAACGGCAAGGGCGGCGGCGCCTTCCCGGCGCTCGACGGCTCGAAGATCGCGAACGGACCGGTGGCCGACCACATCAGCATCGTGCTGCATGGCAAGAATGCGATGCCTAACTGGTCGCATCTGAACGATGTGGAGCTTGCGTCGGTGATCACATTCGAGCGCAACTCGTGGAGCAACAAGACCGGCGACGTGATTCAGCCGGCCCAGGTGCGCGAAGCGCGGGGCAACAAGTCGGCCAAGGCCGCAGGGGCTGCCGACGCTGGCGCAGCGAAGAACAGTTAAGTGCCGTTCGACCAGTTCGAGGAAGGAGATTGGGTATGAGTTCCATCGCTCACGATCACGTGGCGGGTCACGACGATCACGCGCACGACCATCCGCACGGGTGGCGTCGCTGGTTGTTCGCGACGAATCACAAGGACATCGGCACGATGTACATGATCTTCTCGTTCGTCATGCTGCTCTCGGGCGGCGTGATGGCGTTGATGATCCGTACGGAGTTGTTCGAACCGGGCCTGCAGTTCATTCGTCCGGAGTTCTTCAACCAGCTCACCACCATGCACGGGCTGGTGATGATTTTCGGCGCGATCATGCCGGCGTTCGTGGGGTTTGCGAACTGGATGATCCCGCTGCAGATCGGCGCGTCGGACATGGCCTTCGCGCGCATGAACAACTTCAGCTTCTGGCTGCTGCCGGTCGGCGGCCTGCTGCTGCTCTCGTCGTTCCTCGTGCCGGGCGGCGCCACGGCAGCCGGCTGGACGATGTACGCGCCGCTGTCGGTGCAGATGGGGCCGGGCCAGGATCTGGCGATCTTCGGTGCGCACATTCTCGGCGCGTCGTCGATCATGGGCGCGATCAACATCATCGTGACCATCCTCAACATGCGCGCGCCGGGCATGACGCTGATGAAGATGCCGATGTTCGTGTGGACGTGGCTGATTACCGCCTATCTGCTCATCGCCGTGATGCCGGTGCTCGCCGGCGCGATCACGATGCTGCTCACGGACCGTCACTTCGGCACGTCGTTCTTCAACGCGGCGGGCGGCGGCGATCCGGTCATGTATCAGCACATCTTCTGGTTCTTCGGACACCCGGAGGTGTACATCATGATTCTGCCGGCGTTCGGAATCGTCTCGCAGGTCATTCCGGCGTTCTCGCGCAAGCCGCTGTTCGGCTATAGCTCGATGGTCTACGCCACGGCGTCGATCGCGATCTTGTCGTTCATGGTCTGGGCGCACCACATGTTCGTGACGGGCATGCCGGTCACGGGCCAGCTCTTCTTCATGTACGCCACGATGCTGATCTCGGTGCCGACGGGCGTGAAGGTGTTCAACTGGGTTGCCACGATGTGGAAGGGCTCGCTCACGTTCGAGACGCCGATGCTCTTCGCCATCGGCTTCCTCTTCGTGTTCACGATGGGCGGCTTCACCGGCCTCATGCTCGCCATGGCGCCGCTCGATATCCAGATGCACGGGACTTACTACGTGGTGGCGCACTTCCACTACGTGCTCGTGGCCGGTTCGCTCTTCGCGCTCTTCTCAGGGTTCTATTACTGGGTGCCGAAGTGGACAGGCCACATGTACAACGAGTGGCGTGGCAAATTCCACTTCTGGGGCACGCTCATCTCGTTCAACGTGACGTTTTTCCCGATGCACTTCCTGGGGCTGGCCGGCATGCCGCGTCGCTATGCGGACTACCCGGCGCAGTTCACGGATTTCAACCAGGTGGCGACGATCGGCGCGTTCGCCTTCGGCCTGATGCAGGTGTACTTCCTGTTCTTCGTGGCGCTGCCGACGTGGCGCAGCGGGCCGGCGGCCGAAGCGAAGCCGTGGGATGGTGCGGAGGGCCTCGAGTGGACCGTGCCGAGCCCGGCGCCGTTCCATACGTTTGAGACGCCGCCGAAGGTGCATTGATCATGGCTTCGACTCGCGAGCAACGCGCGAAGAACCTGCGCACGGGGCTGATCCTGGGCTCCGTCGTGCTGGTGTTCTTCTTCGGGGTGATGATCAAGGTCAAGCTGGTGGGCGGCATCTGATCCGGACGTCCCGTCGCACCGGCGGGACGCGCGGTACGGGAAGCGGGTTCACGACGGCACACGACGGCACACGACGGCACACGGCAACCGACGGCATCGGAGGACTGACGGCCGTCAGGCAGGGAACCGGCAAGGCGAATATGAGCGGTTTGCGAAGAATCAATGTGCGCACCTTCAGCAAGCTGCTGCTGATGGTCGTGGTGATGTTTGGTTTCGGTTACGCCATGGTGCCGTTCTACCGGGCGTTCTGCAATCTGGTGGGTATCAACCAGTTGGGCGATCGCGCGACCGAGATCACCGCTCGCAATTCGCAGGTCGACGAAAGCCGCACGATCACCGTCGAGTTCGACGCCAATGCCCAGGGCCCGTTGCGCTTCAAGCCGGCGAAGAGCAGTCTGACGGTGCATCCGGGGCAGATCGCGACCATCGAGTACGAAGTGGCGAACCAGCAGTCGCACGAGGTGCGTGCGCAGGCGATTCCCAGCTATGCGCCGGCGCTGGCCGCGAGCTATTTCAAGAAGATCGAGTGCTTCTGCTTTACCCAGCAGACACTCAAGGCCGGAGAGGCCAAGGAATACCCGGTGGTCTTCGTGGTGGACACGAAGCTGCCCAAGGATGTGAATACGATTACGCTGTCCTATACTTTTTTCGATCTCGGCAAGAACGACGCCAGTCCGCGTGCGGATACCTCAACCGGTGCCCAGGCTGGCGAGTTGAACGCAGAACCGACGGGGGGAGGCAAGGGCAGCAATGGATGACTTGAAGGAGGCGACCCAGCGCAAGCTGTCATTCGTCCAGACCGTCAAAGCCGTGTTCTGGTCGTTTTTCGGCGTGCGCAAGGGGCGTGATCATGACCGCGACATGGCGCAGCTCAACCCTGTGCATCTGATCGTCGCGGGGCTGATCGGAGGCATCCTGTTCGTCGTGGCGCTGGTATTGCTGGCGAAGCTCGCCATTCGGCTCGCGACGTGAGTGGCATCGACAAAGAGAACCAAGCCTGGAGAGATAAGAATGAGTGGTCAACACCAAACGGCGCCTTACTACTACGTGCCGGCCCCGTCGCGCCATCCCGTGAGCTGCAGTGTCGGCCTGCTGGTGGTGCTCGGCTCGGCGGCCGCGTGGGTCAATGGACAACCGTGGGCCCCGTGGACGGCGCTGGCCGGCCTGCTGTGGGTACTGTGGGTGCTGCGTAGCTGGTTCGGCGACTCGATTGCCGAGTCCGAGGGCGGCCTGTACGGCAAGCGCATCGACGCGTCCTACCGCTGGGGCATGAGCTGGTTCATCTTCTCCGAGGTGATGTTCTTCGCGGCGTTTTTCGGCGCACTGTTCTACGCCCGCACCCTGGCGATGCCGTGGCTCGGCGATCTCGACAACAAGCTGCTCTGGCCCGACTTCAGCGCCGTGTGGCCGAACGCCGGCCCGGCCGGCGTGGTGGACGCCTTCGAGACGATGGGCCCCTGGCCAATCCCCACGCTCAATACGGCACTGCTCTTGACCTCGGGCGTCACGCTGACGATCTCGCACCACGCGCTGCGCGCCAACCATCGCGCCCGCGCGATTTTCTGGCTGTTCGCCACCGTGGCGTTGGGCTTCACGTTCCTGGGCTTCCAGGCTTATGAGTATCACCACGCCTATACCGAGCTGAACCTGAAGCTGACCTCGGGCGTGTACGGCTCGACGTTCTTCCTGCTCACCGGCTTCCACGGCTTTCACGTGATGTTGGGCGCGATCATGCTGACCGTCATGATGGTGCGCATGATGAAGGGGCACTTCACGCCGGAGCATCACTTCGGCTTTGAGGGCGCCGCGTGGTACTGGCACTTTGTCGACGTGGTGTGGCTGGGACTGTACGTGGTGGTCTACTGGCTCTGACGCCGACAGCCGTCGGTGCATCGGGGGAACGCCGCCGAATTCCGGCGGCGTTTCCTTTTGCAGCGATGGCGGGGGCTGAGGCGAGGGCAGCGAGGCGAGGCGGCGCCCGGCACGCGCTTTCACGGCACGATGGCCGACAGGATGGGCGTGATGGACGTGATGGACGTGATGGGCGAGGCGAAGGGCGGCGGCGGACGCAATGCGGCTTTATGTCGCACGACCGTCGTCGGCCGGCAAGCCATGACGCCGCGCGACGACCCGTCGCATGACGTGGATCGAACCCGTAGGGTGGGCATGGGGTGCGGCGATTTGCCGCAGAGAAGCGGCGCGGGACTCAGTATCGTATGCCCGTGCTGTGAATCCACCCCATCCAGTTGGCGAACAGGATGAGCAGGAACAGCGTCACCGACAGGCCGACGCGCACCATGAGCGAATGCACGGTGCGATTCGATCCGCCCTTGTCCCGCATCATGAAAAACAATGCGGACGCCAGACTGCCGAGAATCAGGACGAAGGCGATGGCAACGATAATGCGCATGATGTGTCCGATGACAATGATGCGACATTATCGGGCAACGAACACGCGCTGGCACGCTGCAATGCGGTGTGTTGATCGCCCGCCTGCGTCGCGCTGCCAGACAAGGAATGGATGTGTTGAAAACCCTTTTGCGCGGAATGCGCCCGGTGCCGGCGGCGCTGATGCTGTTGGCCGTGGTGCTTACGGCGGCGCTTGGTGTGTGGCAATACGAGCGTGCCCAGATGCGTCTGGCGCGTCAGGCGCAGATCGAGCAGGCCGAACACGCGCCGGTACTCGTGCTGGGCGCACGGGCATACACGCTCGGTGACGTGGCGAACCGGCGCGTGCGCGTCACGGGACGCTTCCTGCAGAACCGCGTGGTGTATCTGGACAATCGTCCCCGCAACGAACTGCCCGGTTTCTATGTGGTGATGGCGCTGCAGATCGCACCGGATCGCGTGGTGCTCGTCAATCGTGGATGGTTGCCCCGCGATTTGCGCGATCGCACGTCGATCATGCCGTACGCGACCCCAGCCGGTGACGTCACCATCGAGGGCCTGGCGCAGCCGGACCCGTCGCGTGCCTTCGAGTTGGGCAAAGGCGGTTCCGCGGCGGGGATGACGATTCGCCAGAATCTCGACGTGGCGGATTACGCGCGCGAAACGGCGCTGCCGCTGCAGCCGTTCGTGATCATGCAAACGAACGACACGGGCGATCATCTGTTGCGCGACTGGCCTGCGCCGGCCAGTGGGGCGGATCGCAACTACGGGTATATGGCGCAGTGGGCCGGCATGTCGCTGGTGCTCGCGCTGCTGGGCTTGCGTCTGGCGTATCGGCGAGGACGCCGGCTGGCGGCGTCCCCCGACAACAACTTCAAGCGGGCATGAGGCGAGCATGAGTACAGAGGTGAATCCCGGGCACGCCGACGGCCCCGCCATCGATCCGGCACAGCGACGCCGAGCGCGGCGTATGTTGGTGCTGTTGTTCGTCGTGTGTGCGGCGCCGGCGGTGGCAGCGTACCTGATGTATTACGTGTTCAAGCCGCAGGGCGGCACGTCGGCCTACGGCAAGCTGATCGAGCCGCAGCGGCCGCTGCCCGCGCTGGTGGCGCGCGACGACGAGACTGGGCAGACGCTGCCGCTGTCGTCGCTCAAGGGCAAGTGGCTGATGATCAGCGCGGACGCGGCCGCTTGCGACGAGAATTGCGTGAGCAAGCTCTTCTACATGCGGCAGATTCGCGTGTTGCAGGGCAATGAGCGCACGCGAGTGGAAACGCTCTGGCTGGTGACGGATGCCGCCTCCGTGCCGCAGAAAATCGATAGCGCGTATCCGGACACGCGACGTCTGCGCGTCGATCCTGCCGCACTGGCCGCCTGGCTGCCAACGCAGGACGGCACCCAGGTGAGCGACCACATCTACCTGGTCGATCCGCTGGGCAACCTGATGATGGCGTTCCCGAAGCACGCCGACCCCAGCAAGATCAAGCGCGATCTTGCTCGCCTGCTCAAGTGGTCGGGGACGGGTTGAGGGGCGAGACCCGACAACGGCAACGAGACCGTGTGCAATGGCGCACCGGACATGACGAAGACCTGACGTAAAACCGATGCTTTACCTTCTGGAACTGGGCTTTATCGGCCTGTGTATCGCGGTGCTGCCGCTGGGCTGGGTGCTGTTGCGCCGCGACACGAACAAATACCGCAAACTGGCCTGGGTGACGACCTTTCTCACGCTCGACCTGATCATGTTCGGCGGCTTCACGCGGCTCACGGATTCGGGGCTCGGGTGTCCTGACTGGCCAGGCTGCTACGGCACGTCGTCGCCGTTCGCCGCCCATGCGGACATTCATGCCGCGCAGTTGCTGCTGCCGAGCGGCCCGGTGACGTTCGTCAAGGCGTGGATCGAGATGGTTCACCGCTACTTCGCCATGGCTGTGGGCGTGCTCATCATTGCGCTGATGGTGACAGCCTGGGTGAAGCGACGCGAACTGAAGCAGTCGCCCTGGCTCGCCACCTGGCTGTTTGTGCTCGTTTGCGTGCAGGGGGCGTTCGGCGCCTGGACCGTCACGATGAAGCTTCAGCCAGTGATCGTCTCGACACATTTGATGTTGGCGCTCACTTTATTGGCGTCGCTCGTTTGGTTGGCATCGCGCCAGATGCCGCTCGCCAGCGTGGCAGCCGACCCCGGCGCGCTGCGCTGGCGCTGGGCTGCGCTCATCGGACTGGCGTTGCTGGTGTTCCAGATCGCGCTCGGTGGATGGGTGAGTACCAACTACGCAGTGCTTGCCTGCACCGATTTCCCGACGTGTCAGGGCCAGTGGGTGCCGCCGATGGACTTCCATAACGGCTTCAGGCTCTGGCGCGCGCTGGGGAAAACGGCCGGTGGCGAGGTGATTCCCATGGACGCGCTGGTCGCGATCCATTGGGTGCACCGGACGTTCGCGGTGGTGGTGGTGGCGTATCTGGCCTGGCTGGCGAGCCGGCTGCGGCGTCATGCGGCGCTCAGAAAGCCATCGATCCTGGTGTTGATCCTGGTGTTTGTGCAATTCGCGACCGGATTGTCGAACATCGTTTTCCAATGGCCGCTGCTCAACGCCATTGCCCACAACGGCGGTGCGGCGATCCTGCTGCTATTGCTCGTTATGTTAAACTTCCGCATCCGCGCCGCCAAAACGGCGTTAACGGCGGCCCGCCTGAGCGATCAGGCTGATGACCTTCCGGCCCGCCAGAAGCCCCTCCCAGCAGCGCAGCCGGCTGCCGCTCCACTCGCCGGCGCCCCGACTGGCTCGGCGTAGCGCATTGCCTCTGAGTGTATGAAAAGCACGACCCTTCCCCATCCGCCAGCGAGCCGTATCGCACAATACTGGGCATTGACAAAGCCCCGTGTGACGCAGCTCGCCGTGTTCTGCGCCGTGATCGGCATGTTCCTGTCCACGCGGGGCATGGTGCCGCTGCAGGTGCTGATCGGCGGCACCCTCGGTATCTGGCTTCTGGCTGGATCCGCCTTTGCCGTGAATTGCCTGATCGAGCAACGCGTCGACGCGCTGATGCGCCGCACGGCGTGGCGGCCATCCGCCCGTGGCGAGATCGCGCCGTGGCAAATCATCGTCTTCTCGACGATTCTCGGCGCAGCCGGCATGGCGGTGCTCTACACCTTCACCAATGCGCTGACGATGTGGCTCACGCTGGCCACGTTCGTCGGCTACGCGCTGATCTATACCATCATCCTCAAGCCGTCCACGCCGCAGAACATTGTGATCGGCGGCGCGTCGGGGGCCATGCCGCCGGCGCTCGGCTGGGCCGCGGCCACCGGCGCCGTGCCGGCCGATGCGTGGATTCTGGTGCTCATCATCTTCGTCTGGACGCCGCCGCATTTCTGGGCGCTCGCGCTCTATCGCCGTCAGGATTACGTGAATTCGGGGCTGCCCATGCTGCCGATCACGCACGGCGAGAAATACACGCGTCTGCAAATCCTGCTCTACAGTGTGGTGCTGTTCGCGGTGTCGCTGCTGCCGTTCGCGCATCGCATGAGCGGTTACGTCTACCTGGTGTCGGCGGTCGTGCTCTCGGGCATCTTCCTCGGCTACGCGATCAAGCTGTGGCGCCACTATTCCGATGCGCTCTCGCGATCGATGTTCCGCTACTCGATCATCTACCTGTCGCTGCTGTTTGCCGCACTGCTGGTGGATCATTACGTTCAGATCTTCCTGCTGGGCTAAAACCTTGCCGTTGCGGTTGTAGTCGCGGGTGCGTGGTCCGCGGTCGGTCGAGCCACGATGACAGGCGCGTTACGGTATTCCTGGCCGGCGCGCCTGTTGTCTTTGCGCGACGCATTTTTTCATCCGTTTTTGGGGCATTCGTTCATGAATCTGGCTGTCATCTGGTTGCGTCGCGCGCTATTGCTGATGGGACTCACCGTGCTGCTCGCCGCCTGCGGCAACGACGGCCCGACGTTCCAGAGCCTCGATATCACCGGCAACAAGGCGTTTGCGCAAAACTTCTCGCTGCAGGATCCGCAGGGCAAGACGCGTACACTCGCCGACTACAAGGGCAAGGCGGTGGTGATGTTCTTCGGCTACACGCATTGCCCCGACGTTTGCCCGACCACGATGGCGCAGCTCAATCAGGTCATGCAGAAGCTCGGTCCGGACGCGCAACGCGTGCAGGTCGTGTTCGTGACCGTCGATCCGCAGCGCGATACGCCGGAACTGATGGCGCAGTATGCGCCTGCGTTCAACCCGACGTTCGTGGGGCTGCGTCCGGCTGACGACGCGGCGCTCAAGGCCGTTACCCAGTCGTTCCGCGTCGTGGTGAACAAGGTGGAAGGTTCCACGCCGACCAACTACACCATCGACCATACCGCGGGCATCTATGTCTTCGACCCGAGCGGTCAGTTGCGCCTGTTCATGCGTCCCGACGAGTCGGTCGATGCAATGGCCAAGGATCTGCACACGTTGCTGAGCTGAGTCGGCATCGCGCGTGACGCACAAAAAAATCGCGCCCCTCGGGGCGCGATTTTCATTTCTGCCGAGCTGGCCCCGAGCGGGAGCACTCAGGGGCCATTGCCTTCCTGACTGCGGCGTTCGAGGTCGTCATGCGCTTCGAACCACATCACATTGATGATGCCGAACGCGAGCGCGAGGCCGAGGCCGAGAATCCAAGAGAAGTACCACATGTCGCGACTCCTTGATCAATACATCGTGTGCGGGTTGTCGTTGACCGTCTCGATCGTCACGCGTCCACGAATCACGCGATACACCCAGCCGGTATAGAGCAGGACGACGGGCAGGAAGACGACGACGGCGATGAGCATGATTTGCAGCGTGAGCTGACTCGAGGTGGCGTCCCAGACCGTCAGGCTGTTGCCGGGCACCGTGGCCGAGGGCATCACGAACGGGAACATCGAGAAGCCCGCGGTGAGGATGATGCCAGCCATCATCAGGCCGGTGACGACGAACGTCCACGCGTAGGCCCGGCTGGTCGCCAGCAGGGCCGCGAGCAGGGCGCATAAACAGGCAACGATCGGTGCCGCCATCATCCACGGGTACGTCTGATAGTTCGAGAGCCAGAGGCCGGGGCCCGTCGTGACCTGCTTCAGGAGCGGGTTGGCCGGCGAGTCGGTCGCGGCCATCTTCGTGATGGCGAAACCGTCGACATGCGTGGCGACGAGTACGCCCGCCACGAGGAACAGCAGCAGCGTGCCCAGCGCGGTGAGGCGCATGATGCGTCCGGCGCGTTCGGCCACGATCGGATCGGCCTTCATGCGCAGATGGGCCGCGCCGTGCGTGAGCAGCATCAGCAGGCTCACGAGGCCGCACAGCAGCGCGAACGGATTGAGCAGTGCCCAGAACGAGCCGGTGTACGCGGAGCGCATGGTGTCGTCGAACGAGAACGGCAGGCCGAGCAGCAAGTTACCGAAGGCCACGCCGAACACCAGCGACGGCACCACGCTGCCGGCGAACAGCGCCCAGTCCCACGAATTGCGCCAGCGTGCGCTCGGCAGCTTGTTGCGGTAGTCGAAGCCGACCGGTCGAAGGAACAACGCGAAGAGCACGAGCAGCAGTGCCCAGTACAAGCCCGAGAACGCGGCCGCGTAGACGAGCGGCCAGGCGGCGAACATTGCGCCGCCCGCCGTGACGAACCAGACCTGATTGCCTTCCCAGGTCGGCGCGACCGTATTGATGATGACGCGGCGCTCCGCGTCGGTCTTGCCCAGGAAGGGCAGCAGCGTGGCCGTGCCCATGTCGAAGCCGTCGAAGAAGGCGAAGCCGATCAGCAGTACGCCGATGAGCACCCACCAGACCAGCTTGAGTACGGTGTAATCGATCATCATGATGTGGTGTCTCCCTGACGATCAGACCGAAGCCGTCGGACGCTTGCCAACCATGGCCGCGCCGTCGGTCCCTTCGGTCTCGAAGTGATAGCGGCCGGTGTGCAGCGACGACGGGCCGAGCTTGACGTACTTCACCATCAGGAACATTTCGACGATGAGCAACGCGGTGTAGAAGATGATGAAGCCCGCGAGGCTCAGGTACAGGTCGGTTGCCGAGAGCGACGAGACCGAAAGGTGGGTCGGCAGCACGCCGGCGATGGTCCACGGCTGACGCCCCATCTCGGCAACGATCCACCCGAACTCGATGGCGATCCACGGCAGCGGAATCGCCCACACCGTCCAGCGCAGGAACCATGCCGAGCGCGGCTTGAGCAGACGACGGCGTGCGCACAGCCAGAACGCCCAGAGGAACGTGAACAGGAACAGGAAGCCCAGCGCGACCATGACGCGGAACGACCAGAACACAGGCGCCACTCGCGGAATCGTGTCGTTGGCCGCCAGGTGGATCTGCTCGGGCGTGGCATCGACAACGTTCGGTGTGTACTTCTTGAGCAGCAGACCGTAGCCGAGATCGTCCTTGTATTTGTCGAACTCGGTGCGCACGGCCGGCGAGGTATCGCCGCCGCGCAGCTTCTCGAGTGCCGCGAAGGCGAGCATGCCGCGCCGAATGTTCTCCTCGTGCTCGTCGCGCAATTGCTTGAGACCAATCACCGGCGTGTCGATCGAGCGCGTGGCGATCAGGCCCATCGCCCAGGGAATCGTCACCGCGCGGTCGGTGCGCTCCTCTTTCTGGTTCGGGAAGCCGAACAGCGTGAAGGCGGCGGGCGGCTTGGCCGTCTCCCATTCCGCTTCGATCGCGGCGAGCTTGACCTTCTGCACTTCGCCCGTGGTGTAGCCCGATTCGTCGCCCAGCACGATGACCGACAGCGTCGAGGCCAGACCGAAGCCGGCCGCGACGGCGAACGAGCGCAGCGCGAACGGCACGTCGCGGCGCTTGAGCAGGTACCAGGCCGAGATGCCGAGCACGAACATGGCGGCGGTGACATAGCCGGCCGAGAGCGTGTGCACGAACTTCACCTGGGCCACGGGGTTGAAGATCACGTCCCAGATGCTGGTCAACTCCATGCGCATGGTCTCGTAGTTGAAGTGCGCGCCGACCGGATTGTTCATCCAGCCGTTCGCCACGAGAATCCACAACGCCGAGAGGTTCGAGCCCAGTGCCACCGCGAACGTGGTGGCCAGGTGGCCGATGCGCGAGAGCTTGTTCCAGCCGAAGAAGAACAGACCGACGAACGTGGCTTCGAGGAAGAACGCCATCAGGCCTTCAATCGCGAGCGGCACGCCGAAGATATCGCCCACGTAATGCGAGTAGTACGCCCAGTTGGTGCCGAACTGGAATTCGAGCGTGAGACCGGTGGTCACGCCCATCGCGAAGTTGATCAGGAAGAGCTTGCCCCAGAACTGGGTCATGTCCTTGTAGATCGGCTTGCCGGTCATCACGTAGACCGATTCCATGATGACAAGCAGCCACGACAGGCCCAGGGTGAGCGGGACAAACAGGAAGTGATACAACGCCGTTATGGCGAACTGCAGGCGCGAGAGGTCAACGACTTCGCTACTGATCATGGCGGACACCTTGACTTGGGGTGGGGGATGGCGCTTCGACGGCTTGCGGCCCGATCAGGGCGCGGGCCACGACATCCGGCGGCAGTTGCATGTGCTTGGCCATCGGGGCGTCGAAGAACGCGTGCTTCAGGATGAAAAGGAGTGCTACCTTGATCGCGAGGACGATCAGGATTTCGAACATGAAGCGGGACGGGCGGTTGCGCCAGCGCTGCATCGCCCAGGTACGCAGGGCGGCGATGGCGGGACGCGACGCCGCGACAGGCGCGGCCGTGGCGGGAGGCTTCAGACTGCTAGGAGAGTGGGTGTCCATCCGTGACGGCTCCTGGCGTCAAAAGTCGTTGTGTCGGAAACCGCGTCGACTTTCGCCGCATTTTGCCTCATCGCTTGAAAATGTCAAACCGCGGCGCGGGGGCGGATGACACGCCGACGACGCCATTTCGATGCGGATCTACCGTCAGGCAAGACGGCCGAAGAGAAGCGGATTCGAAACACGGGTCCGGCGCAGCGAACGGCCCCCGGGCCGTCCTTCGCACGTAACATGGCCACGTGCAGATTGATTCTATCGACCGCGCTCGCCGGCGACTTTGCGATGCATCAAGTCCGACGCAAATGTCGCGTGAACTTTCGAAGTCCAATAAAAAAACCCCGTGGATCTCACGGGGTTTCGGTGTCGGCGATGTCGTGTGGCAACGTGACGCATTGCCGTCGACAATCCGATCGAGGTGTTACGCAGAGGCTTGCAGCGCGCCCTTCATCTTCTTCATTGCGGCGACTTCGATCTGACGGATGCGCTCGGCAGACACGCCGAATTCGTCTGCCAGCTCGTGCAGCGTGGCGCCGCCGCTGCCGTCGTCGGCCACCGACAGCCAGCGCGCTTCGATGATGCGGCGGCTGCGTGCGTCGAGACGGCCGAGGGCCGTTTGCAGGCCGTCGCTTTGCAGACGGTCGCGCTCGCGTGCGGCGATCACGGCGGTCGGCTCCTGGTGCGAATCGGCCAGATACGCGATGGGGGCGAAGCTTGCGCTGTCGCTGTCGTCGCTATGCCCTTCGAGGGCGATATCGCCGCCCGACATGCGCGTTTCCATCTCGACGACGTCTTCGCGCTTGACGTTCAGATCGCGGGCGACCTGATCGATCTCGTCCGGCGTGAACGCCTGCAGGCCTTGCTTCTGGCTGCGCAGATTGAAGAACAGCTTGCGCTGGGCCTTGGTCGTCGCAACCTTGACCGTGCGCCAGTTGCGCAGCACATACTCGTGAATCTCAGCCTTGATCCAATGCATGGCGTACGACACGAGTCGCACCCCCTGGGTCGGATCGAAGCGCTTGACGGCTTTCATCAGGCCGATGTTGCCTTCCTGGATCAGGTCAGCGTGCGGCAGACCGTAGCCGAGGTAATTACGTGCGATCGACACCACCAGACGCAGGTGCGAGAGCACGAGCTGACGGGCGGCTTCGAGGTCGTCGTTCTCACGCAGACGCTTGGCGAGCGACTGTTCTTCCTCGGCGGTAAGCAGCGGAATACGGTGGACGGCTTGAATATAGCTTTCGATATTGCCCAGACTGCCCGGCAGCATCAATGCAGACGGGGCAAACGCAAGGGCTCGCGAAGTCGGCGCCGTGCCGGTGGCCGGCGTCGTCGGATGCAAAGTGGCGGCAGTACTCAAGTGGCAGACTCCTGGTTAGCCTCTGGAAAGCATTTTAGCACTCTCTTCGAATGAGTGCTAAAGACGTTAGAACCCTTACCGGACGGGAAGTTTCCGCAATCTCGGGGTTTTCCAGCACCCCCCATCAAACGGGGAAAGTCACTGGCGCAAACGTCACGCGGATGGTGTAAATTGCAACCCAAGCCGCGCGCGATTGGGGCGAAGACGACGGGAGGTCGACATGGCGGAGAAGCAAATTGACGCGGTACGCGAACGCGAGTCGGCGCGCTTTGACGCGATGGTCGAAGGGGACGTCGAACAACTCGACGCCCTCTTGGCCGACGGTCTGCACTACGTTCATTCGAACGGCAAACGCGAAAGCAAACGCGAATTTCTCGACGCGCTCACCTCGGGCCGCCGTCGTTACCTCGACATCGATATCCGCGCACAGGAACTGCGCCAGTTCGGCGACACCGTGGTCGTCACGGGCAAGCTGAAGGTCGAACTGGAAACCGCCACCGGCTCGCTCGAGTCGCAAATGGCTTATACGGCGGTGCACGTGCTTGAGGCCAACGAATGGCACCTCATCTCGTGGCAGGCGACTCGCATGGCGTCGACCGACTGAATCGCCAGTATTTCGTCAGGCCGATTGGGCCGCGCATTTCCCTGGCACTCGCTGGATATTTGCCCCAAAACAGTATAATTGACTAATTTCGGAATGAAATGTTCCGAAAATTATCAAGCATTCTTGGAGGCGTCGAAATCCAGGGGGGCCTCGCCGTTGCGCTCGAGTGCGTGCGACTGCTTTCTATTGGATGCGTCCCAGTGCCTGACGAATCACCTCGACTTGCCGGGCGATCGGCGCAGGCACGGCAACGGTGCCGGCCAGCACGGCTTCAATCCACTGCGCGGTTGCCGGCGCGTCGGCCGCCGGGAGCATCGGCGGCGTGCCCGTTGCACCGTCTTCCGCTTCCTGCCAAAGCTGGTAAGCCCCATCCGAAAAGCCGTCGATGGCGGCCTGGCGGCGGGCATCCGCGACCGGTTCGCCTTCCGTGCCACGCGCGAGCAGCACGCCCGGCGCCGGACTGTTGGCCGCGTCGGCAAACATCTCACTGAGCGTTTCTCGATATTCCGGGTGCGTGTAATTCACGAGCCGCAACGCCGGGCCGGCAAATGGCTGCAACAACTTCACCACGGTGTGGCCGGAGTTGCGAACACCCAGCGCCGAACGCATCTCCAGCAGTCGCTCCAGCGCCGGGGAAAGCGCCGCAATCGGCAGATAGGCGACACGACGCGTTCGCAGCGCTGCCTCCACCTCGGCCGCGGATTGACAAGCGGCGTGACCCAGCGCGGTAAAGATCGCCTGGGAGCCCACGCGATTCGCGCCACTGTGATGCTGACCGTGCACGAGTACCGGAATCCCCTCGCGGGCGAGCAGCAGGGCAAGCAGCGGCGTGAGGTTCGGTTGCTTGCGCGCGCCGTTGTAACTGGGCAGCAGCACCGGCGGCGGGGCGTCGGTGGGGGCGACGAGCGGCGTAAACGTCGCGTGCGCGGCGTCGAGCATCGCGCGCAGTTCGACCGGCGTTTCCCCCTTGATACGATAGGCGATCAGAACCCCGCCCAGCTCCGCAGGGGCCACGCGGCCGGCGAGGATGGCGTCGAACAGGGTACGCGTCTCGTCGGCGTTGAGTGCCCGTGCGCCTTTCGCCCCGCGAGCGATGATTTTGAGCAGCGGTGCACAGGCGAAAGGAGCGGCAGAGGTCATGGCACGTCGGTGTTGGGGTCGCGGGGGCGGTGCAGGGGACGGTCGAGCCGCTGTGATCCTGCCGCCGGATATCCATCCATCATACGCAATCAAGTGTCATCGGGGCCAGCGCTTGAAGTACCATTTCGTGTTCAGACGCGGCCCCTCAGGCTTGAAGCCGGCGCCGCGCCTTCCCCAATTTCGCCTCCGAGGTCAGCCATGTCCACGCTGTATAGCTATTTCCGCAGTTCCGCCGCGTATCGCGTGCGGATCGCCCTGAATTTGAAGGGCCTCGATTACGAGACCGTGCCGGTGCATCTGGTGCGCGAGGGCGGCGAGCAGCGCAAACCGGCGTACCTTGCGCTCAACGTCAACGGATTGGTGCCGACGTTCGTCGACGAGGGCGTGAACCTCCATCAATCGCTGGCCATCATCGAGTATCTCGAAGAGGTGCATCCGACGCCTGCGCTCCTCCCGGCCAACCCGGTGGCGCGCGCTCAGGTGCGAGCGCTGGCGCTCGACATCGCCGCCGACATCCACCCGATCGACAACCTGCGCGTGCTGCGTTACCTCAAGCGCGACCTGGGGGTGACCGACGCGCAAAAGGATGCGTGGTATGTCCACTGGGTCGTGGAGGGTTTCGCGGCGCTGGAAGCCCGGCTGGCGGCGCAGTCGCCGCAAGGCAGGTTCACCTTTGGTGACACCCCGACGCTCGCGGATTGCTGCCTCGTGCCGCAGGTCTACAACGCGAACCGATTCAAGGTAGACATGACGCCCTTCCCGCGAATCGCCGCCGTCAACGCACATTGCCTGACACTCGACGCTTTCCAGCGCGCGGCGCCCGAAGCGCAACCCGACGCCGAGTAAGCCTCACGATGGTCGATCCCGCGTTCTGGCGGGGCATGGCGCTGGGCGCCAGCCTCATCATGGCCATTGGCGCGCAGAACGCGTTTGTGCTGCGTCAGGGCATTCTTCGACGCCATGTCGGCGTGGTCGTGGCCGTTTGCGCAATTTGCGACATGGTCTTGATTGCGGCGGGGGTCGCGGGCATGGGCGGCTTGATTGCCGCCTATCCGCGCTTCCTGACGGCGGTGACGTGGGGCGGCGCGGCGTTTCTGTTCTGGTACGGCCTGCGCGCGTGGCGTGCCGCATTGCGCGGTGCGGGTGCCTTGCAGGCCGACGGCAGCCGTGCGGCCACACAGGCGATGACCTGGCAGCGAGCGTTCGTGCTCGTGCTGATGCTCTCGTTACTCAATCCGCACGTCTATCTCGATACGGTGATTCTGCTGGGCGGGATCGGCGCTCGCGAGGTGCCGCCCGGGAATGCGTGGTTTGCCGCGGGGGCAATGACTGCCTCCGTGTTGTGGTTCTGCGCGCTGGGCTATGGCGCCCGGTTGCTTGCGCCGCTTTTTGCGCGCGCGCGGGCGTGGCAGATCCTCGATGGGGTCGTCGGCACGATGATGTGGGGGCTCTGCGCAGGACTCGTCGCGCAGCAGTGGTAATGCGTTGTTATCGGGCGGCGCTGTCTTGCGTCGTCTGAAAAGGCAACGGCCCGCCGCGTGATGCAGGCGGGCCGTTGCCTTTATGGTCGGCGTTGCGGACCGTGCCGTCGGACGCGCTTCGCTGAGTTCGCTGAGTTAGCCGAGCAAGGCGTCGGCGAATTCGCGCGCCGAGAACGGCTGCAGATCCTCGACCTTTTCGCCCACGCCGATGAAGTACACCGGCACCGGACGCTGGCGCGCAATGGCGGCGAGAATGCCGCCCTTGGCCGTGCCGTCGAGCTTTGTCACGATGAGGCCGGTGAGTTGCAGCGCGTCGTCGAACGCCTTGACCTGAGTGAGCGCGTTTTGTCCCGTGTTGGCGTCGATCACAAGCAGCACCTCGTGCGGTGCGCCCTCGGCAGCTTTGCCCAACACGCGCCTGATCTTCTTCAACTCTTCCATCAGATGCAATTGTGTGGGCAGTCGACCCGCGGTGTCGGCCATCACGATGTCGATCTTGCGCGCGCGTGCGGCAGTGACGGCGTCGAAGACGACGGCGGCCGGGTCGCCGTTTTCCTGTGAGACGACGGCGACGTTGTTGCGCTCACCCCAGATCGCCAGTTGTTCTCGTGCCGCGGCGCGGAAGGTGTCTCCGGCGGCGAGCAGCACGGACTGGCCGTAGTGCTGGAAGTGTTTGGCGAGCTTGCCGATGCTTGTCGTCTTGCCTGCGCCGTTCACGCCCGCGATCATCACGACCAACGGCGCCTCGCGACCCAGGACCAGGCTTTGTTCCAGCGGCTGCAGCAATTCGACCAGCAGATCGTGCAGCGCGCGCTTGACCTGCTCGCCTTCGGTCAGCCGGTCAGTCTTGACCTTCTTGCGCAGGGCGCCGATCAGGAAAGCCGTGGCTTCCACGCCGGCGTCGCTCATCAGCAAGGCGTCTTCCAGTTCCTCGAACAGGTTCTCGTCGACTTTCACGCCGATGAAGATGCCCGTGAGGCCGGCGCTCGTCTTCGACAGTCCTGCCTTCAGGCGCGTGAGCCAGGACCGCTTGGCGGCCGGAGCTTGCGCGGGGGCCGCGACGATCTCGCCGATGGCGTCGCCGTGGGCATCCTTGACAACGACGGCCGGGGGCGGTGCGGCCGGCTCAATCGGCTCAATCGGTTCAATTGGCTCGAGGGGCTCCGCCAGTTCCGCCTGTTCGGGCGCGATCTGCGGAGCGAGCGTCGGCGTGGACTGCGCAGGCGTGACGAGCGATGGGACATTCCCCCGCGCCGGTTCGGACAGCGCCGCATTTTCGACCGGGGTGACAGGCGAGGACGGGGCGTCGATCGGCGCGGTGGGCGCCGGTGCGGCTTCGGCCGGCGCGGGCGTGGGGGCAACGGCCGGTGCGATGTCGGCCTTCGCCGCAGCGTCTTCGACTGGCAAGCTTGGCGAAGCGGGCGTTTCCGGGATTTCCGGCGATGGCGCCAGCGCGTCGGACGCGAGAGATTCGGTCGATGCGGGACTCGTCTCGGCGGCTTTGTTACCGCCCGACTTGAAGCGCTTGAAGAAACTGAACATGGGGTGAAGAACTCGACGTGGGCGCACGCGGTCGGCGTGCGTCTGTGATTTGTCTTGCCATTCGCGTCGCACAAAACGCCCTACAATGGGCGGGTCGTGATTTCCGACGCGGGAGATGCGACGTATTTTATCAGACGCGAATCAACGTCCGCGACGGGCGAAAGGGGATCCATGACGGGAACCATGCGCTGGCGACATACCTTGGCCGGACTCATCCTGGCCAGTGTGGCATGCCTGAGCCAGGCGGCCGACACCGCCGGCAGCAAAACGGCGGATAACACGTCGGAATTCACGTTATCGAACGGGCTGCGGCTGATCGTGCGCGAAGACCACCGGGCACCAACGGTGGCCCATGTGGTCTGGTACCGAGCTGGCTCGCTCGACGAATTCAACGGCACGACGGGCGTGGCCCACGTGCTCGAACACATGATGTTCAAGGGCACCAAGACTGTCGGGCCGGGCCAGTTTTCGCGTCAGGTGGCGGCCCTGGGTGGCCGTGAAAATGCGTTCACCAGCAAGGACTACACCGGCTACTTCGAGCAGACGGAGAAGTCGCGTCTGCCGGAGATGATGCGTCTCGAGGCCGACCGCATGGCCAACCTCACGCTCTCCGGCGACGAGTTTGCCAAAGAGATCCAGGTGGTCATGGAGGAGCGCCGGCTGCGCACGGACGATCAGCCGCGCGCATTGCTCTACGAGCAACTGATGGCCTCGGCGCTCGTTGCCAATCCCTATCGTCGCCCAATCGTCGGCTGGATGGACGACCTTCAGCACATGACCGTCCAGGACGCACGCGACTGGTACGCGCGCTGGTACGCGCCGAACAATGCGGTGGTGGTCGTGAGCGGCGATGTCGATCCCGCGCAGGTCAAACAACTCGCCGAGACCTATTACGGCCCGCTCAAGCCGCATGCGTTGCCTGATCGGCGTCCTCAGAACGAGCCGGCCCAACTCGGCGTGCGCCGGGTGTTCGTGAAAGCGCCTGCCGAGAATCCACACGTGATGCTCGCGTGGCGTGCGCCTCGTCTGACCGACGTCGAAAAGGACGACGATGTCTATGCGTTGCAGGTGCTCGCCGCCGTGCTCGACGGCTATGGCAATGCGCGTCTGACGAGCCGTCTCGTGCGCGAGCAACGCATCGCGAACGATGTCGGTGCCAACTACGATGGCGTGGGCCGTGGCCCGCAATTCTTCCTTCTCGACGGCACCCCCGCGAAGGACAAGACGCCTGAGCAGCTAGAGAAGGCGCTTCGCGCGCAGGTGGCCGATATTGCGGCGCATGGTGTGACCGAGGCGGAACTTGGGCGCGTGAAGGCGCAGGTCGTCGCCTCGCAAATCTACAAACGCGACTCGGTGTTCGGCCAGGCGATGGAGATCGGCCTGAACGAAATGTCGGGCATCTCGTGGCGGCAGATCGATCGCATGCTCGACAAGGTGAAGGCGGTCACGCCGGCACAGGTGCAGGCGGTGGCCGGCAAGTACTTCGGCGACGCGTCCCTGACCGTGGCGACGCTGGTCCCCCAGCCCATCGACGAAGCGACACGAAAGCGCCGCGCCCAAGGGGCGGAAGACTTGAAGAACATGCGCTGAGAGGGCCACACGATGATGAAAATTTCCGCACTGTTGCGTGCGTTCTCCGTGCCTGCGCGCACGGGCTTTACGGCGAGCGTTGCTGCCGTTGCCGCGGGCGCGATTATTGCCGTCACACCGCTGAGTGCTCGCGCGGCGCTGCCGATTCAAAGCTGGGTGGCGCCGTCGGGCGCCAAGGTGATGTTCGTCGAGAGTCGTTCGATCCCGATGATCGACCTGAACATCGACTTCGATGCCGGCAGTCGCTACGATCCGCCGGGCAAGTCCGGTCTGGCGATGCTCACGGCGGGCTTGCTCGACGCGGGCGCGTCCGCCGCAGCGGGGCGCCCCGCGCTGACCGAGGCGCAGATTGCCGATCGCTTTGCCGACGTGGGTGCGATGGAAGCGACGAGTGCCGGACGCGATGCCGCAACCGTCACCCTGCGCACGCTGTCGTCGGCGACCGAACGCGATGCGGCGGTCGGCGCGATGGCGCAGTTCCTGCAACATCCTACGTTCCCCGATGCGGTGCTCAAGCGGGAAGCGGCGCGTCTGTCGTCGGCGATTGCGGAATCCGATACGAAGCCCGAGGCGATCGCCGAGAAGGCATTTCGCCGCGCGATCTATGGCAGCCATCCGTACGGCGTCAGCCCGACGGTGGCGAGTGTGACCGCCGTGAAGCGCGACGATCTGGTGCGTTTCTACCGCGACATGTACAGCCCGAAGCGGGCGGTCGTGACGATCGTCGGGGACATTGATCGAGCGCAGGCGGAGGCGCTCGTCGCCATGCTGACCGACGCCATGCCCGTGGGCGTGACGCCGCCGGCGATGCCGCCGGTCGCGTCGTTGGGCAGTGCCGTGCAGATCGATCTGCCGCACCCGGCGGAACAGGCGCATATCGTGACGGGGCAGGCATCGGTGGCACGCAGTGATCCCGACTACTTCCCGTTGCTCGTGGGTAACTATGTCCTGGGCGGCGGGGGCTTCGTGTCTCGCTTGACGGCAGAGGTGCGCGAGAAACGCGGTCTGACGTACGGTGTGTCGAGTGGCTTCATGCCGCAGTTGCAGGAGGGGCCGTTCGAGATCAGTTTGCAGACGCGCCGCGAGCAGGCACCGGAGGCGCTCAAGGTCGTGCGTGAAACACTCGCCAAGTTCGTCCAGGACGGGCCGACCGACGCGGAGATGCAGGCCGCCAGGGACAACCTGACCAACGGCTTCCCGCTGCGACTCGACAGTAACCGCAAGCTGCTGGCGAACGTGGCCGCTATCGGCTTCTATCACCTGCCGCTGGACTACCTCGATACGTGGACCCGCAACGTTCAAGCCGTGACCGCCGCGCAGGTAAAGAGCGCCTTCGCGCGTCACGTGCAGCCGGACCGGCTCGTCACGGTTGTCGTGGGGCCGAGCAACGTCTTCGGCGGCGCAAGCGCAGGCGCGGCGGCGCCCGGCGCCAAATCTTCGGCAGGCAAGCAAACGAAATAATCGTCGCATCGTCGTGGGATTGACGCGACGTATTGGCATACGACTGACGGCACCGACAGCTTTCGGTGCCGTTTTTCGTTGGCTTGCGTGAGCGGGCCCCGAAAGGTACGGCGCGGCGTTACCGAAGAATGCGCCTGCGCAGCAGTACGAGTGCCGCGGCGAACCCGACGACCGCATAGATAGCGAGCGCGCTTGCATGCAGCCATGGCAGGTCGATGGGGCGTCCGAGCATGGCGGGGCGGATCAGCGCTACCGCGTGGGCCAGGGGCAGCCATTCAGTGACGTGACGGGCTGCCGCCGGCAGTTGCGCCAAGGGGAAGAACACCCCCGAGAGCAGCAGCATCGGTGTCATGACCAGCGTCTGGTAAAACATGAAGAAGTCATAGCTCGGCGCGAGCGCCGTCATCACCATCGCCAGACTGGCGAACGCGAGTCCCGCCAGCAGGATCGCCGGCAGTACGACAGGTATGCTGTCGATGCGCGCATAGCCGAGTGCGCTGGCCACCAGCAGGATCGCGACACCTGAGAGCACGGCCTTGCTCGCAGCCCACACGACTTCGCCGAGCACGACGTCGCCCAGCGTGAGCGGCGTGTGCATGAGCGCTTCCCACGTGCGCTGCACATGCATGCGCGAGAAGCCCGAGTACATCGATTCGAAGCTGGCGGAGAACATCACGCTTGAGCCAACGGTCCCTGCGGCGAGAAACGCAATGTATGAGGTGCCGTCGACCTCGCCGACCATCATGCCGAGGCCGAACCCCAGCCCGAAGAGATAGATCATCGGGTCAGCCAGATTGCCGAACAGCGACGCGATGGCGAGCTTGCGCCAGACGAGGAAGTTGCGCCGCCAGACGCCCATCCACGACGAGATGCCGGGCAGGTAGCGAGGCGTCTCCGGGGGGCGTTCGTGGGGTGGGCCCGCGCGGTGCGCGCCCGCCGTCGAGACTGCCGCGCTGTCGCCGGTGTCGCGTGTTTCGCGTGTTTCGAGTGTGTCGGGCATGGGATGGTCACGTTCAGTCATCGCGCATCTCCCGGCCGGTGAGTTTGAGAAAGACGTCCTCCAGATTGGCTCGCCGATGCAGATATCGAACGCCGGGCTGATCTTGCAGCGCTGCAACGACCGGCACCGCGTCGCGCACATAGCAGAAGTGGGTCTCGCCACTCGTCTCGATGCGCTCGGCCAGCGGCGTCAGGCGCGCGAGCAGGGCTTGCGGCACGTCGCCGAACACCTCCACGACATCGCAGCCGATTTCGCGCGCAACCAGTTCGGGCGGCGTGCCCTCGGCGATCTTGCGGCCGGCGTCGATCACGCACAGACGATGGCACAGGCGCTCGGCTTCTTCCATGAAGTGCGTCGTGAGCAGAATCGTCTTGCCCTCGTTCATCAGCGACTTGAGCCGTTCCCAGATCAGGTGGCGAGCTTGCGGATCGAGGCCCGTCGTGGGCTCGTCGAGCACAAGCACATCGGGATTGTTGATGAGCGCCCGGGCGAGTGTGAGACGTCGTTTCATGCCGCCTGAGAGTTGGCCGACGCGGGCGTCTGCCTTCGACTCGAGTCGCGCGAACGCGAGCAGGGCGGGCACGCGTTCCCGAAGCTCGGCAGAGGAGAGTCCGAAATAGCGTCCGAAGACCGCGAGGTTCTCGCGCACAGTGAAGTCGGGGTCGAGGTTGTCGAATTGTGGCACGACACCGACGCGGCGTCGCGCCTGTGGCGCCTGTCGCGGCACGGACAGGCCACCGAGACGGATTTCACCGCTGTCGGGCGTGACCAGGCCCAGCAGCATGCGCAACGTGGTGGTCTTGCCGGCCCCGTTGGGCCCGAGCAAGCCGAAGCACTCGCCCGGTGCGACGCGCAGCGAAAGATGGTCGACCACGGAACGGCCGTCATAGGCCTTGCACAGCTCAATTACCTCGATGGCGGCGTCGGTCATGGCGAATCGGGCGGTTTCCTGTGATGTCCTGCCGGGCGCGTCGTCGTTGTGCCACTGGTGTCGAGGCAGACGCTCGCCGCTCGGGATCGACGCATCGCCTGCCATCGTATGCCTTGATGGGGCAGGTCTTGCGGGCGATGTGGTATGTTTCGCCTCAACAATGTAGCGTGAATTGTCATGATTTTGGATTCCTGGCGTGCGCAGCCGCGCGCGCGAACTCATTTTTGCACGGGTGACGGTGTCTCCGGCAAGGCTGTCCTGCGGGGAACACGATGAAGTCCGGTTCGGGAAACGTGGCACGCGGCGCGCCGCAGCAGGTGCGCATCATCGGCGGCCAGTGGAAGCGCACGCCGCTGCCGGTGCCGTCGGGCGAAGGCCTGCGGCCCACGCCTGACCGTGTGCGGGAAACCCTGTTCAATTGGCTGGGGCAGGATCTGGGCGGCATGCGGTGCCTCGACGCGTTCGCAGGCAGCGGCGCGCTGGGATTCGAGGCCGCCTCGCGCGGTGCCGCCCGGGTGCTGATGGTCGAGCACGCCGCGCGGGCCGTTCGGCAACTGCGTGCCAATCAGGCCAAACTCGGGGCCGATCAGATCGAGATCGTGCAGGCCGATGCCCGCCGCCTGATAACCACACTCCCGCCCGGGGCTTTCGACGTGGTGTTTCTCGATCCGCCGTTTGCGAGCGGCTGGATGAACGACCTGCTGGCGCCCGCGGCCCGTCTGCTCGCCCCTGGCGGGGTGATCTACGCCGAATCGGACATCGCGCTGGAGGACGACGCACTGGCGGTGCTCGACCTCACATGCCTGCGACGGGCGAAAGCCGGGGCCGTGCATTATCATTTGCTTGAATCGATACCGAAAACCTAGAGACCACAATGAACAAGTACGCAGCACAGGTCCCCAGCCGCGAGGAGACGTTCGCATGGTAGTGGCGATTTATCCGGGGACGTTCGACCCGTTGACCCGAGGACATGAAGATCTTGTCCGCCGTGCGGCAGGGATTTTCGACAAGCTCGTCGTCGGCGTGGCGGATAGCCGAAACAAGAAGCCGTTCTTCTCGCTGGAAGAGCGCATCGACATCGCGCGCGAAGTGCTGGGTCACTATCCGAACGTCAGCGTGGAAGGGTTTTCCGGGCTGCTCAAGGACTTCGTGCGCAAGCACCAGGCCCGTGTGATCGTGCGCGGCCTGCGCGCCGTGTCCGACTTCGAGTACGAGTTCCAGATGGCCGGGATGAACCGCTATCTGTTGCCCGATGTGGAAACGATGTTCATGACGCCGTCTGACCAGTACCAGTTCATCTCGGGCACGATCGTGCGCGAGATCGCGCAACTGGGCGGCGACGTCAGCAAGTTCGTGTTTCCTTCCGTCGAAAAATGGCTGATGACGAAAGTCGGCAGCCTGCCGACGAACGGATGAGTATCGCGTACGCCGGCCCGGCCCTTGCGGCTGACCGGCGTTGCGATACGGCTGGAGGTGCCGTATGGCCTTGATGATTACCGATGAATGCATCAATTGCGACGTGTGCGAGCCGGAGTGCCCGAACGACGCGATTTCGATGGGGGTCGAGATTTACGAGATCGATCCGAACAAGTGCACCGAGTGTGTGGGGCACTTCGATGAACCGCAGTGCGTGCAGGTGTGTCCGGTGGAGTGCATTCCCCTCAACCCCGAACACGTCGAGACGCCCGAGCAACTGCTCGAGAAGTACACCCATCTGCAAGCGGCCAAGACGGCCTGAGCGGCGTGCAAGCCAAGCGAGCCGCGCACCGCGCGGCAGCGCCGCTTACTTCCCCGGCGCGGCGTGCAGGCGCATCATTGCCTTTTCCATCTCGCCTTTGACGACCTGATCGACGATGTCGAGCGAGCGCGACATCGCGTCGTCGATCTGCGCTTGCTCTTCCTTGCGCGGTGGCTTGAGCACGAAGTCCACGACCTGCTGTTGGCTGCCCGTCGGCTGAAGCGTGCGCGGATGGCCGATGCCCAGGCGCAGACGCCAGAACTCGGGCGTCGTCAGATGCGCGGCAATGTCCTTCAGTCCGTTGTGACCACCGCTGCCCCCACCACGCTTGAGTTTCACCGTGCCGGGTAGCAGATCGAGTTCGTCGTGCACGACGAGGATTTCATCCGGCAGGATCTTGTAGAAGCGTGCGAGCGCCACAACCGACTGCCCCGAGCGGTTCATGAAGGTCTGTGGCTCGAGCAACCAGACTTCCTGGCCGGCAATGCGGGTGCGCGCTGCAAAGCCGTGGAAGTTCTTCTGGTTCGTGAGCGACGCACCGCATTGCTGCGCCAACGCGTCGACGAACCAGAAGCCGGCGTTGTGACGCGTTGCTGTATATTCGGCGCCCGGATTGCCGAGCCCTACGATCAGCTTGATCATTTCGGTATCACGATCTTGGCGCGCGCCGAATCGGCCTGCGCGCCGCCATAAAAAAACCCGCCGGACATGACGTCGCGGCGGGTCTTGCGTCCAGCGTCGCCGCTGAAGGCCAACGCGCGGGCCTTAGGCGGCCGGCGCTGCACCTTCGGCAGCCGGGGCAGCCGCTTCGTCAGCAGCCGCACCTGCCGGTTGGACGGCTTGCGCGACCACCGGGTTTTCTTGCTCAACGTGCAGCGTGAGCGTCACGCCGGCGGGCAGCTTGACGTCCTTGGCGTGCACCGTCTTGCCCGCTTCCAGCTTCGACAGGTCGACTTCCAGGAATTCCGGCAGCTTGCCCGGCAGGCAGTTCACGTCGAGTTCGTTCACGGTGTGGCTGATCACGTTCGACGCCAGCTTCACGGCCGGGGCGTTCTCAGCGCCCAGGAAGTGCAGGGGCACCTTCACGTGGATCGACTTGTTCGGATCGACACGTTGGAAATCCACGTGCAGAACCAATTGCTTGAACGGGTGGTACTGCACATCGCGCAGCAGCACTTGTTCGGTCTTGCCGGCAACTTCCAGCTCGAGAATCGACGAGTGGAACGCTTCCTTGCGCAGGGCATGCCACAGCGCATTGTGATCGAGTTCAATCATCTTCGGATCAACGTTTCCACCGTACACGATGCCCGTGGTCTTACCGGCATTGCGCAGGCGGCGGCTCGCACCCGTACCTTGCAGATTACGCTCAAAAGCGACGACTTTCATAACAACTCCTTGGACTGCCCGCGACCAGGCAGCGATAGCTTCCCAAATGCCGTGCAAAAAACATCGGCTTCAGGAATGACAAAGGCGGGGAGACGCTCCCCGCCGACACAACAACGGCGCCACACAGGCGCCGTCGCAAAAATTTACCGAACGCTTATTCCGCGAACAGCGACATTACCGAGTCGCCACGACGGATACGCGAGAACGTCTCGGCGAGCAAATTGGCACAGCTCAACTGGCGGATCTTGCCACCCTTCGAGTCGTCGCGCAGCGCGATCGTGTCCGTCACGACCACTTCGTCGAGTTCCGACGCGTTGATGCGCGCCGCCGCACCGCCGGAAAGCACCGGGTGCGTGCAGTACGCGTAGACTTTCTGTGCGCCACGTTCCTTCAGCACCTGCGCGGCTTTGCACAGCGTGCCGGCCGTGTCGACCATATCGTCCATGATGACGCAGGTGCGGCCTTCAACTTCACCGATGATGTTCATCACTTCGGCGACGTTGGCCTTCGGACGACGCTTGTCGATGATGGCCAGATCGCAATGCAGTTGCTTGGCGAGCGCACGCGCACGCACCACACCGCCAACGTCCGGCGAGACCACCAGCAGGTTTTCGTGGTTCTGCGCGCGCACGTCGGCCAGCAGCAGCGGCGATGCGTAGATATTGTCGACCGGGATATCGAAGAAACCCTGAATCTGGTCCGCGTGCAGGTCCATCGTGATGATGCGCTCGACGCCCGCGATTTGCAGCATGTTGGCGACGACCTTCGCCGAGATCGCCACGCGCGCCGAACGGGGGCGGCGATCTTGACGGGCATAGCCGAAATACGGGATGGCAGCGGTGATCCGGCCGGCAGACGCGCGCTTGAGCGCATCGACCATGATCATCAGTTCCATCAGGTTGTCGTTGGTCGGCGCGCACGTCGACTGGAGGACGAAGACGTCCTTGCCGCGCACGTTTTCCTGGATTTCGACCTGGATCTCACCGTCCGAGAACCGGCTCGCCATGGCCTTGCCGAGGGGAATGCCGAGAGTGTCGACGACCGCTTGGGCCAGGGCGGGATTGGCGTTCCCGGTGAATACCATTAGGTTATCACTACTCATCTGGCTACCTGCGGAACGTTGGGATGCTGAGACTGCACGACAGAGAAATTGGCAGGGGAGGAAGGACTCGAACCCTCGTATGCCGGAATCAAAATCCGGTGCCTTAACCAACTTGGCGACTCCCCTACACTAACCGTTGCCCTTGCCGCGTCGTAGGAAACGCAACAAAGTAAAACCCTTCACGCGAAGGCGAACAGCGGGTGTTCGGCCAGACTGGCGGTCACTTGACCCAGCCAGCGCTCTGGCAATCGCTGGTATGCCGCTTCCGCCTCTGCCTTCGTGTCGAATGCTGCAAACACACTGGCGCCGGAGCCCGTCATACGTGCGGTGGTGAAGGTTCTGAACCAGTCAATCACCGCAGCGACTTCCGCGTATTCTCGAATCACTGCCGCTTGCATGTCGTTACGGAAAATTTCATCCGTTCCTAACACGTTTTTGCTGGTGTGTTCGAGAAAGAACGCCATTGTGACGATCTTCGAATCCCTTGTCAACAGTGGATCGCGAAATATTTTGTCGGTCGCGACGTGGACGCGCGGGTTGACCACGAGGAAGTACCTGTGCGGCAAATCCACGGCGTGCAATTCCTCGCCCAGCCCTTCGGCGAACGCATTGCGGCCGAAGACGAAAAACGGCACGTCGGCCCCGAGTTGCAGGGCGAGCGCCTGAAGTTCCGCGCGCGGTAGATCGAGTTGCCACATGCGATTGAGCGCGAGCAGCGTCGTCGCGGCGTCGGAGCTGCCGCCGCCGATGCCGCCACCGGCCGGCAGCCGCTTCTCGATGGCAATCTCCACGCCGAAGCGCACGCCGCAATGGTGCTGCAGAAGGCGGGCGGCGCGCACCGTCAGATCCGTCTCAGGCGGCACCCCTGGCAGCGGGTTCGTGTGGACGATCCGTCCATCGTCGCGACGCGCGAAATGCAGCGTATCGGCCCAGTCGATCAGCTGGAAGACAGTCTGCAGCTCGTGATAGCCGTTCGGCCGGCGTCCCACGATGTGCAGGAACAGGTTCAGCTTGGCCGGAGCCGGGCAATCACGCAGGATTTCGTACATGGCGATGCAAAACGATGGCTAACGAGCGTCGTCGCGGCAATGTTGTCGCAACGTCGGTGTCTGGAGATGGGGACTTCCCCGCGCAATTCGATCCCTGCTCTCAAGGCGCGCGTGGCACTCGACGCGCGCTGGACCGGGCGGCGCCAAGCATAGCACCGTCGCAACAAGCGCGCCCAAGTGGCCGCCGATGCCGCCGAAGCGATGGCGGTGCCCGGACCAATCGGCGTCGCTCGACCTTACTCGTCGATCACGAGCCGCACAGCGAGCGGCGACCCGTCGAGATCGCGCGACAGGTCGATGCGCTTGACGCGTAGCGGCGCGCCGTCGAAAAAGGCCTGATAGTCGATCGTCCACCCGTCCTGCTTCAAATGCGTCGGCCGTTGTGTCTGGGGATCGCGCTCGATGCTCGCCTGCGATCCCGGAGCGCCCTGCATTTGCAACCAGTAGCGCAGGCCGCCCACCGGCAGCGCGAAGCCCAGGGCGTCATGCATGACATCTTCGAGGCGCGGGCCACTCAACGGTGCCTTGCCGGGTAATTCGAGCGACGCACGACGGGGATTCTCGCGCACGATCGCCTGGGTTTGTCCGAGCGGGTCGAGCAACTGAACGATCGCGTTGTCGCCGTTCTGCTGCCAGTCGAAATTGCCGTAGGTGTTGCGCGTTTCGCCATTCTGCTCGTAACGCACAGAGAAGCGGCCGCGGTAATGTTCGACGCTGGCGCCCGCCGTCGACGTCACCGCGGTGGGCGGCGCGAGGCTCGCACAGCCGGTGACGAGCCCGGCGAGCGCACAGGCCAGAACCAGGGTCGTGGCGCGAGCCGAACGCGACGCCACGCGCGAAAACGGCGACCTCATCCGCATTACGGCGTCACGTTGTAGCGTTTCATCGTCGCGCGCAGCGTGTCGTCGTCGCCGTCGAGCTTGAGGGCTTCACGCCAGGTCTTGCGTGCCTCGTCCTGCTGGCCCGATTCCCACAGCACCTCGCCCAAGTGAGCGCCGATCTCGGCCTGCGCCTGAATGCCATACGCGCGGCGCAGCAGTTCGAGCGCCTGCGGTTTGTCGCCGAGGCGGTACTTCACCCAGCCCAGGCTGTCCAGAATGTACGGATCGTCCGGCGCGAGCGCCGACGCCTTTTGCAGTAGTTTGAGCGCTTCCGGCAGACGGGTGTTTCGCACAGTCAGCGAGTAGCCGAGCGCGTTGTAGGCCTGTGCGTTTTCCGGCTGTGACGCCATCACACGACGCATCGTCTTTTCCATGACGTCGTAGTGTTTGTTCAACTCGGCCACCATGCCGTACTGATACAGCAGGTCCGGATCGTCGGGATGGTTCTTCACCTCGACCGCGAGCAGCTTTTCCGCCTCGTCGTAGCGTTTTGCCTTGACGAGCAAATCCGACTCGGCGCGCTTGAGCGCGAGTTGCTCACGCGGATCGCTCGTCTTGATGCTGATGCTGTGCAGCAGCGCACGGCCTTCGTCGACCTTGCCCTGGTCGGCGAGCAGCTGCGCGCGCCCGATCTGCGCGGGCAGATACGCGTTGCTGTCTTCGCGAATCTTCGAAAGCCACTGGTCGGCGGCCGGGTAATCCTTGCGGTCCTGGGCGATCTGCGCAAGATAGACATAGGCTTGCGCGCCGTCGGTGTTCTGCTGCTCGGCTTCCGACGCGTACTTCTGCAGATATTGTTCGGCCTGCTCCGGATGTTTGGCGTGCAGGTTGAGCAGCGCGAGCGCCATGAGCGTCGAGAGTTCGTGCGGGTAACGCTTTTCCAGCGTTTCGAACTGCTTCTGTGCCGCGTCGAGCTGATTGTCGGCCAGCAGGAGCTTGGCGTAGGCGAAGCGCGCTTCCTTGGCGTTCGGATTGCGATCGAGGAAGGTCTTCAATCCGGCAATGGCGCTGCTGCGCTCTTCCGGCCCCATCTGACCGTAAAGCAGTGCGGCGGCTTCGTAATCGGGCTTGAGACTGAGCGCCTTTTCCAGCGACGCACGTGCGCCGGCGGTGTCGCCGGCATCGAGTTGCGAGCGGGCGATGGCCAGTTGCGCCTCGGGGCGTTGCATATCGTTCGCCAGCATCCGCTTGAGCGACGCGATCCCTGTGGCGCGCTCCGGGCTGCGCGCAATCATCTGCTGCAGCTCGAGAATGGCCTGGCCGCGGCGCGCTTCCGGTACCTTGTTCAATTCGCCGACGAGCAGTGGCTCGGCTTCGGCCAGATGGCCGGTGCCGACCTCGAGGCTCGCGAGCAACTGCGATGCAGGACGCCAGGTCGGATCGAGTTCATGCCAGAGTCGGGCGGCAATGAGCGCGTCTCCGAGCTGGCGGGCGCCGAGCGCGATCTCGACCGCGCGGCGGGCCATGCGCGGGTCCTTCGTGCGATTGGCCAGTGCGACGTAGGTGTTGAAGGCGGGCGCCAGGCTGCCTTGCTGCAGGCTCAACTCGGCGGCCATCACCTCGAAAACGATCTCGCTGGAGAGCGCGACGTTCGGAAGCTTTTCGCGCGGGACATTCGCATCGGACGCCGCGGCCTCGCTGCCGGCGTTTGCCGAGGCGTCGCTCGCCCCTGCCGGCGCGCTCGCCGGTGCGGCTTGCGCCGTCGGCCGGGACTGTGCGAACGCGTTCGACGAAGGCAGGAACGCCATGATGGCGCTGGCGCAGGTTACGCCAAGCGCCGTTGCGCCGGCCCACGCCCCGCGTGCCAGGGCGCCGCGCAGGCGCAAAACCACGGGTGCCACGGTGAGCGCCGTGCTGGTCGCGGCGGGGATGGACTGGAATCGGGTGTTCGGCATAGGGATCCACGACAGGTTTCGAGCGATTGTAGCGCGCCCGATACAATAGAGTCTAAATCCTCAGCAAACGTTCGCAGGCATGCCTGAACTCCCAGAAGTCGAAGTTACCCGTCGCGGAATTGCGCCGCACGTGGCAGGCACACGCGTTGCCCGCATCGACGTGCGCAACGCCTCGTTGCGCTGGCCGGTGCCCGACGGGCTCGACACGCTCCTGCGCGGCGAAACGCTCGTCGGCGTGACCCGTCGCGGCAAGTACCTGTTGCTGGAATACGCGCCCGGCTGGCTGCTGGTGCATCTGGGCATGACCGGCACGTTGCGTGTCCTGCCCGAGCCGCAGGCGCTGCCGGCCGCCGGGGTGCACGACCATATCGATCTCGTTTTCGAGCGATGCGCGCTGCGCTATCGCGATCCGCGTCGTTTCGGCGCGGTGCTGTTCCATCCGCGCTCGGCGGGAGACGTGCTGGCGCATCCGCTGCTCGCCGGTCTCGGTGTCGAGCCGCTGACCGACGATTTTGACGGCCAATGGCTTTACGCCGGCACGCGCGGCAGGACTGTCGCCATCAAGCAGGCATTGCTCGCGGGCAGCATCGTGGTCGGGGTGGGCAACATCTATGCGTCGGAGAGCCTCTTTCGCGCGGGCATCGCGCCGCGCATGGCGGCGGGCAAACTCTCGCGGCCCCGCGCCGAGAAGCTCGCCCAAGCCATCAAGGACGTGCTTGCCGCGGCGATCGAGAAGGGCGGCAGCACGTTGCGCGACTTCGTTGGCAGCGACGGCAATCGCGGCTATTTCCAGCAGGAATATTTCGTCTACGATCGTGCCGGGCAACCCTGTCGCGTGTGTGGCACCCCGATCCGGCAGATCGTGCAAGGGCAGCGCTCCACGTTCTTCTGCCCGCATTGTCAGAAATAACGCAGGCGGCAATGGCCGATCGCGCAGCGGGTCGGCGGTTTGGCCGCGACGGCTGCCGTACACGACGCCCCCCAAAAATGATATGAACGACTCCCTCAACGACTCCACCGCCGGCCCGCCGGCGAGCCATTTCGCCGAGCGTCTGATTGCCTGGCAGGCCGAGCACGGCCGTCACGACCTGCCGTGGCAGAACACGCGCGACGCCTATCGCATCTGGCTCTCCGAGATCATGTTGCAGCAGACCCAGGTCGCGACGGTGATCCCCTACTACACGCGGTTTCTCGAGCGCTTCCCCGACGTCGCGGCATTGGCGAGCGCCGCGCAGGACGACGTGATGGCGCTCTGGAGCGGCCTGGGCTACTACTCGCGGGCGCGCAATCTGCACCGTTGCGCGCAGGTCGTGGTGGCCGAGCACGGCGGTCGTTTCCCGTCCGACCCCGAGATGCTCGCCTCGCTGCCGGGCATCGGCCGTTCGACGGCCGCGGCGATTGCCGCGTTTGCCTACGATGCGCACGCCGCGATTCTCGACGGCAACGTCAAACGAGTCCTCGCGCGGGTGTTCGGCATCGAGGGATTTCCGGGCACGCCGAAGATCGAGCGGGCGATGTGGACGCTGGCCGAGTCCCTGCTGCCGCAACGCGACTTGCCCGCCTACACGCAGGGGATGATGGATCTTGGGGCGACGCTGTGCGCTCGCGGCAAGCCGCGTTGCGGCGAGTGCCCGTTCGACGGCGATTGCGTCGCGCATGCAACCGGACGCGAGCGCACGTTGCCGACGTCCAAGCCCAAAAAGGCGCAGCCGGAGCGTTATGTCGATGTACTGGTGATTTGCGCGGGCGAGCGCGTGTTGTTCGAGCGACGGCCGGACAGCGGTATCTGGGGCGGGTTATGGAGCCTGCCGGAACTGACCCCGCCGTCCGACGCGCGCGACGCCGACGATGCGTTGCTGCGCGAGCGTCTGAGCGCGCATGCCGCCGCGATCGGTGCGGGTAACGGGAGGGTGCAGTCGCTCGAACCGCTACACGGTCTCACGCACGTTTTCACACATTTCCGGCTGCACTTGAGGCCGTGGCGGGTGACGCTGGACGCGAGCGCCGCGGTGCCGCCAAACGGCTCACGCCACGCATGGCTGGACGCCGCAGGCGTTGCCGCCGCCGGCTTACCCTCGCCGATCCGCAAGATTGCCGACGCCTTGTCGATCGGTTCGCCGAGCGACGGCCAACTGTCGTTGCCGACCTGAGCGGGCTGTTCCGGCTCAGGTCGTCGACTCGAGCGGGGCGAGTTCGCGATGGCGCACCAGCACGCTGGCTTCGGTGCGAAAGCGCTTGCCCAGCGTTTCGGCGATGAACACGGAGCGGTGTTGACCGCCCGTGCAGCCGATCGCCACCGTCAGGTAACTGCGGTTGTCGCGCATATAGCTCGGCAGCCACTTCTGCAGATAGGCGCCGATATCGTTGGTCATCTCGTCGACTTCGGGGATGGCCGACAGGAAGTCGATCACCGGTTGATCGCGACCGGTCAGCGGACGCAACTGGGTGTCGTAATAGGGATTGGGCAGCGAGCGCACGTCGAAGACGAGATCGGCGTCGAGCGGCACGCCATGCTTGAATCCGAACGACTCGAACATCAGCGTGAGTCCGGTGTGATCGTGCTGGACGAACTCGCGGATCCAACGGCGCAACGCGCTCGCGCGCAAATTGCTGGTGTCGATCTGGTGACCGAGTTCGGCCACGCTGTTGAGCATTTCGCGCTCGGTCTCGATCGCTTCGACCAGCGAACCATTGGCCGAGACGGCATCATCGCTCATCACGGAGAGTGGGTGACGGCGGCGTGTCTCCGAGAAGCGCTGAACCAGCGTTTGCGTGGTGGCGTTGAGGAACAGGGCTCGCACGTCGTGACCGAAGCGACGCAGGCCGCCAATGATCGGTGGCAGATCGGCAAGCGAGCCGCCGCTGCGCGCGTCGATGGCAACGGCGAGGCGTGTGTAGTTCTGCGTTTCGAGATACTCGGCGAGTTCAGGGAGAAAGCGCGACGGTAGATTGTCGACGCAGTAGTAACCCGCATCTTCGAGGACGTTCAGGGCGAGCGATTTGCCGGAACCCGAAACGCCGGTAATCAGTACGATCTTCATGAGATTCCCCGGATACAGCGATCATGGTAAGCGATTGTGTCGTATGGGTGTCGAGCGGCCAAAAAGAAGAACGTTCCATGCGTTTTTGCTCCATTCGCGAGACGGACGCGCGAGAAACGACAACGGCGCCCGCGAGGGGCGCCGTTGTGTCAGCCTGTGGGCGGTCTCGCCGCTTATCCGCCCATCCGTCTATCCGTCAGAAGGTCGGTGCGGGCAAGCCCCCGATGCGCTTACTTGTTCGACAGGCACGACTTCATGAACGCCTTGCGATCGTCGCCCTTCTTGTCGCCAGCCTGGGCATTGCAGGTCTTCATCTTTTCCTGCTGGGTCGGTTTGGCGGCGGGCTTGTTCGACAGGCATTCCTTCATGAACGCCTTGCGATCGTCGCCCTTCTTGCTGCCAGCTTGCGTATTGCAGGCGCCCATCTTGCTTTGTTGGGCATTGGCGGCCTTGGGCGCAGGCGCGGGGGCGGCCGTCTGGGCAAACACGGGCGATGCGAGCAGCGGGGATACCAGAAGCAATGCAGCGAATGCTTTTTTCATGATCGTCTCTCCATAAGGTCGACACGCACGGGATTGGACCGCGTGGCGATTACAACATGAAAGAAAACGCGCCGCAATCGCGCGGCGTTGACAGAAAGACGCAGAAATTGCGGTAAACCCGGGGCATTCGTCCGGCAGGAGATCGCTCAGAGCAGCCGGTTCTGCATGCCGTCCGGATCTTGCATGGCTTGACGCTGGCGCTCCATGAAATCCTTGAGGGTGTCGATGCCACGCAGTTGCAGGATCGTGTTGCGCACGGCGGCTTCGACCAGCACGGCGAGGTTTCGCCCGGCCGCCACTTGCAGAATCACCTTGTTGATGGGCAGGCCCAGCACATCCACGGTTTGCGCTTCGAGCGGCAGCCGTTGGAACTCGCCGTCGGGGCGGCGCACCAACTGAACGATCAACTTGAGCTTCATCTTCCGGCGCACGGCCGTCTCACCGAAGATCGTCTTGATGTCGAGCAAACCCAGGCCGCGCACTTCCAGCAGGTTTTGCAGCAGCGGCGGGCAACGGCCTTCGACGAAATCCGGCCCGAGGCGCACGAAATCGACCGCATCGTCTGCCACCAGTCCGTGACCGCGGCTGATCAGTTCCAGGCCGAGCTCGCTCTTGCCGAGGCCGGAATCGCCGGTGAGCAGCACCCCCATGCCCAGAATGTCGAGAAATACGCCGTGCATCGTGCATCGCGGGGCGAACACACGCGAAATGTACATGCGCAGACTGTCGATGACCGCCGCAGTCGACATCGGCGTGGTAAACAGTGGCGTGGAGGAGCGGGTACAGCGCAGTACGAGATCGGGCGGCGCTTCGAGGCCGTCGGCCACCACGAGGAACGGCGGCTCGAGCGCGATGACTTCGCCCATGTGGCGCTTGCGGTTTTCGTCGGTGAGGCGCTGGTAGTAGCGCAGCTCGGCCTCGCCAAGGACCTGGATCCGGTTCGGATGAATGAGGTTCAGGTGACCCACCAGGTCGGCGCTGGAGGTGGCCGTCGACACGCTCTCGGGCGTAAAGCCGCGCTCCCACCCCTCGTGCCCGGTCAGCCACGACAAACGCAGCGTGGCGGCGTTGTCGTCGAAAATGCTTTGCGCGTTGATGCCGGTCAGTTCCACCGCGTCGCCTCGTTCGGTTGGGGTTGGGTGCTACGGAGTTCGTCCAGCGTCGCGGCGCGATACCCCGAAACACCGGGATAGCCGCACCCGCGCCGGCTCAGGGTTGCCAGTTCGCGAGCGCGGTATGGATATCGTCGGCACTCGGCGCGGAGGTCAAGGTCTCGCGCATCGCGCGATCCGAGAGCAACTGCGCAATTTCGGACAATATCTCGAGATGCTGCTGCGTTGCCTGCTCCGGTACCAACAGGAAGAACAGCAGGGACACGGGTTGCGCGTCGGGGGCCTCGAAGGGAATCGGATCGTCCAGGCGCACGAAGGCTGCCATCGGATGCTTGAGGCCCTTGATGCGCCCGTGCGGAATGGCCACACCTTCTCCCAGTCCGGTCGAGCCGAGACGCTCGCGGGCGAACAGATTGTCGGTGACAAGCGCGCGCGACAGGCCGGCATTGTTCTCGAAGAGAAGCCCGGCTTGCTCGAAGACGCGCTTCTTGCTGGTGACAGACAGCCCAAGCAATATGTTGGACGCAGGTAAGAGTTTGACTAAACGGTTCATCTTGTAATGCGGGCGAACGCATGGTCGCCCTCCAGCCCCCCGGTTGACCTCGCATTATAGACCACCCGTCGACGCACTCCCGGCGATGCGAGGGGGCATGCAAAAGGGGCCGTTCAACGGCCCCGCGGTGGGTGATGCCAGACTTACGACAGACGTCGATGTGCGCGTGGGCTCCCTCGCGAATCGCCGTCAGTGTCGGTCAATGCGGCTACCTTGCCCGGACAGACTCATTGCAGCGGTTCCGCCTCGGGAGGTTCCTGGTGCTTGAGGGCCTCGCGGCCATGATCCTGAACCTTGTCCTTGTATTGCATAACCTTGCGGTCGAGCATGTCGATCAGCTTGTCGATGGCAGCGTACATATTCTCGTCACACTTCTCGACGAAAATCTCCTTGCCCTTGAGATACACGGTGACGCTAGCGATCTGGCGTCCGGTCTTCTCCTTGGTCTTGTCGACAGATAGGATCACCTCGGCACCGATGAGCTGGTCGAAATGGCGCAACACGCGTTCAAGCTTGTTGACCACGAATTCGCGCAGCGACGGCGTGAGTTCGAGATGATGTCCACTGATCTTCAGATTCATAGCTGCTCTCCTTGCTGAAATGCCGAAGTGCAGGCCGCGTCACAAGCAACGCTGGCTAGCGGGAGTGCGAGCCATTGGCGTGACGCAATGTCGCACTGCGGCGTGATGCCCCAGCGAGCCAAGATGGCACACCAGGACCGTCCTACAAAGATTTGCGCAAGTTCACTGCGGGAATGCGCATGGCTTCACGGTATTTCGCGACGGTGCGTCGCGCTACCACGAACCCTTGCTCTGCCAGCAGCTCCGCGATACGGCTGTCGGAAAGGGGGGTCTGCGGATCTTCTGCTCCTATGAGTTGCTTGATGAGTGCGCGGATGGCGGTCGATGAGGCTGCGCCCCCGGCTTCCGTGGCCACGTGTGAACCAAAGAAGTACTTAAGCTCGAAGGTTCCGAATGGAGTGAGCATGTACTTACTGGTTGTCACGCGTGAAATCGTGGATTCATGTAAACCCAGCGTATCAGCAATTTCGCGTAAAACCAAGGGCCGCATGCCGATTTCGCCATGCGTGAAGAAGTTCTTCTGACGCTCGACGATCGCCTGCGACACGCGCAGGATCGTGTCGAACCGCTGTTGGATGTTCTTGATGAGCCAGCGCGCTTCCTGAAGTTGCTGCTGCAGGTTGCCGGTTCCCGGCGCATTGCGGTTGTTGCGAAGGATGCGCGCATACATTTCATTGATGCGCAGGCGCGGCATGACCTCGGGATTGAGTTCGGCGGTCCAGCCGCCGCCCTGTTTGCGCACGAGCACGTCGGGGATGACGTAATCCGCCTGGGGCGAGCCGTAGGCGGCGCCCGGGAACGGGTCGAGCGAGCGAATCAGTTGATGCGCCGCGCGCAGGCTGTCTTCGCTCACTCCCAGCAGACGACGCAAGCGCGTGTAGTCGCGCGCGGCGAGCAGCTCCAGATGATCGGAAACGATGCGCAGCGACAGCGTTCGCACGCTGCTTGCCGGCAGTCGCTGGAGTTGCAGGCGAAGGCATTCGGACGGGGTTCGGGCGCCCACGCCTGCCGGGTCGAAGCTCTGCAGCAGCGCGAGCGCGGCATTGATCTCTTCGGTCTCGAGCCCGAGCTCTTCGGACATTTCCGATTGAATTTCGTCGAGCAGGGTGCCGAGATAGCCGTCTTCGTCGAGCGATTCGATCAGGAATTCCACCAGCAGGCGATCGCGCGGGCTGGCTTTCGTCAGGCGCAACTGGGCGAGCAGGTGTTCGCGAAGATTGGGATGATCGACGTGCAGTTGCGGCCGCTCATTGTCGTCGTCGTCCGACGCACTGCCCGAGCGGGCAAAGTCGTTCAGGCTCCAATCGTTGCCACCGTCGCGCGCGCTGTCGTCGAAGCGGGTCTCGCCGTCGAGTTCGCGGGCGTCGTCCTGGCCGCTGCCCGATTCCGGCGTGTCGTTGGTGCTGCTGCTCGACGAGCCCCGCTCATTGCGCAGCGATCCGTCCGTGCCCACACGAACCGTGCCGGCGAGCCAATCGTCCTCGCGCTCGAGCATCGGGTTCTGGGTGAGGGCGTGCTCGACTTCCTGCTGAAGTTCGAGCGTCGACAGTTGCAACAATCGGATGGATTGCTGCAACTGAGGCGTGAGGGTCAGGTGCTGGGAGGTGCGGAGTTGAAGGGTCGGTTTCATAGCATTTCTCGCCTTCATTGTAGAGGCTTTGTCACGCCAGCGAAACCGGCCCGGTCCCCTATCGGAGGCAGGGTTTACATGCGAAAAATTTGCTTTACATCCGGAAGTTTTCGCCCAGATATACGCGCCGCACGCTTTCGTCGGCCACGATCTGGTCGGGCGTGCCGGCGGCGAGCACCGAGCCTTCGCTGATGATGTAGGCGTGATCGCAGATGCCGAGCGTCTCGCGTACGTTGTGGTCGGTAATCAGGACACCGATGCCACGATCTTTCAGAAAACGCACGATTCGCTGGATTTCCAGCACGGCGATCGGGTCGACGCCCGCGAACGGTTCGTCAAGCAAAATGAAGCGCGGTTGCGTGGCCAGGGCGCGGGCGATTTCCACGCGGCGGCGTTCGCCGCCCGAGAGCGACATCGCCGGATTTTCACGCAAATGGCTCACCTGCAACTCGTCGAGCAGCGCTTCGATGCGTCGGTCGATCTCGTCGCGCTTGAGCGGCTTGCCGTGCGCGTCGAGCTGCAATTCGAGCACCGCCCGAATGTTGTCTTCGACCGTGAGCTTGCGGAATACCGACGCTTCCTGCGGCAGGTACGAGACCCCCATGCGGGCGCGCTCGTGAATCGGCAGTTCGCTGATCACGTTGCCGTCGAGCTGGATTTCGCCGTCGTCGGCGGGCACGAGGCCCACGATCATGTAGAACGATGTCGTCTTGCCCGCGCCGTTCGGGCCGAGCAGTCCCACGACTTCGCCGCTCTTCACATCGAGCGAGACGTCCTTGACGACAGTACGGGCACCGTATTGTTTCTTGAGCGAGCGCACGACGAGCGCGCTCGGCTTGCCGGATTGACCGTCGCCCGGATGGATCGTCGAGGCGTTGCTGTTGACAGGATTACTCACGCGGATTCCCGATGCTTTTGGAGGGAGACAGCGGCGGCAGATCGCCCTTGGGCGCGGCCGCCGGCTTGCTCGCGCCGCCGGCGCTGGGCTGGTTCGCGCCAGTGGCATTGCGCGGGGCGAGCGTGGCGCGCACGCGGCCGTTCGGATTGTTGGCGTTGACCTGATCGGCACCGCTGTTGGCGGTATAGACCTCGTTGTACGTGTCGTAAGTGATCACGCTGCCGTGAATTTCGTCGAGCACCCTCGTGCCGCCGGCCAGGCGCTTGAGCGTGGCTTGTGTGGTCAGCGTGGCGACTTCGGTCTTGCCGTTGTAATAGATCGTCTGGCCCCAGCCGTCGATGTATTCGTCCAGGCCGTCGCGCTTCTGGCGCATGTAGGCGAGCGGGCCGCCCGGCTTGTAATAGGCCGTGGCGTACTGATAGCCCTCCGGATCCTGAGTCACTTCGACGCGATCGGCCTTGAGGAGAATCGTCCCCTTGGTCATCGTCACGTTGCCGGTGAAGATGTTGACCTGCTTGAGGTCGTCGTAGCTCATGTGATCCGACTCGATATTGAGCGGCTTGTCGCGGTCGGCGCGTTCGGCATGGGCGAGCGGCGACGCGAGGGCGCCGAGCATGGCGAAGGCGGCGGCCAGTGCGCGTAGGCGACGCAGCGACAGGGAGACGGGGCGCGGTTGGCGGCGATCGGTCATGGGGTCTTGGGGCCCGGTTTGGTCTGAGTTGGCGCGCTCGGCGCGGCGGCCGGTGCCGGGCGTGTGCCGCCCAGTTCCGCCGGCTGGATCGTGCCGTGAACATTGCCGAGCAATTGTACGGCGCGCGAGATGTTATTGAAAATCATGCCGTCGCCGTACATCACGGAAGCACCGCGGAACAGCTGGACTGGCAATTCCGTGCGAACGATGTCGTCGTTGACGAGCACCTGGAAGTGCTGGGACAGCGCGCGCATCTCCGGATCGCGCGGTCCGGCTTGACGTACCACGACCGCGTCGTCGTACAGATCGACGACGGACATGTCGGCATTGAGCGTGCCGCGTTTGCTCGTGGCGGTCACTTCCGGTTGATTCGGCGTGAACGCGCGCACGGCGGGCATGGTCATGGCCGTGGTCTGGTCGTCCTCGAAATGCGTCATGTGCACGGCATTGACGCGGTATTGCGTGAGGCCGGTCGCCGACAGGGTGGAGATCACCATGTCGTCGGCGAAGTAATCCGGAATGTGCTGCTTTACATACGGCGCGCGGTCGGCGTCCGACGGCAGCGTGCGTTGCACGAGCCAGTAGGTGCCGGCGGCCAGGCCGGCCAGCACGACGATGGCGACCAGCGAAGCGGGTGAGAGGCGTTGAGTGGCCATGGATGATCGGCTTCCTCGACGCGTCAGGCGAGCGCGTCGGCGAGCAGGGCGTCGTAACGTCCCTGGGCACGCAGGATGAAGTCGCACAGCTCGCGCACGGCGCCTTCGCCGCCGCGCGTGGCGGCAACCCAGTGGCAGCGTGCCCTGACTTCGGCATGGGCATTGGCCGGGCAGGCGGCGAAGCCCACGCGGCTGAGGATCGGCAGATCGGGCCAGTCGTCACCGATATGGCCGCAAACCTCGCTCGTCACCGACACCTTGGCGCACAGGTCTTCGAATGCGGCGCGTTTGTCCTGCACGCCCTGATAGACGTGTGCGACACGAAGATCGGCCGCCCGTTTGGCGACGATCTCGGACTGGCGTCCGGTGATGATGGCCGTGACGATGCCGACTTCGGCGAGCAGCTTCAGGCCGTGGCCGTCGAGCGAATCGAAGGTCTTGATGACTTCCCCGGCCGGTCCGTAGCGCAGGCCGCCGTCGGTGAGGACGCCGTCGACGTCGAACACCATGACACGCAGGCGAGCGGCGCGCGCAGCGGCGTCGGTCACGTCGGTTGCATCAAGCGGGGCGGAACGAGTGGGTTGGGCGATGCTGGGCTGATTCATGGGCAAGCGGCTCACACGACCTTGGCGGCGAACAGGTCGTGCACGTTGAGCGCACCGACGAGGCGGTCGTTCTCGGTCACGAGCAATTGCGTGATGCCGAAACGTTCCATCAGTTCGGCGGCTTCGGCGGCGAGTTGATCGGGGCCGATGCTGCGCGGGCCGGCCTTCATGACGTCGGCCAGCGTAAGCGTGGTGAAATCGAGCGTGCGCTTGAACAGGCGGCGCAGGTCGCCGTCCGTGAAGATGCCCACAACGCGATCGTCGGCGTCGACAATGGCCGTCATGCCCAGACCCTTGGCGGTCATCTCCAGCAGGGCGTCGGACAGGCTGGCATCGGCGCGCACGCGCGGAACGCGCTCGCCGGTGCGCATGACATCGCGCACGAACGTCAGCAGACGTCGACCGAGCGCGCCGCCCGGATGCGACCGGGCGAAGTCCTCTGCGCCGAAACCGCGCGCGTCGAGCAGCGTGACGGCAAGCGCATCGCCCAGGGCGAGAGCGGCCGTGGTGCTGGCGGTCGGTGCGAGGCCCAGCGGGCAGGCTTCTCTGTCGACATGCGCGTCGAGGTGCACGTCGGACAGGCGCCCCAGGCTGGACGCGGCGTTGCCGGTCATGGCGATGAGCTTCGCGCCGATGCGCTTTATCATCGGGAGAATGCTGACCAGTTCCCCCGTTTCGCCGGAGTTGGACAGGGCGACAACGACATCGTCGGTCGTGATCATGCCCAGGTCCCCGTGGCTGGCTTCGGCGGGGTGAACGAAGAAGGCGGGTGTGCCGGTGCTGGCGAACGTAGCGGCCAGTTTGCGGCCGATGTGGCCCGATTTGCCCATTCCGGTGACGACCACGCGCCCGCGGCAGGCGAGCAGCAGAGAGATCGCTTCGAAGAAGCTGTCGTCGAGGTGCGCGGAGACGCGTTCGATGGCGTCGGCTTCGGTGCGCAACACCTCCCGGGCGACCTCGAGTGCCCGGCCTGGATTGATTTTCGCTATCATGCGCGGAGTATATCAAAACGCACGCGGCGCCGAGGACAGCCGCGCCAGGCTTGGACCTGCACCGTTCGAGACCACCCAGGAAGCGGCCCGGTGCCTCGTCGGAGACCGCCGCGCCAACGCTATCTGGCACGGCACTTGCATAGCAAGTACCGCGTTCCGTCAGACCGCCAGCATTCAGATTCACTCAGGAAACCCACCTTAGCCGATGGCATCACCGCTCGAACTCACTCTCGTCCTGCTGTTTGCCGCCTGTGTCGGGGTGGTGTTGTTCCGCATGCTTCATCTGCCGCCGATGCTCGGCTACCTGAGCGTGGGCATCGTGATCGGCCCGCACGCGGTCGGACTGGCTGCCGACACGCAGCGCGTGCAATATCTCGCGGAGTTCGGCGTTGTCTTCCTGATGTTCTCCATCGGCATCGAATTTTCGCTACCGAAGCTCAGGACGATGCGCCGGATCGTGCTCGGGCTGGGCGTGTCCCAGGTCCTGGGGACGCTGCTCGTGGCGGTGGGACTGGGGGCGCTCGTCAACCTGTTCTGGTCGTTCTCCTGGCAGGCATCGGTGGCGCTGGGCGGCGCGTTGGCCATGTCCTCGACGGCCATCGTCACCAAGATGCTGGCGGAGCGCCTGGAACTCGAGACGGAGCACGGCCGCAACATCATGGGGGTGCTGCTGTTCCAGGATCTGGCCGTCGTGCCATTGCTGATCGTGATCTCGGCACTGGGCGGCAACCCGAAGGCGCTGGTCCTGGCACTGTCGCTGGCCGCGCTCAAGATCACCGGGGCGCTCGCGCTGTTGCTCTGGATCGGCCAGAAACTGGTCGGACGCTGGTTCCACATCGTGGCAGCGCGGCGCTCGCAAGAGCTGTTCATGCTCAATCTGTTGCTGCTCACGCTCGGGCTGGCTTACGTCACCGAGAACCTCGGCCTGTCGATGGCGCTTGGCGCGTTCATTGCCGGCATGCTCATCGCCGAGACGCCGTTCCGCCATCAGGTGGAAGACGACATCAAGCCATTTCGCGACGTGCTGCTGGGGCTGTTCTTCATCACGACCGGCATGTTGCTCGATCCGTCCATCGTGGTGCAGCAGCCGCTGCTCGTGCTGCTGTTCTTCGTTGGCCCGCTGGTCGTCAAGTTCACATTGATCGCTGGGCTCGCGCGCCTGTTCGGCAGCCCGCCCGGCACGGCGATCCGCACCGGTCTGGGCCTGGCGCAGGCGGGCGAATTCGGTTTCGTGCTGCTCAATCTGGTGATCGACCGGCACCTGCTCGACCCGTCGCTTTCGCAAGCCGTGCTCGCGGGCATGCTGCTCTCGATGCTGTGCGCGCCGTTTCTCATCATCAATGCCGACCGTATCGCGCTGCGCTTCGTCGCCAATGAGTGGATGATGCAGTCGTTGCAGATGACCCGGATCGCCACGCAGAGCATCAAGACGTCGGGCCACGTCATCATCTGCGGCTACGGCCGGTGCGGCCAGAATCTGGCGCGCATGCTCGAACAGGAGGGCATCGGCTATGTGGCACTCGATCTCGACCCCGATCGGGTGATGGAGGCAGCGAGCTCCGGCGAGACGGTCGTCTTCGGCGACGCGGCCCGGCGCGAGGCGCTGGTCGCGGCGGGGATTCACCGCGCCGCCGGCATCGTGGTGACCTACGACAGCACCCCGGCCGCGTTGAAGGTGCTCTCGCAGGTGCAGGCGCTGGAGCCAACCTTGCCGGTGGTGGTGCGCACGGTCGACGACACCCACATGGACGAACTGATCGCGGCGGGCGCGACCGAAGTCGTGCCCGAGATCGTGGAGGGCAGCCTGATGCTGGCGTCGCATGCGCTGGTGCTTCTGGGCGTGCCGATGCGCCGCGTGCTGCGCCGGGTGGCGCAGGCGCGTAACGAGCGTTACAGCCTGCTGCGGGGTTACTTCCACGGCCTCGACGACGAGGACGAGGGGGGCGAGCGCGAGCAGGTCAGACTGCAATCGGTGCCGCTCACGCTTCACTCGGACGCGGTCGGGCGCACGCTCGGCGAACTTCGGCTCGACAAGCTCGGCGTGACCGTCACGGCCATCCGTCGGCATGGCATTCGCGGGGTCGAGCCGGTGTCGGAGACGCGTCTGATGGCCGAGGACATCGTGGTGCTGCGCGGATTGCCCGACAAGCTGGTCGCCGCCGAGGCGCGTCTGCGCGGCCACGAATAGACGGCGGCGAATGGACGACCCGGCCGGGAAGAGTGCGTGCTGCCGGGGCGCGCATCGTGCGCCGGGCGGCGCTGCCCGCCCCCTCGCGGGGCGCCAGGCGATTTTTGGCATAATGTGGCGTGTTTCCCCTCAGTATCCCAAGAAGGATCCCCGTGCAGATCGACGAGTCCCCTGCCGCCTATATCAAGAGCCAGATTCGCACCGTGCCGGACTGGCCCGCGCCGGGCGTGCAGTTCCGCGACATTACCCCGCTGCTCAAGAACCCGCGCACCTTGCGCGTGCTCATCGATGTGTTCGTGCATCGGTACATGACGCAGCGTCCGGATTACATCGCGGGTCTCGACGCGCGCGGCTTCATCCTCGGATCGATCCTCGCGTACGAATTGAACATCGGCTTCATCCCCATTCGCAAGAAGGGCAAGCTGCCCTATCAGACGGTCGCGGAGGAGTACGAGCTGGAATACGGCAGCGCAACGGTCGAGATCCATGCCGATGCCTGCGGCCCGGGCGACCGCGTGCTGCTCATCGACGACCTGGTCGCCACGGGCGGCACGATGCTCGCCGGCAAGAAGCTGCTGGAGCGCCTGGGGGCGACCGTCATCGAAGGGGCGGCCATCGTCGACCTGCCGGAACTGGGGGGCTCGCGCCTGATTCGCGACGCCGGATTGCCACTGTTCCTGCTGTGCTCGTTCGAAGGCCATTGAACCCGGTTGCCTGAGCGGACGCTTTGCCGCGTCCCCACGCATGAGCGTCCCCATTACCCCACTTCGGACACGCCGATGCCCAATCTCTGGCTGTTCTTGCTGACCTCGGTGGCGATCACGCTTGCGCCGGGGCCGGACAACATGCAGGTCATCGCGCGCGGCATTGCGCAGGGCCGTCGGGCGGGACTGGCCGCGGCCGCCGGTTTCACGTCGGGATGTCTCTTCCACACGAGCGTCGCGGCCATCGGCCTGGCCGCCGTGCTGCGTTCGTCGCCGTGGGCCTTCGAGGGGATCAAGCTCGCGGGGGCCGCCTATCTGATCTGGATCGGCATCAAGGCGATACGCGCGCGCGGCGCTCTGGCGTTGGCCAACGAGGCCGCGCCGCAACCGCTCGGGGCCGTCTTTCGTCAAAGCGTGCTGGCGAATATGCTCAACCCCAAGGTCACGTTGTTTTTCCTGGTGTTCCTGCCCCAGTTCGTGAGTGCCGACACGGCCCATCCCGGCGCGCAGATGCTGTTGCTCGGCCTGGTGTTCATGGCGCAGACCATCGTTGTGTTCAGCGCGTACGGATGGTTCGCGGGCGTGCTGGGCACGTGGCTCAAGCAACGCCCCGGCGCGGGGCGCTGGCTCGACCGTGCCGCCGGCGCCATCTTCATCGGCCTGGGCTTGCGCGTCGCGCTACAGGCGTAGGACGCACGCGCGCGCGCGCATGAGCGGCGGCGACCGCGCCGATGCCTTCCAAGAATTCGTAGTCCCACCGACATTGCCAGATCATGCTTGCCGAACAACGCCAACAGTACGTGCTTGAACAACTTGCCAAGACCGGGGCCCTCGCGATCAGCGATCTCGTGCGTGAGCTGGGGGTGTCGCGCGAGACGGTGCGCCGCGACCTCAACACGCTCGCCGCGCGCGGACTGCTGCTCATGACGCACGGCGGCGCGCTGGCCGCCGATCGCAGCGAACCCGACTGGACGCTGCGCGAGAACGTCAACGCCGTAGGCAAGCGGGCCATCGGCATGCGCGCGGCGGAACTCGTACCCGATGGGGCGTCGGTGATCATCGACTACGGCACGACCACGCGGGCGGTGGCGCAGGCGCTGCTCGCAAAGCATCGGTTGCGCATCTACACGAACGACTGGCAGATCGCACGATTGCTGGGCCGTCATCACGACAATCAGGTGACGTTGCTTGGCGGCGAGCTGCAGGACAACGAAGATGCCGTGCAGGGCTGGGATGCCATCAACCAGATATCGCAATACCATGCCGACTTCGCATTCATCGGCGTAGGCGGCGTGACCGAGGACGGTGGCATTACCGACTTCAACCGCGCGGCCGCCGAGCTTCGCGCGCGCATGCTGCTGTGTGCGAACATCTCGGCCGTGGTGGCGGACCATACCAAGTTCGGGCGCGTGACGCCCGTGCGTATCCGCCATTTCGAGGCGGCCCGCTACCTCATCAGCGACGCGGCGCCGCACAAGAGCATGCTGGCGCAACTGCGCGCGCGCGGCCCGGAACTCCTTATCGCGTGACCGGGCGCGATCACATCGCGTCGACGGGCCGATGGGCATCCGCGCCCACACAGCACACCAGTACCTCCGCCGGCTGCTTCCCGGTGCTCAGGTACACGTGGCCAACCGAACTATCGAAGTACAGACTGTCGCCCGCCTTCAGGTGGAACATCGCGCCGGTCTCGAACCGCAGTTCGAGCGACCCCTTGAGCAAAAACACGAACTCTTCGCCGCTGTGGCGAATGTAGTCGGGGAAGTCGGAGAACTTGCGTGCCCGCACCAGGCCGCGCATCGGCACCATGCGCTTGCCCGTCAGCTCATTGGCGAGCATGCGATATTCGTAGTTTGGCGTGTCGTAGACCATTTGGTGGTCCGATGCCGTGAAGGTCGGCACGAGCGGGCTCGCCGCCTTGATCGGTGCACGTTCGAACAGTGCGTCGAAGCTGACGTCCAGCGCCTGGGCTAGCGCCGCAAATTTGTCGTACGTCAGTGCGATGTCGCCACGCTCGGCCTTCGAGATGGTCGACACGGCGATGCCGGAGCGCGACGACAAATCCATCAACGTCAATTTTTTCGCTTTACGCGCGTCGCGCAATCGCGCGCCAATCGCCTTGCGATCGAACTGCGGCAACGACTCGGCGGGCGCCGTGCGCGCGGGGGATCTGGCCATCCTCGGTCTCTCTCATCGGAATACGGGTTTTGTCGTATACGAGAATTATATTTTTCTCATATATGATAACTCGCATCCAGGTTCAACCACGAAGGAGCCGTCGCCGTGTTAACGCTTGCCATGGAAAAAACAGGTCTGTCGAGAACCCAAGTCATCGCCGCGACGACGCTGGGTACAGCGCTGGAGTTTTACGACTTCACGATTTACAGCTTCTTTGCGATTCAAATCGGTCAGCTTTTCTTCCCGTCGGCATCGCCGGTGAACCAGTTTTTGTTGTCGATCGGCGTTTTCGGCGTGGGCTTCGTCGTGCGGCCGCTGGGTGGCATCGTGATCGGTGCCTATGCAGACCGCGCGGGGCGCAAGAAGGCGATGGTGCTGACCATCATGTTGATGGCGCTCAGTTGCGCGCTCATCGCCGGTGCGCCGACGTACGCGGTCGCCGGCGTCGTCGCGCCGTTCATCGTGCTCGCCGCGCGATTGATCCAGGGCTTCGCTGCGGGCGGCGAGTTCGGCCCGGGGACCACGTTGCTCGTCGAATACGCCTCCGACTCGACACGCGCCTTCTTTGCGAGCTGGAACTTCTCGGCCACGGCCCTTGGGCTTGCGATGGGTGCGGGGGTCGCGACGCTCGTCAATGCCACGCTGCCCAAAGAGGCGGTGCTGGCGTGGGGCTGGCGCATTCCGTTCGTGCTCGGCATCGTGGCGGCGCCGGTCGGCATGCTTATCCGTCGTCGACTGGAAGAAACACTGAGCGACGCCTCGTCGCGTGGCCCGGCTCGGCAAGGTGCGTTGAAGGAGGCGCTCACCACGCACCTCAAGCTGACGATTCTCGGCACCTTTGCGGAGCTTGGCGGTTCGGTGTCCGTGTACATCACGGCCTTCTTTCTGCCGAGCCATGCGGTGCGCACGCTGCATCTGTCATCGACTGCCGCTGTCGTGTCGGGCGTGGTCAGTTCGCTGGTGCTGTTCGCGGCGGCGCCGATCGCCGGCAAACTCGCCGACCGCTACAGCCGAAAGCGTGTGCTCGTGGTGTCGCGCGTGACCCTGTTGCTGAGTATCTATCCTGCGTTCGCCTGGCTCTCGGCGCAGCCTTCGATGTGGCTGCTGTGCGCGGTGTCCGCGTTTCTGGCCGTGTTCGTTGCCGGACAAATCGTGCCGGTACTCGTGATGATCCCGGAGCTTTTCCCGAAGCACGTTCGGGCAACGGGCATCGCACTGACTTATGTCGTCAGCGCTTCGTTCTTTGGCGGGTTTTCTCCGTTCATTGCGAGCTGGCTCGTTGCGCGCACCGGCGACGTGCTCGCGCCTGCGTGGTATGTCGCGGCGGCTTGCGCCGTCTCGCTCGTGCCGCTGATCTGGCTGCGCGATCGCACCGGCGAAGCGCTCGACTGAAACGTCTTCACATTCAGGATTCCCATGTCAGATAACGACGACCTCGTGAGCCGCAGTGCGGTCGAATTACGACGCATGATCGGCGCGAAAGAGCTCTCGCCCGTCGAATTGCTCGAAGCGTGCATCGAACGGATCGAAGCCATCAATCCGGCCGTCAATGCGATTACGGCTACCTGCTACGACGCGGCGCGTGAGAACGCCAAGGTCGCCGAACGCCAGGTGATGGCGGGGACGCCGCTGGGGCTGCTCCACGGCTTGCCGCTCGGGGTGAAGGACCTCGAGGACACGGCGGGTTTGCTCACCACCTACGGCTCACCGATGTCGCGTGGTCATGTGCCGTCGCGCGACGTGGTGCTCGTCGAGCGGTTGCGCGCGGCGGGCGCGGTGCTCGTCGGCAAGACGAACGTGCCGGAGCTTGGCGCTGGCGCGAACACGCGCAATCCTGTGTGGGGCGCGACCGGGAATCCGTTCAATCCGGCGTTAAATGCCGGCGGATCGTCGGGCGGGTCGGCCGCCGCGCTCGCTTGCGACATGCTGCCCGTCTGCACCGGCTCCGATACCGGCGGGTCGCTGCGCATCCCGGCATCGAAGTGCGGCGTCGTCGGCTTCAGACCGTCGGCGGGGCTCGTGCCCAACTCACGGCGTCTGCTCGGATGGACGCCCATTTCCGTTGTCGGTCCGATGGGGCGCGATGTCGAGGAAACCGCATTGCAACTCGCGGCGACGGCGGGCCTCTCATCCGGCGACCCGCTCAGCTATGACGTCGACGCGCCCGGCTTCACCGCATTGCCTGAGCTCGATCTCGCTACGCTGCGCGTCGGCTACACGGAAGACTTTGATGCGTGCGATGTCGATGACGAGATTCGCGCGGTGTTCCGTTCGCGCATGGCGGCGCTCGGCAAACTGGTGCAGACATGCGAGCCGGTCAGCTTTGAACTGGGAGAGGTGCACCGCGCATTCGACGTGATCCGTGCGGAGAGCTTCGTCGCAGGGTTGCGCGACGCGTATGCGCGCGATCCCGGGGCGCTCGGACCCAATACCCGGGCAAACTATGAGATGGGTGCGGCGATGACGCTTGCCGACAGCGCGTGGGCGCAAGCGGAGCAGACGCGCATTTTCAGGCGTTTCCAGTCGGCGTTCGAGCGTTACGACGTGATCGTCTCGCCGACAACGCCGGTGTCGCCGTTTTCGTGGGGTGAGCTGTATGCTGCGCAAATCAACGGCCGCGCGCAGGAAAATTATTACCGCTGGCTCGCGCTGACGTATGTGGTCACGCTCACCACCCATCCCGCGATCTCGCTGCCATGCGGTGTCGATCTTGCGGGCATGCCTTTCGGTTTGCAGATCGTCGGCCCGTTTCGCGGCGATCTCAAGACCCTGAGTGTCGCGCGCGCCATGGAGCGTGCCTTCGACCAGGAACCTTCACTGCGCCGGCCGCGCCCCGATCTGTCGAAGCTTGCGCAGGCGAACCCGGCGCTCAAGTCAATCGTTACCCATCCGCCGATCCTGCATTCGGCGGGCGAAAATCAATCCGGAATGTCATCCGTTTAACTTCAGGGAGTCTGTCATGTCCAATGAAATCACAAGATTGCAAACCAACGCGCGCATGAGCCAGATCGTCGTCGCGAATGGCGTTGTCTACCTGGCTGGACAAGTCCCCGACACGGCAGGCGGTTCGATCACCGTGCAAACGAATGAAGTGCTGACGCGCATCGACGCGCTGCTCGCTACGGCGGGGATCGACAAGACGCGCCTCGTCACCGCGAACATCTGGCTCAGCGACCCGAAGCACTTCGACGAATTCAACGCGGCATGGGAGGCATGGGTGCCCTCGGGCCATGCGCCGACCCGCGCCTGCGTGCAGGCCTTGCTGATGAAGTCGGGGCTGGATGTTGAAGTCGCCGTGACCGCGCTTGCGTGACGTGACCGTCATGAAATTCGATACGCTTGTTCTCGGCGGGGGCATGGTTGGCGTCTGTGTTGCCGTGCACTTGCAGCAGCGTGGGCTCTGCGTCGCGCTGGTCGACCGCAAGGCGCCGGGCAACGAGACGTCGTTCGGTAATGCCGGGCTGATCCAGCGCGAGGGCGTCTATCCCTATGCGCTGCCACGCGATCTCGCCACGCTCATGCGCTATGCGCGCAATCGCTCGCCCGACGTGCGCTATCACGTGCGGGCTATGCCGCAGGTGCTTCCGTTTTTGTGTCGGTATTGGTATCACTCGCGTGCGGACCGTAACGCGGCCATCGCCCGTTCGTACTCGACATTGATCGAGCATTGCGTCGACGAGCATCGGGCATTGGTCGAGGCCTCGGGGGCGCAGGCACTGCTGCGCAAGGGCGGCTGGCTCAAGGCGTTTCGCAGCGCGCGAAAGCAGGAAGCGGAGTCGCGTGTGGCGGAGCAATGGCGATCCGAGTATGGTGTCGCGTTTCAGTCGCTCGATGCCGGGCAACTGCGGCGCGACGAGCCGTCGCTGGGGCACGCGTTGATTGGCGCACTGCGCTACACCGATGCGGACTCCGTGAGCGACCCCAATGCGTTAGTCACCGCCTACGCGTGCTACTTCGAATCGCTGGGCGGGCGAATCTTCATCGGCGACGCGACGACGCTCGCGCCGCATTGGAGTGTCGACACCGAGGCGGGCCGCATCGATGCACATTCCGCGGTGATCGCGCTGGGACCGTGGTCGGATAGGGTCACGGCACGGCTGGGCTATCGACTGCCGCTGGCCGTCAAGCGCGGTTATCACATGCATTACGCCGCGCAGGAAGGCGCGCGCCTGAAGCAGCCGGTGCTCGATGCCGAGATCGGCTACATGATGACGCCCATGGCGCGCGGCATCCGTCTGACAACGGGGGTCGAACTCGCTTACCGCGATGCGCCCGCCACGCCCGTGCAACTCGATGCCATCGAGCCTTTCGCGCGCGACGTGTTTCCGCTTGGCCAGCGGCTGGACGCGCAACCTTGGCTCGGCTGTCGTCCTTGCACGCCGGATATGATGCCTGTGATCGGGCCCGCGAATCGGCACAGGGACTTGTGGTTTGCGTTCGGACACGCGCATCACGGGTTGACGCTCGGCCCCATCACCGGGCGTTTGCTCGCCGAGATGATGGTCGGCGCCGATCCGATCGCGGATCCACGACCGTTCCGCGCCGATCGCTTCAGCTATTGATCGAGTCCGTGCCCGTGCCTGTGCCTATGCGCGACATGGACTTCTGTTCGTAGACACGCGATCGTCCCCGCTTGCTGCTCGGATCGTCGAAGCGGCACCTCCCCCGGAAATATGTAGACAACATCGGCGCTCGCCCCCGAGGCCGATGACGTCGCGCCCCGTTCGGCGTGACTTCGACGCCCGCGCATCCGTGCGTGCCGTGGCGCCGAAAACGTTGTTAACTCCTTGACCCAATAAGGATTTTCAACGCCCATCGAAAAGCTCATCGATTGTCACTGTCCTGTCATCGGCACTTCTTAGACTGCTGTCACTTTTGGCACAAATTGCCACAAAACAGCTAGTCGAGCGATGCGGGCGACGTGCTCCCAACCTGGGGCGCGGTTAGCGGGAACGCATCGGATCCGACCGGCGAGTCGATTGACAGGTGACCCGTGGACGAAGCAATTCGAATCGAGCGACTGACCAAGACTTTCGGGGGCGGCCGCCGTGCGCTCGACGAGGTGGCGCTTACCGTGATGCCGGGCGAAATGGTCGCCCTGATCGGGGCGTCGGGCTCGGGCAAGTCGACGCTGATGCGTCACATGGCGGGTTTCGTGGCGGCCGATCCGCAGCCAGGCGGCATCGACATTCTCGGTCGTCCGATTCAGCGCGACGGCCGCATCGTGCGCGAAGTGCGCCAGATTCGTCGCGACATCGGCTTCGTCTTCCAGCAGTTCAACCTGGTGGGCCGGATGCCGGTGATCACCAACGTGCTGACGGGGCTGCTCGCGCGCGTGCCGCTGTGGCGCAGCCTGCTGTTCCGCTTCACGCCGGCCGAGCGTCAGGCGGCGATGGCGGTGCTCGCGGAGGTCGGCATCGCCGATCTGGCGTTCCAGCGCGCCAGCACGCTCTCGGGCGGTCAGCAGCAGCGCGCGGCGCTGGCGCGCACGCTGGTGCAGGGCGCGAAGATCATTCTTGCGGACGAACCGATTGCGTCGCTCGATCCGGAGTCGGCCCGCAAGGTGATGGACATGCTGGCCCGCATGAACCGCGATCACAAACTGACGGTCGTCGTCTCGCTGCATCAGGTGGATGTCGCCATGCGCTATTGCGTGCGAACCGTCGCCCTGCATCAAGGACGCGTGGTGTACGACGGCCCGTCCGCGGCGCTGACGCCCGACCTGCTGCGCCGCCTGTATGGCGTGCAGGCAAGCGAACTGCTTAACGACCGTGTTGACCACGTTGACCATGTGGAAGACGCCGACGACAGCGACGCTGCCGACGCTTCTCCGCGCGCCGCCGGCCCCGCGCCGGCCAATGCGCAAGCCCCATTCCTCACCTCGATGTCCCTCAGTCTGACCTGACCAGGAGCTTGCTCTCATGAAACTTTGGAAAACCCTGCTGGCCGGCGCGGCCATGCTTGCCTCGGTGGCGGCAGTGCACGCGCAGGAAATCAATTTCGGCATCATCTCGACCGACTCGAGCGCGGCACTGCGCCAGCGTTGGCAGCCGCTGATCGACGACATGGAGAAGCAAACCGGCATCAAGGTGACGCCGTTCTTCGCCACCGACTACGCCGGCGTGATCGAAGGCATGCGCTTCAACAAGGTGCAGCTCGCCTGGTTGGGCAACAAGGCAGCGATGGAAGCCGTGGACCGCTCGCAAGGCGAAGTCTTCGCGAAGATTATGTACGCCGACGGCACCGAAGGCTACTACTCGCTGCTGATCGCGAACAAGGCGAGCCCGTACAAGACGCTCGACGACGTGATCAAGAACGGCAAGAAGATCAACTTCGGCCTGGGCGATCCGACCTCGACGTCGGGCACGCTGGTGCCGGGCTACTACGTGTTCGCGAAGCACAACATCGATCCGCGCACGTACTTCAAAACCGCGCGCAGCTCGAATCACGGCGCCAACCTGATGGCCGTGCTCAACAACCAGGTCGACGTGGCCACCAACAACACCGAAGAGATCGACAAGCTCGAGGCAACGCAGCCGGAGAAGGCCAAGCAGGTGCAGGTGATCTGGAAGTCGCCGCTGATCCCGTCGGATCCGCTGGTGTGGCGCAAGGACCTGCCGGAAGCGACGAAGAAGAAGATTCGCGACTTCTTCCTGGCGTACGGCAAGGACGCGCATGAGAAGGAAGTGCTGAAGAACATCTACAACTACGGCGGCTTCCGTGCGTCGAGCAATGCGCAACTGCTGCCGATCCGCCAGCTCGAGCTGTTCAAGCAAAAGCAACAGATCCAGTCGGATGCCAACCTCGATGCGGCCAAGAAGCAATCGCAATTGACCGACATCGACAGCAAGCTCGCCGCGCTCGATCAGGAAATGAGCAAAACGAAGTAAGCGCCTGATTGCCTGGGCGTGGAACGACACGATGTCACAGAGCGGCGCACGGGCGTTGTTCTGTGATCGATGACGGCGGGCCAGGTCATCTGGCCCGCCGTGACCTCTGGTGACCTCTGTGGTCCGATGATTTGCTGGTCGATGCTGCACCGGCTTGCCTTGTGGTACACGACATGAACACCAGCGTATCCCTCACTGCAAATGGCCGCCTGCCGGGCGAGCCGCCCAAGCGTTCATGGCTGACGTTGATCGGCTGGGGCGCATTCTTCCTGATCTTGGTGTGGTCGTGGGGCGGCGCCGACATGCGTCCGCTCGATCTGATTCGCGATTCCGGCAACATGAGCCAATTCGCGCACGATTTCTTCCCGCCCGATTTTCACGACTGGCGCGTGTATGTCCACGAGATGCTCGTGACCATTCATATCGCTGTCTGGGGCACGGTGCTCGCCGTGGTGTGTTCGATTCCGATGGGGTTGCTCTCGGCGTCGAACATGGTGCCGGCGTGGGTGTACCAGCCGGTGCGCCGCGTGATGGACGCGTGCCGCGCGATCAATGAGATGGTCTTCGCGATGCTCTTCATCGTGGCGGTAGGGCTTGGCCCCTTCGCCGGGGTACTGGCGCTGTGGGTGCATACGACGGGCACGCTCTCGAAGCTGTTTGCCGAAGCGGTCGAAGCGATCGATCCGCGTCCGGTCGAGGGCGTGCGGGCCACCGGGGCGCGCGCGATCGATGAAATCCTGTACGGCGTGCTGCCGCAGGTCATGCCGCTGTGGATCTCGTACACGCTGTACCGCTTCGAGTCGAATGTGCGTTCGGCGTCGGTGGTCGGCATGGTCGGCGCGGGCGGCATCGGCGTGGTGCTCTACGAAGTGATCCGCAGCTTCGAGTACGCGCAGACCTGTGCCGTGATGCTCATCATGATCGTGGTCGTCACGTGCATCGACGTGTTTTCGGCCCGTGTGCGCAAGCACGTGATCTGATCGTCCCGCCGCGTCGATCGCGTCAATCCGCAAAGGGCACTTGGGTGCCCTTTGCTTTTTCCTGACGGCAGCCGCCTCGCGACGGCGCCGAGTCCCGCACAGCGGCCAATGCCGATCGCCCGGGCCGTGACGCCGTTCCCGGCGCGCGGCCAAACTGGAGCTCCCCCATGCCCTCAGCCTTGCCCACTCACGCTCGCGTCGTCATCATCGGTGGCGGCATCGTCGGCTGTTCCGTCGCCTATCACCTTGCCAAACTGGGATGGACGGACGTCGTCCTGCTGGAGCAGGGACAGTTGTCGTGCGGCACGACGTGGCACGCGGCGGGGCTGGTCGGCCAGTTGCGCTCGCAGGAGAGCATGACGAAGCTCATCCGCTATTCGACGAAACTCTACAGCGAACTGGAAGCGGAGACGGGGCTCGCCACGGGATGGAAGGCATGCGGGTCATTGTCGGTGGCCCGCACCCAGGCGCGCATGACGCAACTCAAGCGCACGGCGGCGGTGGCGCGTGCCTATGGCGTGCAGTGCGACGTGATCTCGCCGCGCGAGGCCGGCGAACTCTGGCCGGTGATGCGCACCGACGATCTCGTCGGTGGGGTGTGGCTGCCGGGCGACGGCAAGGCCAACCCGACCGATCTCACGCAGGCGCTCGCGCGCGGCGCGCGCAGCCGTGGCGTGCGCATCGCGGAGAACACGCGCATCACGGCGATTCACACGGCGTCGCCTGGCGGGATTCGCACGGCGACCGGGGTAGCCTGGTGCAATAAGGACGGCGAAAGCGGACGCATCGACGCGGAGATCGTCGTGAACTGCGCGGGGCAGTGGGCCAAGGCCGTAGGTCGCCTGTGCGATGTGAGCGTGCCGCTGCATTCGGCCGAGCACTACTACATCGTGACGGAACGGATCGAGGGCGTGCATCCCGATCTGCCGGTCATGCGCGACCCGGACGGCTACACCTACTTCAAGGAGGAAGTCGGCGGTCTGGTGATGGGCGGCTTCGAGCCGAACGCCAAGCCATGGGGCATGAACGGCATTCCCGAGAACTTCGAGTTTCAACTGCTGCCCGACGACTGGGACCAGTTCGAGATCCTCATGGAGAATGCACTGATGCGTGTGCCCGCGCTCGAGACGGCGCAGATCCGGCAGTTCTACAACGGCCCCGAGTCGTTCACGCCGGACAACAACTTCATGCTCGGCGAAGCGCCCGAGCTGCGCAATTTCTACGTCGGCGCAGGCTTCAATTCGATGGGCATTGCGTCGGCGGGCGGGGCCGGCATGGCGCTGGCCGAGTGGATTGTCGCGGGTGAGCCGACGATGGACCTCTGGCCCGTCGATATTCGCCGCTTTGCGCGATTCAACGGCAACGACATCTGGCTGCACGATCGCGTGAAGGAGACGCTCGGCCTGCACTACGCCATGCCGTGGCCGAATCGCGAACTGGACACGGCGCGGCCGTTCCGTCGTTCGCCACTGCATGCGACGCTGCTCGCCAAGGGCGCCTGCTTCGGCAGCAAGATGGGCTGGGAGCGGCCGAACTTCTTCGCGCCGTCGCCCGAGCAGGCGACGATCGATTACGGCTTCGGTCAGCAGAACTGGCACGCGTGGAGTGCCGCCGAGCATCGCGCATGCCGCGAGGCCGTCGCGCTGTTTGACATGAGTTCCTTCTCGAAGCTGCTCATCAAGGGCCGCGATGCCGAGCGCGTGTTGCAAGCGTTGTGTACCAATGACGTGGCCGTGCCGCCTGGGCGCACCGTCTACACGGGAATGCTCAACGAGCGCGGCGGTTACGAATCGGACTTCACGCTCACGCGTCTCGCGCCCGATCAATACCTAATGGTCACCGGTTCGGCCCAGACGACCCGCGACATGGACTATCTCGAACGGCGCATCGCCCAACGGCCCGACGATCCGCGCTGTACGGTCGTCGACGTCAGCGGGCAGTACGCGGTACTGGCGCTCATGGGGCCGAATTCGCGCGCGCTGTTGCAGCGGGTGTCGCGCGCCGATTTTTCCAACGAGGCGTTCGCGTTCGGCTCGAGCCGGGAAATCGATCTCGGCTACGCCACGGTGCGTGCCACGCGCCTGACCTACGTCGGCGAACTCGGTTGGGAGTTGTACGTGCCCGTCGAGTTCGCGGTGGGCGTCTATGAAACGCTGCACGCGGCGGGTGCCGCCTTCGGGTTGAAGGATGCGGGCTACTACGCCATCGACTCGCTGCGTATCGAGAAGGGCTATCGTGCCTGGGGACGAGAACTGACGCCTGACACGAATCCGGTGCAAGCAGGGCTGACGTTCGCCTGCAAGCTGGCCGGCGGTCTCCCGTTTGTCGGCCGCGAGGCGGTCGAACTGGCCAAATCGACGGGGGTCCGCCGCAGGCTTGTGAGCGTTGTGCTCGACGGGGCGAGCGACAGAATGCTCTGGGGCGGTGAGGCGCTGCTTCGCAACGGCGTGCCGGTCGGCTTCCTGTCGTCGGCCGCGTATGGGCACACGATCGATGCGCCCGTCGGGCTCGCCTATCTGACGAATCCCGAGGGCCTCGTGTCCGCCGAATACGTGGAAACGGGCCGCTATCAGGTCGATCTCGCGGGTGATCGGCTCGACGCCCGAGTCCAACTGCGCGCGCTGTACGAACCGAAGGGCGAGCGCGTGAGCGCTTGAACGGGCGAGCCTGTCGCGGTGGGTCGCGACGACGACGCCGGCCGCCGCGACACCGGAGGCGGGCGGACTCGCCGCCGCTTCTGTAAAATGCCGCTTTTGCCTCGATTTCGCGCGTCTCCGACGGGGGCGCGTTCGGTCTCTGACGTATGCCTTTTGCTTGTATTGCGGCGGCGCGCCGCTTCGACGACACGGCGCATCTGCCGCTCGTGATCGGTTCGCAGCGTTATGGGTGGATTCGCCGTCGCGACGCCGAGTCGCTGTGCCGTTGGCCCGACGTGTTCGAGATCAGTTCACTCGCGGTGCGGATTCATCCGCGCCACGATACCTGCGAAGCGCGCACGGCGGCGCTGGCGCCGGTGATCGAAGCGCTTGCGGCCGAGGGCCTCATCACGGGTTGGCGCAACGAGCGCTATGCCATTCGGCAACGGCTCTACGACGCGCCGCTCGCGTGGATCGAACGCGCCGCCTCGCGCTTTTTCGGCACGCGCACGTTCGCCGTGCATGTGAACGGATACGTGCCGGCCCGCTTCGTCGGTGAGGCGCCGAAGCTCTGGATTGCGCGGCGCAGTGTGCTCAAGGCGACCGATCCCGGTTGTCTCGACAACACGGCGGCCGGGGGCATCGGCAATGGGATCGGCGTAGGCGATACGCTCGTCAAGGAGTGCTGGGAAGAGGCCGGCATTCCGGCGCATCTGACGAACGACGCGCGGCCTGGCCGCACGCTGCATATCCTCGCGGAAATTCCGGAGGGCGTGCAGTCCGAGCAGATTTTCGTCTACGATCTCGCGCTGCCGCGCGGCTTCGTGCCCGAGAACCAGGATGGCGAGGCGAGCGCGCACTGGCTGTGCTCGGCCGGCGACGTGCGCGAGGTGATCGCAGACGGCAAGATGACCGTCGATGCGAGCCTCGCCAGTCTCGATTTCCTGCTGCGCGAAGGCGCCATTCGCACGAAGGACTGCGCCGGAATCGAGGCGTTGTTCAAGCCGGCGGACGAATGATCGAGGCCATCGGACGCACGTCCATCGACACCGATTTCTACACTGCAACGACATTGCAAGCCTTTGCCCAGGAGCAATCATGGCACCGATCGAAAATAGCTACATTCTGAAGTTGTCCTGCCCGGACCGTCCCGGCATCGTCCACGCGGTGGCCGGTTTCCTGGTCGAGCGCGGCGGCAACATTCTCGACTCGGCCCAGTTCAACGATCGCTTCACCGGTGGCTTCTTCATGCGCGTGCATTTCCAGCAACTGCCGGGCCAGAGCGATCTGGCCGCGTTGCAGCGCGACTTTGCCCCGCTCGCCGTGCAGTACGAGATGCAATGGGAGTTGGTCGACGCCGCGATCAAGCCGCGCGTGATGCTCATGGTCTCGAAGATCGGTCACTGCCTGAACGATCTGTTGTTCCGCTACAAGACGGGCCAGCTCAACATCGAAATTCCGGCCATCGTCTCGAACCACAAGGATTTCTACCAACTGGCCGCGAGCTACAACATTCCGTTCCATTACCTGCCGCTCATGAACGCAACGCCGGAATCGAAGGCGGCGCAGGAAGCAAAGGTGTATGAACTGGTGCAGGACAACGACATCGATCTGGTGGTCCTCGCGCGCTACATGCAGGTGTTGTCCAGCGATCTGTGCGAGAAGCTCGCAGGCCGCGCGATCAACATTCACCATTCATTCCTGCCGAGCTTCAAGGGCGCGAAGCCGTACTATCAGGCGTTCGACCGTGGCGTGAAGCTGATCGGGGCGACGGCGCACTATGTGACATCCGATCTCGACGAAGGTCCGATCATCGAGCAGGAAGTCGAGCGCGTGGATCACACGATGGACCCGGAGCAACTGACCGCCATCGGGCGCGACGTGGAATGTGTGGCGCTGGCGCGCGCCGTGCGTTATCACGCCGAGCATCGCATTCTGCTCAACGGCCACAAGACGGTGATCTTCCGCTAAGCGAAGCACTAGGTGCGCCGCGCCAGCTCACTGCCGGCATCGCGCGCAAGCCGCGCAATCGAGATCGTCGAACTCACGGCAATCAGCCCGACCACCAGGAACGCCCACGGGAAGTCGACGTCGATCACATGATCGCGCCCGTGCAGCCACGACGACGTCTGCAACACGGCGGCGCCGATGGTAATGCCCAGCGTGAGCGACACCTGTTGGGCGACGCTGGCCAGGCTGGTCGCCTGACTCATGCGCTGCGCCGGCACGTCCGCGTACGAAATGGCGTTCAGGCTCGTGAACTGCAACGAGCGGAAGCATCCGCCAAACAGCAGCGTGCCGAGAATCACCAGATGCGACGTCTGTGCGGAGAACAACCCGTAGCCGCCGATCGTCGCCGACGCGACCAGCGCGTTCGTCATCAGCACGCGGCGAAAACCCCAGCGTTGCAGAATGCGCAGCGAGAGCGTCTTCATGAACATCGCGCCCGCGGCCGAGATGAACGTGAGCGCGCCCGATTCCATCGGCGTCATCCCGAAACCCAGTTGCAGCATCAGCGGCAGCAGGAACGGCGTGGCGCCGACGCCAATGCGAAACAGCGTGCCGCCCGCGACACCGGCACGGAACGTGGGGATGCGAAAGAGGTCGAGCCGCAGCAGCGGATGCGCGAGCCCCTTCGCATGACGCAGGTAGGCCACGAGCAACGCCGCACCGATGGCGACGAGTCCCAGCGCGAGCGATACGGGGATCAGATGGCGGCCGATGGTGGACAACCCCAGCATCAGGATCGAGAGTCCGAGGCCCGACAGCACGAAGCCCCGGATGTCGAGCGGCGGCACGTCGTCCTCAAAGAGATCGGGAATGTACTTCGTTGCAAGAACGAAGCCAAGCACGCCGATGGGGATGTTGATATAGAAGATCCAGCGCCAATGCCAGTACGTGGTGATGAAGCCGCCAAGCGGCGGGCCGAGCACCGGGCCGACCAGCGCGGGGATCGTGAGGTAATTGAGTGCGCGCACCATGTCGCGCTTTTCCACGGACTTGAGCAAGGCGAGGCGTCCCACCGGCACCATCATCGCCCCGCCCACGCCCTGGATGAAACGCGCGATCACCAGTTCCGGCAGCGTGCTCGAGATGCCGCAGCAGATCGAGCCAAGCACGAACACGCCAATGGCCGTGCGAAAGACATTGCGCGTGCCGAAACGATCGGCAATCCATCCGCTGATCGGAATGAAGACCGCGAGGCTGATGAGGTAGGTCGTGAGCGCGAGCTTGAGCGTGATCGGGCTCTCGCCGAGATCTTGCGCAATCAACGGCAACGAGGTGGACAACACGGTGGAATCCATGTTCTCCATGAACAGCGCGCAGGCAACGATCAGTGGAACAAGCATGAGGCATGACGTTGCCGTCGCGGCAACCGGGTAAGCAAACGAAGAACGACTCGACACACGAGCGGCGGTGCGTCAGCGGGGGCAATCGATAACACGGCGGTGCGCCGGTCATGGCAGGCTCGATGGCGGCGCAGTGAGGGTTATAGCAAACTTCTCCGCGGTCCGTGCCCGTCGTGTGCAGCGCCAGGCGCCATGCGGGTTTTCACGGAGCCCGCGGCGGGCAACATCGTTTTGGAGGGTGGAATACGGTGTTGCACCACAATACGTTGTCGCATCCATCGAAACGCGCGGCCGATCGTTGCCTGCTGGCGGTTGCAGCGCCACCGGCGTCGATGCCCTGGCAGGCGTTCGAGCCTATCGCGATGTCAGGAAGTCGCGCAGCAGGTCGAGGTGCGTGTGCGCATCCTCCTCTTCCAGTCGATGGGCTGCGGTGAGCAACGTGATGGGGCCTTCGGTCAATCGCGTGCGCAAGTCCGCGAGCGTGGCGTTTCGCTCGGCGTCGAGCGCGGCGAGTTCATCCAGATAGCGTTGACGGAATTCGTCGAACTGCTCGGGATGCTGGTGAAACCACTGGCGCAGCGGCGTGCTCGGGGTGGCGTCCTTGGCCCAGAAGTCGATTTGCGCCTTGGCCTTGGCCAGACCACGGGGCCAGAGGCGATCGGCGAGCACGCGTTGGCCGTCGGCGGCCTCGGGGGCGTCGTATACCCGCTTGAAGCGAATCTCGGGAAGTTTGGCGCCGCGCTTGCGAGCGGGGTTGGCTTTGACCGGCGGGGCGGCGTCAGGTGTCTTCGACGACGGCATGGGCGGCGACCTCGGAGCGTGGGAGCGCAAGCGCGCGACACCCGAAAGCTTACCCGAGGCGCCCGAGGCCGGCGAGTCGCGTGTGCGTTCGGCGACGCCGAGTTGCGTCGCCGAACGTGAGGGCCGTCGAGAACGCCGCGCGCTGCATGCGCCGGCGTCGGCGGCTACCCCATCACGCCGCGCGCGTGAGGGCCGCGACTTGCCGAATGCCGAGCGACGCCAGCGACTGCCCGATCGCCGCGACGACGTTGCGCATTTCGTTGTCGTCGACGGCGCCAATGCAGCCCACGCGAAACGTGTCGATCTGCGTGAGCTTGCCCGGATAGAGGATGTAACCCCGCTCGCGCACCGCCGCATAGAACGTCTGGAAATCGTACTTGCTGTCGGCGGGCGCGTGAAACGTCACAATCACGGGCGCCTGAATCTCCGGCGCGAGGAACGGTCGGAAGCCCAGCGACGCCATCCCCTCGACCAATGTCCGGCAGTTCTTGCGGTAGCGTTCGCCGCGAGCCGGTTGTCCGCCCTCGGCGAGAAACTGATCGACGGCCGCGCGCAGGGCAGCGACCACGTGCGTTGGCGGGGTAAAGCGCCATTGCGTGGTCTTTTGCATATACGCGTACTGGTCGTGAAGGTCCATCGCCAGCGAATGGCTGTTGCCGCCGCTCGCTTCGAGCACTGAGCGCTTCGCGATCACGAAGCCCATGCCCGGCACCCCTTCGAGGCATTTGCCGCTCGCGGCGACCAGCGCGTCGAACGGCATTGATCGCACGTCGATGTCCAGCGCACCGAAAGAACTCATGGCATCGACGATCAGCCCTTTACCGTGCTTCTGACAGACGCGTGCGATATCCGCAAGCGGATTGAGGACCCCCGCGCCAGTTTCCAGGTGCACCTGTGCAACATGCGTGATCGACGGATCCCGCGTGAGCACTTCGTCGATGGCGGTGGCATTGGCCGCCTGATCGTCGGGGATGGGCAGGGCGACGGCGTCGCGCCCAAGATAGCGACAGATCTTGAGCAGGCGCTGGCAGTACGCGCCGTTGTCCGGCACGAGAATGCGTGCGTCGCGCGGCGTGAGCGTGCCGATGGCCGCTTCGACCGAGAACGTGCCCGAGCCTTGGAGCGGGACGCAAACGTGCGTGTCGCCGCCCTGCACGATGCCCACGAGATCGTGGCACAGCGACGCGGTGACGCGGTTGAACTGCGCGTCCCACGAGCCCCAGTCGCGCAACATGGCCTGCCGCGTCGCCGGCGACGTGGTGAGCGGGCCGGGGGTCAGCAGAATCGGTTCCTGACCAAGAATCATGACCGCCTCCTATCAAGCGGGAAAACAAGCTGCGTTCGGGAAACACCTCGGCGAGGCGATGTGTTGCATATTATTGGCAAATTATGTCGTTTTATTGAAACCGTTGAGGTGTTGTCATCTGTTCGTCAAATACCTCGAATAGTATGGAAATCATTGATTAAGATGGGGTTTTGTCGTCGCCGTGTGCAACGTTGTCCGGCTGTTTTGCGATGCTGCTGGGAAATGGCGAATACGATTTGTTGACAATCTACAAATCGTTGTGCTTGAATGACAAAAAACACAAATAATCGCGTAATGCCACAAATTGCCACGGATAAGTGGGGAAGCGGTTTGTGCTTTGCGGGATCGCGTCGCAGGGTGGCGCCAGCGTTCAGAGAGAAGGAAGACCGGTATGAATCCAAATCCCACGTCGCCCTCGGCGATCGAGCTGTTACAGAGCCAGTCGCTGACCACGCTCGTCCAGCACGAAATCGAGCGCCAGATCATGGCGGGTACCCTCACGCCCGGTACCAAGCTCAACGAGATTGAAGTGGCTGGACGTCTGGGCGTGTCGCGGGGTCCGGTGCGCGAGGCGTTTCGTGCGCTGGAAGAAGCGGGCCTGCTGCGCACCGAGAAGAATCGCGGCGTGTTTGTGCGCGTCATCTCGCTGGAGGAGGCCGAAGAGATCTACACGCTGCGCGGCGTGCTCGACGAATTCGTGGCGCGCACGCTGGCCGAGGCGATCACCTCGGCGCAGCTCACCCGTCTGCGCGAGTCCGTCGAGGCGATGCACATTGCGGTGGAGGCGGGCGACAGCGAAGCGTATTACCGGCTGAACCTGGCGTTTCACGACGCGCTCGTCGAGATGGTCGGCAATCGCAAGTTGATCGAAACGTACCGGCGCCTGGTCAGGGAACTGAGCCTGTTCCGTCACGAAGCGTTGACCGGCGATACGTCTGCGCCGCCGAAGTCGGCGCGCGAGCATCGCGACATCGTGAGCGCGATTGCGTCGCGCGACCCCGAGCGTGCGGCGCACGTCACGCGCGAGCATCTGTCGCGAGGCCGCGCGCGCATTCGCGAGGCCCTTGCGCGAGCACCCGGTGCCGCCGTGCAGGCGAAGGCCGGCTGAAGGACCGTGAACGGTTTGTATTGCTGAATACCCGGCCGCCGGGTGCGTGTCGCCGCGAGGGCGACACCGGCGGTCATTTGCCGAGTTGCGCTTGAGGAGACCCGACGTGAACCCGTCCGTACAGATCGAAGTGAACGGCCGCCAATACCGGTTGCCGCAACAGCCGACCGTCATCGTTTGCGTCGATGGCTGCCAGTTCGAGTATCTCGAAGCCGCCGCGGCTGCCGGCGTCGCCCCGTACCTGAAGCATCTGCTGGCCGACGGCGCGGTGTTCCAGGGCGACTGCGTCGTGCCGTCGTTCACCAACCCGAACAACCTGTCGATTGTGACCGGCGTACCCCCCGCCGTGCATGGCATCTGCGGCAATTACTTCTTCGACCCGTCGGCCGATGGTGGTCGCGGCGCGGAAGTCATGATGAACGACCCTGCCTACCTGCGCGCGGGCACGGTGCTTGCCGCCGCCGCCGATGCGGGGGCGAGCGTGGCGGTCGTGACCGCGAAGGACAAGCTGCGCAAGCTGCTCGGCCATCGCATGACGGGCATCTGCTTCTCGTCGGAAAAGGCGGACCACGTCACGCTCGCCGAGAACGGCATCGACGACGTGCTTGGACTCGTCGGCATGCCGGTACCGGACGTCTACAGCGCGGCACTTTCCGAGTTCGTGTTCGCCGCCGGGGTGCGCCTGCTCGAGACGCGTCACATCGACCTGATGTATCTCTCGACGACCGACTACGTCCAGCACAAATGGGCGCCGGGCACGCAGGGCGCGAACGATTTCTACGCGATGATGGACGGCTATCTGCGTCGCATGGACGCGCTGGGCGCCGTCATTGGACTGACGGCCGACCACGGCATGAACGCCAAGCACGATCCGGCGACTGGCCGGCCCAACGTCATCTATTTGCAGGATCTGCTCGACGACTGGCTCGGCAAGGGCGTGGAAGCCGGCGGCGCGCGGGTGATTCTGCCGATTACCGATCCCTACGTGGTGCATCACGGCGCGCTCGGCTCGTTTGCCACGATCTATCTGCCGCGGGATGTGGATCGCGACGCCATGCGTCGGCGCATCGCCGCGATGCCCGGTATCGAGGTCGTGCTGAGCAACGCCGAGGCATGCGCTCGCTTCGAACTGCCGCCTGACCGCGTGGGCGACCTGGTCGTTGTGAGCGATCAGTCGGTCGTGTTGGGCACAAGTGCCAGCCGTCACGATCTGACCGGACTCACGGTGCCGCTGCGCTCGCATGGCGGGATCTCGGAGCAGACGGTGCCGTTGCTTTTCAACCGCAAGACCGTCGGCATTCCGGGCAAGGCGCGGCTGCGCAACTTCGACATTCTCGACGTGGCACTCAATCACGTCTGACGCGGTACCGCAACGCCTTTGCCCTGTGAGCCCGCGGCGTGCAACCCAGAACGGTTGCGTCGCCGGGCCCCGACCCGTTGGATACGCTGTGGAGAACCCCATGAACGCGCCGCACAAGCTGCATCCCGAGTTCCGCGCCGAAGCGCTTCGCATCGGCGGCGAGAAATTAACCCGCGATCGGATCATCGAAATCTTCAATCCCTACTCGGGCGATCTCGTCGGCACGGTGCCGAAAGCCTCGCTCGACGACGTGCGCCGCGCGTTCTCGATCGCGAAGCAGTATCGCTCAACGCTCACACGCTTCGAGCGCGCCAACATTCTCGATAAGGCCGCTGCGTTGCTGCGCGCGCGCACGACCGAGGCGGCGGCGATCATCACGATGGAATCGGGGCTGTGCAAGAAAGACGCGGTCTACGAAATCGGTCGCGTGGCCGATGTGCTCGGGTTCGCCGCCGGCGAAGCGCTCAAGGACGACGGACAGGCGTTCTCGTGCGATCTCACGCCGCATGGCAAGAAGCGTCGTGTCGTGACGCAGCGTGAGCCGCTGCTCGGGGCCATCTCGGCCATCACGCCGTTCAACCATCCCATGAACCAGGTGGCGCACAAGGTGGCGCCGTCGATTGCGACCAACAACCGCATGGTGCTCAAGCCATCGGAAAAGGTACCGCTCTCGGCCTGCTACCTGGCAGACACGCTTTATGAAGCGGGTCTGCCGCCGGAGATGCTGCAAGTCGTGACCGGTGACCCGATGGAGATTGCCGACGAGCTGATCACGAACGAGAACATCGACATGATCACCTTCACCGGGGGGGTATCGATCGGCAAGTACATCGCGTCGAAGGCGGGCTATCGTCGCATCGTGCTCGAACTCGGCGGCAACGATCCGTTGATCGTGATGGAGGACGCCGATCTCGATCGTGCGTCCGATCTGGCCGTGCAGGGGTCGTACAAGAATTCAGGCCAGCGCTGCACGGCCGTCAAGCGCATGCTCGTCCATCGCGACATCGCGGCGCAGTTCACCGATCTCGTGGTGGAAAAGACCCGCGCGTGGAAGTACGGCGACCCGGCCGACGGCGCCAACGACATGGGCACGGTCATCGACGAAGCAGCCGCCCGCCTGTTCGAGGCACGCGTCAACGAAGCGGTGTCGCAGGGCGCGCGCTTGCTCGTGGGCAACCGGCGCGAGGGTGCGCTGTACTCGCCGACCGTCATCGATCGTGTCGATCCGAAAATGACAGTCGTGCGCGAAGAGACCTTCGGGCCGGTGTCGCCGATCCTGACGTTCGGCAGCATAGACGAAGCCATCGCCATCTCCAACGGCACGGCATTCGGTCTGTCGTCCGGCGTGTGCACGAACCGCCTTGATTATGTGACGCGTTTCACCAACGAACTGCAGGTGGGGACGGTCAATATCTGGGAAGTGCCGGGCTATCGCATCGAGTTGACGCCGTTTGGCGGCATCAAGGATTCCGGGCTCGGCTACAAGGAAGGCGTGCAGGAGGCGATGAAGAGCTTCACCAACACCAAAACGTTCACGTTGCCGTGGGGTGTCTGAGGCAGGTGATCGACCGCGCAAGGGGCACCCGCCGACACGCTCAAATGGGGCGAAAAGCCGCGTTTCGCGGCGCTTCGGCTCAGGCTGTTCCCCTTACGCAACAAGGCTTGGCGGAATCAGGGTAAAAATTGTGACAAATTGATGACACGATTGTTGCGCTGTTCATTTTGGTGTACGGTGTTTCGATTGGGGATACGCATGACGCGTGAACTTCATACGCATCCCGACGCCAGTGTTGGACTGACGCGGGATGCCGGTTTGGCAAACCAGTGTGCGCGTCATGATGGCGGCGCAAGGCGCTGCCCGCCCCGTCGACGATAAGATCACGGAACACTGGCATGCTGACACTCCTCAACCTTCTCTCCGGCGTTGCAATGCTGATCTGGGGTACGCACATCGTGCGCACCGGGGTCTTGCGCGTCTACGGCGCCGATCTGCGGCGCATTCTGTCGCACAGCATTTCGAATCGATTCCTCGCGTTTGCGGCAGGCGTGCTCGTCACGGGACTCGTGCAGAGCAGCAACGCGACGGCGCTCATCGTCTCGTCGTTCGGTGCACAGGGCCTGATCGCGCTTGCGCCCGCGCTGTCGATCATGTTGGGGGCGGACGTCGGTACGGCCCTCATGGCGCGAATCCTGACGTTCGATCTGCATTGGCTCTCGCCGTTGCTGATCTTCTTCGGCGTTGTCTTCTTCCTCTCGCGCAAGCAGACGCGCGCCGGTCAGATCGGCCGCGTGGCCATCGGGCTCGGGCTGATCGTGCTGGCGTTGCAACTGATCGTGAACGCGACCACGCCGATGACCGAGGCGGCGGGTGTCAAGGTACTGTTTGGGTCGCTGACCGGCGACGTGATGCTCGACACGTTGATCGGCGCGCTCTTCGCGATGGTGTCGTATTCGAGTCTGGCGGCGGTGTTGTTGACGGCGACGCTGGCGTCGTCGGGCGTGATTTCGCTCAAGGTGGCCTTGTGCCTCGTGATCGGCGCGAATCTGGGCAGCGGCATGCTCGCGATGCTCACGTCGGCGGGGCAGAATGCGGCGGGCCGTCGCGTGGTCTTCGGCAGTCTTGTGTTCAAACTGATCGGCTGCCTGGTCGTGCTGCCGTTCGTCGACTACGCGCCGGCGCTGGTGAGCTGGCTCTCGGATGCACCCGCGCAAGCCGTCGTCAATTTCCATGTGCTCTACAACCTGGTGCGATGCGTGGTGTTTCTCGCGTTCACCGAGCCGATGGCGCGCCTGTGCGTGCGTCTGCTCTCGGAACGGCCGGAGGCGGACGGCGTGATGCGTCCTCGCCACCTGGATGAGAGCGCGCTGGAGATGCCGTCGGTGGCGCTGTCCAACGCGACACGCGAGACGTTGCGCATGGGCGACATCGTGGAGCAGATGCTCAATGGGTTGCTCGAAGTCATTCGCAGCAACGATGTGGCGAGAGCGCGCGAAACGCGTCGTCTCGACGACGACGTCGACCATCTCTATACCGCGGTGAAGATGTACCTGACGCGCGTGTCGCGCGAGAACCTGAGCGAGCAGGACAGTCGCCGCTGGACGGACATCATTTCGCTCACGATCAATCTGGAACACGCAGGCGACATCATCGAGCGCATGGTGACGGAGGTCGAGGAGAAGAAGATCTCGCACAAACTGTCGTTCTCGGAAGCGGGGTTGCAGGAAATCTGCGACATGCACGCGCGGCTGGTGACGAACCTGCAACTGGGGCTCTCGGTGTTCCTGAACACCGACCTCCGGAGTGCGCAGCGGCTCATGGCCGAGAAGGAGAGCTTCCGCGATCTGGAGCGCGCCTATTCGTACACACACTTGAACCGTCTGGCGGGTCAGTCGGTGCAGAGCATCGAGACGAGTTCGCTGCACCTGGACATCATCAGCGACATGAAGCGCTTGAACTCGCTGTTCTGCTCGACCGCGTATCCGGTGCTCGACGATGCCGGTGCGCTGCGCAAGAGCCGCATGCGGGACAAGCCGAAGGACGGCAAGGACGCGAAGGATGCAAGGGATTTGAAGACGCCCAAGGAATCGAAGGCGTCGACGTTGGCGGTATTGGCCGATGTCGCGACGGCCGCCGCCGCTGGTGTTCGCGACGACAACGAGAGTTCACACGATGGCCCTGAGCCTGCCGGACATCCGCACCCTGTTCGATAAATTCGGCTCGCTTGCCTACAGCGGCGAGCCTGTCACGCAACTGGAACATGCGCTGCAAAGCGCCGCACTGGCCGAGAGCGAGGGCGCCGACGAGGCGCTCGTCGCCGCCAGTTTCCTGCACGATCTCGGCCATCTGCTCAACCTTCAGGGCGAAACGCCCTCCGAGCGCGGCATCGACGACCTGCATCAGTACTTTGCCCTGCCTTTTCTGCGCCCGTTGTTCAGCGACGCGGTGCTCGATCCCATTCGTCTGCACGTGGATGCCAAGCGCTGTCTGTGCGCGGTCGATCCCGAGTACTTCGGCAAACTCTCGGCCGATTCCGTGCGCAGTCTGGCGCTGCAAGGCGGGGTGTTCAGCGATGACGAGGCGAAGACGTTCCTGGCTCGCGAGCATGCCGAGGCGGCGCTGCGGCTGCGCCGCTGGGACGACCGGGCGAAGGTTGCCGGCATGCCGACACCGTCGCTCGATCACTACATGACGTTGCTCGGGCGGGTAACGCTTCAGTGAGGCAGGCGGGCGCGCCAGCCCGCAGGGACCAGCTTCAGGACGGCCGCGCGCGACGGGTGCCATAGGGCCGACAGCAGCAATAGCGCGCCGCCGACCACGACGGCGACCACCGCCAACGCGTGCGTGTCCTCTGACGTCACCAGAAGGTTGAGCATTGCCGTAATCACATACAGCAGCGACGACATCATCAGGGCGCGACGGTCGATCGCGAGCGATATTCCCGTGAGCAGTACGAAGAAGGCGATGGCTGCGGCAGAGTGCTCGGGCATGAGCGCCCAGAAGATCGGATGCGTGACCATGCAAGCCGCAAGCAGGTGCAGCCAGAAGGCGACATCGGAGCGGAAGGTCGTGCGCTTGGGGTCGCGGACGTCCCAGCGCAATGCCCAGACGAAGATCGCGAGACCGGCGACGATGGTCACGGCGCGCATGGCGTCGATGAGGTTGTCTCCGAGAATCACGACGAAGAGCCAGGTCAGGCTTACCACCGCGCCAATGCCCATGGCGAGGGTGACGGGCACCCGAAAGCGTCGCCAGTAAAGCACCGTGCCGATAGCGATGCCGGCGTAGCTCGCAAAAAGCGATAACAACACCTGGGCGCCCAGCGCGAGTCCTTCGGCTTCTGGCGGGATATGTTCACTCGCGCCGAATCCATGCCCGGTGGCTTGTATGCCGATGAAGCCGACGCTTGCAAACGCGGCGATGAAGCCGAAGCAATAGACGAGTGCGGGCAGCGCCATGCGGCGCCGCCGCACGAATACCTCCGACAAACCCCACAAGACCGCCGCGCAGACGAGCGCCGTGATCCACGGCGCAAGCGAGTGTGTGAGCCACACCGTGCCGAACATGAGCAGCGCCGACGCCACGACGACGAACACGTCGTTGAAGCTGGTAATCAGGCGCATCGGCTCGTCGTCGATGCGTTGCTGCGGTTGGGAGGACGGCGGCAGATCTGGCGCGGCCCCCTGCGGCGAGGGCGGGAAATCAGGAGTTGTCATGGCGTGATGGTCGTTGGCGTTCGTGGCCCAAAGTGTATCCGTCGGACGAATCTGTACGCGCGGAAATCCTGGGAAATTTCGCAAACCGTCGTGTGGGTTTGGAAAACGGACGCCCCATCCGGTGGGGAAGGCGTTAAACAGTGAGCGCTGCGCCCCCGAGCCTCTATCCCTCGAAGGGGGCATCAGGGCGCGTCCCCATTGCGAGGTCGTTACGCAATGACGCAGCCCAATCAGCCCGCCAACGCCGTCGCCTCGATCTCCACCGCCACACCGTGACTGAGGGCGGGCACCGGCACGACCGCGCGGGCGGGCTTCGCTTCGCCTGCCCAGGCGGCGTAGACCTCATTGAAGGGCCCCCAGTCGTCGACGTTCGTGATGTACACGCGCACCTGCACCAAGCGGTCGATGCGCGTGCCGCACGCGGCAAGAATTGTCGCAACGTTATCCAATGCCTGCTTCGCCTGTACGGCGAACGGCGCGCCGGCAAGGCGTTCGCCTTCCGGCGTGATCGGCAACTGCCCCGACACGAAAACGAAACCGCCCGCGCGGACCCCATGCGAATAGTGACCGCGCGGCGGCTGCAACGCCGCCACGTTCACGGCGTCGATGCCATCGGCCTGGGGGCTCATACCGTTTCCCCCAGCGTGAGTTTGGCGAAGCGCGCCATATCGACGTTACCGCCCGACAGGATGACGCCTACGCGCTTGCCGCGGATATCCAGCTTACCTTGCAGCACCGCCGCCGCGGCGAGGCAACCGGTCGGCTCGACCACGATCTTCATGCGGCTTGCGAGGAACTGCATCGTCTGTACGAGTTCCTCGTCGGTCACGGTCACGACGTCGTCGACGAGCGCGCGGATCACCGGGAACGTGTATTCGCCGAGATGCTGGGTTTGCGCGCCGTCGGCGATCGTGCGCGGTGTTTCGATGTGCACGATCTTGCCCTTGCGAAAACTCTGCTGGCCGTCGTTGCCTGCGGCCGGTTCCACCCCGTAGATCTCGATGTCAGGATTCAATGCGCGCGCCGCGACGGCGCAACCCGAGAGCAATCCACCGCCGCCGAGGCACGCGACGAGAGTGTCCAATTCGCCGGCGTCCTCGATCAATTCCTTGGCCGCCGTGCCCTGGCCTGCCATCACGTGCGGATGGTCGTACGGCGGGATCAGCGTCATGCTGCGCTCCTGCGCGAGACGCTTGGCGAGCGCTTCGCGATCCTCCTGGTAACGGTCGAAGAGAATCACTTCCGCCCCGTAGCCGCGCGTCGCGTCAATCTTCATCTGCGGGGCGTCCTGGGGCATCAGGATGACGGCCGGTACGCCAAGCTCACGCGCGGAGAGCGCGATCGCCTGCGCGTGATTGCCCGACGAGAAGGCCAGCACGCCGCCGCGCTTTTGATCTGCCGTGAACTGCGAGATCGCGTTGTAGGCCCCGCGGAACTTGAACGCGCCCATACGCTGGAAATTCTCCGCCTTGAAAAACAAGCGGGCCCCCGTCACGGTGTCGGCGGTACGCGACGTCAACACGGGCGTACGATGCGCCGCCTCGCGAATCCGGTCGTGGGCGGCAACGATGTCGCCATAGGTAATCGCCAGCGAAGAAGTTGTCATGATGAGCCTTTCGTGTCGCAGAGATAGGTGTAGACGGTCGAGCGGGCGACGCCCAGCGCACGTGCCACTTCGGCGTGGGCGTGGCGCAGATCGAGCAGACCGCGGGCTTCGATGAGGCGGATGGCTTCGCGGCGCTGCGCGAGCGTCAGGCCCTGCGGCGTGGTGTTGCGCTGCGCGGCGAAGTCTGTGATCAGTGGAACGATGTCGTCGAGACGGCGCGTCGCGAGCGTCTCGCGCACGGGCGTCGGCGCATGATTGGGCACGCTCACCAGTTGCTGCACGCTGGCCGCCGCCGCCGCGAGCATCGAGATGTCCATGTTCAGGCAAATGGCGGCGACATACTCGCCGCGACCGTTTTTCAGACCGATGGACGTGCTCTTGGCCGGACGCCCATCGGGAAACCGATTCGCGTAGTTCGCGATGACCTCGGGAAATGCCGGGTCGGCGATGCGCGCGAGGCCCATCTCCGTGACGGCATCGCCGGGTTCGCGCCCCGACAAATTGTTGGCGATCGCCACGATGGCATGGTCTGGATCGGTCAGGTCGTGCAACACCACTTCGACAAGCGGCGCGAACGTCCGACCGAGCGCCTCGACAATCTTGCGGCTTTCACGAAGCAGCAAGGCGTTCTCGTCGAGCTTGCGGGTGGCGGACGATTGGGCAGATTTCATGATTTGACATTATGTCATTCAGTGACGAAATGTCAAATGGCATCCGGAAAAAAGCCCGGTGCCTGTCGATGACTCGACGGTGGCAGCAGGCGCCAGGGCGCCGGGCGATGCTCAGACGAGTTGCTTTTCCGCCAGTTCGCTTTTGAGATAGCCGTAATAGATCGGCGCGGCGACCAGTCCGGGCAGCCCGAACGCGGCTTCCATGACGAGCATGGCGAGCAGGAGCTCCCAGGAGCGCGACTGGATTTGCGTGCCGACGATGCGCGCGTTCAGGAAGTACTCGAGCTTGTGAATCACGATCAGGAAGGTCAGGGCGGCGATGGCCACGTACAACGAGACCGACAGGCCCAGCACCACGATGAACGTGTTCGAGATCAGATTGCCGACGACCGGCAGCAGGCCCACGGCGAACGTCACCACGATCATCGTCTTGCGCAGCGGCAAGTGAACGTCAAACAGCGGCAGCACACCGATCAGGAAGATCGCGGTGAAAAGCGTGTTGATCGCCGAGATCTTGACCTGGGCGAACACGATGCGGCGAAACGCGTCCCCAAACAGCGTGACGCGCCGTGAGAGGGCGGCCGAGAGCGGGCGCATGCTGTGCACGGGCCGGATCGACGAGAGGGCCACGAGTGCACCAAGCACGAGCCCCACGATGATGTGCACCATCGCGTTGAGCGCTTCCTTGCCGACGAGCGACATCTCCTGCGTGTGGTCCTTCAGATAGCCGGTGATCGACTGGTGGATGTCGTCACTGTCGGCCGGCAGGCGTGCCGTGATCCAGGCGGGCAACTGCGCACGCGCCTGCCCGACCACTTCCATCATCCGACTGTTGAGGTGTTCAAGATGGCCGGCGTCGCTGCGAAAGAACGTGATGATGCCGAAGATGACCGCGGTCATCAGCGCGACGATCACCGCCGACAGGAGGGCGACGGCGACCAGCCGGGCGCGTTCGCTGGAGATGCGCAGTTGCAGGCGCGGCCCGAGCACGTGCACGAGCTGATAGACGACCGTCCCCGCGAGCACCACCGAGAGCAGGTGGATGCTGAGAATCAGCCACAGGGCCAGGGCGGCCGCGGCATAGCTCGCCAGTTCGATCCAGGCATCTCGATCCGGATGCCAGCCAGAGCGCGGTTCCATGCAATGACGTCCTTGTCATAAGACTCTGCCGCGACGACACGGGCGGCGCTCGCCCGTGTCGTGACGTAAGACAGCCCGAACGGGCGATGCGCTTACTGCCCGCGTGCGAGCAATGGGGCGAGATACTTGCCGGTGAAGCTGGCCTTGTTCGCCGCCACTTGCTCGGGCGTGCCTTGCGCAATGATCTGCCCACCGCCCGCGCCGCCTTCCGGCCCGAGATCGATCACCCAATCCGCCGTTTTTATCACGTCGAGATTGTGCTCGATGATGACCACGGTATTGCCTTGATCGCGCAACCGGTGGATCACCGTGAGCAGCAACTCGATATCGTGAAAGTGCAGCCCGGTCGTCGGTTCGTCAAGGATATAAAGCGTTCGGCCCGTGTCGCGCTTCGAGAGTTCGAGCGAGAGCTTCACGCGCTGCGCCTCACCGCCCGAGAGCGTGGTCGCCGACTGGCCAAGGCGAATGTAGCCCAGGCCCACGTCCAGCAATGTCCTGAGCTTGCGCGCGACCACCGGCACCGGCTTGAAGAACTCATGCGCCTGCTCGACCGTCATGTCGAGCACCTCCGAGATATTGCGGCCCTTGTACTGCATTTCGAGCGTTTCGCGGTTGTAGCGTTTGCCGTGGCAGACATCGCAGGGCACATACACATCGGGCAGGAAGTGCATCTCGACCTTGATGACGCCATCGCCCTGACAGGCTTCGCAGCGTCCGCCCTTGACGTTGAACGAGAAACGGCCCGGGTCGTAGCCACGCTCCTTGGCCGCGGGCACGCCGGCGAAGAGTTCGCGGATCGGGGTGAACAGCCCCGTGTAGGTGGCCGGGTTCGAGCGCGGCGTGCGTCCGATGGGCGATTGGTCGACGTTGATGACCTTGTCGAAGTGCTCCAGCCCTTCGATCTGGTCATACGGCGCCGGCTCGGCCGACGACCCGTAGAGATGCCGTGCGACGGCGTGATACAGGGTGTCGTTGATCAGCGTCGACTTGCCCGAACCGGATACACCGGTTACGCAGGTCAGCAACCCGACGGGCAAATCCAGCGTGACGTTTTTGAGGTTGTTGCCCGATGCGTCCAGAATTCGCAGACGATCGTCGCTCGGCGCGCGTCGCTGCGCAGGCACTTCGATACGCCGCGCGCCGGACAGGTACTGCCCCGTGAGCGACTCCGGCGCGCTTTCGATCTGCTCGGGGCGGCCTTGTGCGATCACCCTGCCGCCGTGGATCCCCGCGCCCAGCCCCATGTCGACGACATAATCGCTTGCGAGAATCATGTCCTCGTCGTGTTCGACCACGATCACCGAGTTGCCAAGATCGCGCAGATGCTTGAGCGTGCCGATCAGGCGGTCGTTATCGCGCTGATGCAAGCCGATGGACGGCTCGTCGAGCACGTACATCACGCCGGTGAGGCCCGAACCGATCTGTGACGCCAGGCGGATGCGCTGCGCTTCGCCGCCCGAGAGCGTATCGGCGCTGCGTTCGAGCGACAGGTAGTCGAGGCCCACGTTGTTCAGGAACGTGAGGCGGGCCACGATTTCCTTGACGATCTTGTCGGCGATCTCGCGCTTCGCACCGTGCAGTACCAGTTCGTGGAAGTGGCCGAGCGTTTCGCGCAGCGGCAGGTTGCCGATCTCGTAGATCGCGCGCGCCTGCTGGCCTTCGCCGACCTTGACGAAACGAGCTTCGCGACGCAGGCGGCTGCCTTCGCAATCGGGGCAGGCCTGATTGTTCTGGTACTTGGCCAGCTCTTCGCGCACGGCGACGGAATCGGTTTCGCGATAGCGTCGTTCGAGATTCGGGATGATGCCTTCGAAGGCATGCTCGCGCACCGATGTGCGGCCCTTCTCGTTCACATAGGTGAAGGGGATGGTCTGCTCGCCCGAGCCGAAGAGTACGATCTTCTGGGTGGCTTCCGGCAGTTCCTCGAAGGGCGTGTCGACATCGAAGTCGTAGAACGCCGCGAGGCTCTGCAGCATCTGGAAATAGAACTGGTTGCGGCGATCCCAGCCCTTGATCGCGCCCGAGGCGAGCGAGAGCGCCGGGAAGCCGACGACGCGCTTCGGATCGAAGAAGGTCATGTGGCCAAGACCGTCGCAGCTCGGGCACGCCCCCATGGGATTGTTGAACGAGAACAGCCGCGGCTCGAGTTCCTGAAGCGAATACGAGCACACCGGGCATGCGAACTTCGAGCTGAAAACGTGTTCCTTGTCGGTGTCCATTTCCAGCGCCACGGCCCGGCCGTCGGCCAGTCGCAGTGCCGTTTCGAACGATTCGGCCAGACGCTGTTTCAGATCGGCGCGTACCTTCACGCGGTCGATGACCACGTCGATCGAGTGCTTTTCCGTCTTTTTGAGCTTGGGCAGGGATTCGATGTCGTAGACACGCGCCGTGCCTTCGTTGGCCGCGCCGCCCCCCGAGCGGATGCGAAAGCGCACGAAGCCCTGGGCCTGCATCGTCTCGAACAGGTCGACGTGCTCGCCCTTGCGATCGACCACGATGGGCGCGAGGATCATGAGCTTGGTGTCTTCCGGCAGCGCGAGCGCTGCGTCGACCATCTGCGAGACGCTTTGCGATTGGAGCGGCAGGCCGTGGTCGGGGCAGTAGGGTGTTCCTACACGCGCGTAGAGCAGACGTAGGTAGTCGTGGATTTCGGTGACCGTGCCCACCGTCGAGCGCGGGTTGTGCGACGTGGCCTTCTGTTCGATGGAGATCGCGGGCGAGAGGCCTTCGATCAGGTCGACATCGGGCTTTTCCATCAGTTGCAGGAACTGGCGGGCGTAGGCCGACAGGCTCTCGACGTAGCGACGCTGACCTTCCGCGTAGAGCGTGTCGAAGGCGAGCGACGATTTACCGGAGCCTGACAGGCCGGTGATCACCACGAGCTGGTGACGCGGCAAGTCGAGATTGACGTTCTTGAGGTTGTGGGTGCGAGCCCCACGAATACGGATGGTTTCCATTCACGGTTCCGGGTCGTCGCCGAGGAATCCGCGCGGCGAATTGTCGCGGGGCGGTTTCCGGCCCCCAAGAGTCCGAGTTTCCCGGGACGTCGCGCGATATCGGCGCGGCGTTGGCCGGGCGTCGACGCAGCAGGCGGCGGGAGCGGTCGGGCGGGCCGCTGGGGGAAAATCCGGGCGGCTAAACCTGCTAATATACCTAAGTTTGATGGCTGGGGCTGAACCGGCTGACGGGCAGTCTCGGGCGATGTACCTGCACGGGCCATAGGTGGGGGCGAATCGACCGCTTTCCAGGGGGCTGGCGTCGGGCCGTCGTCCAGAGGCGGCCATCGACGTACCTCCGGGCGGTTGGCGTGCTGCGCGCCCGGGCAGCGATCATCAGACGATTCCGAGGCTGCACGATGTTGCGCGCGCTTTTTCCATCTCTCAGGACGTAATGTCTACCGATTCCGTGACTTCCGCTTCCCCTGCCACGACGCGCGGCCGAGGTGGCCGCATGACCCCGCTAGAAGTGCGTGCGAGTGCATCGCTCGCGGGGATTTTTGCGCTGCGCATGCTCGGTCTGTTTCTGATCATGCCGGTGTTCTCCGTGTTCGCCCAGACGATTCCGGGCGGCAACAACACTTTTCTCGTTGGACTGGCCATCGGCATCTACGGTCTGACGCAGTCCTTGCTCTATATCCCCTACGGCTGGGCTTCCGATCGGCTGGGGCGCAAGCCTGTCATCGTGTTCGGCCTGATCGTGTTCGCGATCGGCTCGCTCGTGGCGGCGATGGCGCATGATCTGGCGTGGATCATTGTCGGCCGCGCGATTCAGGGCGCGGGAGCGATTTCCTCGGCGGTCATGGCTTGCGTGGCGGATCTGACGAGCGATGCCAACCGCACGAAGGCGATGGCGATGATCGGCGGCAGCATTGGCCTGTCGTTTGCGGTGGCCATCGTGTGTGCACCGTTCCTGTATCACTGGTTGGGCATGAGTGGCCTGTTCTCGGCCATCGGCATTCTGGCGGTGCTGGCGATTTTCGTGGTGGTGTGGGTCGTGCCGACGCCGCCCGCGCATCCCAAGGTGGGCCCGGCGCCGTTCTCGGAAGTGCTGCACAACCCGGAGTTGTTGCGTCTGAATTTCGGCGTGTTCGTGCTGCATGCGACGCAGACGGCGCTGTTCGTGGCGATGCCGCGCATGCTGGTGGCGGCGGGATTGCCGGTGACGCAGCACTGGGAGGTGTACCTGCCGGTGATGGGGTTGTCGTTCGTGGCGATGGTGCCGGCAATCATTGCGGCCGAGAAGCGGGGCAAGATGAAGGTGGTGCTGCTCTCGGCGATTGCGCTGGTCGCGGTGGCGCAGGCGGCGCTGGGCGGATTGCCGCCGACGGTGGGCGTGATTGCGTGCGTGCTGTTCGTGTACTTCCTGGGTTTCAACGTGCTCGAGGCCTCGCAGCCGTCGCTGGTATCGAAGCTGGCGCCGGGGCAACGCAAGGGTGCGGCGGTGGGCGTGTACAACACGACGCAGGCACTTGGGTTGTTCTGCGGTGGGGCACTAGGGGGTTTTCTGATGACCCACTACGGTCAGAACGCAATCTTCATGACTTGCTCAGTCGGGGCTCTCGTGTGGCTTATAATCGCCGCACCGATGAGGACGCCAGCGCCTCGTCAATCCTGATCGGATATCAGCAATCGCGGAGAAAGATTTATGGCATCAGTCAACAAAGTGATCCTGGTCGGCAATCTTGGTGCCGACCCCGAAGTCCGCTACATGCCGAGCGGCGATGCGGTCGCGAACATTCGTCTGGCGACGACCGACCGTTACAAGGACAAGCAATCTGGCGAGTTCAAGGAGCTGACGGAATGGCACCGTGTGTCGTTCTTCGGCCGTCTCGCGGAGATCGTGAACGAGTACCTGAAGAAGGGCTCGGCGGTGTATATCGAAGGTCGTATCCGCACGCGCAAGTACCAGGCGCAGGACGGCACCGAGCGTTACAGCACGGAAATCGTGGCGGACCAGATGCAGATGCTGGGCGGCCGCAGCGGTGGTGAGGGCGGTGGTGGTGGTGGTGGTGGTGGTGGTGGCTACTCGCGCGGCGGTGGTGGTAGCGGCGGCGACGAAGGCGGCGGTGGCGGCTATTCGCGTGGCGGCGGTGGCGGTGGTAGCGGCGGCGGTGGTGCCCGTCAGCAAGCACCTGCCAAGCAGTCGGGTGGCGGATTTGACGATATGGATGACGATATCCCGTTCTAATAGGCACTTAGGCGCTTGAGAACGTGTGATCAGCTGGCCCGCAACCGTCTTCGGTGCGGGCCTTTTGTTTTTTGTGCTGCGGGCGTTCGAGTTGCGAGGTCCAACCCTCACGGTCCGCCCAAAATCGGCACAGGTCTGTCGACAATGCGGGTAGGGTGTGCTCGCCGTCTTGCCGCGTCCAGAATGCCACGTCCGGCCTCCCTAACGTTAGCCATAGCGGGAATCTCTGGACGGGATATGCCAGCGCGAACGGGGCGCGTGGCGCAACTGCCCCGGACGGCTTCCTCTCGTGGGTTTTCCTTTGATGAGCATCAAGGCGGTTCACCCGTCGTCGCCTAGACTTAGTTCGACAGGTCGGCGCCGAGCTTGCCACTGCGCACCGCGTCGGTTTGTGGTCCTTTTTTCGGGCCAACCGCAGGCCAAGCCAGATGGGGGGGCTGCCATGCACGAGCGAGTTCTTGTTTCACCGGATGAATTGACGCAGTTGATGAAGTCCGGGCCGGTGGTCCTGATCGACACGAGAGACGCGGCAAGTTTTGCCGAAGCCCATCTCTGCCAGGCGCGGTGAATATCCATGAGATATTTACCTATCTGGCGACCTCGACACCCCAAGGTCTTGCTGCCTTGCGCGACACTTTCACTGGGGCATTTGCGAAGGCTGGGTTGTCCGGGAGGGAGACGGCCGTCATCTACGAACAGTCGATGACAACGGGATTCGGCCAATCCTGTCGGGGCTATGTACTGCTCCGCCATCTCGGCTATCCCCGCGAAAAAATCAAGGTACTTCACGGCGGCTACAGTGCATGGCGTGCCGCTGGACTGCCAAGCACAACGGAAGTTCCTTCACCAACACCCACCGAGTTTCCTCCGGGTACGAGCGGAAGCAGCATCCTTGTCGACTTGGCAGGGATGAAGGACGCCGTCGCAGACCCGCACATCGTGAAGCTCGACGTGCGCGACGTCGACGAATGGATCGCCGAAAGCTCATCGCCTTATGGCAAGGATTTTTGTCCGCGAAAAGGCCGTATTCCCGGCTCGGTCTGGCTGGAGTGGTATCGAATGATGAAGCCGACCCCCACCGGACAGATGTTCAAGTCGCCCGCCGAGATTCTGGCCGAGTGTGCGACCGTGGGTATTCGTCGCGATACGCCTGTTGTTGTCTTCTGCTTCAAAGGAGCGCGAGCCTCCAACACCTTTGTCGCCCTGGAAGAGGCCGGCATCAGGGACGTGCGCCTTTACCTCGGCTCGTGGAATGAATGGTCAAGGGATCCTTCGCTGCCGATTGATGAGGGGTTGCCGTACTAGGTCCGTGCGGATACGCACCTCCACGTCATCGGTCGGTGTCAGCGCAATTTACACGTCTGCACCCCCCGCCCCGCGCAAGCTGCGCAGCGTCATCTGCGCTGTCTCGAGCAGATCTGACGCGGTACCGATCATCCTCCGGTACCGCGTCAGATCCCGTGTCACGTCGTCGCAAGCCTTAGAAGCGATGGACGATACCGGCGATGAAGCTCACGATATTGTTGCCGGCGGTCACGGGGATGCCTGCGCCGCCCGCATTGTTGATCGTGAAGGCCGCGTTGGCGTTGTTCTTCACGTAGCTGGCACCCGCATACAACCCGGTGCGCTTCGACAGGAAGTAGTCGTAGCGCACGCCATACGACAGCGCGTTGCCTGACGAATTGCCGCGCAAGCGGTACTGACCGAAGCTCAGCAGCAGCGTGCCGTTCGCCAGGTTCGGCACCAGCGCATTGATTTCATAGAAGTCGTTTTCCGGATTCGCGTAGGCCGCGTTGCTCGCGGTCGTCACGCTATCGGTATTGCGGTGCATCTGATACAGGAATGCCGGCTTGACGAACCCGAAGTCGTACGAAGCGCCGAACAGGTAGTAGCGGCCGGTGCCCGTCGGCGACGCCGTCGTGACGGTCGACGTCGTGGTGAAGCGTTGTTGCAGGTAGTCGGCGTCAGCCGAGAATTGCCCCACCTTGAAGTTGAAACCCACCGACGCCGTATCGCCCAACGTACGCGGCTGACCAGCCGCGCCATTGGCGCCGCGCGCATACAACGCGCGTACGGTCAGGCCCGCGAACACCGGCGACACATAGCGAATCGAATTGGCGGTGCGCGCGACCGGCACGAAGACGAAGTTGTTCGTCGCGTTGCCCCAGCCGAGTGTGTTGAGGTCGCCCAGCGAATACGTCACATAGGTTGTGAACAGCGGCGTGTAGTTGTTGCCGACCTGCACCTGCCCCCACGAGTTACTGCGCAATCCGACCCAAGCCTCGCGATTGAACAGCGCACCATTGCCCGCAATCGTGCCGTTGTTCACGTTGAAGCCATCTTCAAGCTTGAACACGGCAGCCAGGCCGCCCCCCAGGTCTTCGGTGCCAATCATCCCCCATCGCGACGGCGCCACCGAACTCGATTCCACCCGCGACACGCTGGTGCCGCCCGTATGCGCATACTGCACGCCCGTGTCGATGATGCCGTACAGCGTCACGGATTGCGCATGCGCGCCCACGCTCGCACACAGCGAAAGCGCCGCAGCGGCGCCAAAACGTCGAATCATTGCCATGTCTCCATTCCTTTGTCGTCATAGACCATTCATTTGCACAAAAATGGCTTATTGCAATTTTTGTATATATTTTTTAGCAAATCAAATTTTAATGTCACAACTCGGGTAAACCGGGAGTATTCGTGATGTGTGTCTGCAACACGCGGCACGCGTGAGCGACGCGAAATGTGACGATGCGGGAAAGGAGGGGAGGCAGCGTTGCCAGCCCGAGCGATCGGGCCGGCCGTGCGAGACGGCTTATTCCGTGGGGAAGAGATTGGCGTCGGCGAGGATGATGTCGGCCGTGGTTTCGTAATGCTTGCGCATGAGCTGGATCGCACGCGCTGCGTCGCGCTCGATGACGGCGTCGAGCATCGCTTTGTGCTCTTCGCGCTCGTGGCGATTCGGGTAGATACGCTTCACCGACAACTGGCGATAGCGGTACAACTGATCCGAGAGTTGCTCGCAGAAGTTGAGCAGCCAGCGTGACTGGCAGCCGCTGATGAGCGTGCGATGGAACGCCCGATGCAGCCGCTCCCATTCGGGATTTTCGAGGTATTGAGTTTCGCTGAGCGAGCGCGGCACCTTGGAGAGACGGTGATAGGCCAGCACGAGCGCCTCTTCCCACTCCGGCTGGTCGGCCGCAAACGCCTCGCGCAGGGCGACTTCCTCGAGCCAGACGCGCGTCTTGGTGATCTCGCGAAGGTCGGCGGCGCTGATGCCGGTGACGGCAAATCCCCGCTGATCCCGCCGCTCCACCAGGCCATCGGAGGTCAACCGGTTGAGCGCTTCGCGTACCGGCGTCTGGCCCGCCTGGTATTGATCGCAGAGGAATTCGATCTGCAACTTGCGACCCGGCTCGAGCTTGCCGGCCAGAAGATCGGCCCGCATCCGGTCGTACAGATTGGTCGCCAGCGTGACGTTCGACCCGGCCTGGCTAGCGGTCTGGCTGGCAGAGGACAGCGCGGATATGCGGGACAAAACGTTACCTCGATCAGATGGGGGCGGGAAGTTACGTGCAAGTATATCTGAAACGGGTCAGCCCAATGCCAACGACGGAAACCTAGGTGTTTACGATAATTTATGTACGAAAATAACAAATCAGTGTTTTTGTATATATAATTGCTCGCAACAAAGGTCCGGTGCGATCGCTTGATCGAGATCGCAACGCCTGGACGCGTTCGGAGATCAGTCGTATGGCATCCCCCCTGACGTTGGCGCACGCCAACGAAATCATCGCGGCGGCACTCGCTGCGAGTCACCAACATCAGTACAAGGCGATGGCGGTCGTCGTGCTCGACGATGCTGGCCACATCAAGGCCGTGCAGCGCGAAGACGGCGCGTCGATGTCGCGAGTGGACATCGCGACCGGCAAGGCATGGGCCTGTGTGAGCATGGGCGCCAGCAGCCGCGCGCTGCTCGCTCGTGCCAAGGACAATCCCGCCTTCTTCAACGCGCTTGCGGTCACGCACGGCGGCAAGTTCATTCCCCAGACCGGCGCCGTTCCGATTCGCGATGCCGACGGCCGCGTCATCGGCGCCGTGGGCGCATCGGGCGGCACGGGCGACGAGGACGAAGCGATCTGCATCGCCGGCGTGATGGCCGCGGGGCTGCGTCATGAGTGAGCATGTCGCACACGGCCATGGTTGCGACTGTGCTGCGCTGCCCGGTATCGACGTGCACTGCCATGTGATTCCCGCCGAGTTCCCGAAATCGCTGCGCATCACGCCGGCCGGCTGGCCGTCGATGGCCCCTGCGCACGAATGCCATCGGCACGTGATGATCGACGGCGGTCTCTACCGCACGGTTTCCGACCGTTGCTGGGATGCCGGCAAGCGGCTCGACGACATGGCGGAACAGCGGGTCGGCCTGCAAGCACTGTCGCCCATGCCCGAGTTGCTCGGCTACTGGCTGCCGGCAACCGATGCCGCGCATCTGAATCGCTACGTCAACGATGAGATCGCGAAGATGGTCGCGTACGCGCCGACGCGCTTCATCGGGCTTGGCGCGGTGCCGTTGCAAGACATCGATCTCGCCATTGCCGAACTGACGCGACTGATGGCCTCGGGCGAGTTCGCGGGCGTGGAACTCGGCAGCAATATCAACGGCGTGCCGATTGGCGCGGCATGCTTCGATCCCTTTTTCGAAGCGGCCGAAGCGCTCGGCGCGGCAATTTTCGTGCACGCGCTGCGTCCGGCCGGCGAAGCGCGGCTAGTGGGGCCCAAGCCTTTGGTGCAAGCCCTCGGCTACCCCACCGACATCGGTCTGGCGGCCGCGTCGGTACTCACGACAAATCTGATCGTGCGTCGCCCGACGCTGCGTATCGCGTTCAGTCACGGTGGCGGCACGCTTGCGTCGCTGTTGCCGCGACTCGAACGCGCGCACAAGGTGTTCAAGCCGCTCGAAGACACGCTGCTCGAATCGCCCAGCGCGCAAGCGCGGCGTCTGTACTACGACACACTCGTGTTCGACGATGACACGCTCGCGCACCTCGTCAGCAGCTTCGGCCACACGCAACTGATGCTCGGCACCGACTATCCGTTCGCGTTTCGCGAGACCACGCCGGTCGCCAGCATCGAGCGCGCGTTCGCCGACGCGACACGGCGCGAATCCCTGATTCATCTCAATGCCGAACGTTTTCTCGGCATGCCCGCAAGGAGTCATTCATGACGTCGTCCCTCGTCAGCGCACTGCGCGGCATCGCCATCGGCGTGCCGGATCTCGCGCTCGCGGAAACCTTTTATACCGAGACCTGGCATCTGAGCGTCGTCGCACGCACCGATGACGTGGTCTACCTGCGCGGCACGGGCGCGGCGCATCATATTCTGGCGCTGCATCGCAGCGACCGCGCCGACGTACGCAGCGTCGATTTCAATGTGCCCTCGCTCGACGCGCTGTCGATGCTCGCCGAGACGATCCCGGCCCATGGCGGCAAGGTGATCGACGGCCCGGCGCCGGTGACCGAACCCGGTGGCGGCACGCAGTTGCTCGCCCACGATCCGCAAGGGCGCGTGCTGCGCTTCATCGTCGGCGACGAGCGGTGGACCGACACGGCAGAGCGTGCCGACGCGCCGATCAAGATCACGCACGTCGTGATGAACAGCGAGAACGTGGCCGTGGCGCAGACATTCTTCGAAGACGCGCTGGGATTCAAGCTCTCGGATCGCACCCGCATCATGGCCTTCCTGCGGTGCGGTAGCGATCACCACAGCATCGCGCTGGCCGATGCCACCGAGACCAGCCTGAACCACATCGCCTTCGTGATGCCGGACCTCGATTCGGTGATGCGCGGTGGCGGCCGCATGAACGATGCCGGCTACCCGATCGAGTGGGGCGTCGGCCGTCACGGTCCGGGTAACAACGTGTTCGCGTATTTCCTCGGGCCGTTCGACTTCGTCATCGAGTACACCGCCGAAGTGCAACAGGTCGACGACACCTACCGCACCGGCGGGCCGGATGACTGGAAGTGGCCGCCCGGACGCATCGACCAGTGGGGTGTCGGCAAGTCGCCGTCGCCGCGCCTCAAGGAAGCCCAGAAAACCATTCGCTTTCGCCACGGCTGAGGCCGTCGCGCCAATTCTCAATCAAGTCCATGGAGTCTTACGGTGAAATTCGTCACGTTCAAGAATGAAGCAGGCGCGCGCCTGGGTGTGGTCGATGGCGACGACGTCATCGACCTGGCTGCTGCCCAACCCGGCGTGCCGTCCGATCTGCGCGTTGCGCTCGAGCAGGATGTCGATGTGCTCGGCGCCGCCAGGCGTGCGCTCGCCAATCGCGCCGGCCAGCGCGTGCGCCTGTCGGATGTCAAACTCGCACCGGCGTTGCCGCGTCCGGGCAAGATCGTCTGCCTTGGCCACAACTTCTACGATCACGCCAAGGAAGGCGGCAACCTGAAGCCGGTGTACCCGCTGATCTTCTTCCGCGGCGCGACCTCGCTGATTGCGCACGGCGATCCCGTGATCCGCCCGTACGTGTCGGAGAAGCTCGACTACGAAGCCGAGCTGGCGGTGGTGATCGGCAAAGGCGGCCGTCACATCAAGCGCAGCGACGCGCTCGAGCATGTCTTCGGCTACGCCTGCTTCAACGACGTCTCGGTGCGCGACTTCCAGAAGCGCACGTCGCAATGGACCATCGGCAAGAACTTCGACGGCACCGGCGCGTTCGGCCCGTGGATCGTCACGCCGGAAGACCTGCCGGCCGGCGCCACCGAACTGAAGATGGAACTGCGCCTGAATGGCCAGGTGATGCAGAAGACCAACACCTCGGACATGATCTGGGGCGTGGCCGAAACCATCGAGCTGCTGTCCGAATGCATGACGCTGGAACCGGGCGACGTGATCGCGATGGGCACGCCGGCCGGTGTCGGCTTCGCCCGCACGCCGCCCGTGTGGATGAAGGACGGCGATCGCGTCGAAGTGGACATCGAGCGTGTGGGCCTGCTGTCCAACCTCGTGCAGGACGAAGTCGAGGCGAAATGAGCGTCATGAACGAGTCCTACGACGTTCTCATCTCCGGCTTCGGCCCTTCGGGGGCCGTCGCCGCCAACTTGCTCGGCAAGCTCGGCGTGAGCACGCTGTGCGTCGACAAGGCGCGCGAAGTCTACGACAAGCCGCGTGCGATTGCGCTCGATCACGAGATCATGCGCATCTTTCAAGACCTAGGTCTGGCCGAGCGTATCGCCCCGTTCGTCGATGTGTTTCCGCCGTCGGAGTACTACGGCACGCAAGGGCAGTTGATCAAGCGCATCGCCACCGTCGACAAGCCTTATCCGATGGGTTACACGCCGACGATGACCTTCACGCAGCCGCCGGTCGAGCAAGCACTGCGCGATCAGGCAGCGAGCTACGACTGCGTGAGCCTCGCGCTGGGCACTGAGCTGATCGGCTTCGAAGACATGGGCGAGGCGGTCACCGCGCGCCTGCGCGACGACGCCGGCCAGACGCGCACCGTCACGGCCAAGTACCTGATTGCCGCCGACGGGGCGTCGAGCTTCGTGCGCACCACGCTGGGCATCGCGCTCGAAGACCTCGTGTTCGACGAACCGTGGGTCGTGGTCGACGTGATGGTCAACGACAGCGGTCTGGCCAAGCTGCCGAAGGTGGCGATCCAGTATTGCGAGCCGAAGCGCCCGTGCACGTACATCGTGGGTCCCGGACGGCATCGTCGCTGGGAAATCATGCTCTCGCCCGGCGAAGATCCCGCGCAAATGCGCGAAGACGACAGCGTGTGGCAACTGCTCTCGCGCTGGCTCACCCCGGAAGACGGCACCTTGTGGCGCGCGGCTAGCTATCGTTTCCATGCGCTGGTGGCGAGCGAATGGCGCCGTGGGCGCGTGTTCATCGCGGGCGACGCCGCGCATCAACAGCCGCCTTTCATCGGTCAAGGGATGTGTCAGGGCGTGCGCGACATCGTCAACCTCGTCTGGAAGCTCGAACGCGTGCTGCGCGGCAAGGCGTCGGACGCGCTGCTCGACACGTATCAAGTGGAACGCAAGCAGCATGTCACGACGCTGACCACACGCATCAAGGAGATCGGTCGCGTGATCTGCGAGCGTGACGAGGCGGCGGCCACGGCGCGCGACGCACGACTGCTGGCCGAGTGCGGCGGTGTGGTGAAGACCGTTACGCGTCAGGAGATCGTGCCGCCGTTGCAGTGCGGATTGCTTGCCGCTGACGGCAATGCCGTGAACGGCACGCTGTTCCCGCAACCGCTCGTTGCGACGACTGCGAATGCTTCCGCGTTGCTCGACGACGTGGTCGGCGGCGGCTGGCGAGTGGTCGTCGACGATGTTGCGTTGCTGGACAGCGGTTGGGTTGCCGCGGCGCGCGATATCGGCGCAAGGGTCGTGGTGCTTGGCTCGGCAGCATCCCTGCCGGCCGGCAGTGTGGCAGTGCAGGAGAAGGAAGGTGTCCTCGCGAGATGGTTCGGGAAGCACGATTGCCACGCGGCAATCGTGCGACCGGACCACTACGTTTGGGGTGTCGCGGGACACGCGAGTGAGCTGGCAACCCAACTCGACGCACTGATCGGCGCGCTGAGGTGACGGTCGGCGCCACGCCCGCTGGCGGGGGGGTGGCAAGCCGCCATTTAAATACGCGGAACACGCCGGCACCAGACCGGCGCGGCCGCGACTGACACGGTCTGGAGACAATCGTGACGACAACCATTACCGCGCGCGATGAAATCGCGCAGGCGAAATTCGGCGGGTTTCATTTCAAGTTCGCCGTGCTGCTCACTGCCATCATGTTTTTCGATGGCTACGATCTGTTCAATGCCGCGTACGTCATTCCACTGGTGCGCAAGACGTGGCACCCGTCGCCCGGCATGATCGGCTTCATGCTCTCAAGCGGCATCATCGGCCTGTCGATCGGCTCGGTGCTTCAAGGCCTGCTGTCCGACCGGTTCGGACGCCGCCGTGTCATGCTGCTGGCACTGTGGATGCTGACCATCTCGAGCGGCCTTCTCGCCACCGTCGTGCACGGGCCGCTGGGGTTTGCGATCTTCCGCCTCATCATGGGCACGGCGCTGGGCATGGTGACGCCGCTGGCGCTGACCTGCATCAACGAGTGGGCACCCGCGAAGAACGCGAACACGTTTGCGACGTGGGTGTTCCAACTGGGCTTCTCCGCAGGCGGGATCTTCGCAGGCATCGCGGGGCTCTCGATGACGGCGCACTTCGGTTGGGAGTCGCTGTACTACATCGGTGCCGCATCGCTGTTGGTGGTGATTGCCGCGACACTGTGGTTGCCTGAATCGATTCAGTACCTGATGCTGCGCGGACGGGAATCGGAAGTGCGCGTACTGCTCGCCAAGCTGCGTCCTGAGCGTGAGGCGGTGTATCGCACGGCGACGTTTGCGCCGATGCACAAGCCCCAGACGATCGGCTCGATCGCGGCACTGCTCTCGCCGATGTATCGCCGCAACACGATTGTTCACTGGATCGTTGGGTTCCTCAGTCTGTTCTGCATCCACGGTCTGACGGGCTGGCTGCCGACGCTGGTCGTCGCGAGCGGCGGCGGTGTGTCATCGGCGTTCGCCTACGGCACGCTGGTGATGCTGGCGTCGGTGTTTGGTGGAATCGGCATGGGTTGGCTGGCGGACAGGCTGCGCAGCCGCATCAAGGCGATGATCATTGGCTACACGTTGGCATCGATCTCCATGATCTCGGTCGGCATTGCGCTGGGCAATCTGTGGGCACCGCCGTTCGTCGCAGCGCTGGGCTTCTTCATCTTCGGTGCGCAGGCCGTGCTCAACAACTACCAGGTGATGTGCTATCGCACGGAAGTGCGTGGCACGGGGATGGGGGTGGCCGTGGGGCTGAATCGCGTGGGCGGCATCATGGGACCGATGATCATCGGTATCGTCGCCACGTTCAACCCGTCGCCGAGCTACACGTTCGGTATCTTCGCCGTGGCACTGGCGCTCGCCGCCGCGATCATCTCGCTGGGACGCCAGGAGATCGCATCGGTCGGGCTGGTGCCGGCACCGGAAGCGCGCAGCAATGAGGTCAGTGGCGCGGCCAGCGTGCCGGCCGGACAACGTTGAGGGGCATGACTACCGGATGACTACCGATCGCCATCCCGCATGGCGTCGGTAGGCTTGCCGGAGGCGATCGGCCCCGAACCGATCGCCACCCCCAGCGCGATCAGCCCGGGCAGCATGACTGCCCATCCCGCGCCAATCAGGGCGAGAGCTCGCCAGATATCGATGAACTGGACGGCCCCCAAAGCCGCGCCCGCGCGAAACGACAGTGGACCGCCCACCGCGCCAAGCATGGCGCACAGAAGCCGGCGACGGTGAAGCGACGCGAAGACCGGATTGATCTGCAACGCGAAGAGGGCCCATAGCCCGGCCATCCAATACGGCGCGAATCCGGGGACGAGCACGCCATTCGGGTAGGCGATCCAGCCGGTGCGATAAACGCAGGACTCCCATCCGAAACCCAGCACTGTGACGACGACGAGAAACCCGGCTTCTCGAAGCGGTCGCCGGTCCAGGTACAGATGACCCGCCGCCATGGCGGCCACGAGCGCGACGCCTATCCATCCGTCTCCCTGGGCGGCGCTGAGCACGCACGTGAACCACCCCACCTGGCCGAGTACAACGTAGACCAGGCCGAGGCAACGTCCTGGGTGCGGTGGGTTACATCGTCGCGATGCCACGGCCGGTCACGGGCTTTCGCCCAACAGATGTCTGCGAAGCGAAGGCGCCCGCGTGTTCGGGTCGAGCCAGATGCCGAAGAAGGCCCGCGCGAACGCGATGTCGGGAACGTCGGCCGTCAATGCCCCGTTCGTATAGAACCGTGCGCCGCGCCCAGGCAGATAGACGCCACAGAGCTCGTCTCCGCGCGACACGTCGCCGAACGCACGCCGCATGTCGTCGCGCCAGGCGTTGAGCGTCTCGTTCGCGATCGGACGCGGGGCCAATCGTTGAATCTCGTCGAGGCCCGTCGAGACCATGCGCGCCCCGCTCACGCTTCGTTCGTACTTGAGCACAAGCGCGAAGGGCGCGTCGGCCGAGAGGGGCGTGTGCGGCGACCAAAGCTCAGCCTTGTAGAGACAGAAGCCCAACACGCAAAATTCGCCCGCGCCAATGCGATGGGCCGTTGTCAATGCATCGCGGCATCCCGACCACGCCGCCGCTGTTGTCAGCGCGCCGGCCAGACACACGATCACGCTTGCCAGACGACGCGCTTTCATTCGCTTTTCCCCGGGGTGGCAAATCCCGGCTGACCGAGTTGCTCGGGCACCTGGGGGACGCGCCGGAAGCGCGTGGTGTCGTAGCCCATGGCATCGAAACGCGACAGCAGTGCGCGGTAAGTCGCGTCATCCATCGTCGGCTCGCGGGAAAAGATCCAGCCCAATGACTTGTCGGGATAAGCGAGCAATGTGTACTGATACGCCGGATCGACGTACACGGTGAGCTGCGAGACATAGATGGGCCAGAACAGGCGAACACGCCACTCCCCGCCACCGCTGCCAGGCACCACAGTATCGAGGAACTGGTAATGACGCTCGGGTTGGTCGAACCCGTCCTTGCGGCCATAGAAGTGATCGTCGATCTTGCCGTCGTCGCGCAACTTCCACTCGGCGCGGCTGCCGACGAAGTCGCGTTCGGCGAAGTAGGGGATGTTGGCGATCACATACCACTTGCCCATGTATCGCGGCAGGTCGACCGGCACCGTGTGAAGCGGAACGTCTGCTCGAGGGTTGGGGTTGGGCGGCGCGCCCGTACAACCCGCCAGCAGCACGCTCGCACCGGCGAACACGCCAACCGCAACGTGGCGCCATCGAGAAAGCCACGCGGCATACAGCGCGAGATTCAGTCCGACGAATGCAATGGCGGCGGCAGGCATGATGCAAGCTCCGTAGCGGGTTCAAGACGCGTGTCACGGGTATACGGACGTCGCGATCCCTCGGATGCAGCGGAAACAAAAAAATCCGCCGATTTCCGCTCGGACGTGCATCCGGGCGATCGCCATCCCCGTACTGACGAAGGCAAGCCCGGGGGGCATCGGCCCACCCCGGCCTCTATTCGACAGGAAGGAAACATGACGAATGTCTCGCTCGGCGGCGCGTTGGCCGTGGCGCTCATCAGCGTCGCACTGTGTGCGTGCAGTCCCGTCACACTCGTGAATGCGCTAACGCCGCGGACCACGTATCGTGAAGTCACAAACCTCGCTTATGGCACGTTCGAGCGGCAGCGACTCGACGTCTATGTGCCAACACACCCCGACGCGGGTGCGAGCGGCATGCCGGTGGTCGTGTTCTTCTACGGAGGGAGTTGGCAGAACGGCCAACGAGAGGATTACCGATTTGTCGGCGAGGCGCTCGCCTCGCGCGGCTTCCTGGTAGTCGTGCCTGATTATCGGACCTATCCGGAGGTGACTTTCCCGGGCTTCATGGACGACGCCGCGATCGCGGTGCGCTGGGCGAGCGACCGTGCACAAGCGTTTGGCGGCGACCCCGAACGCCTGTTTCTCATGGGCCATTCGGCGGGCGCGCAAATGGTGGCGCTACTCGCGACCGATGCCCGCTACCTGCATGCCAATGGCATGCGCGAGTGCGATATCGCGGGCGTCATCGGCCTGGCCGGTCCCTACGATTTCCTGCCGCTCAAGAGCGATGTGCTTCGCCGGATATTTCCCGAGCCGGTGCGACTCGCCAGCCAGCCGATTCATTTCGTGACGGGCAGGGAACCGCCGATGTGGTTGGCCGTGGGCGACGCGGACACGGTCGTCGATCCGGGCAACACAACGCGGTTTGCTCGCCGGTTGCAACGGATGAACGATGAGGTGGAAGTGCGTCACTATGATCTTGGGCACGCGATGCTTCTGGGAACCCTTAGCGCACCGCTTCGAGGCTATGCACCCGTGCTGGACGACATTGCCGCCTTCGTGAATTCCGCTCCCGAACGTGCATCCGTTCACCCGGCTTGCTCGTAAGTAGAAGGGCTTCCGTTTTGCGAAGCGCCATCAATGGGGTGAGAAAATGAAGACTCGTTACTCGACCGGATTTCTGCCGGTGCTTGTGGCAACCTGCTGTGTGTTCGGATCGTCGCTCAGCGCATGCGCGGCGTCGATGGACAGCGGTGAGAAGACGGTCATGGTCGGCGGGGCGGCGATGTACCCCTCGAAGAACATCATCGAAAACGCGGTGAACTCAAAGGACCATACCACGCTCGTCGCCGCCGTGAAGGCCGGCGGATTGGTCGACACACTCTCCGGCCCCGGGCCATTCACGGTCTTCGCGCCGACCAACGAAGCGTTCGCGGCACTGCCGGCGGGGACTGTCGATACCCTGCTCAAGCCCGAGAACAAGGCAACCCTCGACAAGGTGCTCACGTATCACGTGGTGCCGGGCCGGCTCTCCGCGCAGGATCTGATGAAGGCTGTCAAGGACGGGGGCGGCAAGGCCATGTTGAAAACGGTCGAAGGCAATTCGCTGACCGTCACGCAGAAGGGCGGGCATCTGATGGTGACGGATGACAAAGGCGGGGTGGCTAAAATCGCCATCAGCAACGTCATGCAATCGAATGGGGTGATTCATGTCGTGGACAAAGTACTGATGCCGTAACATTTCCCCGATCGTTCGCCAGGGCGCAACGCTCTGGCGAACGATCGGGCGTGCGCCGCGTGCCGGCAACACACCACGATCCGACGCGTGCCTTCGCGTCGCCCACACGCGCTTCAGCGCCACCGCGATTGCCTGACTGCTGCGCTCAGCGGCCGACCGCGTCCAGCGGCACTTCCAGTCCGACCTTGACGTTGCTCATCGACACGAGCGTCTTGAAGCGTTTGACGTTGTTGCTCTCGAAGAACAGCGCGCGCGTGAGTTCGGTGTATTGCGCCATGTTCTGTACGACCATGATCACCACGAAGTCGCATTCGCCCGCCACGTAATAACATTGCTGCACCTGCGGGCACGCGAGAAAGCTGCGTCGCATCGCATCGAGCAGATCGAGCCGCTCGTTCTCGACTTCGACCTCGGTAATGATCGTCAACGCATAACCGACGCTCGCCGGATCCACCAGCGAGACGGTCTTGCTTGTCACACCTTCGTCGGCCAGCTTTCTGAGCCGCCGATTCACCGCGGCAGATGACAGATTGATTTGCGCGCCAAGCGCATGCTGAGGCGTCGTCGCGTCTTGCTGGATCGCGGCGAGCAGGGCGACGTCGTAACTGTCCAGGCTCATGTGGCGAAATAAAAATTCGATTTTTCGGTTTAAAACGGGTTAATCGTACGCCCGCCACGGAATATTATTCAGGCAGGCCGATGATACTCCGCTAGCGGTGACGCGAATAACCCGTCGCTGAAAGGGCTTGCGCGAGCGGCTGTCCCATCGACCTCTCCGCCGAAACGACCGAATTTCCCTATGTCCGATACGAACGCCCCCACCGTCCTTCGCCTGGACGGCGCTGTCCTGTTGCAACAGTTGCGTGAACTCGGTGAGATCGGCGCCGATCCCGTTGCGGGCGGCCGCACTCGCGTCGCGCTCACCGACGCCGAGAAAGCCGGGCGAGATCAGGTCGTCGCGTGGATGCGCGAACTCGATCTCGACGTGCGGATCGATCGCATCGGCAATATCTTCGGCACGCTGGCGTCGGCCGCTAACGATGCGTCGGGCGAGATTCCGCGCCCGCTCATGATGGGGTCGCACATCGACACCGTCGTCAACGCGGGTGCGCTCGACGGTTGCTATGGCGTGCTTGGTGGCCTGGCCGTCGTGAGGGCATTTCGCGAAGCGGGCGTGGTGCCGTCGCGGCCGATCACGGTCGCGGCATTCACCAACGAGGAAGGCGCGCGGTTTCATCCGGACATGATGGGCTCGCTGGTTCACGCGGGTGGTTTGCCGCTGGCCGAGGCGCTCGATGCCATCGGCACCGATGGCGCGCGTCTGGGCGATGAACTCGTGCGTATCGGATACGCTGGCGAGATGATGCCGGGCACCCTCGTGCCCCACGAGTATCTCGAACTGCACATCGAACAAGGTCCGATTCTCGAAGCGCAAGGGCTGCAGATCGGCGTCGTCGAGAATCTACAGGGCATTTCGTGGCAGCAGATCACCGTGCAGGGCAACGCCAATCACGCGGGCACCACGCCGACGCGTCTGCGCCACGATGCCGGCTATGCCGCCGCCGCCGCAGTCGCCGAGCTGCGGCGCATCGCCGTCGACTCCGGCACGACGCTCGCGACCGTTGGCACGCTGCGGGTCGAGCCGGGCGTCATCAACGTGATTCCCCGCAAGGCGGTATTCACGGTCGATATGCGCGACCCGAACGAACAACGTCTGGCAGCGAGCGAAGCGCATTTTTCGGCATTCCTGACGAAGCTCGCACAAGACGAGGGCGTGCGCATTTCGGCTGAGCGCCTGGCGCGCTTCTCTCCGGTCGTTTTCGATGCCGAGTTGGCCGACGTCATTGAAGCGAGCGCCAGTCGGTTAGGGCTGTCGTCCATGCGCATGACGTCGGGCGCGGGCCACGACGCACAGATGATCGCGCGCATCGCCCCGGCGGCGATGATCTTCGTGCCGAGCCGGGGCGGCATCAGCCACAACCCGCGCGAGCACACCGACGACGAGCAACTGGTGAACGGCGCGAAAGTGCTGCTCGATGTCGTTGCAAGGCGCCTCAGCGTACGTCGATAGAGCCGTTCGGACATCCCGACATCCCGAAATATCGCAATACCGCAATACCGGAGCCCCCCATGCTGTACGTCAACCCCCACGCCGCTCGCGCGCCATACCCGGCGCACCTTCAGGACATCATGAGCATCGCTCGCGCGCAAGAGAGCCGCGCGTGGCTCGCCCATTGGGATGGGCTGACGCGCGGGAGCACACCGCTGCGCGCGCTGCCCGATCTGGCCGCATCGCTGGGCGTTCGCAGCGTGCTCGTGAAAGACGAAGCGCTGCGCTCGGCGCTGGGCAGTTTCAAGGCCCTGGGCGCGCCGATAGCGCTCGTCCGCCTTCTGTTGCGCGAGTGCGAGACACTCGGCTTCACTGCGCGGACGCTTCTGCGAGGTGAGCATCGCGACGCGCTCGCCACGGTCACGGTCGTCAGCGCGACGGACGGCAACCACGGCCGCGCGCTCGCCGCGGCGGCGCAGAGCATGGGTTGCTGCTGCGTCATCGTGCTGCACGCGCAGGTGAGCGAGGAGCGCGAACAGGCGATCGCCGCGTACGGTGCCGAGATCGTGCGCGTCGAGGGCAATTACGATGCGTCGGTGGACGCGGCGGCGGCGCTTGCCGCGCGTCACGGCTGGCATGTCGTTTCGGACACGTCTTACGAGGGTTACGAGGCCATTCCACGCGACGTCATGCAGGGGTACGGGACGGTGGCGGCCGAAGTCGATGAAGCGCTCTGCGGCGTAGACGCTCCCACGGACGCCGCATGCCCGCTCACGCACGTCTTCCTGCAAGGGGGCGTGGGTGGACTGGCGGCGGGTATCGTGAGCTATCTTTGGGAGCGCTGGGGCGTGTGGCGTCCAACATTCGTTCTCGTGGAGCCGATGCAGGCCGATTGCCTCTACCAGAGCGCCATTGCGGGTAAGGCCGCCTCGGCGTCGGGGTCGGTCGATTCCGTAATGGCCGGGCTGGCGTGCGGCGAGACGTCGCCGCTGGCGTGGCGGTTCCTGCAACCGTCGGTCGACGCGTTCATGACCGTCACCGATGCCGAGGCGTTGGAGGCGATGCGGCGTCTGGCACGCGGCAGCGACAACGACGTGCCGTTTGTCGCAGGAGAGTCGGGGGTGGCGGGTCTGGCGGGCTTGATGCAGGCGGCCGCAACGCCTGCGCTGGCATCGGCCATCGGTCTGAACGCGGATTCCCACGTCCTGCTGATCAACACGGAAGGGGCAACCGCGCCGCTCGTATATGCGCAACTCGTGGGCGAGCCGGACGCGTCGGTGACGCAACGCCAGCACGCTTGGCTGGCCCGCTGACGTTGCCTCGGATCAACAGCATTCACAGGAGTCGGCCATGACGCAGGACCTCTATTTTGCCAAGGCGTTGACCGGGTGGCGGCACGCCTTCCACCGTCAACCGGAAACCGGGTTCGAGGAAGTCGGCACGTCGCAGACGGTCGCGACGATTCTGGAAAGCCTTGGGCTGGACGTGCATCGCGGCATCGGCGGTACGGGGATTGTCGCGAACCTGCGGGTGGGCGACGGGCGCGGCGCGATCGGCATTCGGGCCGACATGGATGCGTTACAGATCGCCGAGCAGGCGCCGGGGCGCGACTATGCGTCGCAAGTACCGGGCAAGATGCACGCCTGCGGGCACGACGGTCATATGTCGATGGTGCTCGGCGCGGCGAAGCTGCTGGCGGCGTCGCGCGATTTCAACGGCACGGTGCGCTTCATCTTCCAGCCCGCCGAGGAGCATGGCCGCGGCGCGAAGGCGATGATTGCGGACGGGTTGCTGGAACGCTTCCCGATCGATGCGATTTACGGCGTGCACAACATGCCGGGCATCGCGGCAGGTCGCTTCGCCACGCGCATCGGCGGCATCATGGCGAGCGAAGACAACTTCGTCATCCGCATTCGCGGCAAGGGAACCCACGCGGCGCGCCCGCACATGGGCATCGATCCGCTCGTGATCGGCGCGCAGATCGTTGTGGCGCTTCAGACCGTGGTGTCGCGCAGTGTCGATCCGGGGCTGTCGGCGGTGGTGTCTTGCACGGAATTCATGACGGATGGCATTCGCAACGCCATTCCGACGAACGTCGTCATCAAGGGCGACACGCGAAGCTATTCGCCGGACGTGCAGTCACTGATCGAGACACGCATGCGTGAGATCTGCCTGGGCGTTTGTGCGATGCACGGCGCGCATGGCGAGTTCGAGTACACGCACGAGTTCGCGCCGACGATGAACTGGGCGGACAATACGGCGCTCGCCGTTCGCGCGGCGCAGGCGGTGGTGGGCGAAGCGCGCGTCGACGCGGACGTTGCGCCGATGATGGCTTCGGAGGACTTCGGGGTGTTCCTTCAGCACGTGCCGGGCAACTTCGCGTTCATCGGCAACGGCAGCGGTAACGCGCCAGGCGCCATCCCGCTGCACAACGCTTGTTACGACTTCAACGACGCGATTCTGCCGCTCGGCGCGCGCTACTTCGCCCGGATCGTGCGCGACAGCCTGCCGCGTTGATCATCGCGTGGCGCCGGTCGCGTGCATTGCACGGGCAAGTCGTGCCACGCCTTGCTCGATCGCCGATACGGCCGGCGCCGCGAACGACAACCGCAGCGAAGCCTCGTCGGCCTGTTCTGCGAAGAACGCCGTGCCTGGCACGAACAACACCTTCTCGGCGATCGCGTGCGGCAGCAGATCGCTCGTCTTCACTGCGGCGAGACGCGCCCACACGAACATGCCGCCCTGCGGGGCATGGAACGCGATGGCGTCGCCCAGCGTCTCGCGCAACGCGTCGCACAGCGCGTCGCATTTGCGACGATAAGCTTCCGTGATTTTCGGCAGATGGCGTGCCAACGCGCCGTCGGCGAGATACTCCGCCGCCACCGCTTGCGTCCACGGCACGCTGCACAGATCGACCGTCTGTTTCGCGACGACGCATCGGCGCGCAATCTCCGGCGGCGCGACCGTCCAACCCACGCGCAACCCCGGGGCGACGATCTTCGACAGGCTCGAGAAGTGCACGACCCAGTCGCGCGATCCCGGTACTTCCGCCGTCAGGCCGAGCAAGGTCGGCACCGCGTCGCCCGCGAATCGCAAGTCGCCATACGGATCGTCCTCGACGATGATGAACCGGTACTCGACCGCCAACTGCAGCAGCGCGATACGACGCTCGCGCGAGAGCGTTGCGCCGGTCGGATTGGCGAACGTCGGCACGGTGTACAGCAGCTTCGGCACGGCAATCTTGCCCTCGCGCAGCAGCACGCCCAGATGGGCGACGTCAAGACCGTGTGCGTCGACAGGCACCGTCACGATCGTCGCTTGCTGCAGTCGCAATGCCTGCAACGTCGCCGGATACGCGGGCTGTTCGGTCACCACGACATCGCCCGGCGCGATCATCACGCGCAGCAACAGGTCCAGACCTTGTTGCGAGCCGGTCGTCACCAGCAGCTCATCGGCGGCGCAAGGCGCGCCACGCGAGGCCATTAGCGCGACAAGCTGCGCCTTGAGTTCGGCCAGGCCGTCGGTCGGGCCGTATTGCAGGCAGCGCGTCGGCTGCGCGAAGGCGCGGGCCTGCGCCGCGGCGAGACCGTCGACGTCGAACAGGTCGCTTGCGGGATAGCCGCCCGCGAACGAAATCATGCCCGGCTCGGACAAGTATTTGAACAGTTCGCGAATCGGCGAGCCGGCCGGGTTGGCGAACACGGAAGTGAAGGCGTACATGGGGGCCTCGCTAAACAAAGCGTGACGGAATTCGGCTATCGGGGAGGGGCGTCGGACGCGCCTGCCGAGGGGGCAAGGCACGTCCGGCATTGGCCAGATGCGTAACCCGTTGCATGACGTCGCGCATGGGCATGGGCGACGTCGGGGCGGGTTATCGCGACTTCACTCGATCGAGAAGTCGATGCCTTGCGCGAGCGGCAGGGCGGACGAGTAGTTGACGGTGTTGGTGGCACGGCGCATATAGCCCTTCCACGCGTCCGAGCCCGACTCGCGTCCGCCGCCCGTTTCCTTCTCACCGCCGAAGGCGCCGCCGATCTCCGCGCCGCTCGGGCCGATGTTGACGTTGGCGATGCCGCAGTCGCTACCCGCCGACGACGTGAAGCGCTCGGCTTCGCGCAGATCGGTCGTGAACACGCACGACGACAGGCCGTGCGAGGCGGCGTTGTTGGCGTCGATGGCTTGTGAGAAATCGCTGTACTTGAGCACGTACAGGATCGGTGCGAACGTTTCGGTGAGCACGATCTCCGTCTGCGACGGCATCTCGACGATGGCCGGCTTCACATAGAACGCGTTCTCCGCGCCCGCGACCGCGTAACGCTCGCCACCCGTGACCTTGCCGCCTTGCGCGCGTGCCTTGTCCAGGGCGTCCTGCATGCGATGGAAGGCACCTTCGTCGATCAGCGGGCCCATGAGCGTGCCGCGCTCCAGCGGGTTGCCGATGGCAACCTTGCCATACAGTGTCTTCAGACGCTCGACGGTCTTGTCGTACACGCTCTCGTGCACGAACAGGCGGCGCAGCGTGGTGCAACGCTGACCGGCCGTACCCACCGCCGAGAACAGGATGCCGCGCGGGGCGAGTTCCATGTCGGCGCTGCCGGTCACGATACCCGCGTTGTTGCCACCGAGTTCCAGGATCGAGCGGCCAAAGCGGCGCGCGACTTCCACGCCGACCTTGCGGCCCATTTCCGTGCTGCCCGTCGCGCTCACGATGGCCGAGCGCGGATCGGCGACGAGTGCTTCGCCCACGTCGCGACCGCCGACGATGAGCGCGGTCAGGCCTTCCGGCGCATCGCCGAATTCGGCGATGACCTCGTTCATCAAGTGGTTGACGGCCAGTGCGGTCAGCGGCGTCTTCTCAGACGGCTTCCACACCACGGCGTTGCCGCACACGAGCGCGAGCGCCGCGTTCCAGGCCCACACCGCGACCGGGAAGTTGAAGGCGGAGATGACCGTGCACACGCCCATCGGATGCCACGTCTCGGCCATGCGGTGGCCCGGACGCTCCGACGCGATGGTCAGGCCGTACAACTGACGCGACAGGCCGACGGCGAAGTCGCAGATGTCGATCATTTCCTGCACTTCGCCCAACCCTTCTTGCAGGATCTTGCCGGCTTCGAGCGTGACGAGCGCACCCAGCGCCTGCTTGCGCTCGCGCAGCTTTTCGCCGAGCAGACGCACCAGTTCACCGCGACGCGGTGCGGGCACGTCGCGCCAGGCGGTGAACGCGGTGTGCGCGCGGGCGAGGGTGGCTTGGGCGTCGGCGACCGAGGCGCTGGCCACGCGGCCGATCAATGCGCCGTCGATGGGTGAATGCACAGCGATGTCGCCCGCTTCGGCCAGTTTGGCAATGCCCAGTTCGTTGAGGATGGAAGTTGCGTTCACGTGGATACCCCTATGGAATTCAGTGTTGGCCGCCGGTGCTGTTCACCGGTGTCGGCGGATTGAGGCGCAGCATCGACGCACGGACCTATTGTGCGCCGGACGCCGAGAACCCTCGATTACTTTGCGTTGGCCGTCATCTTGAAAATACCCTGCGCATTGCCCGCGTCGAAGCGCAGGTCGATCTTCCAGCAACGCTTCTCGGTGTCGTATTCGCGATGCCGCGTAATGAATTCGTAGAACGAACCCGGCACTTCGCGCGTCACGATCTCGCCGTCCTTGTCACGGAATTCGCGACGCACGATGTCGGCGCGATAGGCCGTCTGGAACACGCGGCCCGAGCGCGAGCGTTCGACGTCGGGCTTCATCGGGCGGCCCTTGGCCTTCTCTGCGTCGGACAACGCGAAGACATCGTCGACACGGTCGGTCGCATGATTGAACGCATTGCCTTCGGTCGCGATCCAGGCCATTTCGGCGGACTCCGCCAACAGCAGTTCGTAATCGGCTTCGCTCGGCACATCGTGCTGACGAGCAAACGCGCCAACGATCACCGGCAGCAGCGCTTGTGCGCTTTCGAGCGGCAGCGTGCCGTCGCGCTCCAGTTCCCAAAGCTGGCCGACGGATGCCGGTGTGAGCGGATCCTTCGACGTGCCGACCACACGCGACACGGCTTGCTGGAACGTCTCGGAGAAACGCTCGGGATGCAGCTCGCTCACGAAGAACTGCGAAATCTCTTCGGGGGCGTCTGCGTGCGCATAGGCGCGGCCGGTCATGCCGAGGCGGTCGAGCGGATAGCGACCGTTCAGACGGAAGCCCAGCGGGCGCAAAATGCGCGTGAAGGCCGCTTCGCCCGGCGGCAGCGCGCCGTTCGCGGCCCAGCGCACGGTGCGCAGCGCACCGTGATCGAAGTAGACGCTGCCACCGCCCGCAATCGCTTCTTCAGTGTAGGTGCGGCCGTTCGGCGAACGCGCCAGCAGCCCTTCGAACAGGGCCATGTTCATGGCCTGCGCGAGTTCGGCTCGCGTCACGCATCCCGGCTCGGCATCCGCCAGGATCGATGGCGAATTGAGTGTCGCAAAGAGCGCGTCGGTACGCGCTTGCCCGATCAGGGAAACCAGCAGGGACTGCACATTGGCATTGCGCATCGGATTGTCTCAAAGGGGGACCGCCGTCTCTGGCGGTATCGCAGGGTGTCAGGGCATGGCACGGAACGCCTTACCCCATGCCATCTTGCATTGACAGCATTATTGGAATGGATGCCTCGCTCGTAAAGCGAGATAAAATTGCCACTTGATGCGTTTTTGGAATCAATATGCGCAAATTCAAGACCCCCGGCACAGCGGCGCTGCTGGCATTCGAGGCCGCGGCCCGGCACGAAAGCTTTACGCACGCGGCGCGCGAGCTGTTTCTGACGGAGAGCGCCGTGTCACGTCAGATCGCCACGCTGGAGGCGCAACTGGGGGTGCGTCTGTTCGTTCGCGCCAAGCAGCGCGTGGTGCTCACCCGCGCCGGACGCCTGTACGGCATGCAAGTGCGCCGCACGTTGGAACAACTTGATCGAGACACGCTCTCGATCATGGCGCACGGCAGCGGGGGCGGGTATTTGGAACTGGCGGTGCTGCCGACGTTCGCGTCCGAGTGGTTGATTCCGAGAATGAAGGATTTCGACGAGCGCCACCCCGAGGTTCGGGTGAACATGGGGGTGCACACCGACCTGTTCACGTTCGACGAGACGCACTTCGAAGCGGCCATCCATTTCGGGCAGCCAACCTGGCCGGGCACGTCGTCGGATTATCTGTTCGGTGAGGAGGTGGTGCCGGTATGCCGGCCGTCATTGCTCAAGGGGCCGGTTCGCACGGCCGCCGATCTGCTCGCGTATCCGCTACTGCACTCGACGACGCGCCCCAGTGCCTGGACCCAATGGTTTGCGGAGCAACGCATCGAGGACCATCGGGCGCTCCAGGGAGTGCGCTATGAGCTGCACACGATGCTCATCGCGGGCGCGGCCGCCGGGCTCGGCGTCGCGCTGGTGCCGAAATTCTTCGTCGAGGGACAATTGGCCAACTTCGGCCTGACAGTTCCGGTCGACGTGAAAAGCGTGGCCGAGTCGGCCTACTACCTCGTCTATCCGACCGAACTCACGCACGGGCAGCCACTCAGCGTGTTCCGCGAGTGGCTGTTGACACAGGCCAGTGCCTACCGCCCGGACGCGCCCGTCTGACGCGGCTCAGCGTCCGGTGTAACGGCCCGGCCGGTGCCAGGCGACCACCATGGCGCTCATGGCGAGCGCCGACAGTGCCGACCAGGCAACGCGTCCCGCGGGGATCGTGGTGAGCGAGGTGAGCAGAATCGTCGTGTCGATGCACGCCTGGGTAATGCCCGCGTTGATGCCGCGCTCGCGTTGCAGCCACAGCGTGACGATGCCTGTGCCGCCCACGCCCGCCCCGTGACGCGCAAGCGCCAGAATCCCCATGCCGCACAGCGTGCCGCCGACGAATGCGGCGAACAACGGATTGACGAAGGCGACGTTGAACGTCTGCGGCATGGCCGCGAGGGCAAACGTGATGCCGACGCTCGCGACGGTGGACTTGAGCGCAAAGCGCGGGCCCATCGTGACGTACGCGAAAAGGAAGAACGGAATGTTCACCAGCGTGAAGATGGTGCCCACCGGTAGGGGAAAGACGTAAGAGGCGAGCAGTGCAATGCCGGCCACGCCGCCGGTGACCAACCCGGCTGCCTTGAGCAGCACCAACCCGACCACCACGAATGCCATGCCGATGACGATCGCATAGATGTCTTCGAGCACGGAGTGCGGAACGCCGATTGTGTCGGCTGCCGCGAGGGCGCTGCGGGGGCTGCCCGCCATGGCGCCTGGATTCTGTTCCATGATCTGCAAGTCAAATACAACAAGACGGCGCGCCCGACTCTCCTGGTGTCGTGGCGCGCCGCCGATGATTTCCCGCATCGCTGTCTCGGGCGATGCGCAACTTCACAACTTGTTATATGGACAACGTCCGTCGATCAGGCGACGTGATGTACCCAGCCGAACGGATCAGCCACCTTGCCGCGCTGAATGCCCGTGAGCTGATCGCGAATGCGCTTGGTGACCGGGCCTTCGCCGCCGTCGCCAATATTGAACTCGCCCTTGGCGTGACGCACCTGACCGATGGCGGTGACGACCGCTGCCGTGCCGCACGCGAACGTTTCCTTCACACGGCCGCTGGCCGCGTCGGCTTGCCACTGGGCAAACTCGTACGGCGTTTCGTTGACCGTCATGCCGTCGCGCTTGGCCATTTCGATGATCGACGCGCGCGTGATGCCCGGCAGGATCGTGCCGGCGAGCGGCGGGGTCTGGAGCGAGCCGTCGTCCATCACGAAGAAGACGTTCATGCCGCCCAGCTCTTCGATCCAGCGATGTTGCGCGGCGTCGAGGAACACGACCTGATCGCAGCCCTTGCCGCTGGCTTCGGTCTGCGCGATCAGGCTCGCGGCGTAGTTGCCGCCGCACTTGGCGGCGCCCGTGCCGCCCGGGGCGGCGCGCGTGTATTGATCGGACACCCACACGGTCACGGCCGACTTGCCGGGCTTGAAGTAGGGGCCGACCGGGCAGGCGATCACGCAGAAGATGTACTCATGCGCGGCACGCACGCCGAGGAAGCTTTCCGAGGCGAACATGAACGGGCGGATGTAGAGGCTGCTGCCTTCCGCGCCCGGAATCCATGCGCGATCGATGTCGACCAGCTTTTCCACCGCTTCGAGGAACACGGCTTCCGGCAGTTCGGCCATCGACATGCGCTGGGCCGATTCACGGAAACGCTTGGCATTGGCTTGCGGGCGGAACAGCGAGATCTTGCCGTCTTCGCTGCGATAGGCCTTCATCCCTTCGAAAATTTCCTGCGCGTAGTGCAGCACGGCGCAGGCCGGATCGATCTCGAACGGACGGCGGGCCTCTACCTTCGCGTCATGCCAGCCCGTGCCCTCGGTCCAGCGAATCGTGACCATGTGATCCGTGAATACGCGGCCAAACACCGGGTTCGCCAGCTTGGCGGCGATCTGGTCGGCAGGGGTGGGGTTGGCGTGCGGCTCCACGACAAAACGCAATTGATTATCGGCGCTCATGTTTCTTGAATGTCTCGGCAGAGGGGGCTTCAGTCGTCAGTGCCGTTAACGTAAACGGCAAGGTCGCCATATTTTCCTCCTTTCGCCCCCTGCCTGTCGACTGAATTCACCACCCGCGCCGTCACAACATCATTCAGCGGGCGATGGCGCCGATAAAAATCGGAATTTGGCAGATTTTTAGAAGAAAAGTGCGAAATTTGCCGACATTTCCCGTGGATGGCGTTTGGCGCGGCTCCCTTTCCCGGACGTTTACAGCAGACCGGCCTCGGCGAGTTGGGCGCGGCGCGGGTCGCCCTGGCGCGAGAGCATCCAGCCGGGATACTCGCTCGGCAGTGCGCTAGCCCCATCGATAGCCGACAGTTCGCGCGCGCTCAGGGTGACGCGCGTTGCCGCGATGTTGTCGTCGAGCTGATCGGCCCGCTTGGCGCCGATGATGACCGTCGAGACGACCGGCTGGGCGAGCAGCCAGGCAAGCGCGATCTGCGCGACCGACACGCCTTTCTCGGCGGCGATGCCGCGCATGACGTCGATGGCGTCGTAGGCGCGCTCCACGTTGACCGGCGGAAAATCGAAGCTTTGGCGGCGGCTGCCCGCTTCGACCTGACCGTCGCGGGTGTACTTGCCCGAGAGCAGGCCACCGGCGAGCGGGCTCCACACCATCAGGCCTACGTTCTCGCTGCGCAGCATCGGCACGATTTCGCGTTCCAGATCGCGTCCGGCGACCGTGTAGTACGCCTGCAGCGAAGCGAAGCTCGCGAGGTTCAGCCGCGCCGAAATACCCAGCGCCTTGGTGATTTGCCAGGCTGCCCAGTTCGAGACACCGATGTAGCGCACGTGCCCTTGACGCACCAGCGTGTCGAGCGCGCCGAGTGTCTCTTCGATGGGCGTGACCGGATCGAAGCCGTGCACCTGATACAGGTCGATGTGATCGAGTTGCAGGCGTTGGAGGCTGGCCTTGATGCCGTCCATGATGTGGTAGCGGGACAGGCCGCGCGAATTGGACCCCTGCGCGCCGGTAGCACCGAAGACCTTGGTAGCGACCACGACGTTATCGCGCGGTACCTTGAGGTTGCGCAGGGCCTGGCCGGTGAGGATTTCCGACTGCCCTTCCGAATAGACATCGGCGGTGTCGATGAAGTTGATGCCGGCATCGAGCGCGCGACCCACGAGTGTGTCGACATCATGTTGCTGCAAATGGCCGATCTTGCTCCACAGTTCGCCCTGTCCGCCGAAGGTCATCGTGCCGAGGCACAGTTCCGAGACGAAGAGGCCGGTATTGCCGAGTTTTCTTTGTCGCATTGCATCACTCCGTTGAAATGGCTGCCCGTCGCAGGGGACCGTCAGGGGGAGGGGCGACGGTTTGCACGGGATGGGAGAATTATGCGTCGCTCGGCATCGGGCGAGCAGTACCTGTTCCTGCACATTTCCTGCCTGATCGTGTGAATCCCCGGTCGGAGGATCGGGCAAGCGAATGTGACGAGGGTATGCTGTGCAGCATTGCGGCCGTGACGTGGGGATCGGCCGCCTCTGGAGTGAGGGCATGGTCATGCATTTGGTCAAGACTGAGCCGCGCGAGGCCTCGCTGCGCGGGTTCGAGGGGGATCCGTCGCGCGCCGCGCGTACCGAACTGGTGCATCTGCTGGAGCGTGCGGCGCACGGCTTGGAGGGCACGACGCCGACGGCGGTGGAGGGCCTGTTCGTCCATCGGATCCTTCATCCGGGCGGCCCGAAGCCGGCGCTTCAACAACCGGCGTTCGCCGTCATCGCCCAGGGCGAGAAGCGCTTGCGGATCGGCGACGAGGATTACGCGTATGACCCGATGCACTACCTGGTGTCGTCGGTGCATTTGCCGGTGGTGGCGCAGGTGTCGGGGGCGAGCGAGCAATCGCCGTATCTGGGCATGCGCCTTGACCTGGTGGCCGAGGATGTGACGTCGCTCATCGGCGACGAGCATTTGCCGCCGCCGGCGCCTTCAGAGAGTGGGCGTGGCATGTACGTCAATCGGCTGGACGCGGCGTTGCTCGACGCGGTGTTGCGATTGTTGCGCTTGCTGGACACGCCGCGCGACATTCCGATCCTGGCGCCGATGATCAAGCGAGAGATCGTCTATCGATTGCTGATGAACGGTCAGGGGGTGTTGCTGCGGCAGATGGCGTTGCAGGACAGCCAGATGAATCGCATTGCGCGCGCCGTGCGATGGTTGCGCGAGCATTACGCAAAACCGCTGCGGGTGGAGGCGTTGGCGCAGGAGGTGCACATGAGCGTGTCTTCGCTGCACCACCACTTCAAGCTGGTGACGGCCATGAGTCCGGTGCAGTACCAGAAGCAGTTGCGCTTGCAGGAGGCGCGGCGCTTGATCTTCGCGGCGGACATCACCGTGGCGGCGGCAGCGCAGACGGTGGGATATGAAAGCGCGTCGCAGTTCAGCCGTGAATATGCGCGCGTGTTTGGCGAAGCGCCGCTGCGCGACAAACGCCGTTGGTTGCAGGAGGGAGAGGCCGGGGCGCCGAGAAATTAATGTGGCGACGTTGTTCCCGCAGTGTCGGGCCACATTTGCGCGTTATGCAGAATGCGAAGCACGCGCACACGTGTGGGTAGCGGACGATACGCCGCGATGTATGGGGTGCGCGTGATGACGAGTTCGCGCGTGCCGCGCAATCGCCCGAGGCGACCTGCGGCGGGATACCGCAACAACGTGGTGAGTTGTTGATGAACGCGTGTATCTATCCAGATGGCGGCGTTTGGACTGAATCGCTCGACGTATTCGAAGATATCGCTGCGATCTTGAATCGCGTGTTGGGACCACTCTAATTTCACGGCTTACCTTTTGGGGAGCTGCGTTTGCGTGCGGCGGCACGGCGTGCTACGAAATGGGATTCGACGTCTTCATCCGGAATGGCTGGACGTGTGTCTTCCAGCGCTTCCAGCACCTTTCGCTTGAACCATGCATCGTGAGCGTCAGGATCCGCGACGAAACCAAAAGGTAGCGCACCTTCGTTGGCAATGCGCGTGAGTAAAATCCGAACTACATCGGAGACGGTCAACCCCATCCTGTCGAGGACGTCGGTGGCGCGTTCCTTCAGTTCGGGATCGATGCGGGCTTGCACAAGTGCGCTAGTGGCCATGGTCGGACTCGTTGGCGATTGCAATGTCATTCATTGTATTTCAAATGAATGACAAATGCACCGTGCCACGGCACACTTCCGTCCGATGCCCAGGGGCGTATCGTCAAGCGGGCCGCCGGTTAACGGCGCTGCGCATACCGGCTAAGCGCCCGTCAAATCGGACGAATCCTCCGCGCACAAGAGGATTGATTCCATAGTGAACCCCTCCCGGCTCGCGCCACACTCCGAACCGGCGGGTTGTAAAATCGAGGACGTTGCCGACTTGCCTACAGGAGGCTTGCCATGCTGTCGATCCACACCGGTTTCGTCGTTTGTCCCACCTGTAAAGCCCGCTTTCCCGTCGCGGCGAGCGAGCCGACCGTCCAGGCGATGTATGACTATCTCCATTCGGATGCCGAAGTGAAGTGTCCGACGTGCGAGACCGCCTTCACCACGGGCAGCGCCAACAGCAGCATCGAGTTCGAGCCGGTCAACGACGGCGTCACGCTCTCGCCGTCGCCCGTGCGAAGCATCGACGGGCTCGACAATCACTGACGCCATTCGCCACTCACAGCGGCGTCAACACCGGCTCCCCCGCCTGGAAGCGACGCGTATTTTCGAGGAACAGGGCGAGCGTGGCGGCTTCCGCTTCGGGCGAGCGGCCAGCGACGTGCGGACTGAGCACCACATTCTGCAAATCGATCAGTGCCGCAGGCGGTGACGGCTCGCCTTCGTAGACGTCCAACCCGGCACCGGCGATGGTGCCATCGCGCAATGCGTCCGCCAGGGCGGCTGTGTCGACGACGCTGCCACGCCCCAGATTGACGAGAAAGCCATGCTTGCCCAGCGCGCGCAGCACCTCGGCATTCACTAGGTGGTGCGACTGCGCGCCGCCCGGAGCGGTCACGACGAGGTAGTCCGCCCATTCGGCCAATGCCAGCACGCTGTCGAAATATTGATAGTGCGCGGGCGCATCGTCGCGACGGTTCCGATTCCGGTAGCCGATCTGCATATCGAAGCCCTCACCGCGTTTGGCGAACTGGCGTCCGACCGCCCCCAGCCCCACGATTCCCAACTTCTTGCCCGACACGCCGGGCTGCATCGGCAGCGCGTCGCGCCACACGCCCTTGCGACAGGCGGCGTCGTATGCCGGAATACGACGTACGGCAGCAAGCAGCAGGGCGAAGCCCTGATCCGCTACCGTCGGCGCATTCGCACCGGCGCCGTTCACGGCCACGATATTGCGCGAACGCATGGCGGCGACGTCCAGATTCTCGTAGCCGGCGCCCAGCGCGCTGACCAACACCACGTTCGGCAGATGCGACAGCTCGGCGGCGCTCAGACCACGCGCGCCGTGGGTCAGCACGAAGCGCGCCCGCTCGCCGTCGGGCCCCCAGCCTTGCGGCGCGGGGTGATAGCTCGGGTGGTAAGCCACATCGAAATGGGTTTGCAGTGCGGACAACTGCTCGGGTTGCATCGGGATCAGGACCAGCAATGAGGGCAACGACACCTTCAATCTCCACAGGGGAATGGGGGCTCGCGGCGCAGCGTCGCAATGACGCGGGTGCCGAATGGACACCTCGAATTCGCCGCCAGTCGACACTGTATGCCTATCCGCCACGATTTGCGCGATGCAGCACGCCGCGCGACTTCTTTGCTGTCGGGACTCCCCGGCCGGAAACGCACGCGGGCGCCATCGCCCAATGCGAATGGCGCCCGCTCAAGCCCGAGACCCGCGGCAGTGTGCGTTACGTATGCCTTGTTGCGTGGGCCGAAACGCTTAGGCCGTGGCTTGCACCGCGCGCGCGGCCTGATGGTGACGCAGGCGACCCAGCGTGAGCATCGTCAGACCGGCGAGCACGGCCGGCACGCCGATGGCGGCGAAGAGGGCCGGCATCGACCATCCCATGGCGAGCATCGACGCGCCGCCGACCGAGCCAACCACCGACCCCAGTCGCCCGACGCCGTTGGCCCAGCTCACGCCCGTGGCGCGGCAGTCGGTGGGGTAAAACCCGGCGGACAGCGCATTCGCGCCGACCTGACCGCCCGACACGCAGAACCCGGCCCAGAACACGGCCACCGAGGCGAGCACGGGCGAGCTGGCGACAGGGCCGACAGCGGCGACACATACGCCCGCAAGCACGTAGGCCGCGGCAAGCACGTAGTGCGGGTTGACGCGGTCCATCAACCAGCCGAGCACGATCGCACCGAGCGTGCCGCCCACCTGGAACATCGAGGTGACGATGGCGGCGTTGCGCAGCGTCAGGCCGTTGGTGCGAAGCAGCGTGGGCAACCAGCTCGAGAGCAGATAGATCACGAGCAGGCTCATGAAGAACGTGACCCAGAAAAGCAGCGTGCCGCGCAGCAACTCGGGTTTGAACAGATGCTTCACCGGCGATGTGGTCGACGGCTTCGTCGCGACATTGAATGTCGCGCCACGCAGGTCTTCGTGCGGCGCAATGCGCTGCAACGATGCCGCGATGCGCTCCGGCGACTTGCCCGCCATCACGAGATAGCGCACCGACTCGGGCAGCGCGCGCATCAGGACCACACCGAGCACGAGCGGCATGACGCCGCCCACGATCAGCACGGAGCGCCAACCGAAGGCGTCGATCAACCCGGCCGATGCGAGACCGCCCAGCGCCGAGCCGAGCGTGAAGCCGCAGAACATGGTCGTCACGAGGAACGAGCGGCGCGACTCAGGGCAGTACTCCGACGTCAGCGTGATCGCGTTTGGCATGGCGCCGCCGAGGCCGAGGCCCGTCAGAAAGCGCAACGCGATCAGTTGCCACAATTCCATCGACCCAGCGGACGCGAGACTCGCCAAACCGAAGAACACCACGGAGAAGATGAGAATGGTCTTGCGGCCATATTTGTCGGCGAGCGGCCCGAACAGGAATGCGCCGGCCATCAGGCCCGCGAGCCCGGCGCCGAAAAGGGGCGCGAGCAACGCCGGAGTGAGCGACCATTCGGCGCGAATGGCAGGGGCGATGAAGCCGATGGCGGCCGTGTCGAAACCGTCGATGGCGACGATCAGGAAGCACAGCACGACGATCATCACCTGGAACGGCGAAATGCGATGGCGGTCGATGAACGCCGTCACGTTGATGGGGGTGGCTGGCATGGGTTGTCTCCTCAGGGTTGCCAGAAGCGGCGCGGCAAGTCGGCCGTCGTCGCCAAAACGTGTTGCAGTGATTGTTGTTATTAGTGCTGCCGAGCCCTCGCCTCGCGAGACGCGAGGCGAGGGGGTGCAGCGCGACCGTGTTGGTCCGTCGCGCGGCGGGATGCCCGGATGCCGGGCGGTGAATCCAGGGGTGGAGGTGTGGTTAGGGCTCAGGCCTCAGCCAGCCATGGGGTTTGCGACAGGCAATGCTCGGCGCGCCAGCCGTGCAGCCATTGCAGAGCGTCGTAGAACTGCGTTTGCGTGCGGCCCGTCCATAGCGAGTTGCGCACCCAGCGATCCACCCCCTTGGCGTGGTAGACCCGGCCCATGTCGCGCGCGCCGTAGAGCACGCGGGCGGTGCGGGGAATGCGGGCGTGCTCGTAGCGGCGGAAGGCGTCGACGAAATCGCCGTTCGCGGCCGCATACGCGGCACCGAGCGTGACGGCGTCTTCGAGCGCCTGGCAGGCGCCTTGCGCGATGTACTGCGTCATCGGGTGGGCGGCGTCGCCCAGGATCGTGGCGCGGCCGAAGCTCCACTGCGCGACCGGATCGCGGTCGGCGGTGGCCCAGCGTCGCCACGAGGTCGGACGGTCGAGCATCTGGTGCGGCAGCGCATCGATGCCTTCGAAGTACGACAGCACTTCTTCCTTGCTGCCGTCGCGTACGCCCCAGACTTCCTGCTCGCGGCTGTGGAACGTGACCACGAGGTTGTATTGCGTGCCGCCGCGCAACGGGTAATGCACGAGGTGGCAGTTTGGTCCTGCCCAGACGACCGGCGCGTTGACCTGCAAGTCCTTCGGCATGTGCTCGACGTCGACGACCGCGCGATACACCACGTGACCGGTTACGCGCGGTTCGTCGCCGATCAGCACGGCGCGCACGGCGGACTTCACGCCGTCGCAGCCGATCACGGCGTCGGCCGTATGGCGCTCGCCGTGCTGGTCGACGACGGTGACGTGCTTGTCGTCTTGCGCCAGCGAGACGACACGCGTCGCGGTGCGGAACTGAATCAGGGGATTGCGCTGTACCGCTTCGAGAATCGACAGATGGATGTCGGCGCGGTGGATCACGGCGTACGGATTGCCGAAGCGCTCGCGATACGGCGCGCCAACGTCGACTTGCGCGATGATGCTGCGGTCGATGGCGTCGCGCAGGGTGATGTGGTCGGTGAAGACCGAACGGCCGCGCGCCGCTTCGCCAACGCCGAGGGCGTCGAGTGCCGCGAACGCATTGGCGGCGAGCTGAATGCCAGCGCCGATCTCGCCGATGGTCTCGGCCTGCTCCAGCAGTTCGATTTGCACGCCCTGATTGGCGAGCGCGAGTGCAGCCGCCAGGCCGCCGATGCCACCGCCAACGACCAGCGCTTTGGGTTGAGAGGTTTGATTCATGGTTGTCTCCTGCGGCCTGTCCAGCCGTTCTGGATGGAAATCAGGCCGTGTAATCCGGCTGACGATCGGGCGCTGCCGCGAGGAAGGCCGGATGTGTCTGCGCCTGCGCATAGACCGCTATCGCTCGCGGATACGCCGACAAATCGCAACCCATGCGCCGGGCGTTGGCGATTTGCGGAATCAGGCAGACGTCGGCGAGCGTCGGTGCATCGCCAAAGCACCACGCACCGTGTCCATACTTGACGAGCAATCGCTCCGCGCCAGCCATGCCCTCGTCGACCCAGTGGCGGTACCACGCATTCTTCTGCTCGACGCTCAGGCCCAGCGGGCCTTGCAGATACTTCAGAATGCGCAGGTTATTCACCGGGTGCATGTCGCAACTGACGAGCATCGCCAATTCGAGCACGCGGGCGCGTGCCTCGATGTCCTGCGGCACCAGACGCGGCTCGGGATACTTCGCGTCGAGATAGTCGAGGATGGCGAGCGACTGGCCCAGCGCGATCTCGCCGTCGATCAGGGCGGGCACGCTGGCCGACGGATTGACCTCGTCGACATACGCGCCGGCGCGATGCTCGCCGGCGCGGATATTCACCGGAATAGTGTCGAATTCCAGCCCCTTGAGCGCGAGCGCAATGCGCACGCGATACGACGTCGAGCTGTTGAAGAAGCTATAGAGCTGCATGACGATGCCTCACACCACGCGCACGGTGATCTCGCCGAGCCCTTCTACGGCGGTGACCATCGTCTGCCCGGCCTTGACCGGGCCCACGCCTTCGGGCGTGCCGGTGTAGATCAGATCGCCCGGCTCCAGACGGAAGAACTGCGACAGGTACGAGACCGTTTCCGCCACCGACCAGATCAGATGCGTGATGTCGCTCTTCTGCTTTTGCACGCCGTCGACCGTCAGCGAAATCGCGGCCTTCTCGATATGGCCGACGCTCGACACCGGATGAATCGGGCCGATCGGGGCCGAGGCATCGAACGCCTTGCCGATTTCCCACGGACGCCCCATTTCGCGCATCTTCATTTGCAGATCGCGGCGCGTCATGTCGAGACCCACGGCGTAACCCCAGACATGGTCGAGCGCCTGCTCGAGCGGAATATCCGAACCCGCCTTGCCAATCACGGCGACCAGCTCGGCTTCGTAGTGGTAGTTGGTTGTCTGCGCGGGATACGTCAGCGTGAGCGTCTCGCCATAGGCCACCGGCAGCACCGCATCGGCCGGCTTGCAGAAGAAGAACGGCGGTTCGCGGTCTGGATCGAAGCCCATTTCGCGGGCGTGCGCGGCGTAGTTGCGGCCAACGCAGTACACGCGGCGCACGGCGAACTGGTCGGCGCTGCCGACAACGGGAATGGCAACGGTAGCGGGCGGAGCGAAGACGAAGGACATAGGGTTTGACTCAACGAATAAAGGATAGGTCAGAGGCTGCGCGCGCCGCTCGTGCGGGTGTTCTGCGCGCGGGGCCGACAAGTGAGCGTTGGGGCGGCCTCAGGCGCGCGACTCTCGCAGCAGGTTCAGGGCGGCGAGCACGGGGCGATCCGAGTAGCTGAACAGTACGGCGTCTTCAAGCGCGGCGAGCTGCACCGGTGCCCACGAAGGCACGACGAAGTGATCGCGCGGCTCGAACTGGAAGACCTCGTCGCCAATGCGCACCGTGCCGCGACCCTCGACCACCGAGAAGACCGTTGCATCGGTGCTGCGATAGGTCTTGCCCTGGAAGCCGGCGGGCAGGTATTGCATGAACGTCGCCATCGTCGGCATCGGCCAGCCGCCGGTCGCCGGATTCACATAGCGCAGCTTGATGCCGTCCCACGGATCGAGTTCGCCGTTGCGGTACAGCGTGTCGAGCGCCTCACGCGAGCGGTCGTACGGATAGCTGAAGATCGGCGAGGTCGGATCGCTGACCTTGTGATGCACCGGCAGCATGTTGTGGCCGTAACGCGCGAAGCTGTCGCCTTCGGGGCGCTGCACCGGCTGTTGCGACTCGGGGTAGTTCTCGGCAAAGCCCGCGTCGAAGTACTGCACGAGCGGAATGTCGAGGCCGTCGAGCCACACGACCGGCTCGCCGTCCGCCGGGTTGCCGTGGTCATGCCACGTCCACGACGGCGTGATGATGAAGTCGCCGGGGTGCATCGTGGTGCGCTCGCCGTTCACGGCCGTCCACGCGCCGCGACCTTCCACGATGAAGCGCAGGGCCGATTGCGTATGGCGATGGCTCGGTGCGATCTCGCCCGGCAGAATGAGTTGTAGCCCGGCGTAAAGTGAACCGGTAATGCTCGACGAGCCCGGCGTTCCCGGATTCTGCAAGACCAGCACGCGACGCACGGCCTCTGCGGCGCTGATGACGCGTCCCGCTTCCATCACGAGCGGGCGCACTTCGTTGTACTTCCAGATGGCGGGCACCACACGCGGGCGCGGCTGAGGGGGGACGAGACTGTGCAGCGATTCCCACAGCGGGGCCATGTGGTTGTGCCCGATGTGTTCGTAATAGGCAGCGCGATCGGCGCTGGGGGCGCGTTCGGACATGCGTGTCTCCGTGACGGTATGGGGCCCGGTCAACTCGTCTGACAAGCTCGGCCGACGAGGGCTTGCGGGTCTATGAGTAGCGTTATACTCGGCGAGACATATTATTTGAAATGAATAAATCATCGGATCCATACGAAAAATAGTATGGATTGGGTGATTTTGGGGACGCCCCGAGGGGGCCCGGAGACTTCGTATGGACTGGACCCATCGACTGCGTCTGCGCAATCTGCAAATGCTGCTGACCCTTGCGGAGACCGGCAACATGAGCCAGTCCGCGACATTGCTCAACACGACGCAACCCGGTTTGTCGAAGTGGCTCAAGGATTTGGAGGAGGACATTGGCCTGCCGCTGTTCGAGCGTCAGGCGCGGGGATTGCGTCCGACGGCCTACGGGGAATCCCTGATCCAGCATGCGCGGCGAATCGAGGCGCAGCTCGACACGGCACGCGACGATCTCGATGCCATGCGCGAGGGCGGCAGCGGGTTGGTGGCCATCGGCACTTCGGGGGCATCGTCGGCGGACACGGTGCCGCTCGCGATGTTGTTGCTCCTGCAGCGCATGCCCCGCGTGCAGGCCCGCGTGATCGAGAACACGATGGACCGGCTGATGAATCAGCTCGCGCACAGCGAGATCGATATCGTTGTTGGGCGCTCGGCCCCCGAACTGCAGGATCGCAACGTTCGCGCCGAGGCGCTATATCTGGAGCCGCTGCATTTCGTTGCGCGCGCGCGCCATCCGGTCTTTTCGCTGGACATGGTCGACTGGCCCGATATGCAGCGTTACCGCTGGGTGGTCTGGCCGCGTGGCACACCGATCCGCAACGCGTTGGAGGCGGCGCTCGCGGAGGCCGGTTATCCGTTGCCGAACGACACCATCGAGTCGAACTCCACGATCCTCAATCTCACGTTGCTCAATAACAGCGACATGATCGGCCTGGCGTCGCACCGCACGGCGAGCCGCTTGCAGGCGCTCGGCGCGTTGCGGATCGTGCCGCTGCGGCTGGCGGGGTTTGGGGCGATCTCGATGTACTGGCGCGACGACGGCGCGAATCGGGCCGCGGTGGCGGCGACGCTCGAGTGTTTGCGCAGCGCGGCAAGACGCTCGACGGGCGACGCGGTCGCGGGCATTGAAGGCGACGGATGAGCTTGCCGAGTCCGTTGCCGAGCTGGCGGCTGCTACACTTGCCGCCTGTCGAAGTCACTCTCCCGAGGCGTCAATGATTGGCCGCATCTCCGGCACGTTGCTGGAAAAGAATCCGCCGCACATCCTGGTCGATTGCCAGGGCGTAGGCTATGAAATCTCGGTGCCGATGAGCACCTTCTTCAACCTGCCGAATCTCGGCGAACGCGTGACGCTGCTCACCCAGTTCATTGTGCGCGAAGACGCCCAACTGCTCTTCGGCTTCGGCTCGCCTGACGAGCGCAATACCTTTCGCGAACTGCTCAAGATCTCCGGCGTGGGCGCACGCACGGCACTTGCGATTCTTTCGGGCATGAGCGTCGCGGACATCGCGCAGGCCGTCACGCTGCAGGAGTCGGGACGTCTGACGAAGATCCCCGGCATCGGCAAGAAGACGGCCGAGCGTCTGCTGCTCGAACTCAAGGGCAAGCTCGGCGCGCAACTGGGCACGGTGCCCGGCGCGGTCACACCGCACGACCACAAGAGCGACGTCGTCAATGCATTGCTCGCGCTGGGCTACTCCGACAAGGAGGCACTTGCCGCCGTCAAGAGCGTGCCCGACGGCACAAGTGTGTCCGACGGCATCAAGCACGCGCTCAAGTCGCTCTCCAAGGCCTGAGCGCAACACGAATCGGCCTCGTCGAGGCCGCGGGGACGCCGTGAGGAGACGGTATGCAACTGCGATGGCTTGAAGACTTCGTCGAACTGGCACGCACGCGCAGTTTCACGCGAGCGGCGGAAAACCGTTTCGTCACGCACCCGGCATTCGGGCGACGCATCCGCGCCTTGGAAGAGTGGGTGGGCACACAACTGGTCGAGCGGAGCAAACCGCTTGAACTGACCGCTGCCGGCACCGTTTTTCTCGATGCGGCCACCAATGCGCTCGACATTCTTCACGGCGCTCGCACGCAGTTGCAGGACGCCGCGCCCACACTCGAAAACAATCTGAAGATCGCCACGGGCCGCACCCTGGCGGCGACATTTTTCCCGGATTGGTACGACGACGCGGTCTCGCGCATCGGCTTCTTCACCGCGACGCTGTCCACGGGGGGGGCCGAGGAGGCCATTCTGCGGCTCGCGGCCGGTGAGGTCGATCTGCTTATCGTATATTCGAGCGCGCACACGCGTCTGCTGATCGATCAGGAGCGTTACGACTGGTTGAGTGTCGCGCGTGAAGTGCTGGTGCCGGTGAGTGCGCTCGACGCCAAGGGACGCGCCTCCTATCGGCTTGCCGCCGGGCCGTCGCCGATTCCCTGGCTGGCGTTTTCCCGCACACTGACGTTGCGGGCCGTGCTGGCCCGCCATCTTGCCGAGATGGCAAACCGTCCCACGCTCAAGCCGGTGTATCAGGCCGATTCGTACGAAGCGATTCTGGCGATGGCGCGACGCGGTGCCGGTATCGCGTGGTTGCCGCAACGCCTGGTGGCCGACGACATTGCGCGCGGCACGCTCGCGATCGTGGGTGGCAAGGAATGGCAGATCGGCTTCGATATTGCGCTCTACCGGCGGCGGCACCAACCGCACCCGGTGCTCGACGCGATCTGGCAAAGCGCTCGTCAGGCCTCGGGGGACGACGCCTGAACCGCGCGCCAACCCCCGACGTGCCCGATCAGTGCTCGTGCTGCAGGTACTTCGCCTGACGCGGCAGGCGCAGGCTGACGAGGAACGCCAGCACCATCATGCCGGTCACGTACCAGTAGAACGTGGGTTCCATGCCGGCCTTCTTGAGGCCGAGCGCCACATATTCGGCCGAGCCGCCGAAGATGGCATTGGCCACGGCGTAGGCCAGACCCACGCCGAGCGCACGCACTTCGATCGGGAACATCTCGGCCTTCACGATGCCGCTGATCGACGTGTAGAAGCTGACGATGGCGAGCGCCAGGCAAATGAGCACAAACGCCGCGGTCGGGCTTTGCACCGTCTTGAGCGTCGTGAGGATGGGTACCGTGGCAATGGCGCCGAGCGCGCTGAAGAGCAGCATGTTGGTGCGACGGCCGATCTTGTCCGACAGCATGCCGAAGATCGGCTGCATGCACATGTAGACGAACAGGCAGCCCGTCATGATGTAGCTGGCCGTCTTGATCGGCATGCCGGCTGTGTTCACCAGGTACTTCTGCATGTACGTGGTGAAGGTGTAGAAGATCAGCGAGCCGCCGGCCGTGTAGCCGAGCACCGTGAAAAACGCAGCCTTGTGGTGGCGGAACAACCCGGCGATCGAGCCGGCGTCGCGGCTGTTGCGGCTCGCGCTCGTCGACGTCTCGTGCAGCGTGCGACGCAGCAGCAAGGCAACGACCGCAGTGATCGCGCCGACCACGAACGGAATGCGCCAGCCCCAGGCCTTGAGTTCGGCCTCGCTGAGCAATTGCTGGAGAATCACGACCACGAGCACGGCAAGCAGCTGACCGCCGATGAGCGTCACGTACTGGAACGACGAGAAGAAGCCGCGACGGCCCTTGAGCGCCACTTCACTCATGTACGTCGCCGTCGTGCCGTATTCGCCACCCACCGACAGACCTTGCAACAGACGCGCCACCAGCAACAATGCCGGGGCCCAGTTGCCGATGCTGGCGTGCGTCGGGAGCGCGGCGATCATCAGCGAGCCGAAGCACATCATCATCACCGAGATGACCATCGAGTTCTTGCGGCCGTTGCGATCGGCGATGCGGCCGAAGATCCAGCCGCCGATGGGGCGCATCAGGAAGCCTGCGGCAAACACGCCCGCGGTGTTGAGCAACTGTGCGGTGGGATTGGCACTCGGGAAGAACGCCGGCGCGAAGTAGATCGCGCAAAACGCATAGATATAGAAGTCGAACCACTCGACCAGATTCCCGGACGATGCCGCAACAATCGCGAAAATGCGCTTGCGGATTTCTTCCGGCGTGGGCGGCTTGGTGGCCATGGCGGCGTCGGTAGTAGCTGTGTCTCTCATTTCTACGGGCGATGGTGACATCGCATTAATAACTACGTTTGCAACATGACGCTGATGCGCTCGCCTCACAGGGATCACCTGTCCGGAGGCACAACCCGGCATCGCGTCCCGGGGGCGGGCCAACTATAGCGGGTGTGGGCATGCGCAGACAATGCCCGAGTGCTGAATCGATTATTGTGAATATCGAAACAATTGGCTGGATTGTTGCGTTGCAGCATGGTGATCGGCCCCGTCGGACGGCGATTTGCGGGCAGGTTACGAGCGTTTTGATGGGTGGGACGAGGCGCGGAAAATCGAGAAAATATTTTTCGGATGGCTTGTGCACCGCATCGGCTAGCGCGCCGCGCGGCCGAACCCTCACGCCTCATTCGCGCGGGTGACACTGCGCCAGCAGATCGAGAAACAGCTCCAGCGCGCGCGTCCTGGGCCGCGAGGCCTCGGTGATGGCGCTGATGGCATTCTCATACTCAGGGCCTGTCGGAACCTGCACCAACGCGTGGCGCTTACCAAACAACGCGGCGTAATACTGCGGCAACAGTCCGACGTAATGCCCGGAGAGGACCAGCATGGCGACGGCCTCCAGTCCTGACGCCGTTGGCCCTCGCGTGAGTCCGAGAGAATTGAGCGCTTCATGGACAAACGGCTGGCTCCGGTAGACGAGGGGGAGCGTCGACGCGTCCTTGATCCGATGCCGTGCAACGTATAGGCGGTGACGCTCGATAAACAGCGGCTGGTAGTGAAACCCGGCTTCGCGACGATACATCCCGCGAATTGCGATCTGTACCCGGCGCTCGCGCAACGCGAGGTCGAGCTCGTTGAACGTCATGACCGTGAGTTCGACCTTCACGTCGGGCGCCTGCGCTTTGAGCGCGGCAAGCGCCTCGGGTATGTGGCAGCCGATGTCGGACACGACGTGCTCGACCATGCCGATGGACAACGTGCCCGAGAGCACACCGCGCACCGCATCGATTTCGGGACGTATGCGCTCCAGCGACTTCAGCGCGTCGCGGGCAAGGTCCAGCGCGACCTTGCCCGCGTGCGTGAGAACAAAACCGGACGGTCCACGCTCGCACAAACGAGTACCCAAGGTTTCCTCGACCTCGCGAATGTGCCGGCTGATCGACGCCTTCGACATGTTCAGTTGCTTCTCCGCCGCCGCAAAGCCGCTGGCCTGAGCGACTGCACAGAAGATGCGCAACGAACGCAGATCTCGCTCACTGAAGTCACGACTCGCCACCGCCTCACTCCCGGAAATAGCGCCAAATCCGCTGCGGATGGCGCGTGTCAGAAGGTTTCATTTTTTGGAACCATACCAATAAAAAAATCATTTTTCATGATCTTTTTGCCCGCATACATTGGATTTCACTCGCACCGGGCCGGACCCGACCGAACCGATGCGCCAGCGCAATCCCCTACCCACACCCCGCGAGGCAAGCGATGAAGACCTGGTCCAGACGATCTTTTGTAAAGGCGACGCTCGCATCGAGCGCCGCATTGGCCCTGCCGACCCTGCCGACGATGGCGTATGCCGAAGGCGGCACCCTGGCCGACATCAAGAAGCGCGGCAAGCTGACGGTCGGCACCGAGGCGGCCTACGAGCCGTTCGAGTTCGTGGAAAACGGTCAGGTGGTTGGATATGGGCACGATGTGCTTGAACTGATGGCGGCAAAGCTCGGCGTGAAGCTCGAGCAGATGAACCTGCCGTTCCAGGGCTTGCTGCCAGGCCTGATGTCGCACAAGTTCGACTTTGTCGCCACCAGTGTGGGCATTACGCCGGAGCGCGCCAAGCGCTTCGCCTTCAGCCAGCCGGTCGGCGTGGTGCGTTCGGTTCTGATGGTGCGCGCCGACGACGTAGCGATCAAGCAGGACATGGACATCGCCGGGAAGACCATCGGTACCCAGATGGGGTCGTCTTCGCAGCCGGTGGCCGACGAATTCGAGAAGGAACTGAAGGAGAAGACCGGCAAGGGATACGCCGGCACGCGCCTGTTCCAGGCCTATCCGGATGTGTCGAACGCGCTCGCGAACAAGACGATCGACGTGGCACTGATGCCGTCCAATATCGCCGCCGTCCAGATGCGCAAGCAGCCCAACGTGTTCCGCATTGCCGGGACCATCGGCCAGCCGAAGCTGCTGGCATGGGTCGCCAATCCCAACGATCTGGAGATCCGCAAGTTCATCAACGATTCGCTCGATGAATTCCGCGCGAACGGCAAGCTCGCCGCCTTGCAGAAAAAGTGGTTCGGCGCGTCGATGGACACGCCGCACGCGAACTACCTGCCGCAAGGTGCCATTTGACGCCCGCGACCACGGTCGGCGGGCTAGACATGGGTGGCGTGATCGCACCGTTTCTCGAAGGTGTCGTCTCGGGAACGGCGATCACGCTGGCCGCGTCGGCCGTCGCCTTCGCCATCGGTCTGGCGCTCGGTGTCGTGCTGCTGCTCGCCCGCATCTCGCCGCTCGCGCCATTGCGCTCGCTCGTCGTGCTGTGGGTGAGCCTGATTCGCGGCACGCCGGCGCTCATTCACATGCTGATCGCGTACTACATGGTGCCGGCGCTGTTCGACATCTCGATCTCGCCCATCGCCGCCGGAATTGCGGCGCTGGCGTGTAACACGAGCGCTTATATCGTCGAGATCCTGCGCGGTGCGCTCGGCACGATCTCGCGTGGGCAACGCGCCGCCGCCTACGCCATGGGCATGCGCGTCTCGCAGGTCTGGCGGCACGTACTCCTGCCACAGGTGATCTATCGCGCCATTCCGCCGCTCACCAGCGAGTTCACGATCCTGCTCAAGGCGTCGTCGCTGATGTCGATCATCGCCGTGCCGGAACTGGCGACAGTCGCCCGCAATGCCACGCTGCAGACCGACCTGCCATTACAGGTGTTCGCGATCACCGCGGCCGTGTACTTCGTCCTTCTGTTCTGCATTTCGGCCGCCTCGCGTCTGTGCGAGCGCCGCGTTTCCAGGATGTTGCCCCATGGCCATTGATGTCTCCATCGTCAGGGAAGCGATTCCCGTGCTGCTCGAAGGCCTGCGCGTCACGGCACTGGTCAGCGTCATCGGCATTCCGCTCGGCGTGGCGATCGGCATCGTCGCCGCCTATGCGGCGCAGTCGCGCACGGTCTTGCGACCTGTCGCGCTGGGCTACGTGGAGCTGGTGCGCAACATCCCGTATCTGATCCTCGTTTATCTGTCGTTTTTCGGCTTGCCCAAGCTCGGCGTCGGTGCATCGGCCATGACCGTCGCGGTGGGGTGCACGGCGTTCTACACGGGCGGCTACTTCTGCGAAATCTTGCGCGCGGCACTGCGCAGCGTCGCCCGCGGACAAACGCATGCCGCGCTCTCGCTCGGCATGAGCTATTGGCAGACGCAACGGCACATCATCGCACCGCAGCTCTTCGGCTTCCTGATTCCGCCGACGACGAGCCTCGTGATCATGATGTTCAAGGACTCGGCCATCTTTTCGGTCATGAGCCTGCCGGAGATGACCTATCAGAGCAATCTGCTCACGGCCAACACATTCGCCTACGTTGAAGTGCTTGGCACGACAGCGTTGATCTACTGGGTCAGCAGCGTGTTGCTGGCCAGCGTGGGGCGACGACTGGAAACCGTTGTCGGGCGACGTACCCGGCACGCCTGACGCCCCCGAAACTCCCACCCGAGGACACTCTCATGACGACCTACACCGTGGCGCCCCGTACCGGCCATCCGACCCTGTTGTACTCAGCGCTGGATCTCGACATCGACAACCTCAAGGCCGATATCGCGGTGTTGGGCATGCCGTATGGCGCCCCGTACGCGCCGTCGGATTTCAGCAACGACCAGACGAATGCGCCGTCCGCCATCCGCCAGGCGACGGATCGCGTCGCGCGTCGCCCGAACCACTACGACTTCGATATCGACGGGCCGCTGCTCCAGGGCCGCACGGATATTCGCTTCGTCGATTGTGGTGACATCATCCCGGATCTGACGAAGCCCGGCGAGCACTACGCCCGCGCCGAGGCGGCGGTGCGTCGCATCGTGGCCGGCGGCGCGATGCCCATCGTGCTTGGCGGCGACCACGGCATTACGACGCCCGTGCTGCGCGGCCTGGACCAGAAGGGGCCCATCACGCTCGTGCACATCGATGCCCACCTGGATTGGCGTGACGAGGTGAACGGCGTGCGCGAAGGCCTCTCAAGCCCGATTCGCCGCGCCTCGGAGATGGCGCACGTGGAGCGCATCGTGCAGATCGGCCTGCGCGCGCAGGGGAGCGGCCGTTACGAGGAACTCGTCGCGGCGCGCGCCTACGGTGCCGAACTGGTGACCGCGTACGAACTGCATGACATCGGCATGGACGCCGTGCTCGATCGCATCCCTGACGGCGGCAACTACTACCTCACCATCGACGCGGACGGCCTCGATCCCTCAACGATGCCGGCCGTTGCCGGTCCGGCGCCAGGCGGGGTGACGTTCGTACAGGCGCGCAAGCTGATTCACGGCCTGGTGCGCAAGGGGCGCGTGGTCGGCATGGACATCGTGGAGATTCAGCCCGAGAAGGACGACGCCAACATGATCTCGTGCGTGACGGCCGGTCGTCTGATTCTCAACCTGATCGGCGCATCGATTCGCGCGGGGTACTTCGACAAATGAGCACCGCACAGCCCATCATCGACATCCGGAACGTCGACAAATGGTACGGCGCGCATCACGTGCTCAAGCAGTGCTCAACGCAGGTGGGCGCGGGCGAGATCGTGGTGGTGTGCGGACCGTCCGGGTCCGGGAAGTCGACCCTGATCAAGACGGTCAATGCACTGGAGCCTTTCCAGAAAGGCGATGTCGTCGTCGACGGCACGTCGCTCACGGCCAGGACGACCGACCTGCCAAAGCTGCGCAGCAAGGTCGGCATGGTCTTCCAGCATTTCGAGCTGTTCCCGCATCTGGATCTCACGCGCAATCTCACGCTCGCGCAGCAGATCGTGCTGGGCCGCGGCGTCGACGCGGCCCGCACCAAGGCGCGCGCGCTACTCGATCGCGTCGGTCTGTCGGCGCATGCGCACAAGTATCCCGGGCAGTTGTCGGGCGGTCAGCAGCAACGCGTGGCGATTGCGCGCGCGTTGTCGATGGACCCGATGGCCATGCTGTTCGATGAGCCGACCTCGGCGCTGGACCCGGAGATGGTCAACGAGGTGCTCGACGTGATGGTCGAACTGGCCCGCGAAGGCATGACGATGATGGTCGTCACGCACGAAATGGGTTTCGCGCGACGCGTGGCCCATCGCGTGGTGTTCATGGAAGACGGCGCCATCGTCGAGGACAGTCCGACCGACATGTTCTTCAACGACGCCGCCAGTGCCGCCGCCAAACGCTTTCTCTCGAAGATCCTCACGCATTGAGTGCGTGACGCCATCGCGCGCCGTGCCCACCCACCTCAAGACTCCATACCGAGACATCATGACGCACACCCGAATCCGCAAATTCAACACCCGCGACACTTACCCGGAGCAGAAGCTCGACAATGACCTCTGTCAGGCGGTCGTCGCCGGCAACACCATTTATCTGCGTGGTCAGATCGGCCAGGATCTCGATACGCGCGAATCCGTTGGCATTGGCGATGTTGCCGCGCAAGCCGAAAAGGCCATGGCCAACGTTGCAATGCTGCTCGACGAGTGCGGCAGCCAGCTCGCGGATATCTGCAAGGTCACGGTGTATCTCGTCGATCCGCGCTATCGCGAGGCGGTCTACAACGTCATGGGACGCTGGCTCAAGGGCGTGTTTCCGGTGTCGACCGGCATCGTCGTGCAGGCGCTCGCGCGCCCGGAGTGGCTGGTCGAAATCGATGTGACGGCGGTGAAGCCGACGGCGTCGCTGGCAGAAGCGGCACGGGCGGCATAAGCCGCATAAGTGAAGCAACAACAACGTCGGGCCGGCGTGCAAGCGCCGGCCAGATATCGCGCTGCGCCAAGCGCGGTCAAGCGCACAGAAGCGCACTCAGAAGCCCACTCAGAAGCGGCGTTTGACGTAAATCGTTGCACCGAAGTCGTGTGAGCGCAGCAGCGGCACACGGGCACTTGCCGAAAACGTCCAGTCCTCCGTCTTGAGCGACAGTCCGCGCTTTGGGTCGGAGCCCAGCTTGTCGTCGGTGTTGGCCCACTGCACGAGGGACAACTGCGGCGCCGTGGAAGGTCCGATCTTCAGGTAGCTGTGAGTTGGCCGCGCGGCCGGTTCCGAGGTCGAGGTGTCGATCCAGTCCACATGTCCGTTGTCCGCCGTCGGCGGGGCACTGTTGATCGCTTCGATGCGCGTGTAGAGGAATGCGTTGTCGTCGGCCTGCGCGGTCGGCTCCGGACCCTCGCGACCAAACGGATAAAGGGTGACCCGAACGGCCGGAACGGCAGCGACGGAGACCGGTGGAGGCGGTTGCGGCACTTGTATGGGGAGCGGCCCGGGGCCAACGTTGGCCAGCATCATCTGTTCGGATGAGCCCGAGTTGGCGCCCTCTGCGATCGCCACGCCGCTTAGCGTGACAACACACGCGCCGATCATCCATTTGCCTAGGCACGTCATGGACATGCCTCCCGTGAAGGAATGGAAACGCTACGTCGCCAGCCCCAATTTGTCTTACGTACAACGACCTTCGTATAACGAACCGTCTTGCGTGGTCTCTTCGCGTCGTACGCACTTAGGAAGTGTAGTCAGTCATTTGCGTCCCGCCACCCCAATTTGTACCAAGGTTGATCGTCGTCAGACCGGGACTGGCCGCCCAAGCCCGTCAGACCTGACGCTGGCGTGGGGAGCAACGACGCGGCTCGGGGTTTGTCCCGAGATCGTGACAGCGGTTGCCGACGCAGCGGACCGGAGATCGGTCGGCCCATTGAACGAGTCGCGTTCCCGGCGAAGCGCGATGTGCTAGATTTAAATCAACGGGCGAGGGTATGCCAGTCAGGGGCGCGCGAACGTCGCGAACGCCGCGCCTGGGGAGGTCGTCATGCATGGATGTCAACTCACCTTCTATACGCAGCAGAATCACCGCCATGGCCATCAGCCGGTCGCTCAATGGATCATGAGCGAAGTGCGGCAGCTGGGGATTCGCGGGGCCACCCTGTTCGTGGGCACGGAAGGGATCGATCATGTCGGAAAGCGCCATGCCGCCCGATTCTTCGAACTCGCCGAACAACCGATCGAGGTCGTGTTGGCGATCACGGACGAGGAAGCCGAACGTCTGCTCGACGTGATTCGTGCGCAACGCGTCCACGTCTTCTATACGCGCTTCCCGATTGAATTCGGCATGCTTGGCGATCGTTAGCGCAGGGCGGAGGCGCGACGCCGCCGACCGCCCTGTTCGCGCGTGCGTTGTACGCGGCTCAGGTCGCAAGCGCCGCTGAGGCGCGACGCCCGGCCGACGGCAACACCAACACACCGGCCAGCCCGATGACCACGCTCGTCAGCACGTAGTAGATCGGTGCGAGATTGCTGCCGGTGACATGCACGAGCCACGTATTCAGGAACGGCGCGAGGCCGCCGAACACCAGCACCGCGAGGTTGTAGGTGACGGCGGCGCCGGTCGAGCGCACGCTGACCGGAAAGACCTCGGTCAGCACGATCGGCGTCGGACCCCAGAAGAAGCTCATGAAGAACGACACGCCGATCTGCACCGCCAGCAGCGAGCCCAGGCTCGGCAGGGTGACGAAGTGCTTGAACAGCACGTACGACGCCACGCCATACGCGATGATCGCCGGCAGCAGGACCGCCTTGCGGCCGTAGCGATCCGACAAATAGCCGGCAAGCGGGCAGAACACGAGGATGACCAGGGTGGCGATGAACGTGCTCAGGTTGACGTCGGCGGCCGACATGCCCAGTTGCTTCTTCGCGAAGATCGGCAGGAAGAACACGAACACATAGGCCGACACGGTGCCGACCACCGAGACGCCGAGCGTGCCGAGCACCGCGCGCGGATAGTCGCGGAACACGGTGCGCAGCGGCGTGTTCACGCGCTGAATCTTGCCGCGTTTCACATCGTTCGCGTAATTGAGAAATTCCGGCGATTCGTCGACGTTCGAGCGGATCAGCCAGCCGACCGGCCCGATCAGAATGCCGAGCAGGAACGGCAGACGCCAGCCCCACGACTCGAGATCGTGCGGCGCGAGATTGACCGTGAGCAGATACGCCACCAATGCACCGAGAGAAAACGCCAGCGCCTGCGAGCACATCTGGAAGCTGCCGAAAAAGCCGCGGCGATTCGCGGGGGCGAACTCCACCAGCATCGTGGTCGCGCCACTGAACTCGCCGCCGACCGAGAAGCCCTGGATCAGCCGCGCAAGCACCATCAGCATCGGCGCCGCAATGCCGATAGCCTCATGCGTCGGCAAGATGCCGATCATGCCGGTGCCGACCGCCATCAGCACGATCGTCAGCGACAGCGCTTTCTTGCGGCCGACCCGGTCGCCATAGAGGCCGAGCAGTACGCCGCCGAGCGGCCGTACCGCGAAGCCGACGCCGAACGTCGCGAGTGTGAGCAGCATTGACGCGAACTCGTTACCGCTCGGGAAGAACAGCTTTGCGATCATCACGGCGAACAGGCCGTAGATCGCGAAGTCGAACCATTCGAAGGCATTGCCGAGTACCGAGGCGATGACGACTTTGCGCACCATCGCCGGCGACGGCGTCGGGTTTTCGTTCATTGCGGTTTCTCTCTGATCGTTTGTTGGGAATGAGGCAGGCTTAGCCAAGCCGTTGCCGGACAATTTCGAGGAACACGGCCACGCCAGTGGGCGCCGTATCGTCGTCGAAATCGAATTCGGGGTGGTGACAGGTGAGGCCGTCGTGACCGAGGAAGAAGTACGAGCCCGGGCGCTGTTGCAACATGAAGGCGAAGTCTTCCGAGGCCATCAGCGGGGCGACGTCGACGATCACGTTGTCCGCACCGAGCACGCGCTCGGCCGCACGTCGCACATGATCGGTTTCGGTGGGCGTGTTGACGGTCGGCGGCGAGGTCTGCAGATGCTCGAAGGTGACTTCACAGCCATACATCGTCGCGGCGCCCTCGCAGATCGTGCGCAGTCGCGCCAGCGTGATGTCCTGGGCTTTGACTGACAGCGTGCGTACGGTGCCTTCGAGCACGGCGGTGTCGGGGATGACGTTGATCGCCGTACCCGACAGGAACTTGCACACACTCACCACGGCGGTGTCGAGCGGGTCGATGTTGCGACTCGCGATGCTCTGGATAGACTGCACAAGCGTGGTGCCGACGATCAGTGGATCGATCGACTTGTGCGGCATCGCCGCGTGACTGCCGATGCCCTGGATGGTGATGCGGAACAGGTCGCATGCCGACAGAATGGCGCCGCGGCGCACGCCGACCTTGCCGGCCGGCAGGGCATTGTTGTTGTGCAATGCGTAGATTTCGTCGCAATGGAAGCGCTCGAACAGGCCCTCGTCGATCATGGCCGAGCCGCCGCGCAGCGTTTCCTCGGCCGGCTGGAAGATCAAATGGACGGTGCCCCGGAAATCGCGATTCCGGGACAAGTGTCTGGCGACGCCGAGCAGGATGGCGGTGTGGCCGTCGTGGCCACAGCCGTGGAACACGTTGTCGTGCGTCGAGCGGTGCGCGGCGGTGCCTTTTTCGCTCATCGGCAGCGCGTCCATGTCGGCGCGCAGGCCGATCGACGGCCCTTCGCCGCGCGTGCCGCGGATCGTGCCGACAACGCCGGTGCCGGCGATACCGGTCTCGATGTCGATGGCCCAGTCGGCGAGCAGTCTTGCCACCAGGCCGGCCGTGCGATGCTCGTGAAAGCCCAACTCCGGATGCTGGTGGATGTCCCTGCGCCACGTGCGCATCTGTTCACCAAGATTGCTCAATTCGTCATCCGTCTGCATTGCGCCGACCTCTTTTCCATGAGTGAGTGTGGGGGGTGTCCAGGGGCAGCCCGGACGAATGCTTCTGGTCGAAGGGTAATTCATTAGTTGAATATTTCAACTAATGAATTACCCGGATGTTGTCGGCCATCGATCCGGCTGAGCTATCATCGTCCGTGGCGAAGCGGCTGCGGGCGAGGCTAGGCCGGCGCAACGCGCTTCGATGGGATGCAGACTTCAGACAGGGCGGCAGCACATGCGAGCAGGAACGTCACCGGTGGGGCATGACGAAGGACCGGAGGGCCGTGGCAAAGACGACAAGGCCAAAGCCGAAGGCGGCACGGCCGGTGGCGTGGCCTATTATTTGACGTTCAAGCTGGACCTGATCAAAAGCGAGATGATCAGCCGTGCCAACGCCGAGTACCGCCCCGCGTTCGGGCTCGATGTGCGTTCATTGCGCGTGCTGCGCGTGATCTGCGACGCACCCGGGATTACCGCGAGCGCGCTCAATGCGCAGACGCTCATCGAGAAGACGTTGCTCTCGAAGCTGATTGCGGACCTGATTCAACGCAAGCTGATTCGGCGCTCGATCCATCCCGACGACGCGCGTCACTTTCAACTGTGGCCGACGGCGGCCGGCAAGCGCTTGCGCGTGTCCAGCGACGAGCTCGGGCAGTCGATGGAGACGGAAATGCTGTCGATGCTCAGTGCCGACGAGCGTGGGCAACTCAATAGCATTGTCGACAAGCTGGTCGATGCGTTTCAGAAGGCAGGAAAGGCGCCGGGGTGAACGTCGCGGACGCGCGGGCGAGGTCGTCGGTTCGGCGCGACACGACAGCCCATGAACGTTCTAGAGCGTAGCGCGTCATGGGGATAGAGGGTGTTCGCATCGGCGCCGATTCTTTCATGGAGACAACCAGCACGGGTACGACGCGGTAACGAAGCACGTGGTTCGCGGTAGCGATCGATGGCGCCAACGGTGGCGTTGTGGATCGGTTTTCTCAACCCTCGGAGGTTAGAAATGCGAAAGATGCTCTCTTTTCTGTTGTTGCTTGCCTCGCTGTACGTCTTGCCTGTCGTCCCCGCCTTCTCCGCAGTCGTGCCATTTCCGGCGAGTTTCAAGACGCGGACCATTACGACCAACGGCGCAAGGATTTACGTTCGCGTTGGCGGCCATGGGCCTGCCGTGGTGTTGCTGCATGGCTACGGTGAGACCGGCGACATGTGGGCGCCGCTCGCCGCGAAGCTGGCTGCCACTCACACGGTGGTGGTGCCGGATCTGCGGGGCATGGGGCTTTCCGACCACCCCGCGACCGGCTATGACAAGAAGAATGAAGCGCGCGATATCGCCGGTGTTCTGGACACGCTCCAGATTGGCAAGGTCGACGTGGTCGCCCATGACATCGGCAACATGGTCGCTTACGCCTTCGCGGCCGAGCAGCCCGAGCGCGTGTCCAAGCTCGTGTTGATGGATGCCCCGATACCCGGCGTCGGCCCGTGGGAGGAAATCCTGAAGAGTCCGCTGCTGTGGCACTTCCGATTTGGTGGGCCCGACATGGAGCGGCTGGTGAAAGGCCGCGAGCGCATCTACCTGGATCGCTTCTGGAACGATTTCTCGGCGAATCCGAAAAACTTCGACGAGGCATCGCGGCGGCACTACGCCAAGTTGTACGCCTTGCCAGGTGCCATGCATTCCGGCTTCGAGCAGTTCCACGCTTTCGACCAGGACGCCATCGATAACAAGGCCTTCCTCGCCAAAGGTCCGTTGCCGATGCCGGTACTCGCTATCGGTGGCGAGAAATCCTTCGGCCCCATGATGGAAACGGTGGCGCGTGGGGCCGCCGGCAATGTGCAGGGGGTCGTGATCCCGGGCGCGGGCCACTGGCTCATGGAAGAGCAGCCGAACGCGACGGTGGCGGCCATCGTTCAGTTCCTCCAGTGATGGCGATGCCCACGGCCTGTTGATCGATGGGGCGGCAACGCCGGATCCGGTGCGACGTTGACGTTACCCCGGCCGTTGGGGTCCAGCGGCGGGGCGGCCGGTGTCGTGTCACAAGCGCACCCCCCGATTCCTCAATCAGCACCCGTGCGTGCCGAATCGGCACGAAGCCTTTTTTTCTGCCGCCTACACTCCGCTTCCTGAGACTGGCTGGTGGCCTTGGCGCGCCTTCGTGGCGTGGTGCACGGTCGCCGCACACCTATCCCCAACGCCAGCGATCCAGAGGAGCCGGGCATGACCCACAACGCCAAACCCCACAACCCGTGGCGCGAAATTTGCGCCGCGAGCATCGGTAATGCACTTGAGTTTTACGATCTGCTGATCTATGGCTACTTCGCCATCGTGATCGGGCAGTTGTTCTTCCCCTCGCACGACCCGACGACCTCGCTGCTGCTCTCCGTCGGCACCTTCGGCATCTCCTTCGTGACGCGTCCCCTGGGCTCGATCGTTCTGGGCAGCTACGCTGACCGTGCCGGCCGCAAAGCGTCGCTCACGGTATCCATCGCCCTGATGATGCTCGGCACTGCCATGATCGCATTCGCCCCGACGTATGCGCAGATCGGCATCTTCTCGCCGCTCCTGATCATCGTCGCCCGCATGTTGCAAGGCTTCTCGACGGGCGGCGAGTTCGGCGCCGCCACGGCCTTCATGGTCGAACATGCCGACGCGAAGCGTCGTGGCTTCTTTGCGAGCTGGCAGATGTCGACGCAAGGTCTTGCCACCGTGCTCGCCGCCGGCGTGTCCGCGCTGCTGAGCCTACTGCTCACGGCCGACCAACTGAGCGCATGGGGATGGCGTATCGCTTTCGCCGTGGGCCTGCTCATCGGCCCGGTCGGTCTCTACATCCGCCGCAACATCGACGAGACCGCCGACTTCAAGAAGCTCGGTCAAAAGCAACGCGAAACGTCGCCGCTGCGCGAAGTCTTCGGTCGTGATCGCGCCAACATGTTGCTCGGCGCGGGGGTTGTCGCGGCCGCCACGGCGTTCAACTACGTCCACAAGCTTTACATGCCGACGTATGCCGTCAAGCAACTGCATATTCCGGCGACGTCGTCGTTCATCGGCGCGGTCGTCACCGGCGTGATGTTGATGATCGCCGCCCCGGTCGTGGGCCACCTTTCGGATCGCTTCGGCCGCATTCGCGTAATGCTCTGGGCACTCATTCTCGTGGGCCTCACGACGTACCCCTTGTTCGTGTTGCTCAACAAGTATCCGACCTTCCAGACGCTGCTCATGGTGCAGGCGCTCGTGGGTCTGCTCATCGCCGTGAGTCTCGCGCCGCTGCCCGCCCTGCTGGCGGACATCTTCCCGACGAGCACGCGCGGCACGGGGTTGGCGCTGTCGTATAACTTCTCGGTGACGTTGTTCGGCGGGTTTGCGCCGCTCATCGTGACCTGGCTCATCGATGCCACGCATAACAAGCTTGCGCCGAGTTTCTATGTGATGGCGACCGCCGTACTCAGCGTTACCGCAGTGATATCGCTTGGCCGCCGAGTGCGCGCCGGCAAGATCGCCGGCATGATGCACGGCTCGCCCCGCGTATCCAAGATTTGATCGACGCCCCGGACGATCGGCATGCGATGCACCTTCTGCACCGGCGCCATCGTCCGATGAACTGAATCCCGCCGCAACGACGTCGTTCGCCATTCCCTGCCGAGACGTCGTCGTTCGCGGCATCCTCTGTGGAGCATTTTCATGACCACGCTTGAAGCGATCCGCGCCGCCCTGCCGGCGTACCCCATCGAAGTCTCGTTCCCCGACATCGCCCGCTGGCGCGAGGGCAACACTGGCATCGACTACCTACATTCGTTCGACAGCGGCAAGCCCGGCAAGCACGTGATGATTCTCGCGCTCACGCACGGCAACGAAGTGAGCGGCGCCATCGCGGTCGATACGTTGCTTGCCGCCGGTGTGCGTCCCACGGCGGGCCGTCTGTCGCTCGGCTTCGGCAATATCGGTGCGTACGAGCTATTCAGCGCGGAGAACGCCGACGCCACCCGCTTCCTCGACGAAGACATGAACCGCGTCTGGACCGCATCGACGCTCGACGGAGCGCGTCAGAGCCGCGAGCTCGCGCGTGCCCGTGCGATGCGTCCGTTCATCGACACGGTCGATCTGCTGCTCGACATCCACTCGATGCATGAGGCGTCCGCGCCGTTGATGATGACTGGCCCGCTGGAAAAGGCGATTGCCCTTGCTGCAGAACTCGGCACGCCCGAGCACGTCATCGTCGACAAGGGGCACGCCAATGGCACGCGCATGCGCGATTACGGCGGCTTCGGCGACCCGGCCAGCCCGAAGAACGCACTGCTGATCGAAACCGGTCAGCATTTCGCGGGGAGCGCCCGCGATGTCGCGCTCGATTGCGCGGCGCGTTTCCTGATTCACGCGGGCGTCGTGGCCGAGGCCGATATGGCGCCGTACCTGACGCAGATGCGTCCCGGTCGCCAGAAGTTCGTGGAGATCACACAGCCAGTCGTGGCACGCTCGATGGACTTCCGCTTCTCGCAGCCGTTCACGGGGCTCGAGGTGATCGAGAAGGCCGGCACCGAGATCGCCCGCGATGGCGACGAGGTGATCGTCACCCCCTATGACAACTGCGTCATCGTGCAACCGTCGATGCGGCACCTTGGTGTGAATGTCACGATGATGCGTCTGGGACGGTTACTGGATCGTTGATGCCTATGGGATCGTCGTGTCGGTAGCGAAGCCGGAATCGCCGGAATCGCCAGCCTGCGCCCGCTTGCCGCGGCGCAGGCTCAGTTGGGCGAGTACGTCGGCGTGCTGATTGCCCCAGCGGTAGAGCATCTCGATGGGCTCGATGAACAATTCACCCAGCGGCGTCAGCGAATACTCCACCTTGGGCGGCACGACGGCAAACACCTCGCGGTGAATCAGACCGTCGCGTTCGAGTTCGCGCAACGTCTGCGTGAGCATCTTCTTGGAAATCCCCGGCAAGCGGCGCTGGAGTTCCCCCGTGCGTGTCGTGCCGCACTGCAACGCGTATAACACCATGCTCGTCCACTTCACGCTGAAGAGCTCCAGCACGCGGCGCGGCACGCAGGTTTCCTCGAAAACGAACGGGGCTGGTTTGTTCATGGTTACCAATGGGTGACTATTCAACTGAAAGGTGCCTACTGGGGATTTGGGACCTTCGTCACTATACTTTGTGGCGATAGTGCGCGTCATCCGGTGTGAGGAAGCCAGGAAGCTTGCGGATCGACATGCGGGGTGGGCGCGCGCAGGAACCTGGAGACTCCCATGAGCAGTTTGTCGAAGACGGCCCTCTCGATGCTGGACCTGGTGCCGGTGCGTGCCGGCGGCACGGTGGCCGATGCCCTGAAACAATCCACGGAACTGGCGCAGCACGTTGAACGCTTGGGCTTCACGCGGTTCTGGCTGGCCGAACACCACAACATGGACGGCATCGCGAGTTCGGCGACGGCGCTGTTGATCGGTCACGTTGCGGGCAAGACGTCGCGTATTAGGGTGGGGTCGGGCGGTGTGATGTTGCCGAACCACCCGCCGTTGGTCGTTGCCGAGAACTTTGGCACGCTCGCCGCGCTGTATCCGGGACGTGTCGATCTGGGCTTGGGGCGCGCACCTGGTGCAGACCAGGCCACCATGCGCGCGCTGCGTCGCGACCGATTGTCCGATGGCGACGATTTCCCCGAGCAGGTCGCCGAATTGCGCGCGCTGCTTGCGCCCGCGCAGCCCGGACAGCGACTTGTCGCAACGCCCGGCGCGGGCAGCGATATTCCGGTGTGGTTGCTGGGCTCGTCGTTGTTTTCCGCGCAACTCGCGGCGCATTTGGGGCTACCGTATGCGTTCGCGTCGCACTTCGCCCCGCGGTTTTTGTTCGACGCACTTCGGCTTTACCGCGAGCGATTCCGTCCCTCGGCAGCGTTGGATAAGCCCTACGTGATGGTGGGCGTGCCAGTCGTGGCCGCGCCCACGGACGAGGAAGCGGCATTTCTCGCAACGTCCGCGCAGCAGAAGATTTTGGCGCTCATGCGCGGGCAAAGCCTGAAATTACAGCCGCCCGTGAACGATATGGACGCGCGCTGGGATCCGGCCGAACGGCACTCGGTGGAAGCGTTCCTCGGCGTGGCCGTGGTGGGTGGCCCCGAGCGGGTGCGGGCTGGTCTGTCCGATCTGGTCGAGCGCACGCAGGCCGACGAGCTGATGCTCGTCACCGACATCTACGATCCCGCGCTGCGCCTGCGCTCGTGCGATATCGTCGCGTCCGTCTGCAAGTCATGACGATACGCAGCGCGTCGTGAGGATTGGCGAAGGAGGGGGGGGCAACGATCACGCCCGCTGTCCTCCGCCTGATCCTGCCCCGTCAGCGAAAGCGGCCGATGGAGAAGGGCGAGAGGTCGATGGCGGGCCGCTCGCCGGACACCAGCGCTGCAATCGTGCGTCCCGTCGAGGCGGCGGCGGTCAGACCTACGTGGCCATGGCCGAATGCATAGAAAGCGTTCGGCACCTTCGACGCCGCGCCCAGTACCGGCAGCGAATCGGGCGTGCTCGGTCGGAATCCTTGCCAGCGCGCACCGTCGACCGATTGTGTCGGCTTCGTCCCGTTCACTGCGCCGGGGAACATCTTGTGCAACTGATTGAGCAGCAGATCGGCGCGCCGCCAGTTCGGTGAGGCTTGCAGACCGGCCAGTTCGACCGTGCCCGCACCGCGAAGACGGCCGTTCATCGGTGTGGCGAACAGCTTGCCTTCAGCCCACATGACGGGACGTGAGGGCATCTCGTGCGGCGTCGGAATTTCCACGTGATAGCCGCGCTCGGTGTCGAAGACAACGGTGTCGCCCAATTGGCGCACGAGCGGTGCGGACCATGCACCGGCCGCGATCACCACGGCGCTTGCGCCTTCGCGGCCCCGGTCGGTGTGCACGGCCACGGCCTGCGCGCCATTGGTCTCGATGGCGGTGGCGGCAGCATCGACAACGCGCCCGCCCCGCGCGACCACTTGCGCCGTCAAGCGCGCCAACAGCGCGCCGGGATCAGGCGTGTGGCCGGTCTCGCCGATGTAGCGGGCACCGACGAAGTCATGCGATAGCGTGGGCTCGAACTCGCGCAATGCGCTCGCATCCAGCGTTTCGATGTGCACGCCGTTGTCGCGGCGCAGCGCCATTCCGCCTTCGTCGCCCGTCATACCCTTCTGACTGGAATAGGCGATGAGATAGCCGCGACGCGTGACGAGATCGTTTGCGCCCGCATCGTCAAGCAACGGTTGATAGGCGTCGAGCGCAGGGCCGAGCAGTGCGCGCAACGCGCGCGCCTGCGCGGTGACACGTGCGGGCTGACTGGCGGCGACGAAGCGCATCAGCCATGGCACCATGCGCGGAAGGTACCCCCAACGCAGCACCAACGGACCATCCGGTTGCATCAACCAGCCGGGTACCTGCCACAGCACGCCGGGCATGGCGATGGGCACGACCGACGAGCCATTGATGCAGCCCGCATTGCCAAGCGACGCCGCCTGGCGTGCCGATTGCCGGTCGACGATCACCACCGCGTGTCCGGCGCGTTGAAGATACGCGGCCGTACATACGCCGACCAAACCGCCCCCGATAACGACGACGGGACGTGAATCATTCATGAAGCCGCCCTGCGAAAGCACGAAAGCACCTAGTGTACCGGGTTAAGTACGTACCCCTGAACGCCTTAAAAATTCAGGCGTGAGTTCAGATCATTTCCAACGGACGCTTTCGCGACGGCGCTTCGAACTGATGATCGAGTCGTAATAGTTCCTCGGCCGTCAGATCGATGTCATGGGCAGCACGATTGGCGCGTACGTGAGCGTCCGTGCTCGCCTTGGGAATGGCGACGGCGCCCGGGCGGCTCAGCACCCAGGCAAGCGCAACCTGCAGCGGTGCGACATGGCGCGCGGCGGCGATGTCGCCGAGTGCGCCTTTTGCCGGCAGCCGTCCCTGTTCGATCGGCGAATACGCCATCATCGGCAGACCGCGCGCCGCCAGCCACGGGACAAGGTCATACTCGGGACCGCGCCGCGAAAGGTTGTACAGCACCTGATCGGTCGCACACTGGTCGCCGCCGGGCAGTTCGAACAAGTCTTCCATGTCGTCCGTATCGAAATTGCTCACGCCCCAGTGCCGGATCTTGCCCGCTTCACGCAATGCTTCGAAGCCGGCAATCGTGTCTTCGAGCGGGACGTCGCCGCGCCAGTGCAGCAGGTAGAGGTCGAGGCGATCGGTGCGCAGGCGTTCCAGACTCCGCTCGCAAGCGGCGATCACGCCACGTCGCGAGGCATTGTGCGGGTAGACCTTGCTCACGAGAAATACTTCATCGCGCAGTCCGTCTAGCGCTTCGCCCACTAGACGCTCAGTCGCCCCTTCACCATACATTTCGGCCGTGTCGACGAGCGTCATGCCCAGCGAGACGCCCAGTTGCAACGCCGCGATCTCCTCGCGACGCCGCTCCGGTTTCTCGCCCATCATCCAAGTGCCCTGGCCGAGTACCGGCACGGTGTCGCCCTGGGGCAGCGCGATTTTTCGCATGGTCTGTCCTCCGTAATCCTGGTCACCATTATCGGCCGGCAAGTCGAGCGATGACCAGTGCCGTGAGGGCTTCACGCAACACTTTGCGGTGTCGTCCGATCGTTTGACTCGGACTCGCCTGAAGCATCGTTCGGAAATTGCCGCTTTTGCATTTGTGCACCGATTCTCTCGGATAGTTCACAGCCCTATCGTCGCACTGCCGCGATAAGCTCATTTCACCGATGTACATGGCGATTGTTGCTCCGCAGCGAGACGGCTCGGTGATGGCTCCCGTCGTGTGCATCGGACCTGTGAGGACAGAAGGGTTCGTAAGAATAGGGGGCGAGCGTTCCGGGCAAAAAGAAAGCCCCGCGAGCGGGGCTTAAAGGCCGACCGAGCGTGCGTCGGCCAAGGAGGTTCATCGCAGCGCGGCGCGAACATCGAGTGGGGGCGCGCTTCAGACGTATTGTCGGCATAGTCGATCTGCCTATGGGAAGGAGGATTCCGAATGTCTGGGGGAACGTTGGGTAACAAATGTGACAATTGGCGATCTTTTCTTGTCGCGGGACGAACGCGATAATGGGGGACCCCAATCTTGAGGAACTCCCCAGATGGATAACACGATCAAGTTCCGCTCGCGCGGTTCATCGCTCTTGCCCGGTGAGCGGTACGCGCCGCCCTCGGTTTTCTTTCACTGGGTGATCGCATTGCTGATTGTGATCGCCTATGCCGCCGTCATCATCAAAGGCTATTTGCCGAGAGGGAGTGCGCCACGTGCGTTATCACTCACGATCCACGAATGGGCCGCGCTCGCGGTGTTGGTGCTGGCTGTGCCGCGCTTGCTCATTCGATTGATCAAGGGCGCGCCGGCGGCGCTGCCAGGCCAAGCGTGGTGGGCGCGAGCCGGGTCGTCTGCCGCGCATCTGCTGCTCTATCTGTTCATGTTTGCGCAGCCGGTGCTGGGCTATCTGACGCTCAATGCCCAGGGGCATCCGCTCACGATTCCGGGGCTGGATATCGCGCTGCCGCAGTTCATTGCGAAAGACGAACAGACGGGCCGCTCGATCAAGGAGATTCACGAGACGATCGGCAACGCGTTCTATTGGGTGATCGGGTTCCATGCGTTGGCGGCGCTGTGGCACCACTACTTCCGTCGCGACGATACGTTGCGACGCATGCTTTAAAAGGGATTTGCCGTCACCCGCTCTTAGGGGACATTGCGCGGCGCCTCCCCGGGCGCCGCGTGTGTGCGGGTGCGGTGCTGCCCAGCAAGGCATGGGCGAGCGCGCTGGCCGTTTGTAATGGCCCTCGCGTTTCGGCGTGTGGCCCGAACGTTTCTCTTGCGCGCCCGCCGGGGTATCAGAACGTCACGCCCAGCCCCACGCCAACGATCAACGGATCGATGTGGAGCGTACCCAGGTCGGTGCCGCCAAGCGCGGTATCCGTCTTCATCCAGAGCTTCTTGATATCGATGTTGACGAACAGATGCTTGGTCATTTGAACGTCCACGCCCGCTTGAAGCGCCGGCCCGACGCTGTGGTTCGTGATCGAGATCGGCGTGCCGCCCGCGTGCAGGTTGCTGTTCCAGAAGCGCGAGTAGTTGACGCCTGCGCCAACGTACGGTCGTACCTTGCCCGCGTGATTGAAGTGGTATTGAAGCAGCAGCGTCGGCGGCAATACGTTCACGCTGCCGAGGTTCCCGATGCTGGACGTCAGTTGATGACGTGACATGCCAAGAATCAGTTCAACACCGACGTTGTCGAGAATCATGTAGCTGAAATCCAGCTCCGGCACGATGGCGTTGTTCACGCTCACCCCCAGTGTTGGCAACACGCTGCCGCTTGCATGCGAGTCCGGCAAAATGCCGATGACGCGAACGCGTGCGAGGATGTCGCCGGCGTAAATCCCTTGCGAGCTGTCTTTGATGAAGCCGAAGGGTTTGGCTGACTCGACCGGGAGGGTGTCGGTCGTTTGTGACGTTGCCTGTGCCGCCGCGAATGGGCTGAAGACGGCGGCACAGCTGGCGAATGCTGCGGCGATGGCCGTAGCGCCAAGAGAGAGCTTCATGGTGGTTTCCATAGTCGTGAGTGAGCCCGACCGATGGTAGAAGCCGCCTCCCGTGGCGAACTTGATGCGCGTCAAGTGCGGGAGAACGCACGGGCGCTGTGCGACAAAGCGTCGCGGCGCCGAGCGGCGTTGGGACGCAATCAGTCGCGAGGCAGCAACACGACCGTGAGGGAACGCACGCCCTGGGCACCTTGAATCAGCACGCCTTCGATATCGGCCGTTGCGGACGGTCCGGTGACGAGGACCGCGTAACGCGCCGACGCAAAGTCTGGCAATCGATAGATGTCCTGCAGGCCATCGACGATGTCGCGTGGGTCGAGCAACACCACGAGATGCTGCACGAGATAGCCGAGCGCGTTCACTCCGTACTCCTGCTCGGAGAGCCAGACGGAGCCGGTCTCCGCGACGCCGAAGCGCGCACGCACGATGGCGACGTCGACGTCATGCAGCGACGCCGGCGCGCGCGTGAGGTCGAGCGGTGCCGCCGTAGTGGCTTGCGCTGTCGCGGTGACGGGCGTCACGCCGGGAAACCGCTCGGCAAGCCACGCGGGCAGTTCATGCGCGTGGTCGAGCGTCGCGAGTTTGCCGCCCATCGCAACAAGGTTCAGGCCGAAGCGCTCGCACCGGTCGCCCTCGGGTGTCTCGAAGACAGGCAGTACGGGCAAGGGAAACGGTTCGTACGCCCCGTCGACAGTCCGTTCGTCATCACGCAGCGACACGCGCTGCGCGGCGCGCACGCGCACGAGAAATTCATTGCGGGACGTGCTCATGGCGTCTCCTTGCCTGTCGTGTCGCGCGATGTTCGATGGGCGTCGTACCAGTCGCGGAAGGTCTGGGTGGGGGCGTCGGGCAGGTCGCGCCCCTTGCCCCACGTGTTGAGGGGGTTGTAGAGCACCAGGTTCGGCAGTCGGTGCAGGGCGACGTTCATCGATTTGATCGATGTGCGATACAGCACCGGATTGGCGAGCAGCTTGCCGGCGACCTTGATCAGGCTGCGCTTGACGCGGGGCAATTCACCTTCCTGCGCCACGATCTGTCGCCACTTGTACAACTGCTCGTGAATATTGATGCGCACCGGGCAGACGTTGGTGCAGCTGCCATTCATCGTCGATGCGAACGGCAGCGCGCTGTAGCGCTTGAGGTCGGAGGCGGGATTGAGAATGGCGCCGATCGGCCCTGCATAAGTGCTGCCGTACGACAGGCCACTGCTGCGTCGGTAGACCGGACACGTATTCATGCAGGCCCCGCAGCGAATGCATTTGAGTGAGTACCAGAAGTCGTCCATCGCGAGACGCGCCGAGCGGCCGTTGTCGACGATGACGAAGTGCATCTCCGTACCCGGACGCGGCGCGCGAAAGTGCGACGTGTATTGGGTGATGGGCGACCCGAGGGCACTGCGCGACAACAAGCGAATGAACACGCCGAGGTCGGCCGTGCGCGGAATCAGCTTTTCGATGCCGATGGACACGATGTGCACCGGCGGTACGTTGGCCGACAGATCGGCATTGCCCTCGTTGGTGCACACCACGACCGTGCCCGTTTCCGCGACGGCGAAGTTGCAGCCGGTCATGCCGGCGCCCGCTTCGAGAAACGCCGGACGCGTGGTCTGACGCTGACTCTCGGCCAGATAGTGCACGTCGTCGTTGTCGGGATCGGTGCCGAGCGTGCGGCCGAACAGCTTTGCGACGTCGCCCCGCAGCTTGTGCACCGCAGGCACGACCACATGCGACGGCGGCTGCTTGTCGAGCTGCTGAATGCGCTCGCCAAGATCGGTCTCCATGACTTCGACGCCGCGCGGTTCGAGATACTCGCGCAATTCGCATTCGTCGGTGAGCATCGACTTGCTCTTGACGAGTGTCTTGACGCCATGCGCCGCGAGAATGCCGTGGACGATGGCATTGTGCGCAGCGGCGTCGAGCGCCCAATGAACCTTCACGCCATTGGCTTCGGCTTGTGTCGAGAATTGGTCGAGGTAGTCGCCCAATCGCGAGAGCGTGTGTTCCTTGATCTGCGACGCGAGCGTGCGCAGCGTTTCCCACTCGCCAATGGAGGCGGCCTGCGCGTCGCGCTTCATGCGCAGGTCCCACAGGCGCTTGTCGTGAAATGCCACGTGCGCGGTTTTCGCGAGAAATGCCTCGGCCTGTCTGGCGTGATTCACGCGCTCGGCCCGGCTCATGCCGTCACCTGCGCATGCGCCGCCGGCGCGAGGGTGTCGAGGTCAACGCCATTGAGGACTTGAGCGATATGCAGGAAGCGCATCGGTGTCTGCGCGCGTGCCGCGCAACCTTTCTGATGCATCAGGCAAGACATGTCGGCGGAGACGATGAACTGCGCGCCAGCGTCGAGGTGGTCCTGTACCTTGTCCTGCCCCATCTTGACCGAGACGGCCTGCTCGGACACGGAGAACGTGCCGCCGAAGCCGCAGCATTCGTCGGGACGACGCGGCGCCGCGAAGCGGATGCCGCGCACGCCGTCGAGCAGCGTGCGGGCCTTCGACCATGGCTCGCCGGGAATCTCGCTGGCAGACGCCGCATGCAGGTGGCGGATGGCGCTGCAACTGTTATGCAGCCCGACGGTGTACGCAAACTCGGCCCACGGAAAGTGGCGGACCTTGAGCACATCGTGGAGAAACTCGGTGAGTTCGTAGGTGTTGGCGCGAACGGCGGCCGTGCGCTCCGACTCGCCCGCTGCGCTCAGGTGCTTGCGCACGTGATGCACGCAACTCGACGACGGCGCCACGATGTAGTCGTAACCGGCGAAGTTGTCGACAAAGAGCGACTCGGCGCCCGCGGCGTCGGCTTCGCAGCCGTTGTTGGCCAAAGGCTGTCCACAACAGGTCTGACGGCGCGGGTAATCGACGCTCACGCCGAGTTTCTCCAGCAACTCCAGCGTGGCGATGCCGACTTCGGGAAACAGGGCATCGATGAAACAGGGGACGAACAAGGCCGCTTTCATGGGGTTCTCCAACAGGGGACGACACACTCGCCGTGGCGCACGATCGGCGCCGCGGCGAGTGTCTACAACGACGGCCGACTCAATGCACCAACATCCCCGTGAGCCAGTAAGCCTGCACCAGCGTCATCACACCGGCGAGCAAGACGAACATCAGGCTGTGCCAGACGGTGAAGCGGAACAGATCGGCTTCCTTGCCGATCAGGCCGGTGGCCGCGCAAGCCACCGCGATCGATTGCGGGGAAATCATCTTGGCGGTCACGCCGCCGGTGGTGTTCGCGGCCACGAGTAGCGTGTTCGACACACCGATCTGCTGCGCGGTGGTGCTTTGCAGACTCGCAAACAATGCGTTGGACGACGTATCGGAACCGGTCAGGAACACCCCCAGCCAACCGAGCAGCGGCGAGAAGAACGGGAACGCCGCGCCCGTGTGCGCGAGCAACAGCGCAAGCGTCGTCGACATGCCCGAATAGTTCATGACGAATGCAAACGCCAGCACGAGACCGATGGCCAGCACGGGCTTCTTCAGCGCCATGACGGTTTCGAAAAAGCTTTTCACACCGTCGACGGGTTTCATGCGCAGCAGGGCCATCGAGAGCAGTGCCGCAATGAAGATCGCCGTGCCCGTCGCCGAGAGGGCATCCCACTTGAAGATGGCGTCCATCGGGGTCGTCTTGGCGACGATGGGCGCGGCTTTGGACACCAGGCGGTCGAGCCCGGCCACGTGCAGCGACGGCACGGTCCACGCGAGCGGGCCTTTTGCGGCGAACAGTGCCTTGAAGGCGGGCAGGCTCCAGATCGTGACCATGGCGGTCAGGATCAGGAACGGCGACCAGGCACGCAGGACCTGGCCGGCGGAGTAGGGCGACGCCGTCGCGCTGTGTGCCGATCCGCCGCCAAGGCCACCGAACCCACCCAGCGCTGCGCTGCCGCCCGACATCGACACGCCGGAACGGGCCCGCGCGGCGGACGTCTTCGGCTGCCACACCTTCAGGAAGCTGGCGAGGCACACGAGCGAGAACAGCGACGAGATGATGTCCGGCAGTTCCGGTCCGATATAGTTCGACGAAAAGTACTGCGCGACGGCAAAACTGCCCCCCGCCACAAGCGCGGCAGGCCACGTTTCCTTGACGCCACGCTTGCCGTCCATGATGAACACGAGCCAGAACGGGACGAAGGCGGAGAGCAGCGGCAATTGGCGTCCGGCCATCGCGCCGATATGGAACGCGTCGATGCCGCTCACCTGACCCGCCACGATGATCGGAATGCCCATCGCACCGAAGGCAACGGGCGCGGTGTTGGCGATCAGGCACAGGCCTGCGGCGCGCAGCGGCTCGAAGCCGAGGCCGACGAGCAGCGCGGCGGTGATGGCCACCGGTGCGCCGAAGCCCGCCGCGCCTTCAAGAAACGCGCCGAACGAGAAACCGATCAGCAGCATCTGGAGCCGCTGGTCGTTGGTCAGCGAGACCACCGAGCTGCGAATGATGTCGAACTGTCCGGTCTTGACGACCACACGATAAAGAAAGACCGCAGTGATGATGATCCAGGCGATGGGCCACAGACCGTAAGCGAAGCCATACACGGCGGACATGGCGGCCATTCTGGCCGGCATGCCGAAGTAAGCGACGGCGATGATCAATGCGATCCCGACGGTCAGCGCGCCCGCGACATGCGCTTTCATGCGCAGTCCCGCCAGGGCGACAAAGAATACGATGATCGGTAGCGCGGCCATGAGCGCCGCGATCCATAGCGTGCCACCCGGCACGTAGTTCTGTACCCACACTTCCACTTGCGTCTCCTCGATTTGGTGATCGATTGCTATAAGGCTTGGTCAGGCGGTGTCGCCGTGCGCGCGGCCGCGTCTGAATGGCGGTTGGCACGACGGTTGGCACGGACGTGTCGTCCGGCTGACGCGATGATCGACACCCGTGAAACGTTCGGGCAAACTGGTCGTACCAGTTGCTGTGAATGCGAGCCGACAGGGCAAAATCGCGGCATAGGCAAAACACGCGCCGACGACGCACGCCGAGGCATTGAAGTGCTCGTGTGTCGCAACTTGGGTGCCGCGTCGCCATCGACGCACGCATCTGACCGATTGCAGGAGACGTCACCGTGAGCGGTCCCACTCTGACCGAGCGCATCACACGCGAACTCGAGACCCGTTTGATCGAAGGCGTATGGGCGCCAGGCGAGCGCATTCCGTCCGAGCGGGCGCTGGCGCTATCGCTGGGCGTGGCACGCTCGACGGTGCGCGCAGCGCTTCAGCGTCTCGTTGCCCGCGGCCTGCTCAAGACGCGGGCCGCGTCGGGCGTTTATGTCTCTGATCGTCTGCAGACGGGGTTGATTTCGCCTTGGCGGCAACTCGTGAGCGATCATCCGGAGTTGCGTCCGGACATGCTCGAGTTTCGCCTGATGCTGGAGGGCACCACCGCCTATCTGGCGGCCGTGCGGGCGACCGATGAAGATCTTGCGCGTCTGTCCGAACTGGTCGATGGGCTGGTCGACGCGCACGAGCGCGGCGACACGGTGCGCGAGTCGCGGCTCGACGGTGATTTTCATACGGCGCTTGCGAACGCGTCGCACAACGCCATGCTTCGACACCTGCAAGGCAGCGTGACCAAGATGCTCCACGAGCACATCTCGCTCAACAACTCGGGGTTGTTCGATCTGCGCGAGCAGGCGTCGGAAACTATCCTCGCGCACCATCTTGCACTGTGGGAGGCCATCCGTACCCGCCAGCCCGAAGCGGCGCGCCGCATCATGCGCGAGCATATCGGCTTCGTGTGGCGCAAGCTCGAACCGGACTCGCCGGTGCCGATCGTGCCTTGAGCTTGCCGGGTTCGTTTGTCGGTTTTGGTAGGATGCGGACTTTGCCACGCCATCCCCCATCGTGAAGCGCCCGATTTCGTCGCTGTTCTCGTCGCTGTTGCATGCCATCGCCCAGACGGGGCGGCATGGTCTGCGTCTCGCGCAACCCCTGAAGCCGTATGCGGCCCGTGCGTGGTTTCACGTGCGTCACCCGACACGCCGGGGCGTGCTCATCGCCGTCGCGGCGCTGCCGTGCCTGCTTGTTGCGTACACGCTGATCCTGATTCCATTCACACCGAGCATCCGCGACATCCGGCGCGCCAGGATCGACCGACCGGCGCAGGTGCTGTCGGCCGACGGCAAGCTGCTTGCCGAATTCCGGCCGGCGAACCGTGAATGGGTGCCGTTGAAAGACGTATCGCCGAACGTCGTCAAGGCACTGGTTGCGACGGAAGACCACCGCTTTTACGAGCATCATGGCATCGACCTGAAGCGTACCGCATCGGCGGCGCTGCACACGTTCTCCGGCGACCGGCAGGGCGGGTCGACCCTCACGCAGCAGCTCGCGCGCAATCTGTATCCGGACGAGATCGGCCGGGCGCCCACGCTCACGCGCAAGCTCAAGGAAGCGATCACCGCCCTGAAGATCGAAGCGCTTTACACGAAGCCCGAGATTCTCGAGACATACCTGAACACGGTGCCGTTCCTGTACAACGCGTACGGTATCGAGATGGCCGCGCGCACGTACTTCGACAAGTCGGCCGACCAGCTCGATTTGCTCGAAGCCGCCACGCTCGTCGGCATGCTCAAGGGCAACAGTTACTACAACCCGGTGATCAACCCGGAGCGTGCGCTGCAACGTCGCAATACCGTGCTTGCCCAGATGGTCAAATTCGGAGGGCTCGATGCGTCGAAGCTCCCCGCGTTGCAGAAACGCCCGCTGCGCATCAACTTCGAGCGGCAGACCGAGGAGCCCGGGCCCGCACCGCACTTTGCCCAGCAATTGCGCAAGTGGCTGATCGGCTGGGCCGATCGTCACGATTACAACATTTATTCCGACGGCCTCGTCGTGCATACGACCATCGACTCGCGCTTGCAGACGATGGCCACGCAGGCGCTCACGCATCAGGCCAATCAATTGCAGGGCATTGCCGACGCCAACTGGTCGGCACGCGGTGGCTGGCGCGACAGCGCGGCGCTGGTGCATGCGTTCGTGCGCGAATCGCCGGAGTATCGCAACGCGGTGGCGGGAGGAGAGGCGCCGGACGCGGCGATGAAGCGTCAGCTCGCCGACAAGACATTCATGCAGAATCTGCGCGCGACGAAGACCCGGGTGCAAGCGGGTTTTCTGGCGCTCGATCCGCGCACGGGTGAAATTCGCGCATGGGTCGGTAGCCGCGACTTTACGACCGATCCATTCGATCACGTTCAACAGGCGCGGCGGCAGCCGGGGTCGACATTCAAGGCATTCGTGTATGGCGCGGCGTTCGTCAAGGGCAGAACGCCGGACGACACCATCGTCGACCAGGTCGTCGAGATTCCGCTTGCGGGCGGCGAGATCTGGCGACCGAGCGACGACACCGCGCCGACCAACAAGCCCATGACGTTGCGCGACGCGCTGGCGCAGTCGCGCAACACCGTCACGGCACAACTGATGCAGGACGTGGGGCCGTCGCGCGTGGCCGGACTGGCGCGGGCGATGGGCGTGCGCGAGAGCAAGCTCGATCCGGTGCCGTCGCTGGCGCTCGGCACGAGCCCCGTCTCGCTCAAGGAGATGGTGACCGCTTACGGCACCATCGCGGACGGCGGCGAGTATCGCGAGCCGACGATGGTCACCGAGATCACGAACAGCGATGGCGATGTGCTCGCCACGTTCTCACCTGCGCGCGCCGAGCGTGCGCTTTCCGTGAACGACGACTACACACTGCTCGACACGCTGCGCAGTGTCATCAATCGTGGCACGGGCACTGCGATTCGCACACGCTTCGGCATTCGCGCCGATGTGGCGGGCAAGACCGGCACGACGCAAGACAACGCGGACGGCTGGTTCATCCTCATGCAGCCGCAGTTGGTGGCGGGGGCGTGGGTCGGTTTCAACGACAGTCGCGTGACGCTGCGCAGCGATTACTGGGGGCAGGGCGCGCATAGCGCGTTGCCGATCGTCGGCGATGTGTTTTCGCGAGCCTTGCGCTCGAAGGTGATCGATGCGAACGCGAAGTTCGAAGCACCGGATAACCACCATTGGTATAGCGACGGGTGGACGCGCGTGTCGGATTGGGTGACGGGGCTGTTCGCGAAGAAGGCCCCCGAACCGGCGCACAAGGCGAAAGCCCCGGTGAAGCGTGCGGCGCCTGCACCCGCCGCCGCGGACGCCACGCCTGCCGTCGCGAGCGATAGCGGGCCGTTGCCGGTGCCGGTCGCGTCGGCCGTGCTGGCGCAGCCGGAGTCCGGATTGCCCGCGAGCGCGCCGCATGGCGCCACAATTCCGGGCGTGCCGGGCGAGTGGAACGGCCCGGGCGCGGCGTCGTCGAACGGCACAACTACGCCCTCCGGCTCGGCGGGCGATTCGCCGTCACCGGCGACTCAGTTCGTGACGCCGGCGCACCCGTCACCCGCCGCATCGGGTCCTGCGTCGCCGTAATCCGTTCGCGGCATGGCGAGCTCTCAGGAGCGTCTGACCGACGTCCGGCGTGCGCGTCACTACACGCGTGCTGTCTCGCAGTTACAGGCCGATCGTCGCAACGACGTTCCGGCCTGATCCGGGCGTTCAGGCGGAGCGCTTCGGAATGTCGAGCCCGCGCTTCACGGCGGGCCGCGCGACGAATGCGTCGAGCGCGCGTTGCACGTGCTTGAACTGGTCGAAGCCGACCAACTCTCCTGCCTCGTAGAAGCCGACGAGATTCCGGACCCACGGGAACGTGGCGATATCGGCAATCGTGTACTCGTCGCCCATGATCCACTGGTGTGTCGCCAGACGCGCGTCAAGCACGGCTAGCAGGCGCTTCGCTTCGCTCACGTAGCGGTCGCGCGGACGCTTATCCTCGAAGTCCTTGCCCGCGAACTTGTGGAAGAATCCGACCTGACCGAACATCGGCCCCACGCCGCCCATCTGGAACATCACCCATTGCAGCGTTTCGTAACGCGCGGCCGGATCGGCGGGCAGCAGCTTGCCGGTCTTCTCGGCGAGATACCAGAGGATCGCGCCTGACTCGAACAGCGGCATCGGCTTGCCGTCGGGGCCATTGGGATCGAGGATCGCCGGAATCTTGTTGTTGGGGTTGAGCGTGAGAAACTCGAGCGAGAGTTGGTCGTCGGTCGAGAAGTTCACCAGGTGCACTTCGTAAGGCAGCCCGATTTCTTCGAGCATGATCGAGACCTTCACGCCGTTGGGCGTGGGCAGCGAATACAGTTGCAGACGCTCGGGATGCGCGGCGGGCCACTTGCGCGTGATGGGAAACTGGGACAAATCGGGGGATAGATCGGACATGAGGATCGATGCGTTCGTGTTGGAGCGACGCGCAGCGCCGCGGGACGACCAATATACCGCCAAGTCGCCAGGCTTGCCGGGCGCGGTGGCGTCGGGCTTTTCCGGTAGACTGCTCGCACTTTGACCCGTCGCGCGGAGGCTGTCTGCGCAGGCGAGACACGAAGCACCTTCCTCGGCCGGACCATGGAACTCAGGCATCTCCGATATTTCATTGCGGTGGCAGAGCAGTTGAGCGTGCGCGCGGCGTCCGAAATTCTGCATGTGACGCAACCGGCCGTCTCCCGGCAGATCCGGGATCTCGAAGAGACCATCGGGGCGGCGCTCTTCACGCGCACGGCGCGCGGCCTCGTGCTGACCGCTGCCGGAACGGCCTATCTCGCTGAAGCCCGTGACATCCTCGCCCGTGTCGAAAGCGCGAACCGTACCGCACGGCGCCTCGCGTCGGGCGTCACCGGCCGGTTACGCATCGGTTTTGTCGAGAACGCGTCCTGGGACGGTCTGGTGCCCGCCGCCTTCAATGCCTTTCAGCGCACCACGCCAGACGTGGCGCTCGAACTGATGCCGATGAACACGCCCGAACAGCTCGACGCCATCGCGGCCGGTACGCTGGACGGCGGGTTTTGTTATCGTTTCGGCGCGTTGCGCGAAGGATGCGCCGAAGTGCCCCTGCTCGAACACGATGTCGTCCTCGCGGTGCCGGCAGATTGGCCGATGGGGCGCGAGGGCGACGTGGACATCGCGTCGCTTCGCGCGCACCCCTTCGTGGCCTTTCCGCGCGCGGTTTATCCCGCGTACTACGATCGTTTGATCGCCGCATGTGCCGAGCATGGCTTGACGCTCGACATTCGTCAGGAAGTGTCGACCGAGGCGGCGATCCTGTCGCTGGTGTCTGCGGGTGTCGGGCTGGCGATCGTCAACGATGCGAACCGCGACCGGCCGCCGGCCCGCGTGCGTTTTGCCGCCATTCGCGATCTCTCGGTGCGCTTGCCGTTGGCCTTCTGCCACTCGGCCCAGCATCCGCCACAGCCCGCCCTGCAACGCTTCATCGAGCAGTTGGCCGCCGTACAGGCGGCTTGACGCTCCGACGTGCGATCGGATGCCGTGGCATCCGCCGCCACGTCGGGCGATGCGTTGGAGGCATCACCCCGGTCAATGAACGGCATTGGTCAAGCATTTTTGCGTCTGCGATAGTGAATTCATCCAAGGCATCGCCTGGCTTTTCACTCTCTCGTCATGCAAAACTCTGCGTCCCTGATTGCTTCCGATATCGACTATGAGCGCACCGGTCTCCAGACCGGCACGCTGCGCTTGCCTTATTCTCACGACCGATCCGCTTACGGGCATGTCCCGATTCCGGCCGCAGTGCTGAACGCGGGCCCGGGCACCGGCCCAACGGTGCTGCTGACCGGTGGCAATCACGGCGACGAATACGAAGGTCCGATCGCCCTGATGAAGCTGTTGCAGCGCCTGCCCACCATGTCGATTCGCGGCCGGCTGATCGTGATTCCCGCGCTGAACTATCCGGCGTTCGCGAACGGCACGCGCACGTCGCCCATCGACAAGGGCAACCTGAACCGGCTGTTCCCCGGCGCGCGCAATGGGCAGCCGACCGAGATGATCGCGCACTACGTGGAGACCGAGTTGCTGCCCCGTGCCGACGTCGTGATCGACTTGCACGCCGGCGGGGCGTCGTTCGACCACGCACCGACCTTGCTGGCCGCGCCGCCCGTCGACATCGCGCGCCGCGCTCGCTATCTGCAGTTGGTTCGCGCCTTCGGTGCCCCGTACACGATGGTCATGGATCTGCTCGGCGAAGACCGCACCTTCGGCGCCGCGGCGCAACGTCACGACAAACTATTTCTCTGCGGCGAATTTGGTGGCGGCGCGGGTTGCGACGCCGCCAACCTCGCCATTGTCGAAGCCGGTCTGCAACGCGTTCTGCGCGTGCTGGGCGTTACGTCGGAGGACGGTCCGGCACCGTCGCACGACACCCGCGTCATGGCCGTGCACGGGCCGAGGCATTACGTCTACGCGCCGCATGGCGGTGTCTTCGAGCCGGCGTTCCGGCTCGGCGACGACGTGCGCGACGGGCAACTGGCCGGGCGCCTGTTCGATCCGCACGCCCCGTGGGAGGCACCCCGCGAAATCGCCTTCCGCAGCGACGGCACGGTGATGTGCATGCGCACGTTCGCCCGAGTGGAGCCGGGCGACTGCATCGCATTGCTCGCCAGCGACAGTCCCTGGGACTGACGCGTACTGCGCCGATCGCAGCCTCCGTCATCTCGACACATTGCATGTCAAACAGGACATTCTCATGAGCGCTCAACCCGCCATCATTGCCACGCCGGCAGATGAGCAACACGGACGTGCCGGCTATTACGGTTACGTGGTGCTGCTGTTTTTCGTTTGCTTTGCGTTTTCTTATCTCGACCGTCAGGTCGTCAGCATTCTCGTGCAGCCGATCAAGCAAACGCTTGGGCTCACCGACGTGCAGATCGGTCTGATGCAAGGCATATCCTTCACCATGTGCTATGCCACGGCGGGGGTCTTCGTGGCCCGCTGGGTCGACCGCGCCAATCGCGTGAAGCTGATCGCGGCCTGTGTGGCCATCTGGGGGGCATCGACCGTGCTGTGCGGGTTTGCGACCAACTTTACGGAGCTGTTGTTCGCGCGCGCCGGGACGGCCGTGGCGGAAGCGGCACTCAGCCCTGCCGTGCTCTCGATCTTTAGCGATCTCTTCGCGCCGCGAAAGGTCACCCGCGCCAGCAGCATCTTCATGTTGGGGCCGTATGTCGGCGGCGGGCTGGCGTTGTTCGGCGGCGGCTTTCTGTTCACCCTGAGCAGCGATCACACGGTCAGTGCCTGGCTGGCGACCCAGGGGCTCACGCCGTGGCAGTCCGTTTTCGTTGCCGTCGGTCTGCCGGGCTTCCTGCTCAGCGCCCTGGTGTTCTTTACGGTGCGCGAGCCAACACGCCGCGGCCTCGGACGCGCCGGTGCCGCCGGCGAGGACGACTTGCCGTCGATGCGGGAAGTGATGCGCGAGCTCTTCGTCAGGAATCGCTTTTGCCTGCCATACTTCGCGGCGTATGTGGCGCTGATCACGCTCTTCTACGCCCATGCCGCCTGGTTTCCTGCGCTACTCATGCGCAAGTTTCAGCTCGACGCCCGGACGGTCGGCGAACTTGCGGCGCCCGCGTACATGCTGGGTGGCGTGCTCGGTGTGGTCTGTGCGGGCCTGCTCGCCGCGCGTGCGACGGATCGTAGTGCGCTGCGCCGGGTACTGGGCCTGTCCACCGGCGGCGCGGCCATGCTGATTCCTGCGGCGTTTGCGATGCCGCTGATGAGCCATAGTCTGGCGGCAGTGGTGCTTTATGGCGTGTGTGCGTTCGCCGCAAGCATCGCCATGGCGCTCGCGCCCGTTCCGCTTCAGATCGCGCTGCCGAACCGTATGCGCGGTCGCGCGATCGCGTTGCTCGTCTTCATGACGAATGCCATCAGCGGCAGTGTGGGTCCGTTTGCGGTTGGCGCGATCAACGAGCACCTTGGAAGAACGGCGAGTAGTCTGGGCACGGCGCTTGCGCTGGTGGGGACGGTCGCGGCGATTGCCAGCTTCCTTTGCTATGCGCTTGCCACGCGCCGCGCCGCGGTGGCATTGGCATCCGGTAGCGAGTGATGTGCCGGTCATTGCATGCGTTGCTTATTCTGCTGGATAACGTCCTGGAGTTCGAACATGACGCCGTCTGTCCCCGTCTTTCATGTGGGATCAGCCCGAATCACGGGCATCTTCGAGACCGCGTTTGCGTTGCCCGCGCCGCGACTGTTTCCCGATTGGGCACCCGAGGCCGGGGCTGATCTCGCGACAAGGCTCTCGCCGGCGTCGTTCGATCACTCGAATGGACGCGTCGCGTTGCAAACGCATCTCTGGATCGTGGAGTTCGACGGCTTGACGATCGTCGTCGACACCGGTATCGGCAATGGCAAGACGCGGGCCTTCAGTCCGTTGTTCGACCGCTTGTCGAATCCCGTGCTGGCGCGCCTGAGCGCGGCGGGATTTGATCGCGAACAGGTCGACTACGTGTTCAACACGCACCTCCACGTCGATCACGTTGGTTGGAACACCTTTCGCGAAGGAGAGCGCTGGGTGCCGGTATTTCCCAACGCCACGTATGTCTTCGCCCGGCGCGAGCGTGAGTTCTTTGACACCGGTCCGGGCGCCGCACGTCGAATGGTGTTCGAAGACAGCGTGTTGCCGCTGCTCGACGCCGGCCTTGTGCATGAGGTGCCCGACGGCGGTGAACAGGTGCTTGACGGCGTTCGCTTCCTGCCGACGCCAGGCCACAGTGCGGGTCACATGGCTATCTCGATCGCGTCGCAGGGGGAGACCGCGTTGTTCTCCGGCGATGTCATGCACAGCCCCGTGCAGGTCTATCGTCCCGAGTGGTGTTCGGCGTTCTGTCTCGATCCGGTTCAGGCCGACGTGTCGCGCCGCAGGCTGCTCGGTTTGGCGGCTGACGCCGGAACCACTGTGTTCCCAGCCCACTTTCCCGAGGGCTCGGCAGGCAAGGTCGTGCGCGGTGCGGCAGGGCTGTCGTGGCAGTACCTCGCCTCGGCACCCCGGTGACGAAGCACGCCGGGCAAGCTTACCGTGCAACTCGTTAAGCACGCCGCATTGAATTGAAAAAGGGACGGCGCACGCCGTCCCTTTTTCGTGGGGCTTCCAATACGGAGCAACGCTCAGCCTTGGCTCAACACCTTGGCGATGCTGTCGGCCACCACCGCCACGTTCTTCTCGTTGAGGCCCGCCACGCACATGCGGCCCGAGCGGATCAGATAGACGCCGTACGTATCACGCAGGACATCGACTTGCGTCGCCGACAGCCCCGTGTACGTGAACATGCCGCGCTGCTCGAGGTAGCGCGAGAGCATCGCCTCGGGGATATGCCCGCGCAGGCCGTCGTGAATCGCGCCCCGCATGCGCGCGATGCGCTGGCACATGGCCATGAGTTCGGCTTCCCACGACTTGCGCAGTGCCGGTGTGCTCAATACCTTGGCGACGATCTTCGCGCCGTGCGTCGGCGGGTTGCTGTAGTTTGAACGCACCGCGCTCGTGAGCTGACCGAGCACGCGATCGGCCGCTTCCGCCGACTCGCAGATGACCGACAGGCCGCCACAACGCTCGCCGTACAGCGAGAAGTTCTTCGAGAACGAGTTGGCGACGAAGGCCGGCACCCCTTGACGTGCCAGTTCACGAATCACGAACGCGTCGGCGTCCAGACCCGAGCCGAAGCCTTGATACGCCATGTCGACGAAGGGCAGCAACTCGCGCTTCTTGAGTACGTCGATCAATTGCACCCACTGCGCATCGTTCAGATCTACGCCGGTCGGGTTGTGACAGCACGCGTGCAGCAGCACCACGCTACGCGCAGGCAGCTTGTCGATGGCGTCGACCATCGCGTCGAAACGCAGGCCGCCGGTGGCTTCGTCGTAATACGGATACGTATTCACGGTGAAACCGGCACGCTCGAAGATGAAGCGATGGTTGTCCCACGTGGGATCGCTCACCCAGACCTGCGCGCCGGGGAAGTAGCGCTTGATGAAATCGGCACCCACCTTGAGCGCACCCGAGCCGCCGAGCGTCTGTACCGTAGCGATGCGACCGTCGGCGCGTGCCGGCGAGTCGTCGCCGAACACGAGCGCTTGCACGGCGTCGCGATAGGTGGCCAGCCCCGCCATCGGTAGGTACGGCTTCGGACCGACTTCGCCGAGCAACTGCGCTTCGGCCTCTCGCACGGCCTGCATGACCGGAAGGCGGCCATCGTCGTCGTAGTAGATGCCGATGCTCAGGTTGACCTTGTTGGTACGGGGATCCTTGGCGAAATTCTCGTTGAGCGAGAGGATCGGGTCACCGGGATAGGCATCGATATGTTCGAACATGGCGGTTCCTGGAAAAACGAGAGAAAGTCGGTGGAGTGCGGGCGCCGGGCCGCCGGACCGTCTGTTCGGTCCCGGCGGCCCGGACTGCGCCAAGAAGTTGATGATACCGCTAGTGAGGTGTCGCCGGGTATGCCCCCGGGCGGTTGGCGCCCGAGGCGCTGCGACCGGCTGGCGCCGGTGGTCGTCGGCCTTGGGCGGGGGACCTCAGCGTGCCGCCCTGGCCTGAATCGGGGCTACGCGGTGTGTTTTCTGACGCACCAGATAGCCGATGCCGAGCGCGACCAGCCACACCGGGATCAGGTAGACCGAAATGCGCAGGTCCGGAATCAGGTACATCACGACCAGAATGCCGCCGAGGAACGCCAGGCACAGGTAGTTCGTGAGCGGGTAGCCGAGGCTCTTGAACAGCGTTGTCTCGCCCGCGCGCGCCTTGGCACGACGGAAGACCAGATGGATCACACTGATCATCGCCCAGTTGATGATCAGCGCCGACACGACCAGCCCCATCAACAGTTCGAATGCCTTGCCCGGCATGAAGTAGTTGATCACCACGCACACGGCGGTCGCGGCGGCCGAGACGCCCAGCGCCAGCAGCGGAATGCCACGACGGTTGACCTTGAGCAGCGCACGCGGCGCGTTACCTTGACCGGCCAGACCGTAGAGCATGCGGCTGTTGCAGTACACACAACTGTTGTAGACCGAGAGCGCCGCGGTCAGCACCACGGCGTTGAGCACGTTGGCAACGGCATTGCTGTTCAGTGCGTGGAAGATCAGCACGAACGGGCTGCCGCCCGATACCACCTTCTCCCACGGATACAGCGAGAGCAGCACGCCGAGCGCGCCAACGTAGAAAATCAGAATGCGGTAGATGACCTGGTTGGTCGCGCGCGGAATCGTGTGCGACGGGTTGTCCGCTTCCGCCGCCGTGATGCCGACCAGTTCCAGTCCCCCGAAGGAGAACATGATGACGGCCATCGCCATGACCAGGCCCGATACGCCGTTCGGGAAGAAACCGCCGTGTCGCCACAGGTTGGTCACGCTGGCTTCAGGGCCGGCGTTGCCGGAGAACAGCAGATAGCCGCCGAACCCGATCATGCCGACGATGGCGGCGACCTTGATGATGGAGAACCAGAATTCCATCTCGCCGTACGACTTCACGCTGGAGAGGTTGATGGCGTTGATGACGCCAAAGCACACGAGGGCCGAGACCCAGGTGGGGATGGCCGGCCACCAGTACTGGACGTAGATGCCCACGGCCGAGAGTTCGGCCATCGACACCAGCACGTAGAGCACCCAGTAGTTCCAGCCGGACACGAAGCCCGCGAAATGGCCGCAATACTTGTTGGCGAAGTAGCTGAACGAGCCGGCGACCGGCTCGTCGACGACCATTTCGCCGAGCTGGCGCATGATGAAAAACGCGACGACGCCGGCAATGGCATAGCCCAGCAGCACTGACGGACCGGCGGTCTTGATGGTTTGGGCGATGCCGAGAAAGAGGCCGGTGCCGATCGCGCCACCCAGCGCGATCAATTGGATGTGACGATTCTTCAGGCCGCGGTGGAGCGAGCCTTCTTGTGGTGCGTTGGCGGACATGTCTGTTCCTTACCCTACCTTCGTTGCCATGCGGCGCGCTTCTCTGTTTCGTCCTGTGGGCGAACGAACCGGAACCGTTGAGCCGCCACGGCGCAGCGCTTATGACGCCGTCGCCGTGTCCTTTGGGATCGTCGGCGTGTGCCGACGATCGTGTCTCCCCCGACTCAGACCTTGAGCGTACCTCGCTCGATCTGATCGCGCTCGAGCGATTCGAACAGCGCCTTGAAGTTGCCTTCGCCGAAGCCGTCGTCACCCTCGCGCTGGATGAACTCGAAGAACACCGGGCCGAGCAGCGTCTTCGAGAAGATCTGCAACAGCAGGCGCGGCTTGCCGCCTTCGGTCGTGCCGTCGAGCAGAATGCCGCGCGACTTCAGTTCGCCGATCGGCTGGCCATGACCGGGCAGACGGGTCTCGAGCGCATCGTAGTAGAAGTCGTTCGGCGCGGTCATGAGATCGACGCCGGCCATTTGCAGGTTGTCGATCACCTGGAGCAGGTTGTCGGTGAGGAACGCAATGTGCTGAATGCCTTCGCCGTTGAAGGCCATCAGGAATTCCTCGATCTGGCCGCTGCCCTTGGCGGATTCCTCGTTCAGGGGGATGCGAATTTTACCATCGGGCGCGGTCATGGCCTTGGACGTCAGGCCCGTGTATTCGCCTGAGATGTCGAAGTAGCGGATCTCGCGGAAGTTGAACAGCTTCTCGTAGAAGCTGGCCCAATAAGCCATGCGGCCGCGATAAACGTTGTGCGTCAGGTGGTCGATCAGACGCAGGCCGTGGCCGACCGGATGACGGTCGACGCCCTCGATGAATTCGAAGTCGATGTCATAGATCGACTTGCCTTCCTCGAAGCGATCGATCAGATACAGCGGCGCACCGCCGATACCCTTGATCGCGGGCAGACGCAGCTCCATCGGGCCGGTCTCGATCTCCACCGGCTGCGCACCGAGCGCCAGTGCACGGGCGTAGGCCTTGTGCGAGTCTTTCACGCGGAATGCCATGCCGCAGGCGCTCGGACCGTGCTCGGCGGCGAAGTAGGCCGCTTCGCTGTTCGGCTCGCGGTTCACGATGAAGTTGATGTCGCCCTGGCGGTACAGCACTACGTCCTTCGAACGGTGACGCGCCACCAGCGTGAAGCCCATCTGCTCGAAAATGGGTTCGAGGACGTTCGGGGTAGGCGACGCGAATTCCACGAATTCGAAGCCCATCAGTTGCATCGGGTTGTCAAACAGGTCGGCCATGATCGTCTCGGCTGGGTCAGGTGATGGATAAGGTGTCAGATTCGTCGAACGCCGGGCGACGACGGAAAGTGCAACAAAATTGCGCTTTGCCGACCGTCGGGTTGGGATCAACCGGCAGGCCCGTTCCGCTCGTCGTAATCCCTGAAATGTTGGGAAGGTGGCGCGCATATGCGACGTTTTACCGCGCTCAGTGTAAGGGGGGCACCGCAAAATAGGATTTCTTAACGGTGTTAGGGAAACCCTAGTTTATGCACTAATATTTCGGAAAATGTGTATGAGGAGAGATAAAAGTGCATGATATCGAGATCGATCGAATCGACGTCCGGTTGCTGGGGGTATTGCAGTCGCGCGGACGAATTTCGAATCTTGAGCTGGCCGAGGCGATCAAGCTGTCGCCCGCGCAGACGCTGCGGCGTCACCGGCGGCTCGAGGAGATGGGCGTCATCAAGGGCTACGACACACGGCTCGACGCGCAGCGGCTCGGCTTCGGCGTGGTCGCCTTCGTCCATGTGACGATGGAGCGCGGTCATATCCGCGACCTGTCGAACTTCAAGGCACTGGTGGCGGAGCTGGCACAGATTCAGGAGTGCTTTTCCGTGACGGGCGATATCGACTACGTGCTCAAGGTCGTGGCCCGCGATCTGAAGGCGCTGTCCGAGTTCTTGCTCGATACGCTGATGCGGATTCCCGGGGTGAGTGCCGTCAAGTCAAGCGTTTGTCTCGACGAGATCAAGTGCACCTCGGCCGTGCCGCTCACGGCCTGATGGGGCGGCGGTCTCGTGGCGTCGCCGCTCAACGGCGGCGCGTACTTGCCCACGACGGCAATCTCGCAAAGCAACACATCATGGTTGACAGTGCCTGAAACTCTGTGATTTCATGAGGGCCATGATCACCGCGCAATTCTCCCTCTCGGTACGACTACTAGCCCGCTCCACCGGGCTTGGTCCGTTGCTGCGCGCGTGCATCGTCTGAAGATTTCTCTGAAGCACCGCTGATTTTCCCCAGTTACGCCGATCTGAGCCCCGGTTCCTCCAACCGGCGGTCGTAGCTTATCTGCGTTCATGCGTCGTCCGGTTGCCACTTTTGCTGACCATCGAGACAACGCCATGTTGAAGCACCCCGCCACGAAGTACCGCCCGTTCACCCCGGTCAATATCCCCGACCGACAATGGCCGAGCCGCACCATCACGCGCGCCCCGATCTGGATGAGCACCGATCTGCGAGACGGCAACCAGGCCCTGTTCGAGCCGATGGATGCCCAGCGCAAGATGCGCATGTTCAAGACGCTCGTCGCCATCGGCTTCAAGGAAATCGAAGTGGCGTTCCCGTCGGCGTCCGATACCGATTTCAACTTCGTGCGGGAACTGATCGAAGGCGGGCACATCCCCGACGACGTCACCATCGAAGTCCTCACGCAGGCCCGCGACGACCTCATCGAGCGCACGTTCGCCGCGCTCAAGGGCGCGCCGCGCGCCATCGTCCACCTCTACAACGCGACCGCGCCCGAATTCCGCCGCATCGTCTTCAACCTCGATCAGCCCGGCGTGAAGGCGCTTGCCGTGGCCGCGGCCAAGACGATCAAACGCTGTGCCGACGCCGCGACGGACACGCAATGGACGCTGCAATACAGCCCCGAGACGTTCACCGGCACCGAACTCGAGTTCGCCAAGGACGTGTGCGACGCCGTGTTCGACGTGTGGCAGCCGACGCCGCAGCGCAAGTGCATCGTCAACCTGCCGGCCACGGTGGAAATCGGCACGCCGAACCACTATGCCGACCAGATCGAGTGGATGCACCGTCACCTCGCGCGCCGCGATTCGCTGATTCTCTCGGTCCACCCGCACAACGATCGCGGCACGGCCGTGGCCGCCGCCGAACTGGCCGTGATGGCCGGTGCCGACCGCATCGAAGGGTGCCTCTTCGGCAATGGCGAGCGCACCGGCAACGTCGATCTCGTCACCCTCGGTTTGAACCTGTACACGCAGGGCGTGGATCCGGGCCTCGACTTCTCGAACATCAACGAGATCGCCCGCACGTCGGAAGAATGCACGCAGTTGCCCGTGCATCCGCGACATCCGTACGTCGGCGACCTGGTGTTCACCGCGTTCTCCGGTTCGCATCAGGACGCCATCAAGAAGGGCCTGGCGGCGCAAAAACCTGATGCCGTCTGGGAAGTGCCGTACCTGCCCATCGACCCGAGCGATCTCGGCCGCACGTACGACTCGATCATTCGCGTGAACAGCCAGTCGGGCAAGGGCGGCATCGCCTATCTGCTCGAGCAGTCGTATGGCGTGCAGATGCCGCGTCGGCTGCAGGTCGATTTCAGCTCGGCCGTACAGCGTTACACCGACGAGACGGGGGCCGAAGTCACCGCGTCGCAGATCTGGCAACTGTTCCAGAAGGAATACGTGGCGTCGAACGAGCCGGTCGCTTACGTCGGTCACACGCTGTCCGAGCGAGACGGCCGCCAGCAAATCGCCGTGACGCTCGACATTCACGGTCAGCGCACGACCGTCTCGGGCACCGGTAACGGACCGCTGGACGCTCTGATGCATGCCATGCGCACGCCTGTGCGCGTCCAGCATTACGAGGAGCGCGCGCTCACGCAAGGGGCCGACGCCCGTGCGATCGCCATCGCGGAGATGGCCGGCGACGCCATCGTGGGCAGTGCTTTCGGCGTGGGCATCGATGCGAATCTGACGACCGCATCGATTCGGGCAGTGATCAGCGGCATCAACCGCGCGTATGCCCGCAGCGAAGCGGACGCGCGGGCAACGTTCTTCGACGCCGTCATGCGCGACGTCGCCAAGGCTGTCTGAACGGTCAGGGGAACCTGAGGAAGGACGGAAGGAGATTGAGGGCAGATGCGTCCCGCCCGGCACCGATCGTGCCGGCGGGACCCCGGTGCGGCGTGGCAGGACTTACCCAGTCCCGCACGCGCGCCCGGCCCTGAAACACGGGCGGTGTTGTGGGATTACACCGCTTCGATGGCGATAGCGATGCCTTGGCCGACCCCAATGCACATCGTACACAGCGCAAAGCGACCACCCGTACGCTGGAGCTGGTACATCGCCGTCGTCACCAGACGTGCGCCGCTCATGCCGAGCGGATGGCCCAGCGCAATGGCGCCACCGTTCGGATTGACGCGCAGGTCGTCGTCGGCCACGCCGAGCTGACGCAGCACGGCCAGGCCCTGGCTCGCAAACGCTTCGTTGAGTTCGATCACATCGAACTGATCGATCGACATACCGAGCCGAGCGAGCAGTTTTTTCGTTGCGGGAGCCGGACCGATGCCCATGATGCGCGGTGCCACCCCTGCCGTCGCCATGCCCAGAACGCGGGCACGCGGCGTCAGGCCAAAGCGCGCCGCACTCGCCTCGTCTGCCAACAGCAGAGCGCAGGCGCCGTCGTTGACGCCAGAAGCGTTGCCGGCGGTCACGGTGCCATCCGGGCGTACCACGCCCTTGAGTCTGGCGAGCGCTTCCATGCTCGTTGCACGCGGATGTTCGTCGCGATCCACCACGATCGCCTCACCCTTTTTCTGGGCGATGGACACTGGCGTGATTTCCTGGGCCAGCGTGCCGTCGGCCTGGGCGCGTGCCGCTTTTTCCTGCGAACGCACCGCGAAGCGATCCTGATCTTCACGGCTGATGCCGAACTCGGTCGCAACGTTCTCGCCCGTCTCGGGCATCGAATCCACACCGTACTGCGCCTTCATCAACGGATTGACGAAACGCCAGCCGATGGTCGTATCGTAAATCTCCGCCTGACGCGAAAACGCGCTCGCCGCCTTGCCCATCACGAACGGCGCACGGCTCATGCTCTCCACGCCGCCGGCGATCATCAGGCCGGCTTCGCCCGCCTTGATGGCGCGCGCGGCGGTGCCGATGGCGTCCATGCCCGAACCGCACAGGCGGTTGAGCGTGGCGCCCGGCACGTCTTGCGGCAGGCCGGCCAGCAGCGACGACATGCGTGCCACGTTCCGGTTGTCTTCTCCGGCCTGGTTGGCGCAGCCGAAGATCACGTCGTCGACCTGCGTCCAGTCGACGCCGCCGTTGCGCGCCATGAGCGCCTTGAGGGGCACGGCGCCGAGGTCGTCGGCACGTACGGAGGACAGCGCGCCGCCGTAGCGGCCGATGGGGGTGCGAATCGCGTCGCAGATAAAGACTTCACTCATGGGTCTACCTCAGCCGAATCGAAACTCGCGCAGGGAGTCTCGCAGATGAAAAAACGCCGGGTCACATCAGGCGATGTCCCGGCGGTGGGGGCTTGTACCGCGTCAGGCAACAGCCGGTGAGGGCAGGAGCGTCACACCGGTCACACGTTGGAGTTCGTCGAGCGTGAGGCCGTCGACCATGTCGACGACGCGCAGGCCCTCGGGGGTGACGTCGAGCACCGCCAGATCGGTGTAGATGCGCGTGACGCAACCCACGCCGGTGAGCGGATACGTGCACTGCTCGACGATCTTGCTCTCGCCCTGCTTGGTCTGGTGCTCCATCATCACGAACACCTGCTTGGCGCCGCTGGCGAGGTCCATCGCCCCGCCCACGGCCGGAATGGCGTCGGGAGCGCCCGTGTGCCAGTTGGCCAGATCGCCCGTCTTCGAGACCTGGAATGCGCCGAGCACGCAGAAGTCCAGGTGGCCGCCGCGCATCATCGCGAACGAATCGGCATGGTGGAAGTACGCGCCGCCCGGCTTGAGCGTGACGGGTTGCTTGCCGGCATTGATGAGGTCTTCGTCCTCTTCGCCCTTGGCGGGGGCCGGGCCCATGCCGATCACGCCGTTTTCGCTCTGGAGAATGATCTCTCGCTCGGCGGGCAGGTGATTGGCGACAGCGGTCGGCAGGCCGATGCCGAGGTTGACGTAGGCGCCGTCGGGAATGTCCTGGGCAACGCGGGCGGCCATCTGGTCGCGGGTCAGTCGGTTCATGTCGTGCTCCGAGTTCAGATGGGGATCAGGCGCGTGCGGTGCCAGGCACCGCGACGACGCGTTGAACGAAGATGCCGGGCGTGACCACGGCTTCCGGATCGAGGTCGCCCAGCTCGACGACTTCATCTACCTGAACGATGGCGCACTTGGCCGCCGTGGCCATGATGGGGCCGAAGTTGCGGGCGGTCTTGCGATACACGAGGTTGCCCCAGCGGTCGCCCTTGAGCGCCTTGATGAGCGCGAAGTCGGCGTGGATCGGCAGTTCGAACACATATGGCTTGCCGTCGATGACGCGCGTTTCCTTGCCTTCGGCGAGCAGCGTGCCGTAGCCGGTCGGCGTGAAGAAGCCACCGATGCCGGCGCCTGCGGCGCGAATGCGCTCGGCCAGATTGCCCTGCGGCACCAGTTCCAGCTCGATCTTGCCCGCGCGATAGAGCGCGTCGAACACCTGCGAGTCGGTCTGGCGCGGGAACGAGCAGATGATCTTGCGCACGCGCCCGGCCTTGAGCAGGGCGGCGAGGCCGGTCTCACCGTTCCCGGCGTTGTTGTTGACGATGGTCAGTTCGCGCGAGCCTTGCTCGATCAGCGCGTCGATGAGCGCCGAGGGCATCCCGGCATTGCCGAAGCCGCCAATCATGATCATCGCGCCGTCGTGAACGTCGGCAACCGCGCTGGCGAGCGAATCGTAAATCTTGTTGATCACACGTGCCTCCTGGGCAGTTCCATCGGGCTGGCGGACTCTCGGCCGTGGCCCTTGTTGGGTGTCTCCCGGCGATGGCGTCTTGTCAGGCGGCATCGTCTGGTTCACAATGTTCTTATAGCGAACATGTATTCGCTATAAGAACAGCGTAAGCCTTCTCGTGTCGGCCGTCAAGCGAGGGTCGGCCCGAGGGGGGGGACGCCGGTCTGGCGCAGACGACGCAGTGCCGTGTGTCGTGCGGTGGAACCGGCGACACAAATCCATTACGCTTGCCGTTCCATTGCCTTTCGCCATCCGCCTTTTCCATGACACCCGTGCTCAACGACGCTACCGAACCCACCGACAAGAAACCGGGTGACTCCTACGTGCAGTCGTTTGCGCGCGGGTTGGCTGTGGTCAAGGCGTTCAACGCGACGCGTCCGGCGCAGACGCTCTCGGAAGTCGCACAGGCGTCGGGTCTCACCCGTGCGGGGGCGCGTCGCATTCTGCTCACGCTCGAAGCGCTGGGCTACGTGCGAAGCGAGGGGCGCCTGTTTCGGCTCACGCCGCGTATTCTCGACCTTGGCTTTTCGTATCTGACGTCGATGCCGCTGTGGAATCTGGCCGAGCCGTTCATGGAGGCGCTGGTGCAGCAAGTGCATGAGAGCAGTTCCGCCTCGGTGCTCGATGGCGACGACATCGTCTATGTCCTGCGCGTGCCGGTGCGCAAGGTGATGTCGATCAACCTGTCGATCGGCAGCCGTCTGCCGGCATGGTGTACCTCGATGGGGCGCGTCATGCTCTCGGCGTTGCCCGACGACGAACTCGACGCCGCCTTGCGTCGCGCGGACATTCGTCAGCACACGCGCCGCACGGTGACGGATATCGACACGTTGCGTCAGCGCATTCTCGACGTGCGCGCCCAGGGGTGGGCCATCGTCGATCAGGAGTTGGAAGAGGGGATGATTTCGATCGCTGCGCCAATTCGCAACCGCGCGGGGCAGGTGATTGCGGCGATGAACGTCAGCGGTCAGGCCAACCGCACGTCGGCGGCGGAAATGGAAGCCACATTCCTCGCGCCCCTGCTGGCGGCCGCGCAGAAGATTTCGCAGATGGTGGTGGTGTAACGTCCGCACGCGCGTTGCTTGCGCGGTCTCGCGTCGAACAAAGCGGGGCGCCCGATGGCCGGGCGCCCCGCTTTTGCTTGTGTCACGCGTGCGGACCGTCCGTCGATCCACTCGTCGCGGTGCCCAGTGCGCCAGCGCGCGCCAGCCGAAGCGCCGAAAGCAGCGTGTCGTGATCGCCGATCTGGTTGGCGAGCAGCAGGATCAGTTGCGCGTTGGCCGCCTGACTTTGCGCCTCGTCGAGATCTCGGTGCATGTCGATCAGGGCTTCGTAGAAGTCGTCCGGACGCGTCAGACGCGGTTGTGTATCGAGTGCCATGAAGGGGCTCCTTACTGCGGGATCGATGGGATCGGGATGTGGGTCGATGCGCTTGGCCGGCGGCACCTCAGGCCGCGCATTGCATCGGGGCGACTTCCGGGGCGGTACATCCCAACGCCCGCTCGCGCGCGGCGGCAATCGCCGTCGCGTCGACGCTGCGCCACCGCGCGCACACGTGTTGATCCGGACGAATCAGATACACCGTTCCCGGCGCGGCGTCGTAGCGTTGGGCCGCCAGGCCTTGCGCGTCGTGCCAGACGCTATGGGATTCGCCGCGCGCGTCCTGCGCCGCTTCGGCATCCGGCGTGACGAACAATGACACGACGGGCACGCTGTCGTTCGCGAGCGCGTCGAGGCCCGCGAGCGATGCCGCATCGAGCGACGCCGGTGCACCGAATACGAGCGCGACGAAGCGCCCGCCCAGGCGAGGCAGCAGCCAGCCGTCCTGCCCATGCCGGACGAGCGGTGCGTCGACGCAGGCCGTGCCCGGGACCATGCGTCCCGCAAACGTGTCGCGCTCCGGCGTATTCAGTGTCGACTCGCTCAGCACGGCGGGCACGGACAACCGCCCGCTGTTGACCAACCGACGCGCAAACGCGTGATCGCGGGCGAGCGTCAGCACGGCATCGCGAAAGACCCGCGAGACGGGGCTCTTGGGCGTGATGAAATCGGTGGAACGCGTCGAGTTGCGGATGTTTTCGTCAGCGGCGAATTCGCGCTCACGGGCGTAAGTGTCGAGCAGCGTATCCGGCGCCTGGCCGGCAAGCACCAGCGCCAGTTTCCACGCGAGGTTCTCCGCATCCTGCACGCCGCTGTTAGCGCCGCGCGCGCCGAACGGCGATACACCATGCGCGGCGTCCCCGGTGAACAGCACGTGACCGTGACGGAAGTCGTCCATGCGCAGGCATGAGAACGTATAGACGCTGACCCACTCCAGGGTGAATTTGGCGTCAGGTCCGAGCAAGGCTTGCACGCGTGGGATCACGCGCTCGGGTGTCTTCTCGACGGCCGGGTCGGCATCCCATCCCAACTGGAAATCGATGCGCCACACGTCGTCTGGTTGACGATGCAACAGCACGGATTGATTCGGATGGAACGGCGGATCGAACCAGAACCAGCGCTCGGTCGGAAAGTCTGCCGTCATCTTCACGTCGGCGATCAGGAAGCGGTCCTTGAATGTGCGTCCGTGGGTGTCCACACCGAGCAACTTGCGCACGGGACTGCGCGATCCGTCGGCGGCCACGACGTAACGTGCGCTGGTTTGATAGTTGCCGTCGGGCGTCTCGACCGTGAGCGTGACGCTCGCCTCGGGCGTACCGGGCGTGCCTTGCTGCGTGAGCCCCACGACCTTGTGCTTCCAGCGGATGTCGATGTTCGGCAGTTCGCGTGCGCGCTCGTAGAGATAACCTTCGACGTAGTACTGCTGAAGGTTGATGAACGCCGGACGATGGTGTCCCGTTTCCGGCAGCAGGTCGAAGTTGTAGACCTCCCGATCGCGCAGGAACACGCGGCCGACGTTCCAGCACACGCCCTTTTGCACCATGCGCTCGCCGCAGCCGAGACGGTCGAAGATATCGAGCGTACGCTTGGCGAAACAGATGGCGCGCGAACCTGCCGAGAGCGTGCAGTCGTCGTCGAGCACGATCACGGGCACGCCCTGCTGCGCGAGGTCGATGGCGCTCGCCAGTCCCACCGGCCCCGCGCCGACCACGATGACCGGGTGAATATCACCCGCGGCGTTGCCGGACTGTTCTGCGCAGGGCTGGTAATCGAACGTCAGACGCTGGTAATCGATGCTGCTCATACAATGTCTCCATCGTCGGCACCGCACCGGCGCAAGCGCCCCGGCGGGTTCCGCTTTTTGCTTTTACTCTTGATGTTGCGCCCGGCGCGGCGTCTATCGCCGCGCCGAGGCCGATCTGCGCGACCTCAGTCCTGCAGAGCGGTCCACATTTCCTTGTCGCGCTGCGCCGTCCAGATGCGCGGATGCGTGATGCCGCTCGCTTCGTCGAACGCGCGGGTCACATCGAACGGCAGGCAGTGTTCGTAGATGAAGACCTGACCGAACTTCGGATCCATCGCGCGACGCGTCAGTGCCATCGCCCCCTTCAAATCGAGCTTCTGTTCGACGGCCTGCTTGCCCGCTTCGAACAATGTCGTCACGAAGTCCTTCGTGTACGCCAGGCCCTTGGCGACATCGTCGGGCGTGGTCAGGGCAGGGCCCCGGCCCGGCACGAGCTTTTCGGCGCCGAGCGCGGCCAGCGCGTCGAGCGTGGCCGGCCATTCGGCGAGTTGCGCGTCACCGGTGTAGCATGCGGCGTCGTACTCGACCAGGTCGCCCGAGAACAGCACCTTTTGCGACGGCACCCATACCACCGTGTCGCCCTTGGTGTGACCCGAACCGAGGTGCGCGATCTTCACTTCGAGCTTGCCGAGGAAGAGCGTCATTTCCTTCTCGAAGACGAGCGTCGGCCACGTGAGACCCGGCACCGTTTCGACACCGGCGAACAGACGCGGAAAGCGCTCGATCTCCGACTTCATGTCGGCTTCGCCGCGCTCGACGATCATCTCGTACGTGCCACGGCTTGCGATGATCTGCTGCGCGCCTTCGGCGAAGTAGGCCGACGCACCCAGCACGCGCACGGCGTGATAGTGCGAGAGCACCACATACTTGATCGGCTTGTCGGTGATCGTGCGGATCTTCGCGATGAGATCCTGCGCCATGGCGGGCGTGGCTGTCGTGTCGACGATCATCACGCCGTCGTCGCCGATGATGACGCCGGAGTTCGGGTCGCCCTCGGCCGTGTAGGCCCAGGTGTTTTCCGACAATTGGGTGAATGTGACCTTCTTGGTTTCCAGGTCAGCTTGCGAGGCGAATGCTTTGGCCATGCTTGTCTCTCTCTTATCTCGTCTGCGGGGATGATGCGACTGATGGGGTCGATGAAGCCATCTTACGAAATGCCCTTAATATTTGTCAATGACAAATAGTATCGTTATTTGCTAATGTTGAGTCATGGGCGATGGAATGACGTTCCCGCCTTGGGTTAACCCCGAGGAACATCGGGAACGATGCCATTGCGGGCGTCGACTTGTTTAGAATCTAGGCCATTTTCCTGTGGGAGCCCGCCTCCCTTGATCGCATGAATCGAATTCCGATGGACGGCACGGCCGACGCGAGCGGCCAACCCGGGCGTGCCTCGCGCGGCGTGCAAAGCGTGGACGTAGCGGCGCGCGTGCTTCAGGCGCTGGCGCAGGCGCACCGGGCACTGGGGCCGGGCGATCTCGCCGCGCTCGCCGGGCTGCCGCCTGCGCAAGCGCATCCGTATCTGGTAAGCCTCACGCGGCTCGGCTTGCTCAAGCGCGACCCGATGTCGGGCGACTACACGCCGGGCCCGATGACGTTGCGTCTCGCGTTGCTGCATCTCGAGAACGACCCGGCGTATCGTGCGGCGGTGCCGCGTGTCGTTGCGCTGGCACGGGAGACGGGGCTTTGTGTCGCGATCTGCACGAGTGCGCCGCAGGGCCCGCTCGTCGTGCATTTCGAGCGTGCGGCGTTTCCGTTGCATGTGAATCTGCACGTGGGATCGGTCATGTCGCTCACGACGACGTCGACCGGGCGCGCGTTTTGCGCCTTCACCCCGCAGGCGCAATGGCCGCAGGCGTGGCGTGAGCAGATGCCGACATCCCCGACCGAGCGCGAAGGTTTCGATGCGCTGCTCGACGAGACACGCGCGCACGGTGTGGCGCGTAGCGTGAATACGCCGAGCCCGTCGGTGAGCAGCCTGTGCGCGCCGGTGTTCGATGCGAGCGGGCGGCTGCGTCTTGCGCTCACCGCGATCGGGCCGACGGCGGCCCTCGATGTCGCATGGGACGGCGCGGCGGCGAATGCATTGCGCGCGACGGCGAGCGACATCGCCGCGCAAGTCGATGCTCGTGGCGCAGACGGCAAGGAGGGCGCATGAACGCGACGCAAAGCCGAAAGGAAACGCACGAGGTGCCGGACGACGTGGCATCGATGCCCGCGAAACCGCAGCGCGGCATTCAGGCGCTGGAAAGCACCGGGGCATTGCTCGAGGCGCTGGCGGCGGCGGGGCGTCCGCTGCCGCTCAATGCACTCGCGCGCGACGCGGGGATGGCACCGGCGAAGGCGCATCCGCATCTGGTGAGCTTGCAACGTGCCGGCTTGCTCTCGCGCGATGCGAACGGCAATTTCGAGGCGGGGGCGCTCAGCCTTGAGCTTGGCTTGATGGCATTGCAGCGTCTCTCGCCTACGGGGGAAGCCGAGCCGGAGATTCTCGCGCTGGCTCACGCCACCGGATTGTCGGCCGCGATGGCCGTGCTCGGTCCGGTCGGTCCCACGGTGGTTCGGCTTGAGGAGGCGATGCGTCCGCAGCACGTGAGCCTGCGCATCGGCACAGTGCTCTCGTTGGTGAACACGGCCATTGGCCGCACGTTCGCGGCGTTCCTGCCCGATGCGGTACTCGACGGCATGCTCGCACAGGAATCGGTGCGCATGGCGGGCCTCGGCGCGGAAGGGCGCGCGTCGACGCCACCAGCCGACTTTGCCGCGCGGCTGAAGGCGATTCGCGACCAACGATTCGATACGGCGCAAAGCAATCCCGTGCCGGGTATCGACACAGTGGCAGTACCGGTGTTCGATCACACGGGGGAGGTGACGCTGGTGCTTGCGTTGATGGGGTCGGCGGGCAGTTTCGAGACGGCGCTCGATGCGTCGCCGGCGCAGGCCTTGCAGGCGGCGGCGCGCCGGCTGTCGTGGCGCTTTGGCGCGGTGGGCCGCGCGGACGGCGCGGTAGGTTCGGTTGGCGCGGTTGGTGCTGTTGGGTAAGCGCGCGGCATCGACGCAGTCGCGCGGCGGCCGCACGATCGGTACAGACCGATCCCGGCCGAGACGTGATCCGGCCGGGTGAAGGTTCAGCGAGTCGTCAATGAATGGCCAACGCGTTGGCCTGTGCGTTGGCCACGCCGGCCACCACGTTCACACCGAGATTGCCCGAGGCGCCCATCAGGGCCCGGTCGCCCAGCGACGCGCTCGGCACGCCGGTCAGGATCGTCGTGTTGCGGATCGTCTGACGGGTATCGACCGCAACGCGCGAGGCGTTCGCCAGCACAAGCTGATTCGACTGCAAGTTGAGCGCGCCGGCGGCAACGTTCACGCCGAAGCTGCCGTGCGCGTTGCGCAGCGCGTCGGTGCCGAGGGTGGCGGTCTGGCCGCCACGAAACACGGCGTCGCTGGCGAGGGTTTGTCGGGTGGAGAGATTGACGACGGTGGCGTCGTTCAGCGGGGCGGCGAAGGCCGGCGCGTGGGCGACGGTCAGCACGAGGGCACTCAGCAAAGCAATACGCGGCATATTGATTTTCCCCAGAGAGTCCGTTGGGACGGATATCTGGTTATCGGCGCCTGAGGCGCTCGGGTTGAAGGAAATTTTCATGTGCCGCGGATGCGCCGGACGTTGACGGATTGCCCCGACACCGGCGCGTTGCGTCACTGAAAGCCGCGATCATTCCCATAACCGCCGCGGCGCGCATTTTCGCATGGAGACGCGCGATTGCGTCGCCATGCCGTCGCGTCGGTGATGGTGGGCCGAGCGTGCCTTGACGCGCGAGATTACGCCGGTTCTCCCGCGCCGTTCGCGAGTTTTGCCGCCGTGACGTGCGCTTGCGTTGCCGCCTGCTGCTGCACCGACGCCGATTTCTTGTGGTCGATCAACAACACGGCAACGACCGCGATGACGGCGGGAATGGCGATTGCCATAAAGTTTTGCTGCAAAGGCAGTGACAGGCTCACCAGCATACCGATCGCGATGGGCGCGAGAATGGCGCCGCTGCGTCCCACCCCGGAGGCCCAGCCGATGCCCGTGCCGCGTGCGGCCATTGGGTAGAACTGTCCCGCGTAGGCGTAGGTGACGATCTGCGTGCCGATGGTCGACGCCCCGGCCAACCCCACCAGCACGAAGAGCACCGGCGTCGGTACCTTCACGCCGAGCAGCGTGATGGACACGGCGGCGAGCGTATACATGCCCACAAGTACGTACTTGATGTTGAAGCGGTCAGCGAGCCAGCCGCCGCCGATGGCACCGAGCATCGCGCCAAAGTTCAGCACGAGCACAAACGTGAGCGCCGAGCCGAGGCTATAACCGGCGCTTGCCATGAGCTTGGCGAGCCACGAGCTGAGCGCATACACCATGAACAGGCACATGAAGAACGCGACCCACAGCATGACGGTGCTCATGCCTCGCCCGTCCTGAAACAGACGCGAGAGCGGCGCAGCCTGCTTGCGATCCGTCGAGGGCAGCGCGAACTGATCGCCCGGCTGCGCGACATAATCCGGCGCGAGGCGGGCAAGCACTTGCTTGAGCGCGTCGAGACGGCCCGTGCGGATCAGGAACGGCATCGATTCCGGCAGGGCCTTCATCGCGAACGGCACGAGCAGCGCGGGCAGACCCGCCGCCAGAAAGACGGACTGCCAGCCGTGCGTCTCGATCAGCCCCTTGCCGAGCAGCGCGGCGAGCATGCCGCCTACCGAATAGCCCGAAAACATGAGCGTGACGAGCGTGGCGCGCAGGCGACGCGGCGCGTACTCCGTCATTTGCGCGACCACGATCGGCATCACGCCGCCGATGCCGACGCCCGCAAAGAAGCGTGTCACGGAGAAGCTGATCGGTTCGTGCGTGAATCCGGCCATGGCGGTGAACAGCGAGAACATCAGCACACAGATGGCGATGGCTTTGCGCCGGCCGATGCTGTCGGCCACCATGCCCATCGCAATGGCGCCGAACATCATGCCGAAGAGGGCGGCGCTGACCATGAAACCGGCACTGGTGGCGTCGACGTTCATCGCTTTCATGATCGAGGGCAGCGCAATGCCCGCGACCGCGAGATCGTAGCCGTCGAAGATGATGATGAGCGCGCACCAAAGCAGGATGCGGTAGTGATAGCCGTTCAAGCGGGCGTTGTCAGCCAACTCATGTACGTCGATAGGTCGCATGCGAGTGTCTCCATAACGAATCCGCCCTCCGTCGAAATGCGGAGAGTCTTGGGGATGTCTTGACCGACGCAATCGGCTCCCGGGCCGGGCCTCATGGGCACGGCCAGGAACCGCCGCCAAGGAAGCCGACTGCCTCAACGAACCTCGATGGGCAGCTATTTATGCAATATTGTGCATGCAGTAAACGCGAAATGACGATCCACTGCAAGGACAATTTGCCCGATTCAGGGTTTTACAGGAGGAAACGATGCCCGTAAGTGCTTGTTTAATTGCGGTGGTAACGGGCGTGGAGGGGGAGTGATGTGCGGCGGCAGGACACCGCCGCACGAAGACGCAGGATGCAACTTATTGCTTGGCGACAGAAAACGGCGGGAGCTGATAACTCCAGGTCTCGCTCACGGCCTTGCCGCCGGAGACGAGGGCGGCGCGCAGCTCCACGACCTTGGCCGGGTCCTTGACCATCACGCGCAGGTTCAGGCGCATGCCGTGCGTGACCGGGTTCGGTTGCAGCGTTTGCTCGATGAGAGTGGCGTTATCGCTCACGCTGACCTGTGGCGTGACCGAACCGGCGGGCAGCGTGGCGAGCGGGCCGCCGTCGAAGTCCACGATCAGCCCCGTGCTGCCGTCGAAGTGACGGATCAGGTTGGCTTGTGTAATCTCGCCGGCCGTGCGCAGCGTCTGCTTCACCCAGGCCAGACGTCGATCGACGATGCCGCGCTCGTTCATCGTCCAGTGGATCGTGTAGTCGGCCTGCAGCGGTTGCCCCTTGGGGGGCAATTGGTCAGGCGTCCAGAACGCGCCGATGTTGTCGTTGGTCTCGTCCGGCGACGGGATTTCCACCAGTTCGATATGGCCCTTGCCCCAGTCGCCCTGCGGCTCGATCCAGGCGCTTGGGCGAAGATCGTAACGATCCTTCAGGTCCTCGTATTGCGCGAAATCGCGCCCGCGTTGGAGCAGGCCGAAGCCGCGCGGATTCGTCACCTGGAACTGACTGATGGCGAGATTGCGCGGATTGTTCAGCGGACGCCAGATCCATTCACCATTGCCGGCGTGAATGGCCAGGCCGTTCGAATCGTGCAACGCCGGGCGGAAGTTGTACGGATCGCGCTGCTGATTCGGTCCGAACAGGAACATGCTCGTGAGCGGCGCGATGCCGAGCTTGGTCACCGGGGCGCGCAGGAAGACCCGTGCCTGCACCTTCAGCAGCGAATCCTCGCCGGGCGTCAGATCGAAACGATAGGCGCCGGTGGCGCGCTTCGAGTCGAGCAGCGCGTAGAACACCAGGTGCTTGTCGCCCGCGTTCGGCCGTTCGATCCAGAACTCGCGAAAGGCCGGGAATTCCTCCGCGATGGGCAGGCCCGTGTCGATGGCCAGACCGCGCGCCGACAGACCGTAGACCTGTCCCTTGCCGATCACGCGGAAGTAGCTCGCGCCGAGCACGCTCATGATTTCATCGAGCTTGCCCGGCTCGTTGATCGGGTAGAGCACGCGAAAGCCCGCGTAGCCGAGGTTGTGCGTGGCGCTGCGGTCAAGCTTGAGATCGCCGAAGTCGAAGCGGTGGCTGTCGTACTTGATCTCGTCGATCTTCGCGTTGGCGCCGGTGCCGACGATCTCATTGATCTTCACCGGCGTGCTGAACTGCATGCCCTGGTGGTAGAAACCCAGCTTGAACGGCGAGGGCTGATCGTTCCATTCGAAGGCGTCGCGCCGCGGCTGGATCTTGATGTAGTCGCCGAACGGCATCTTGGCGAGCGCGGGCGTGAGATTGCTCACTGGCGCGACGTAGGGCTTGTCGGCGAGCGTTTTCGCACGGGCGGTGACGTCGTCGAGGGAGAAGGCATACGCATGCGCGGCGCTCAGCAGGGCGGCACCCGTGACAAAGGCGGACACGAACGCATGGGCGCGTCGATGCCAAGATTTGGCGGGGGGAAGCAGAACCACGAAATTCTCCAGTCGTTGGGGGGCGTATCACGTCCGATGGCATCGCGACGTTCGCGAAAGGTGGGACGAACACCTTCGGGAAAAACCAATTGTGGCAAAGTATCGCACTTCACACTTCGCACTTCGAGTTACGCACCCGGATCGTTGCGCCGGTATGGGTAACACCAGTTGATACGACGCAAGGCGCTGCCGCGCGATCTCGCCGGTCATCCAGACGTCGCGCCACATTGGATCGCTATCAGATGAGAATGTTCTCCGCACTGGCGCTCGCGGCCAGTCTCGCGGCCGCGCCGGCCTTCGCCGACGCGCCTGCCGCCCTGGGCAACGGTGCTCAAGGCAATCCCCCGGCGGCCATGCCGTCTGCGTCCGCCAAGCGGGCGTTCATCGATGACCTCATCGCACGCATGACGCTCGATGAGAAGGTCGGCCAGTTGCGCCTGATCAGCATCGGTTCGGACATGCCGCAGCCGATGCTCATCAAGGAGATTGCTGCCGGTCGCGTAGGGGGCACGTTCAACTCGGTCACGCGCAGCGACAACCGCCCGTTGCAGGATGCGGCCGTCAAGCAAAGCCGCCTGAAGATTCCGATTTTCTTCGCCTACGACATTGTGCATGGGCATCGCACTGTGTTCCCGATCAGCCTCGGGTTGGCGTCGAGCTGGGACATGTCGGTCGTAAAGCAAGCCGCACGCGTGGCCGCCATCGAAGCGAGCGCCGACGGGCTGGATGCGACGTTCGCGCCGATGGTCGACATCTCGCGCGACCCGCGCTGGGGGCGCACCTCGGAAGGCTTCGGCGAGGATCCCTATCTGGTCTCGCAAGCGGCGCGCGCGAGCGTGGAGGGGTTCCAGGGCACGTCGCCGGCCAACCCGGACAGCCTGATGGCCTTCGTGAAGCACTTCGCGCTGTACGGTGCCGTCGAGGGCGGACGCGATTACAACGTGGTCGACATGAGTCCGATGCGTATGTACCAGGACTATCTGCCACCGTACCGCGCCGGGATCGACGCCGGCGCGGGCGGGGTGATGATCGCGCTGAACTCCATCAACGGCACGCCGGCCACGTCGAACAAGTGGCTGCTGCGCGATCTGCTGCGTGACGAATGGGGCTTCAAGGGCGTGACGGTGAGCGATCACGGTGCGATCGAGGAGTTGATGCGTCACGGCGTGGCGAAGGACGGCCGGGAGGCCGCGAAGCTGGCCATCGAGGCAGGCGTCGACATGAGCATGGCCGACGTGCAGTACCTCAAACAATTACCGGGGCTCGTGAAGTCGGGCGAGGTGCCGATGCGCGACATCGACGACGCCGTGCGCGAAGTCCTCGGCGCGAAATACGACATGGGCCTGTTTGCCGACCCGTATCGCCGGATTGGCCTCGCGGCGCAGGATCCGAAAGATGTGAATGCACAGAGCCGTCTGCATCGTGACGCCGCGCGCGATGCCGCGCGCAAGTCCATTGTCTTGCTGGAGAACCGGCACCACACACTGCCGCTGGCCAAAGCGGGCAAGGTCGCGGTGATCGGGCCGCTCGCGGACGCGAAGATCGATATCCTGGGGAGCTGGTCGGCCGCGGGCGTGGCGTCGCAGGCCGTCACCCTGCTGCAAGGGGTGCGCGATGCGCTGGGCCCGCAGGCGCAGGTCACTTACGCGCGCGGCGCGAACATCACCGACGACCCGCGCGTGGTGCAATATCTCAACTTCCTCGATTGGGACAATCCGGAAGTCGTGCAGGACAAGCGAGCGCCGCAGCAGATGATCGACGAAGCCGTGCGAGTCGCGCGCAACGCCGACACGCTGATCGTGGCGGTGGGCGAAGCGCGCGGCATGTCGCACGAGGCGTCGAGCCGCACGAGTCTGTCGTTGCCGGGTAGCCAGTTGGCGCTGTTGCAGGCACTCAAGGCGACCGGCAAGCCGCTCGTCGTCGTGCTGATGAACGGTCGCCCGCTCGATCTGAACTGGCCGAAGGCCAACGCCGACGCCATGCTCGAGACGTGGTACACCGGCACCGAAGGCGGCCACGCGATTGCGGACGTGCTGTTTGGCGACTACAACCCGTCGGGCAAGCTGCCGATCTCGTTCCCGCGCTCGATCGGCCAGATCCCGACGTACTACAACCAGTTGCGCATCGGTCGTCCGTTCACACCGGGCAAGCCGGCCAACTACACCTCGCAATACTTCGAGGAAGACTCCGGCCCGTTGTATGCCTTTGGCTACGGCCTGAGCTACACCTCGTTCGCGGTGTCGAAGGTGACGCTATCGAGCAAGACGCTCGCCCGCGGCGGCAAGCTCGATGCGAGCGTGACGGTGCGCAACACCGGCAAGCGCGCGGGCGCGACCGTCGTGCAGCTCTACTTGCAGGACGTTGCCGCATCGATCGTGCGTCCCATCAAGGAGCTGAAGGGTTTCGAGAACGTGAGCCTGAAGCCCGGCGAATCGCGCACCGTTCACTTCGCGATCGATGAAAGCCTGCTGAAGTTCTACAACGCGAAACTGCAATACGTGGCGGAGCCCGGCGACTTCAACGTGGAGATCGGGCTCGATTCGCAACACGTCGAACAGGCGTCGTTCACTCTGCAGTAATGGCACCGCGTGTCGCGGCGTGGTGTCGCGATTTGACGGACCTCACGTCTGCGTCTGGAATTCCTCGCGAAGGAATTCCACGCAGGCACGGACCTTGGCCGACGACGCCACGCGCGACGGATACACGGCCCAGACGTTGGCCGGTTGCGTCACGTCGGGCAGCACCTGCACCAGATCCCCGCGCGCGATAAGTGCGCCCACGTCCCACATCGAGCGCAGCACGATCCCCTGTCCGTCGAGCGCCCACTGCACGGCCACCTCCCCGTGGTTCGTCGACAGCGGCCCCGTCACCTTGAGGGCGACGGCCTCGCCGCGCTGTTGCAGCCGCCACATGCCGAACGGATGATCGCGTTCCTTGATGACGATGCACGCATGCCCGGCCAGGTCGCTCAATTGGCGCGGCGTGCCGTGCGCGTCGAGATAGGCGCGCGAGGCGCACAGCACCCGATGATTGTCCGCGAGCTTGCGGGCGATCAGATGCGGCGCGATGTCGTCGCCGATGCGCACATCGAGGTCATACCCCTCGGCCGCCACGTCGACGATCCGGTCGAACAGGTCGAGGCGCACGTTGAGCAGCGGATGCAGCGCGCGCAGCCGCGACATGGCGGGCGCCACCGCATGCCGTCCGAAGCCGAAGCTGCTCGACACCCGCAGCGTGCCGCGCGGCACCTGCCTCGTGCTGGAGACGTCCTCGATCAGGTGATTCACGTCGTCGAGAATTTTTTCCGCCCAGGCGTACACGCGTTCCCCTGCGTCGGTGATGGCCACGCGCCGGGTCGAGCGATGTAGCAAGCGCGTGCCAAGGTCGGCTTCGAGCATGCCGACGCGCTTGCTCACGTACGCGGGCGAGACGCCCAGCGCTTCGGCTGCCGCCGAAAAGCTGGCACGGCGCGCGACCTGGCAAAACACGCGCAGATCGTCGAGATTCGGGTTGACGGGCAGAGGTTTATTCACGATTCGTGGATAGTGGATTAACCGATTGAGGGATTTTATCCGCGTTGGAATGGAATAACCTAGTGTCATCGTCCAACCCTCAGGAGAGACAGACCATGACCGACACGTCCCAGCGCCCTGCGCGTCCGTTCAAGATCGCCGTGATTCCGGGCGACGGCATCGGTAAAGAGGTGATGCCCGAAGGCCTGCGTGTGCTCGACGCCGCGTGCCGGCGCTTTGGAATTCCCGTCGACTACCAGCACATCGAATGGGCGAGCTGCGACTACTACGCCAAGCACGGCCAGATGATGCCGGACGACTGGAAGCAGCAGCTCGACGGCGTCGACGCCATTCTGTTCGGTGCCGTGGGCTGGCCCGAGACGGTGCCCGACCATATCTCGCTGTGGGGGTCGTTGCTCAAGTTCCGTCGCGAATTCGATCAGTACATCAACCTGCGCCCGGCGCGTCTGTTCGATGGGGTGCCGTCGCCGCTGGCGGGCCGCGAGGCGGGCGATATCGATTTCCTGATCGTGCGCGAGAACACCGAAGGCGAGTACTCGTCGGTCGGTGGCGTGATGTTCGAGGGCACGGAGCGCGAGTTCGTGGTGCAGGAGTCGATCTTCACGCGTCACGGCACGGAGCGCGTGCTGAAGTTCGCGTTCGATCTCGCCCGGCAGCGCGCGCGCAAGCACGTGACCGTGGCGACCAAGAGCAACGGGATTTCGATCTCGATGCCGTGGTGGGACAAGCGCGCGGCCGAGACGGCAGCGAAGTATCCGGACATCACCTGGGACAAGCAGCACATCGACATTCTGTGTGCGCGATTCGTGCTCAATCCGGACCGCTTCGACGTGGTGGTCGCGTCGAATCTGTTCGGCGACATCCTGTCGGATCTGGGGCCGGCCTGCACCGGCACCATCGGCATCGCGCCGTCGGGCAACCTGAATCCGGAAGGTAAATTCCCGTCGCTGTTCGAACCGGTGCACGGCTCGGCGCCGGACATCGCGGGCAAGAACATCGCCAACCCGATCGGCATGATCTGGACGGCCGCGATGATGCTCGACTTCATCGGCCGCGGCGAAGGCCGCACGCGCGAGGCGCACGACGCCATTCTCGCGGCGATCACGCAGGTCATCAAGGACGGGCCGCGCACCGGCGATTTGGGCGGGAGCGCGAACACGACCGAAGTCGGTCAGGCGATTGCCGCCGTGCTCAGCGCGGGCTGAGCGATCGCATGACGCCCGTCGCGCGGGCGCGGTGCGCGACGCGGCGTGCCGGCGGGTCGTGGCCGGCCCGCCAGACAACTCGCGGCAGGCGTCAGTCCGACGCCTGATTACGCGACACCCGTCTCGGCCCCATGTTTCGTCGCGCTTGCGACGTACTCATAGTCCTGCGTGTTCACGTGCGTCAGCCGATATTCGACGGGTTTGAGATTGATGGAATAGGCAATGCGCTCGATTTCCAGCACGGGATCCCCTTCGGGAAGGCCCAGCAGCGTGCTCTCGCTGTCGCTGGCCCGGGCAACGCGCAGTCGCTCGTCCGTGCTGGCGACGTTGATGCCGAACGCATCCTGGTAGAAGTTGTAGAGCGTATTCGGCCTGTCGCGCAGCATCGTTTCGGTCAGCGTTGGAAATATCGACTCGGGTAGCGTGATCGTGTCGACCATCACGACCCGTTCGTGCAATGCCAACGCGTTCGTGAACGTAATGATTCGCGCCCCCGGCTCGATACCGAGCTTCGCCGCAATGGCCGCGGGGGCTTGCGACTTCCGGTAGTTGACCAGGGTTACGACCGGATACGAACGCTCTCCGTCGCGCCGCGCCACGCGGAAGAAGCGAAAGAAGTGACGATCGCGACGATGCTGCGCGACGAATGTCCCCAAGCCCTGGTGACGAATCAGGATGTTCTCGGCGCATAGCTCGTCGATGGCTTTCCTTAGCGTGCCGATCGATACCCCGAAGCGCTCGGCAAGGCGCTTTTCAGACGGGATCACCTCGCCGCCTTTCCATTCCTGTGCCGTCAGCGCAGCCAGCATCGCTTCCTTCACTTCCTTGTAACGCGTGCCGCCCGGGGCGGACGGCATGACCGTGACTGTGCTCACGTTTCCCCCGAATGCTTTGAATATGGCGCCATTGTACGCATCCGATTTGAAAGATGTAACACATATAGATGATATGGTTGACATGGATGAATTCGACGCCTACTATCGGTTTCAACGGCGGGCGCCATCGAGACAGGAGGGCGCTCAACATCGTCAACCAGGAGGCAGACATGAGTCAGGCAGCAGCGGGCGTGGGCGAGGCAACGAAGGTGAAAGCGGGTGAGCGCAAGACCATTCACATCGTCTTGCACGAGGCGAAGGACACGGTGGGGGTCGCGGTGGTGGAGGGCATCAAGGCGGGATCGCAGTTGAACGCCTGGATCATGGACGAGGACGAGATCGTCACGTTCCCGGCCAAGCAGGACATCCCCATCGGTCACAAGGTGGCGCTCAAGGACATGCAGGTAGGCGACACGGTGTTCAAGTACGGCGTGGATATCGGGAAGGTGGTGTCACCGATCAGTGCGGGCGAACACGCGCACGTTCACAACATCAAGACGAAGCGCTGGTGATCGGCGCGTCGGACCTGAGCTTCCCCTACCCCACATCGAGAGAGACATCATGAGCGTGATTCAACTGGACACCACTTTCCGTGGCTATCGCCGTGAGAACGGCCGCGTCGGCGTGCGCAACCACGTCATCATTCTTCCCGTGGACGATCTGTCCAATGCTGCCGCGATGGCCGTGGAATCGGCGATCAAGGGCACCATGGCAATTCCGCACCCCTACGGCCGGCTGCAATTCGGCGCGGATCTGGACTTGCACTTCCGCACGCTTATCGGCGCGGGCAGCAATCCGAACGTCGCCGCGGTGATCGTCATCGGTATCGAAGAGGGCTGGACCAAGCGCGTGGTCGACGGCATTGCGAAGTCGGGCAAGCCGGTCATGGGGTTCGGCATTGAACTGCACGGCGATCACGACACGATCATGCGTGCGTCGAAAGCCGCCAAGGAAATGGTGCATCACGCGAGCACGCTCGAGCGCGAGGAGTGCCCGATCAGCGAGTTGTGGGTGTCGACCAAGTGCGGAGAATCGGATACGACGTCAGGCTGCGGCGCGAACCCCACCGTCGGTAATGCGTTCGACAAGTTGTACGGCCTTGGCAACACGCTCGTGTTCGGCGAGACCTCGGAGCTGACGGGCGGCGAGCAGATCGTTGCTGCGCGTTGTGCGAACGACGGCGTGCGCGAGCGATTCCAGTTCATGTTCGACCGTTACCAGGACATGATCAATCGCTGGAAGACGGACGACCTCTCCGAGTCGCAGCCGACCAAGGGCAACATCGCGGGCGGCCTCACGACGATCGAGGAAAAGGCCCTCGGTAACATTCAGAAGATCGGCAAGAAGTGCATGGTCGACGGCGTGCTCGACAAGGCCGAAGCACCGACGCATTCGGGCCTCTGGTTCATGGATTCGTCGTCTGCGGCGGCCGAGATGGTGACGCTGTGCGCCGCGTCGGGCTTCGCGGTGCACTTCTTCCCCACGGGACAAGGCAACGTGATCGGCAACGCCATCGTTCCCGTGATCAAGATCTGCGCGAATCCGCGTACCGTTCGTACCATGGGCGAGCACATCGACGTGGATGTCTCGGGTCTGTTGCAGCGGGAGCAGAACCTCGACGAGACCGGCGACAAGCTTCTCGAGTGCATGCTTGCGACCGCCAACGGTCGCTGGACGGCTGCCGAAGTTCTCGGCCATCGCGAGTTCGTGCTGACGCGCCTGTTCGAAAGCGCATAATTCGCACCGCAGTCGCGCGCGGCGCCCGGTGCGGCGCTGCGCGTTGCCTTATGGCGTCAATGCAGGAGCAGTACAGAGGTCCCCGTCCGGTGCGCGCACCGGTTCGCCAAACCGCCCCATGAGCGGTGCGAACCGGGCGCCTGTGCCGCATGTCGTCTGTTTGCAAGTGGAGGAGACACCATCTTGCGCGTGCTCAAACATCTCTATGTCCAGGTCCTGATCGGCCTGGCCGCCGGCATTCTCGTCGGCTATTTCGCGCCCGCTCTCGGCGTTCAATTCAAGCCGCTGGGCGACACCTTCATCCGCCTGATCAAGATGCTGATCACGCTTCTGATTTTCTGCACGGTGTCTGTCGGCATCGCGCGAATGGAAAACCTGAAGCAGGTCGGGCGCGTTGGATTCAAGACGATTCTTTACTTCGAAGTGGTCACCACCCTCGCGCTCGTCCTGGGCCTGATCGTGGCGAACGTGTTGCATCCCGGCGCGGGGCTGAACATCGATCCGAAGACGCTCGATCCCGGCGCGGTCTCGCATTTCGTCACCGAAGTCCACGTTGCCGAGCACAAGAGTTTTCTGGAGGCGATCGTACCGAACTCCGTGGTTGGCGCGTTCGCGCGCGGCGATCTGCTTCAGGTGCTGCTGTTCTCGGTGCTGTTCGGCGTTGCCCTGTCGATCATGTCTGATCGCAGCAAATTCCTCTCAATGGCCATCGAGCAATTCGGCGACGCGTTGATGCGCATCGTCGAGATGATCATGCGGCTCGCACCGCTTGGTGCCTTCGGGGCGATTGCGTTCACGGTCGGCAAGTACGGCATCGGCGCGTTGCAGCAACTGGGGTTGCTGATTCTGTGCTTCTACGTGACGAGCATCCTGTTCGTTGTGATCGTGCTGGGGACTGCATGTCGCTGGGCGGGCGTTGGCCTGTGGCCGCTGTTGCGATACCTGCGCGAGGAGTTGTTGATCGTGCTCGGCACGTCGACAACGGAGTCGGTGCTGCCACGCCTGATGGACAAGCTCGAACGCCTCGGCTGCCCGAAAACGGTCGTGGGACTCGTCTTGCCGACGGGCTATTCCTTCAATCTCGACGGCGCAGCCATCTATCTGACGATGACCTCGTTGTTCATTGCGCAAGCCACCAACACCCATCTGACGTTGATGCAGCAGCTCGGGCTGCTCGCGATCCTGCTCGTCACGTCGAAGGGGGGCGCGGGGGTGGCAGGGGCGGCGCTGGTGGCGCTCACGGCAACCCTCTCGTCGCACAACATCATCCCCGTGGCGGGGATCACGCTCATCATCGGCATTGACCGCGTGCTCAACGAAATTCGCGCGCTGGTGAACATGATCGGCAATGCGGTCGCGACGCTTGTCGTAGCGCGCTGGGAGGGCGTGTTCGATGTCGATACGGCGCGCGCCGTTCTCGCCCGACCGGATGCAGGACGCGAGGCGCCGTCGAGCCCGCTGGTCGAGTCGGTGCCGCATCAGGCCATGCAGGACATGAAGCCATGAGCGAGAACGAAAAGCAAAGGGTGATGCCGGCCGACCTGCGTCAGCTCGTGCGCCGCGTGCTGAGCGCGTCGGGCGCGACGCAGGCGACGGCCGATGCCGCCGCGCAGGCGCTTGTGTATGCGGACGAGCGCGGTCTCACGTCGCACGGTGTGGCACGCCTGCCGATGTATGTTGCGCAGTTGCGCAATGGCCGCGTCGATGCGGCCGCGCAGCCCACGATCTTGCGCGACAAGGGCGCGGCGTTTCTCGTCGATGCTTGCGACGGTCTGGCGTTCGCCGCGTGCGACCTGGCCATCCGCACCGGTATTGCACGTGCGCGAGATTTTGGCACGGCCACGGCGAGCGTTGTCCGCAGCCATCATTTCGGTGCGGGCGCTTTTCATCTCGAAGCCGCGGGCGCGGCGGGGCTCGTGGCGCTGGCCTTCAGTAATGCACCGGGCGCCATGCCCGCGTGGGGCGGTACACGGCCCCTGTTCGGCACGAATCCCATCGCAGCCGCATTTCCGCGCGCGAAGGCGCCGCCGCTGATGATCGACCTGTCCATGTCGCAAGTCGCGCGGGGCAAGGTCATGGTCGCGGCGCAGCGTGGCGATTCGATTCCCGAAGGCTGGGCGACCGACGCCGACGGGCAGCCGACGACCAATGCACGTGCGGCACTCGACGGCATGATGCTCCCGTTCGGCGGTGCCAAAGGCGCGATGCTGGCATTGATGGTGGAACTGCTCGCCGCGGCGTTGTCAGGGGCGCAGTTCGGTGCAGAGGCGGGCTCGTTCCTGGTTGCGCAGGGCAAACGCTCACGCGTCGGTCACCTGTTCTGGCTGATCGATCCCGCCGCGCTCGCGGGTACCGAGGCCTACCAGGAGCGAATCGAGACGCTTATTGAGTTGATGCTGATGGATGAAACGGTGCGATTGCCCGGGGCGCGACGTGATGCCATCGCGCAAGAGGCCACGCACGCGGGGATCGCGGTCCCGCAGGATCTGCTGGCGCAACTCGAATCGCTGGCGGCAGGCTGTTCCGGCCAATGATCGACAGTGCGCGCGGTGCATTGGGCGACGGCTTGTCCAATCGCGCGCGAAAGGCGCGGACGTCACTATCAAGACCGGCGAGCTGGTGGCTCAAATGTTCGCGCCCGATAACACCCGTTCGCCGCCGAAGGCACGCGCACGCGGGGCGTCCACACGCTCACGCAGCAGCGCCACCGCCCGCTGCGCGCGCGCCGACAGCGGCCACTCGGCGCGATGGATCAGCCATAGCGTGTCGACCACCGGCGGGCCGCAGTCCACCACGCGGATGGCCGCCTGCGACGCGAAAGCCTGCCGCGCGTATTGCGGAATGATGGTGAACCCCAGCCCCCGCGCAACATATTCGAGAATCAGGCCGATCTGGTTCGTGCACCCCTTGCACGGCAGGCTCTGCACGCCGGGATTGCCCGGAAATCGACGACTCAACAAGCGCGTCGACATCGCCTCGCCATCCGGGTGATCGATGTATCCAATGCGCTTCAAGTCTTCCCATTTGTGCACGTCTTCCCCCGCCGGAACCACGAGTTCGAGTGGCTCCTGCGTGAACGGCGTGGCGGCAAGCCGCGGATCGTCCGGCCGCAACGTCACCAGGCCCAACTCGAAACGATTCTGCAACACGCCTTCGAGCACCTCCCGGTCAGGCGCGAAGCGATGCTGCACGACCATCGCCGGGTTGGCCTTCTGCATGTCGAGCAGGATCGGACACAGGTACAGCCCGATGCTGCCCGGCGTGATGAGCGTGATTTCACCGCAATCGTCGTCCGCATCGTCCAGCCGTGAGCGAAGATGCCGCGCCGCACACTCGACTTCGCGGCAATAGGTCAGCAGCGCCTGGCCGGCGGGCGTGAGTTCAATGGCGCGCGGACGTCGCACCAACAACGGCCCAAACTCCGCTTCGAGATGCTTCACGTGCTGGCTCACGGCCGCCTGCGTCAGGCCCAACCGGTCGGCGGTGCGCGTGAAGTTACCGAGCTCGGCGAGCGTAGCGAACGATTTGAGCCACTGAGGATTTACCATAATGAACTGTTATCAATTCGATAATGTGTGGATGGTTTTCATTATAGCGTTGTGCGACTAACATGGCGTTGGTCGACCTGCGACGGTCGAGGCACTGCGAAATACCGACATCCAACATGGTCTTCAGCGACCGATGTCGTCCGTCAGCGCCGCTCCCCTGACTCCAAGAGAAACCCATGTCCGCCCTGTTTTCCCCGTTTGAATTGAAAAGCGTCAAGTTGCGCAACCGTGTGGCCATTCCGCCGATGTGCCAGTACAGCGCCGTCGACGGTCTTATCAACGACTGGCACCTCGCCCATTACGCCGGACTGGCGCGTGGCGGCGCCGGGCTGGTGATCGTCGAGGCGACCGCCGTATCGCCCGAAGGCCGTATCTCCCCGGGATGCACCGGACTGTGGAACGACGCTCAGGCGCAAGGCATGGCGCGCATTGCGTCGGCCATCAAGGCGCATGGCGCGGTGCCCGGCATTCAGATCGCGCACGCCGGACGCAAGGCCAGCGCCAATCGCCCCTGGGAGGGCGACGATCACATCGGTGAAGACGATCCGCGCGGCTGGCCCACGATCTCGCCGTCGGCGGTCGCTTTCGGCGCGCATCTTGGCAAAGTGCCCAAGGCGATGACGCTGGACGACATCGAACGCGTAAAAGCCGACTTCGTGGCAGCGGCGCGCCGGGCCTTGGCGGCGGGCTTTGAATGGCTCGAATTGCACTTTGCCCACGGCTATCTCGCGCAGAGCTTCTTCTCGGTGCATGCGAACCATCGCGACGATGCCTACGGCGGCGACGTCGCGCGACGCAGCCGCTTCTTGCTTGAGACGCTCGCCGCCGTGCGCGAGGTGTGGCCCGAGCATCTGCCGCTCACCGCGCGTTTCGGCGTGCTCGAATACGACGGCCGCGATGAAGAAACGCTGGCGGAATCGATTGCGCTCACGCGGCAGATGCGTGCAGGCGGTCTCGATCTGCTCAACGTGAGCGTCGGCTTCTCGACACCCACCGCGAATATCCCCTGGGGCTCGGCGTTCCTCGCGCCGATCGCCGAGCGCGTCAAGAAAGAAGCAGGGATTGCCGTGGCGTCGTCGTGGAGCATCGACGATCCGCGTGCGGCCGAGCGTGTGGTGGCCGACGGTCAAATGGATCTCGTGATGATCGGCCGCGCATTGCTCGCCAACCCGCACTGGCCGTATTACGCAGCGCGCGAACTGGATGTGGCGCGTCCGTCGTGGGTGTTGCCCGCCCCGTATGCGCACTGGCTTGAACGCTATCGCGTGCAACGCGCCGCCTGATCACGGCGACGCGCCATGAACAACGCCCCCGTGCATCGGAAGACGTACGGGGGCGTTGGCATTTCAAGCGAGCTTCAAACGGTCGCCGTCACCAGTTGATATCGACGCAGAGCACATGCAGGCCTTGCTTGGCGGGCGTGGCGATGGAGGCGGTCACGCACAGGTGAGCTTCATTGATCGAGAGATAGGGCGATGTGAAGTGCACCTCGCCAGGCGCTCGCATGGCATCGATGAAATAAGGCCGCCGTGCCCAGTTCGCCCCCTCCGAATGCAACAGCGGACGGAAACGCTTGGCGCGCTGTGACGAATGGTTGTGCGGCAGCACGTTGTCGCCGATCTGGCGTCCAGCGGCATCGAGCAGGAAGCATCGCGCGGCATCGGGCAGTGCGAGCAGGTCGTGCGTCGCGTGTCTGAGGTCCTGCCCCTGAGCCAAGTGGGCGGCGGCGGCCTCGATGCCCGCCACATACGGGGCAAGCCGGGCATGCTCGGCCCGCTCCCGCTCGACGAGTTGCGTGCGCAGCGCCGACGACAGCGCGTCCATGCGCTCGGCCGCGACCTTCGGCTGCACGGGGTCGACATCCGGCCCCGCGAAGTACAGCCCCTGCACGAAGTCGACGTTGCACTCCAACGCGATGAGCGCTTCGCGATCCGTCGCGAGGCCGCCCATCATCACCAGTTGTCCCGATTCGTGCAGCAGCGACACGAGCCCGGGCAGTACGCGTGCCAGATGCGATTGCTCGGTCGCCTGCGCGAGAATGCCGCGATCGAGCACCACGATGTCCGGGCGCAGATCCCACACCCGGTCGATGTTCGAATGCTTGGCCCCGAAGCCGCCCAGCGCGATCAGGAAGCCCGCCTTGCGCAGGCTGCCGACGATGGCGCCAAAGCGCGGCGTGTCGCCGCCCGCCTGCTCGGGCACTTCGAGCACCACGCGTTGCGGCGACAGGCCGATGGCCTTGAGCGTGGCGATGAGTGCGTCGCCGTAGACAGTGTCCATCAGGGCGGCGGGGTGCAGGCTCAGGAAGAGCCACGCATCGCGGCCGTCGAATTCATGGAAGTTGCCCAGATGCAGCGATTCGGCCAGTCGGCCCAGTTCGAGCATGTCGCCGTGCCGCGCGGCCAGCGTGAAGACTTCGTGCGACGGGATGTGGCGACCTTGCGCATCGTGCGCGCGCAGGGACGCGTGGTAGCCGATGGCGCGCCGGTGCGAGACAGAGAAGACCGGCTGGAAGACGCTGCAGATCGTGAAGTCGCCGTAGATGACGATGCGCCGGCCGTCTTCGGCCGCCGTCAAACGGGGCGGCAGCAAGCCGGGGGCGTCGAGATCGATCATGGTCATGGTAGGGACGGGCGCGGGGGCAGCAGGGTTAAGTACAGGATAGATGAGCAAGAACCGTGCTCAAAGGCGCCCGGCGGCGCCGGCGCTATTGTCCCTGATTTTCCGCGATTTTTCGCCCGGGAGACGACGCATCGCACCAGCGTGCGTCGCCTTCGCACCAAACTGGGGCCTGGGCGTTAGGGCGCCCGACATCGCGCCGCCGCCGGATGTCCGTCCCGGCGCGGCGGCGCTTGGCCCGTCAATGCTCGGTCACGCCGGCCCCGTGCCATACATTCTGGCGGCGCTGGCGGCTGCCGATCCACGCCGCGGACAGCGCGCTGATGAGGCCGGCGCAGAGTACGTAGATGCAGATCATCCACGGCTCCCCGCCATTCTTCTGCAACAGGTACGTCGCGATGATCGGGCTCAGGCCGCTCGCGAAGATGCCCGAGAACTGGTAGACGAAGGAGATACCGGTGTAGCGGACCTTGGCGTCGAACAGTTCCGAGAAGAGGGCGGCTTCCGGTCCGTAAATCGAGGCGTAGATCACGCCCAGCGGAATCACGATGGACAGCCAGACGAGCATCACGTTGCCGCCGCTCGCCTTCATCAGCCAGAACCCGGCGAACGACGACAGGCCGGTTGCGAGCGAGCCCCAGAAGTAGATACGCGTGCGACCGATGCGATCCGAGAGCTTGCCGAAGAACGGAATGGTGAAGATCATCACGAACGCGGCGGCCATCACGCCGGTAAGCGCTTCGGTCTGTGACAGCTTGAGCGTCTGCGTCAGGTAGGAGATCGAGAAGACACCGAAGACGTTGAAGAACACGCCGTCGATGAAGCGCGCGCCCATGCCGGCCAGTACATTGCCCGGGCTGCGCATGAGGACTTCGGCGATCGGCATCTTGATCTCGGTGCCGGCCTTCTTGATCTTCGTGAACTCGGGCGTCTCCATCACATTCAGGCGAATGTACATGCCGATGGCCACCAGCCCCACCGACAGGAAGAACGCCACGCGCCAGCCCCATGCCAGGAACTGAGCCGTGGTGAGGGTGTATGACAGCAGAGCAACCACGCCAGAGGCCAGGCACAGGCCGAGCGCGAGGCCCACCTGCGGAAGGCTGGCGTAGAAGCCGCGCTTTTCCTTGGGCGCATATTCGAATGCCATGAGCACCGCGCCGCCCCACTCGCCGCCCAGCCCGATGCCTTGCAGCACCCGCAGCACGAGCAGCAGCACCGGCGCCCACAGGCCGATTTGTGCATACGTCGGCACCAGTCCGATGAGCATCGTGGCAATGCCCATGATGGTGAGAGTCATCACGAGCATGCTCTTGCGGCCGAGCTTGTCACCGAAATGCCCGAAGATCACGCCGCCCAGCGGCCGGCTGAGAAAGCCCACGGCGAACGTGCCATAGGCGAGCATCGTCGAGACGAGCGGGTCGCTGCCGGGAAAGTACAACTTGTTGAACACGATGCCGGCGACAACGCCGTACAGGAAAAAGTCGTACCACTCGATGGTGGCGCCGATAAGGCTGGCGACGACGACACGGCGCATCTGCCGGGCGTCGGTCTGCTTCGATGCATTCATGGTTGTCTCCGAATATTTTAATGGTTGGGGCTGACGTGACTGGCTAAATGGCGACGGCAACGCGTGCCGCCTCTGCTGGCGGCGCCTCGCTGCCGCGAATCTCCTGCATGCCCGACGCCTGCTTCCTGTCTTCGAGAATCATGTCGGCCGCTTTCTCGGCGATCATGATGGTCGGTGCATTCGTGTTGCCCGAAACCAGCTCGGGCATGATCGACGCGTCCACGACGCGCAGCGCCGCAAGGCCGTGAACGCGCAGACGGTCGTCGACGACCGACATCGGGTCGTGACCCATCCGGCAAGTGCCCGCCGGGTGATAGATCGATTGGCTGAACTGGCGCGCGGCCTGAAGCAACTCGTCGTCGCTCTGATACTGCGCGCCCGGGATGAACTCGCTGATGATGTGCGGTGCGAGCGACGGGGCGGCGGCAATGCGGCGCGCCACCTTGATGCCGTCGATCACCACGCGATGGTCGCGCTCATCCGACAAATAGTTGGCGTGGATCGCCGGGTATTGCAGCGGATCGTTGGACCGGATCTCGACGCTGCCCCGGCTGAACGGGCGCAGCTGGCACACGGACGAAGTGAACGCCGAGAACCGGTGCGCACCCTTGCCCGGCTTGTCGGCCGAGAGCGGCTGCATGTGGAACTGGATGTCGGGACGCGTGAGTTCCGGGCGCGAGCGCGTGAAGATCGTCACCTGACTGGCGGCGAGCGTGAGCGGCCCCGTGCGGAACATCGCGTATTGCAGGCCGATGAGTGCCTTGCGCAGCGGGTTGTTGACCTCGTCGTTGAGGGTGCGCTCGCGGGTCTTGAAAACCAGGCGCACTTGCAGATGATCTTGCAGATTCCGGCCAACGCCCGGCAGCGCATGTCGCAGCGCGACACCGGCCTTGGCCAGCACCGTCGTCGGGCCGACCCCCGAGTTTTGCAGCAACTGCGGCGACCCGATGGCGCCGGCCGCGAGAATCACCTCGACGCGTGCGCGTGCCCTCTTGCGCTCGCCGTTCTGCAGATACTCGACACCCACCGCGCGCTTGCCTTCGAACAGCACGCGGCAGGTCTGCGCACGCGTTTCCACCACCAGGTTGCGACGCCCGCGAGCCGGCTTCAGAAAGCCCTTCGCCGTACTCCAGCGAAAGCCCCGGAACGCCGTCTGCTGGAAGTAGCCGACACCTTCCTGCGTCGCGCCGTTGTAATCCGCATTGAATGGGATGCCGGTGTCGTTCGCGGCGGCGATGAAGTGCTCCGCGATCGGGCGGCGCAGGCGCAGGTCGGACACCTTGAGCGGGCCACCCACGCCGTGATACTCGTTGGCACCGTGCTCCTGATCTTCGGATTTGCGGAAGTACGGCAGCACGTCGGCATAGCGCCAGCCGCGATTGCCCAGTGCCGCCCAGTGATCGTAGTCTTCGCGCTGTCCGCGCACGTAGAGCAGCCCGTTGAGCGAACTGGAGCCGCCCAGCACCTTGCCGCGCGGCCAGTCGATCTGACGGTTGGCCACGTTGGCGTCGGCCTCGGTGCGATAGCACCAGTCGAGTTCGGGGTCGTGCATCGTCTTGAAATATCCGACCGGGATGTGAATCCACGGATTGCTATCGGGGCCGCCGGCCTCGAGCAGCAGCACCCGGTTTGCCGGGTCCGCGCTCAGGCGATTGGCGAGCACGCATCCGGCGGAGCCCGCACCGACGATCAGATAGTCGACCTCATGTTCCATACCGCTTGTCTCCTGCCTCGCATCTGCTTCGAATTGGGTGAAACGATTTGTTTCGGATTGTTTCGATCCAATGTCGGCGAGCCGTACGCAAATGCCAAGCAAAAAACCGCGTGTGGCGGAAAACTGAAACGGATTTCGCGCTTGGCGTCTCAGAACGAGACGATTGCTGCAGCGCATCTGCGGGGTTTTACTAGGGGTTGGCGCGCGGACTCGATGCGTCGATCGACTGGAGCGCCGCGGGGTCTCTCAGACAGCCCCGGGGTTATCCCGAGGCGGATGATTGTCAAATAATTGGTATATTTTGTTTCTTTTATTGTGTTTGTGACGAGCGAGGAGGTGGAATGCGCGAGACGGTCACGCTGGAGGAGGGAGAGTTGCGCGCGAGCGACGAGGCGCGGAATCTGCGTGCCCTGGCCGTCATTGAACGACTGGCGATGGCCGGACAGCCCTACACGTTGTCGCAGCTCGCCACGCGCCTGTCGATTCCGAAGGCCACCCTCATGCGCCTGATCGAGGCGCTGGAGGTCTGCGGCTATGTCTCGCACGTGCCCGATTCGCGCGGATCGGAGCGAGGTCTGTCGTTGGGGCCGCGCGCGGCGCGACTGGCGCTGGTCACGTTGGCGAACAACAACTTCACACGTGCGGCACGCTCGTTGCTGCGCGCGTTGGTCGATCGTGTCGGCGAGACCGTCAACCTGACAGCGCTCGACGGCGACGAGATTCTTTACATCGAACGGGTGGAGACGAACGAGCCGCTGCGCATGCAGATGCATCCCGGCATGCGTGTGCCACTGCATTGCACGGCGAGCGGCAAGCTGTTCCTGTCTCAGATGCCGGTGGCGGAACGCCGCGCCGTACTCTCGCGCCTGTCGCTCAAACGCATGACGCCGCGCACCATCACCGACGTGAGCCTGTTGGAGGCCGAGCTGGACCGGCTGGCCGCGCGCGGCATCGGTATCGATAACGAGGAATTCGTGCGCGGCATGGTGGCGGTGGGCGTGCCGGTGCGCGCACTCGATGACGGCCACGTACGCGCGGTGCTCGCCGTGCATGGGCCGACGGCGAGAGTGACGCTGGAACAACTGCTGGCGCTGGTGCCCACGCTGCGCGAGACCGCGACGGCGCTCGCACCGCTGCTCGACTGGCAACGGGCCGGCAAGACGGAGGCGTTGGCGAAACTGGCCGACGCCCGGGAGCAGCGCAGAGCGGTCTGACGTGTCAGAACGTCTTGGCGAGTTCCTTCGCGGCTTCCTGCAGGCGCGGCACGAACTCCATGGCCTTGGACAGCGACGTGCGCGAGACCGGGGCATGCACGGCCACGGCGGCGATGCACGTGCCGTCGTCCTTGAGCACCGGCGCGGCCACACAGGCGATGCCCAGCACGAACTCTTCGTTGTCGACGGCAATGCCCTTGTGCGCAATGCGGTCGAGTTCGCTTTCCAGCAGTTCGGGGTCGGTGAGCGTGTTCGGCGTGAAGCGTTGGAGCTTCATGGCGCGCAGGAGGGCGGCGCGTTGCTCGCGCGGCAGCATGGCCAGCATCAGCTTGCCGCTCGCACTGCTGTGCGCGGGGACGTGCGACCCTGGTTTGAGATCGAGACGCAGCGGCCACGGCGCTTCCATGCGGTCGAGATAGAGCACCTCGGTCTCGTGCAGCATCGTGAGGTTGCACGTCTCGCCCAGATCGGCCACGAGACGGCCAAGAATTGCGTGGCGCATGCGTCGAGCACCCGCCTGCATCATCACGCCCAGGCTCAGTTGCGCCAGGCGCGGGCCAATCACATAGGCGTTCTTCTGCCCCGGCTCGCGAATCACCAGTCCGCCCGCTTCGAGCGAGCCGAGCATGCGGTGCAGCGAGGCTTTCGGCATCTGGATGTCGTGCGCCATGTCGGCGAGCGAGACCGGTGCGTCGGCCGCGACGAGATATTCGAGCAACGCAAACGCCCGCAGGGTCGGGGTATCCGCCTTGTTGTCTGCAGGAGAGTCGAGCTGAAGTGCTGCGTCGTTCATATGCGCCGTTCCGGAAAATGGATCAGCGGTATTGTACCCAAACGGGCCATCGAACGGATTGAACGGCATGGGCTGGGTTCCGATGCGTTTCGGTTGGTTCAAATGTAGATGAGCCATCAGGCGTCGTCAATCAGTATTTTTATTTTTCGGAACGAATTGTTTCTAAAAATGGTTAACGTTATGATGCGCCGAATTGGCTTTGAACAGGAGAGGGACGTAATGGAGACCGCAACCCAACAACCGGATCGTCTGGTCGATGCCCGCAGCGTATTCGGCATCGATACGGATCTGCAGGTGCCGGCGTTCGGCGAGCGCGACGACCATGTCCCCGAGATCGACACGGCTTACCGCTTCAACCCCGATGTCACGCTGGCGATTCTGGCCGGCTTCATGCGCAACCGGCGCGTGATGGTGCAGGGCATGCATGGCACCGGTAAATCCACGCACATCGAGCAGGTGGCGGCGCGGCTGAACTGGCCGTGCGTGCGAGTGAATCTCGACGGGCACATCAGCCGTCTCGACCTGGTGGGCAAGGACGCCATCGTCGTGCGCGACGGCCATCAGGTCACGGAGTTTCAGGAAGGCATCGTGCCGTGGGCGCTGCAACGTCCGGTCGCGCTGATCTTCGACGAATACGACGCCGGGCGTCCCGACGTGATGTTCGTGATTCAGCGCATTCTGGAGCGCGACGGCAAATTCACGTTGCTCGACCAGAATCGCGTGATCCATCCGCACCCAGGCTTTCGCATGTTTGCCACGACGAACACCGTCGGCCTCGGCAACCTCAACGGCCTTTACCACGGCACACAGGTGCTCAACCACGCCCAGATCGACCGCTGGAACGTCGTGGCCACGCTCAACTATCTGTCGCGCGAGGACGAAGCGGGCATCGTGCTGGCGCGGGTGCCGGAACTGGACAGCGGCGACGGGCGCACGCTCATCGACTCGATGGTGAGCGTGGCGGAACTCACGCGCAAAGGCTTCGCGACGGGCGATCTGTCCACGCTCATGTCGCCGCGCACGGTGATCAACTGGGCGGAGAACGTGGGTATCTTCCGCGATGCCGGGCTGGCCTTCCAGCTCACGTTCCTGAACAAATGCGACGAGGCCGAACGTGCCGTGGTGGCCGAGTATTATCAGCGCGCCTTCGGTAGCGAGTTGCCCACGAACGACGGCAGCAGGTCGCTGCTGGCCGATGCGTCATGACGATGTCCGAGCGCGAGGCGGCACGTCGCGCCGCGCGTGGCGAGGCGCTGTGCGCCGCGACGGTGCGCGCGCTGACCGGCGACGCCGCGCTGCATTACAGCGGCGCGCGCCTGTGCCGGAACATGCGGCCGTTGCCGTTGCATGCCCCGCATCTGCAAACTCTGCCGGCACCCGCGGATCCGCTCGCGACGCTGCGCGGTGCTGCCGACGGCGCGGCGCTGCGGTTGCGGCACAGCGACGCGGCGTTACATCGCCGTCTGCAACCGGACGCACCGCTCGAGCGGCTGCTCTTCGAGCTGATGGAGCAATTGCGCTGCGAGACGTTCATCCCGGCGGGCATGCCCGGCGTGGCGAAGAATGTGCGCGATCGCTTCGAAGCCTGGTCGCGCGCGATGCACGCCGCGGGCGTGGCCGACAGTCATGTCGGGCTGCTGCTCTATACGGTCGCCCAGATGGGCTGGTCGAGGCTCACCGGCTATCCGGTCATCGAGGATACGGAAGGTCTCATCGAAGCCACGCGAATGGCCATCGCGCCACAGATCGGCGGCGCCCTCGCGGGCATGCGCCGAACGTGTGCCGATCAGGCCGCCTTCGCCGCGTACGCGCGCGCGCTGGCCGCCGATATCGCGGGCCTGATTCGTGCCGCCGGCGCTGACCAGGCCGAGGGCGATGCCAAGGACGACGAGGACGAAAAAGGTGTGCGCAACGCGTTCTCGCTGTTCCTCGATATCGACGATCACGAGGACGATGGCATCACGCTCGCGCATTCGGGCGATAGCCGCGTGCTCAAGGCGTCGGCGCAGGGCTACTGCGTGTTCACCCAGCGTTACGACCGTGAGCTGTATGCCGGCACGCTCGTGCGCCGGGCGCTGCTGACGGAATTTCGCGAACGGCTCGACGAGCGCATCGTCGCGCAGGCGATCAATGTGCCGAGGCTTGCGCGCGCGCTCAAGGCGGCGCTGGCGGTGCCGCAGCGCGACGGCTGGTCGTTCGGCGAAGAGCACGGGCGTATCGACGGACGGCGGCTCGCGCAACTGGTCAGCTCGCCTGCGGAGCGGCGGCTGTTCCGGCTCGAAAAGCACACGTTGATTGCCGAGTCGATGGTGAGCTTGCTGATCGACTGTTCCGGGTCGATGAAGGCCCAGATCGAAGCGGTTGCGATGATTGTCGACGTCCTGTCGCGGGCGCTCGATGCGGCGGGCGTGACCAACGAAATCCTCGGTTTCACCACCGGCGCATGGAACGGCGGACGCGCGCGCACCGATTGGCTCGCGCGCGGCAAGCCCAAGTTCCCGGGGCGCCTGAACGAAGTCTCCCATCTGATCTTCAAGGACGCCGTGACGAGTTGGCGCCGTGCCCGGTCCGACATCGCGTCGCTGTTCAAGGCCGATCTGTTCCGCGAGGGCGTCGATGGCGAGGCCGTTGAGTGGGCATGCGAGCGGTTGCGCTCGCGCAGCGCCAACCGACGTCTGCTGATCGTGATTTCCGACGGCAGTCCGATGGACGCCGCCACCAACCAGGCCAACGACGACCACTATCTCGACCATCACCTGCGCGAAGTCGTGGCGCAACAGCAGGCGCTCGGCGATGTGGAAGTGCTGGGGCTCGGCGTGGGTCTCGATCTCAGCCCGTATTACCGGAACTCGCTGGCGCTGGATCTGACGTCGCCGCCCGACATGACGATGCTCTCGCGGCTCGTCGACTGGATCGGCACCGGTGGTCGTCGCGCACACACGTAACCGCCGCCCGCGTCGTCGTCCCTAAGCCATTTCCATCAACGCGCTCACCATCAAATGGGTGCCCAACAGGATCAACGTGAGGAAGGCGAGACGCCGCGTTGTCACGCTCGAGAGCGGAGGCGGATAACGCCGTGCGAACAGGGTGGCGAACGTCACGACCGGTAGCGCGACGACCGCCTGCCAGATCATCGACACGGGCAACTGTCCCGCGAAGGCACTGTAGAGCGTGCGGATCGACGCCGTGACCGCGAACAACAGAATCAATGCGCAACGAATCTGTACCAGCGTGAGCGGCTGGCGATAGAAATAGAAGATCAGCGGCGGCCCGGAAATGCCGAACATCCCGCTGAGCAAGCCGCCGAAGATGCCGCTGAGGAAGAACCCGGTGTCGCCGGAGCGTTCGGTCTTCGGTGCCGGACGCAATGCCGAGCCAATGCCGCCGTACAGCACGACCGCGCCGAGCAGCAGATGCAGCGCGTTCGACGCGGTGCCGTTCAGGTAATCGAAGAGCAACACGCCAACCACGACCGATGGCAGGATGCCAAGGGTCGCCGCGCCTACCGCTCGCCAGTCGATGTGATGCAGCGTGCCCGGCAGCGCAAGGGCGCTGTTTATCAGTGTGACCAGACTCACCAGAATGGCCACGCTCGCCACCGGCGCCAGCCCGAACCCGCTGGCGCCGCCCAGAACAATCATGCCCAGCCCGAAGCCCGTGACCGTCTGGAAATACGTGGCGAAGCCCAGCAACAGCATCAACGGCAGGTCGGCCGCAATGGCGTGAAGCGTCATGGCCGGGTGGCGAGCGGCGAGGTTCCGGTGAGCTTTGCCTGAGCGGCCTGCGCCTGCACGCAGGTCACGCCGATCACGTAATAGATGTCGTCGGCGCTGCAGCCGCGCGACAGGTCGTTGGCCGGCCGGTTCAGCCCTTGCAGGAGCGGGCCGATGGCCTTCGCACCGCCGATGCGTTCCGCGAGCTTGTAGCCGATATTGCCTGCGTCGAGATTCGGGAAGATGAGCGTATTGGCATGCCCCTCGATTTGCGAGTGCACGACCTTGCGTTGCGCGATCTCGGCGACGATGGCCGCATCGAGCTGGACGTCGCCGTCAATTGCCAGTTCCGGCCTTGCGGCTTGTACGAGATGGGTCGCTTCCACCACCTTGTCCACGGCCGCATGTTTCGCGCTGCCGCTGGTCGAGAACGACAGCATCGCCACGCGCGGCGGCTCCATGAGCAGGGCGCTTGCACTATCGGCGGCGGCGAGTGCAATCTGTGCGAGCTGCGCGGCGTCGGGGTCGACGACCAGGGCGCAGTCGGAAAAGATCAGGCCGCCCTTCATCGTATGGAACGGCTCGCAGAGCATCATCAGGAAGAAGCTCGACACGAGCTTGAACGACGGCTGCACCCCGATGATCTGTATCGCCATGCGCACCACGTCGGCCGTGGTGTTCACCGCGCCGGCGACGGAGCCGTCGGCGTGGCCGAGCCGCACCATCATGTTGGCGAAGCCCAGCGGCGCGCGCATTTCCTCGGCGGCTTGCTCGCGCGTCATTCCCTTTTTCGCGCGCAGGCCGTACCAGGTCTCGGCGAAGGCATCCGTTAGCGGTGAAGTGGCCGGATCGATCAGCTCCATGCCGGACAAGTCGATGTGCGCCGCCTCGGCGGCGCGCTGTGTCTTGCCGATGTCGCCAACGAGCAGGATGCGGGCGATGCCCTCGCGCGTGGCCCGTGCGGCGGCGGCGAGCACCCGCTCGTCTTCCGATTCGCACAGCACGATGCGCATCGGTGCGCGGCGCGCCGTGTCGATAATGCGATGGATGGCTTTCATGATGTCGATGTCAAAAAAAAGAAAGCGCCCCCGGCACCCACAGAGCCGGGAGCGCTGTCATACGAACGACCTCGACGACGTTAGACGTAGTCCTTGTACTTGTCGAGCATGCGCACCGGCTTGGCCAGCGCGTCGCGACGGAACGGGTCGCCCAGCTCGCGGGTACACATGATTTCGATGATCGTCGTCTTGCCGTGGTTCATCTGCAGGTCGATGGCCTTCTTGAGCGCCGGACCCACGTCTTCCAGACGATCGACCACGATGCCCTCCGCGCCCATCGCGCGGGCGATGTTGGCAAAGCTCGGGCTATCGAGTTCGCCCGCCACGAAGCGGCGGTTGTAGAAGTCCACCTGGTTCTTCTTCTCCGCACCCCACTGACGGTTGTGGAAGACCACGGCCGTGACCGGAATGTTGTGACGCACGCAGGTGAGTGTTTCCATCAGGCTCATGCCCCAGGCGCCATCGCCGGCATACGAAATGGCCGGACGGTGCGGCGCGGCGACCTTCGCGCCGATGATCGTCGGGAACGCGTAGCCGCAATTGCCCCAGCTCATGGCCGCGAAGAAGCTGCGCGGCTTGTTGAAGCGCAGGTAGCTGTTGGCCACCGAGTTGATGTTGCCGATGTCGGTCGACACCATGACATCTTCCGGCATGGCCTTTTCCAGCTCGCGCAACACCTGGCGCGGATGCAGATACTCGCCGCCGTTGAACGTGCGCTCGTGCTTCTGCTCTTCGATCATGTCGAGGCTGTACGGGTCGCGCTCGTGGGTCCACTCGTCGAGTTCTTTCTCCCACGCGGCCTTCTCCGTGGCGATCTGGTCGGCGCGGGCGGCACGCGTGGCATCGCACGCGAGGGTGCGCTCGGCCAGACGCTGCGACAGCGCAATGGCGGCAGCCTTCGCATCGCCGCAGATACCGACCGAGATCTTCTTCACGAGGCCGAGCATCTTGTGATCGGCATCGATCTGGATGATCTTCGCGTTCTTCGGCCAGTAGTCCATGCCGTGCTGCGGCAGCGTGCCGAACGGTCCGAGGCGCGAGCCGAGCGCCACGACCACGTCGGCCTGCGCCAGCAGCTTCATGGCGGCCTTCGAGCCTTGATAGCCGAGCGGGCCGCACCACAGCGGATGGTTGGCCGGGAACGAGTCGTTATGCAAATAGCTGTTCACGACCGGCGCGCCCAGGCGTTCGGCGAGCGCCTTGCACTCTTCGATAGCGTCGCCCATGACCACGCCGCCGCCCGAGATGATGACCGGGAACTTGGCTTGTGCGAGCAGTTCGGCCGCTTCGTTCAGGCGTTCGTCGCCGCCTGCGCCACGGTCGAGCCGCTGCGGACGCGGAATCTCGGCCTTGATCTGGCCGTAGAAATAGTCACGCGGAATATTGAGTTGCGTCGGGCCCATTTCGGCCATCGCGCGATCGAAGCAACGGCCGGTGAATTCAGCCATGCGGGCCGGGTGCGTCACGTGGCCCTGGTACTTCGTGAACTCCTGGAACATCGGGAGCTGCTTGGCTTCCTGGAAGCCGCCTAGGCCGATGCCCATCGTGCCGGCTTCCGGCGTCACGATCACGACCGGGCTGTGCGCCCAGTAAGCGGCGGCAATCGCCGTCACGCAGTTGCTGATGCCGGGGCCGTTCTGACCGATCACGACACCGTGGCGGCCCGAGACGCGAGCGTAGCCGTCGGCCATGTGGCCGGCGCCTTGTTCATGCACCACCGGGATCAGACGAATGCCGGCCGGCGCGAAGATGTCCATCGCATCCATGAAGGCCGAGCCCATGATGCCGAACATCTCGCTCACGCCGTTGGCGACCATCGTTTCGACGAAGGCTTCAGACGGCGTCATGGCCTGCGGGCCACCGTCGGAGGCGGTCAGTTGTTGGGTGGCCGTAGCCGAATCTTTGGCGCTCATGGATGTCTCCGGTGAAAAATAAACGGAACAAATAATTCCGATTTAGTTGTGTAAGTGGAAATTTAGGCGAAGTATCTGCCGTGGTCAATCAGTATTTTTATTATTTGGTACGTTTTGTATTGAAAAATGAAATTGACGACGGCGATGCCATAGATCCACGAGATGTCGGGGGCGGTCTCAGAGCGCCGGGCGGTCTTTGCGGAAGGCGTTCTTCACTTCGATCTTGCCGTCGCGCAGGGTGAAGACGTCGACCATGCGGGCCTCGATGCGGGTGCCGTCGGCCTTCGTGCCGCGGAAGGTCGATTCGGACACGCCGCGATTGCCGGTGACGAAATGCACGCCCTCGGTCCACGACGCGTCGGGAAAGGTCTCCCACGCGGACTGGAACGCGGCGCGCACGGCGTCACGGCCTTCGAAGGTGCGGCCCATCATGTCGGGGCCGGCGACGGCGTGGAACACGCAGGTATCGGTCATGCAGGCCATGAGGGCGTCGATGTCGTGCCGGTTCCAGGCGTCATTGAAGGTCGTGAGCAACTGGATGTCGGTGGAGTCGTGTTGAGTCGTCATGGCAAATTCCAAAAAAGGCAGAGAGGCAAAGGGTTCAACGCGCTTCGTCTTGCGCGTGGTATTTCTGATAGAGGAAGCGCTGGCCGATGCGGCGGAACGGCGCGAAGCCCTGCCACTGCACGGCGCCGAACACGTTCGGGTATTGCAGGGCCGAGTCGTAGATCGGTAGGTTCCACGACGGATCGCGCTCTCCGGCAATGCGCTGAGCAAGGCGGCGTCCGGCATGCGCGGAGAACGACACACCATTGCCGCCGTAACCCACCGCATAGAAGAGGCTTTGTCGCGGATCGGGCTGCGTCACGCGCGGCATCATGTCGTGGCTCACGTCGACCCAGCCCCACCACGAATAATCGATGCGAATGCCGCGCAGCGCCGGAAACTTGCGGTGCAGGCCTTCGACGAGCACCGCCATGTGCTTTGGATTTTGCGCGTCGGCACCGGTGATCGAGCTGCGGCTGCCGATCTGCACGCGATTGTCGGGCAACAGACGGTAGTAGTAGCGCAGCGTGCGCGTATCGGTAATGACTTCGTGGGTGCGGAAGTTCGTCGCGGCGAGTTCCTCGGGCGTGAGCACGCGCGTCACCAGCGAGTTCGACAGGATCGGCATGATCTTGGCGCGCAGGGCCTTCGTCACGTCGTTGCGCGTGTAGCCGCCGGTGGCGAAGGCGACGGCCTTGGCGCGCACCACCCCGCGTGGCGTGCGCACGTGATGCACGCCGTTGATCGTCTGCACATCCAGCACGGGTGTGGACGGATGCACGCGAGCGCCGAGGGCGCGGGCCATGCGCAGATAGCCGAACGCGAGCTTGAGCGGGTGCACGCCGATGCCGTCGGGTTCGTGCATCGCGCCGCAGTTTTCCTGGTCGTCGACATACTGCTCGCGAACGTCGTCGCGCGAGAGGATGCGCGTGTCGTAACCGAAAACGTCGTGCATGACCTTGGCTTCGTTGCGCAGAAATTCCATCTTGCGATCGCGGTGCGCGATGTAGAGATGGCCGCCCGGTTGGGGCTCGCACTCGGGCACTTCGGCGATGAGCGACTTGAACGTATTGAAGCCCTCGCGAATTTCGGCATCGAGACGCAGGGCCGTTTCCTTGCCCCAACGCGCGATCCATTGCGAGCGATAGAGTCGTCCGCTGGCGTTTTGTCCCTGGCCGCCGTTGCGGCTGGTACAGCCCCAGCACGTGCGGTTCGCTTCGAGCACCATGGCGCGAATGCCATGCTCGCGAGCGAGGAACAGGGCGGTGGCCAGACCGGTGAACCCGGCGCCGACGATGACCACGTCGACATCGGCGTCGCCGGGCAGCGGGCCGTCGTCTTCGGGGGCGTCGCCCGCGGTGGCGACCCAGTAAGTGGGCGCGTAGTCCATGCCAAGGCCAGGGCTGGCAGAGACTAGCGGATCGTAGAGGGGATCGTATGGCGCAGCTTCGGAGCGACGATCCAGCGCGAAGGTTTCAATCGTACCCACGGTAGGCTCCTGACGGAAATGTGACCATACTGCCAAGAAGATTTTTCCGCGATTAGTACCACCGCCGCTTTGTGATGGTGCCAGGGAAAAGCGGCACCGCTGCGGCGTTTTCGCGCGTTGGTACGTGCGTCTCTGGCACCACATTTTTGTCTCGTGTGGCTCTAAGCCGCGCGAATTTTGGCTGTAGATACTGGGCCAGAAAACCGGCCTCTGATCGCCATTCGGCGATGCGGGCCACGTGTGCGCCGCCGTGGCCGGTGAACGCATGCCGAACCATGCCTCGCGCAGCGGAGAGAGAAGATGCTCAGATGGATCATTGGTCTTGGATTGCCGTATCTCGGTGTCGTGGGAATGCTGCCATGGGCGGCGTCCGTCGATCGCTACGTGCTCGGGGTGCCGTTCATTTACGGCTGGATCTTCCTTTGGTTCGTGCTCACGTCCGGCTGCCTCTGGCTGTGCTGGATGCTGTTCGACCGGCATACCGTCGAGGAGCCGGCCTAACCTCTTGGCGTCCAGATGTCCTGACGTCCCCCTCCTTCGTTCCTGGCGGCCGGCGCACTGCGCCGCCGTGCCCAGACAGCGCGGATAACACGAATCGCGCGTCACTACCGAATCTCCGGAGATTGCGTCGATGGCAACCCTCATCTTTGCCGGCTTCATTTTGTTGTCGGTCTATCTCGCATTGCGGGCGCGCGGTGGACGCGGCCCGCAGAGCGTGCACGATTTCTTCGTTGCATCACGCCAGTTCGGTGCGTGGCTCGTGTTCTTCCTCGCGGCTGGCGAGATCTACAGCATTGGCACGATGGTCGGCTTTCCCGGCGGCATTTACGCCAAGGGGCCGACGTATGGCGTTTGGTTTCTCGGCTACATCCTGCTGGCGTATCCGGTCGGGTATTTCCTCGGTCCGAAGATATGGGATGCGGGCAAACGCTATAACGCGATCACGCTACCCGATCTGTTCAAGGGGCATTTCCAAAACCGTTTTCTCGAACTGGTGGTGGCGGTGACCGCCATCGTCTTCCTGCTTCCCTGGGGCCAGTTGCAGTTCACCGGTCTGGTGGCGGCGCTCAAGGGGCTGGGGTGGAACTTCCAGCCGCTTTGGCTCATCGCTTTTTCGGCGATGTTGGCCTTCATCTACATCGCCATTGCAGGCGTGCGCGCGTCGGCTTATATCGCCGTGCTCAAGGACGTGCTGATGGTGGCCGCCATCGTCATCACCGGGGTCGCGGTGGCGTGGGAAGTCGGCGTGACGCCCGTGTTCGAGGCGGCGAGCCAGCACGTGAGCAACGCGATGAGCACGCAACAGCTCACCTTCGCCATGACGACCATCGTCTTCCAGTCGCTCGGCATGTACGTCATGCCATTTGGCGTGCAGAACTTCTTCACGGCGAAGAGCGCGTCGACGATTCGCCGCACGCAGGTCGCCATGCCGCTGTACATGCTGATGTATCCGTTCCTCGTGCTGGCGTCGTATTACGCGATCAGCCGGAACATCACACTGGCGTCGCCGAACGAGGCGTTCTTCGCCGCCGTGACGCAGTTGCTGCCGTCGTGGCTGGTCGGTCTCGTGGCGGCGGGCGCGGCGTTGTCGGGTCTGCTGGTGCTCGCGGGGATTTGCCTCGCACTGGGCCCCATCGTCACGCGAAACATTCTGTCGGGCATGCCTGAACATCGTCAGAAAGCCAGCTCGAAGGTCGTGATCGTGCTGTATCTGCTGGGCTCCATCGTACTTACGCTGCTCACACCGAACCTCATGCTGACGCTGATCAATATGGCCTATTACGGGGTGACGCAGTTCCTGCCGGGCGTGATCGCCGTGGTCCTGCGAGCGCGTGTCCGAGCGTCGGCGGTCGCGGCCGGCGTGCTGGCCGGTCAGGGGCTGGCGCTCGTCCTTTACTTCAAGAATCCGGACCTTGGCGGCGTGAACCTCGGGCTGATCTGCCTGGTCGTCAACATCGTCGTGATGTCGGTGCTCAACCTGTTGCTTGGCGGCAGTCGCGAGCGTTCGATGGACACGGGGGTCGGTTCGCTTTCCACCTACAAGAAGTCGTGATGACAGACAGAGACAACACCGCAGCCAGCCGCGACGACATTCGCGTCTACGTCGCCCGCAAGATCCTGACGATGAACCCGGCGCAACCGGTTGCGACGCACGTGGCCGTGTGCGACGGCCGCATCCTGGCCGTCGGCGATTTGCAGGACATGCGGCGCTGGACCGACGCGGCACCGATCGACACATTGCGCGACAAGGTGTTGATGCCCGGACTGGTGGAGGGGCACTGCCACCTCATGGAGGGCGCGATGTGGGATGCCGTCTACGTGGGTTACTACGACCGGCGCGGCCCCGACGGACACTTGTGGGAAGGGTTGAAGTCGCCGGCCGCCGTGCTGGAGCGCCTGCGCGAGGCTGAGCAACGCATGACCGGCGACCCCAAGCCGTTGCTGGCCTGGGGCTACGACCCGATCTTCTTCGAGGGCGCGCCGCTCGTCGCGTGCGACCTCGACGCCGTGTCCGCCACCCGTCCCATTGCCATCCTGCATGCCAGTGTGCATCTGATGAATGTGAATTCGGCAATGCTCGCGCTGGCGGGCATCGACGGCGACACCGATGTCGAAGGCGTCGTCATGGGCGCCGATGGCGAGCCGACCGGTGAATTGCAGGAGTTCGCGGCGATGTTTCCGGTGTATCGGGTCATTGGGGAGGGACTATCGATTGCCGCGAGCGAGAGTGTTCGCGCGATCTGGAATTTCGGACGCGTTGCGCAGCTCGCCGGGGTGACGACGGCCACCGACCTCGTCAACGACTTGACGCCGTCGGGCAATGCGAATCTTCGCGAGGCGACAGGTGACCCGACATATCCGATCCGCATCGTGCCCGCGTTTGCGCCGCAACGTTGCTCCGAAGGTGGGCCACAACGCGTATTGAGCGCGCGTGAGGGCAACACGGACAAGCTTCATTACGGGCCGGTCAAATTCATCGTCGACGGCTCGATTCAAGGCTTTACGGCGCGGCTGCGCTGGCCGGGATACCACAATGGCAAGCCCAACGGGCTCTGGCTGATTCCACCGTCGCAACTGGTCGAGACGTTCATGCCGTTCCACGCGGCGGGCCTGCAATTGCATATTCATACGAATGGCGACGAAGCGACCGACGTCGTGCTCGATGCGATCGAGGCGATGCTGGCGCTGCATCCGCGTGTCGACCACCGTCACACGTTGCAGCACTGCCAGATGGCGGATGCCGCGCAACTAACGCGAGCGCAGCGGCTCGGCATGTGTGTGAACTTCTTCGCGAACCACGTCTACTACTGGGGCGACGCGCACTATCAGCAGACGATGGGTCCGGATCGTGCCAACCGGATGGATGCCGCCGAGATTGCCCGCCAGATCGGCCTGCCGTTCGCCTTGCATTCGGATGCGCCGATCACCCAGCTCAATCCGCTGTTCACCGCGTGGTGCGCGGCCAAACGGGAGACGTCGTCGGGACGCGTGTTGGGCGAGTCGCTGCGCTTGCCGATGGCAGACGCCTTGCGCGCCATCACGCTGGGCGCCGCGTTCTCGTTGGGAATGGATCATTTGGTCGGGAGTGTCGAAGTCGGCAAGTACGCCGACTTTGCCGTCCTTGAGGCCGATCCGTTCGAGGTGCCCGTCGACGACCTGCGACAGATGCCGGTGTGGGGCACGGTGCTCGGGGGCGAGGTGTTCCGCGCGCCGGCGTGACGACCATGCAAGACAGTCAATCCTCCGTGCCGGCGGCAGTCGCCGCAGCCGCCCGGACGCCGATCCCGATGGTCGTCCTGGGCGGCTATCTCGGTGCGGGCAAGACCACGCTCGTCAACGCGCTGCTGCAAAATGCCGAGGGTTTGCACGTTACCGTGCTCGTCAACGACTTCGGCTCGATCAATGTCGACGTGTCGCTCATTCGTGAGCGTGGCGACGACGTGATCGGACTCGAGAACGGCTGCGTGTGCTGCACCATTGGCGGACGCCTGGTCGAGACGCTGATCTCGCTGGGCGAACGCGCGCAACGGCCCGACTTGCTGGTGATAGAGGCGAGCGGCGTGTCCGATCCCCTGCGCATCGCGCAGGTGGGCTTGCTCGACAAGGCGTACCGTTTGCACGGCATTGTGGTGGCCGTGGACGTCGACGGCATCGACGCCGCGCTGGACGATCGCTATGTCGGCGACATCGTTCGGCGTCAGATTGCGGCGGCCAGCACGCTCGTGCTGACCAAGACCGATCTGGTGAACGACGCCAGGTTGCAGGCCGTCAGAGAACGGCTGGCATCGCTCGGGGCAACGCAGGTCGTTGTCACGGCGGACCAAGGCGTCGTGCCACCCGCCATTCTCTTTCCCGATGACGTGATGACCTTGCCCGGGTTGCTGAGCCCGCGCCCGATGGGGGCGGTATCACGCGCGTTGCCGCGTGGACTGCGCAGCTTCAGCGTCGAGACCGGTGGCATATTCGACCGGTCTCGACTGAAAGCGGCGCTGGCCCTGTTGGGCGACAAACTGCTGCGCGCGAAGGGCTTCGTGGCGCTGCAGGCCGGTCAGATGAGCGAGCTGCATGTCGTCGGGCGTCGTTCGATGCTCACACGTCGCTCGGATCTCCCTGCCGCGTCGTCGGTCATCGTGTTCATCGGCATTGCTTCGGACGAAGACGAGCGTCGGCTCACGCAGGCGCTCGAAGCCGCCATTCTCTGAGGCGCTCGCGCCGACGAGGCTATGCGATAGGCGGCGTGAATTGCTGTGCGTGGAAACGAGGCGTGGTCAGACCGTTACGTCGCTAAGTTCGAGCAAGGCTGTCTCCAGAATGCCGAGGGCTTCGTCAAACACCGCTTGTTCTATGGTCAGCGGAAACAGGAAGCGAATCACGTTGCCATAGGCACCGCAACTCAGCAATAGCAGGCCCTGTTCCAGTGCGCGGGCCTGGATCCGTTTCACGACTTCCGGTGCCGGCGCTCCGGTCTGGGGATCGTGGAATTCCGCCGCTACCATGGCGCCCGGTCCGCGCACCTCGACAAGCTGCGGCACCGAAGCCTGTAGCTTGCGCAGGCGCGCCTTCAACTGGTTGCCCAAGGTCTCGGCGCGCGATGAAAGCTGCTCTTCCTCGATCACATCCAGTACCGCATGCGCTGCCGCAACGGCCAGCGGATTCCCCGCATAGGTTCCGCCCAGCCCCCCCGGCGCGGCTGCATCCATGATCTCCGTGCGACCGACGACTGCCGACAGTGGCATGCCACCGGCCAAACTCTTGGCTACGGTCATCAGGTCGGGTATCACGTCGTAGTGTTGCATCGCGAAAAGCTTGCCTGTACGAGAAAATCCGCTTTGCACCTCGTCCGCGATCAGCAGGATGCCGTGCTGCGTGCATAACGCTCGCAAGGCACGCACGAACTCCAGCGGCGCCTGGTAGAAGCCACCTTCGCCCTGTACCGGCTCGAAGATGATCGCGGCGACCCGCTGCGGGTCGATATCGCTCTTGAACAGCTGTTCGATCGCCATCAGGCTTTGCGCCGAGTCGATCTCGTGCAGTGCCGATGGGAACGGCACGTGGTACACCTCACCAGGGAACGGCCCGAAACCCTTCTTGTATGGCATGACCTTGCCCGTCAGCGCCATGGTCATCATTGTCCGACCGTGGAATGCGCCGCCGAATGCGATCACACCCGTACGCCCCGTGGCGGCACGTGCGATCTTGATCGCGTTTTCGACAGCCTCGGCGCCGGTGGTGAAGAAGGCAGTCTTCTTCGCATGGTCACCCGGCGTGCAGGCATTCAAGCGCTCGGCCAACGTCACATACGATTCATACGGCACGATCTGGTATGCCGTGTGCGTGAAGCGATCCAGTTGTTCTCGAATCGCCGCTACGATCTTGGGGTGACGATGCCCTGTGTTGAGCACAGCGATGCCGCTGGCGAAGTCAATGAAACGCCGTCCTTCGACATCCCAGAGCTCGGCATTTTTCGCTCGTTCCGCATAGAAATCGCACATGACTCCAATCCCGCGTGGGGTGGCGGCATTTTTGCGCGCGTGAAATTCCGCATTCGACATTTCGACTCCTGAGTGGTCCGGTTGCCGCGCCGAGGTTCGACACGATCTGGCTGATAGTTCGGAATATACTCAGGTCTGGTTCTTAAAAAAGAGCCATTTCATTAACTTTAATGGAGCCGCTTTGTGCGCAAATGAGGTGCGGCTTCGCCTCGCACGGGGATTGGCAGTCGCTGCAGGGGAATCGCGCCCGCCGACACGAATGGCAGAGCATCGGTATTTTCGGCAGCGCTTGTCTACGGCTTAAGGTGCTTTTCGATGACGCGGGCGAGGCTGTCGAAGGCGGGCTCAATACGGTTGTTGGGCACGCACGCATAGCCGAGCAACAGGCCCGATTGTGCCGAGGCCGGGTCGATGTAATAGCGCGTCAGAGGCCGCACCACGATGCCCGCTTCCAGCGCTTCGTCGGTAATTCTCTCATCCGAAATGGGGTTGTCGCGCGGGTCTCGTGACTGCCCATGCAGGCCCAGCACCAAGTGCAATCCGGCTTCGTCGCCCATCACCGGCAGCGCATCGCCGAAGTTGGCGCGAATTGTATCGATCAGCAAGGTGCGCCGCTCGCCGTAAAGCGCGCGCATATGTCGGATGTGCGAGGTCAGGTAGCCATCGATGATGAAGTCGGTCAGCAGCGCTTGCTGCATCAGTTGGCCTTCACGATACAGCTCCGACAGGCCGGTGCGAAAGTGTTCGATCAGGTTCTCGGGCACGACCATATAGCCCATGCGCAAACCCGGGAACATGGTCTTGCCGAAGCTGCCGACATAGATGACCTGACCTGCCGTATCCAGTCCTTGTAGCGATGAGATCGGCCGGCTGCCGTAGCGAAATTCGCTGTCGTAGTCGTCCTCGATCACCCAAGTACGATGCTTGCTCGCGAAATCCAGCAGCATTCGGCGGCGCGACAGGCTCATGACCATCCCCATCGGATACTGGTGCGATGGCGTGACGAGAATCAAGCGCGGTGGTGGGCCCTGCATGTCCTCCACGCTCGGGTTGAGGCCTTCGGTATCGATCGGGATCGGCTTCAGTTCGAGGCCCGACATCCGGAACACGCTGCGCACACCCCAATAGCACGGCTCTTCCAGCCACGCGACGTCGCCAATATCGCTCAGCAGCTTGACCGCCAGGTCGACCGATTGATGCACGCCGGTCGTGATGATGATTTGATCGGGATTGCAATTGACCGAACGTGCCACGCGCAGATAATCCGACAGGGCACGTCGCAACGGACGGTAGCCGCTGCCCGATGCATACGTCAGCAGTTCATGGCTGGGCTGGCGCCAGAGCTTGGCTTGGAGGCGGTTCCATGTCTTGCTCGGGAACTCGGAGGTGTCCGGTACGCCGGGCATGAAAGCGCCCCATTGTCGCTTTGATACGCCCGCCTGATCGATCATTTGCTGCCCCCGCGTCGACAAGCGCCTGTGCGGCTGCTCGTGCGATGCCACCTCTGAGGCGGCCGTATCGACACCGCTCGCGGGCCGCGTATCCGCCACGTAGGTGCCGCTGCCCGTTGACGAAGTGACATAACCCTCGGCAGTCAGTTGGTCATAGACGTGCAGCACGGTATTGCGCGCCACCTGCAAATCGGCGGCGAGCGTTCGCGAGGAGGGCAGCTTCGTGCCGGGCGGCAACTGGCCGCTCAGGATGGCCTGCTGCAGCAGGCTATTGATCTGGCGATATGCCGGCTCGCCGCCCGCCTTGTCGAGATGCTGGATCAGCCAGTCCGACAGAATGATTGCGTCCAAAGTGGTCCCATCGAGAATAAAGAAATGGTTCCCCATTGTAGGGCCAAATCAGTCTATATTCAGATTCAAGTTAAGTTCCACGGCGTCGCAAACGTCGTAACGACCTAAGCGCATTGGGCTTGCCGGGCTTCGGTGCGCGCATATCAACCAGGGATGAAGAGGCCCGCGATGGTGAACAGCAAACAGGTACTGGTGAGTTTTCGTCGCGTGAGCAAGACCTACGATGGCGAGACGTTGGTGGTCAAACAACTCGACCTCGACATCTACCAAGGCGAATTCCTGACCTTGCTGGGGCCGTCGGGATCGGGCAAGACCACGTGCCTGATGATGCTGGCCGGGTTCGAGTACCCCACTGGCGGAGAGATCTGGCTCGACGGTGTGCTGCTCAACACGGTGCCGCCGCATCAACGCAATATCGGCATGGTTTTCCAGAACTACGCACTTTTTCCACATTTGACTGTGGCGCAGAACGTTGAATACCCGCTGAAGGTGCGCCGTGTGCCTGGCGCCGACCGTGCGAGGAGAGTCGCCGCGGCGCTGGACATGGTGCAGATGGGGAGTTTTGGCAAGCGCTATCCGGCGCAGCTGTCGGGGGGGCAGCAGCAGCGTATCGCGTTGGCACGCGCACTGGTGTTCGAGCCGCGTCTAGTGTTGATGGACGAGCCGCTGGGTGCGCTCGACAAGCAACTGCGCGAACACATGCAACTGGAGCTCAAGGCGTTGCACGAGCGGTTGGGGGTGACGTTCGTGTACGTGACGCACGATCAGGGCGAAGCGTTGACGATGTCCGATCGTGTCGCCGTGTTCGATCAAGGTTATGTCCAGCAGCTCGATACCGTGGACCGCTTGTATGAGTCGCCGTGCAATCAATTCGTTGCGAACTTCATTGGCGACAGTAACCGCCTGCGCGGTGTGGTCTCGCAACTCGGGGAAGACTACTGTACGTTGCGGCTCGCGGACGGAAGCGAGGTTCGCGGCATGAGCGTTCGCGCGCCGGCGGCTCGCGACGTCGGCGGTACGGGTCGTCGCGCCCAGATTGGCGAAGTGGTGAGCGCATGCATCCGCCCCGAACGCATGCGCCTGATTGACCCGGCTTCGTCGATCGACGGCGGCGTTAATGGCGTGGTGGGACGCGCAGCCGGCCTGATCTATTTCGGCGACCACGTGCGCATGCGCTGCCAATTGCCGCAGCAGGACGAATGCTTCGTGAAGGTGCCGCTGGGAACGCCGGCGCTCGAGCACTTTGTACCAGGCGTACCGGTTGCGCTCGCATTCGAGCCGGAACATCTGCGCGTATTCACTTGAACAAGATATCCAGTTTCCTTGGCTAGTTGTCCGTTTGACCATCAACAGGAGTTGAAAATGAAGAAGGTTGTGAACACAGTATTCGTCGTTGCCAGCGCAATGCTGTTCGGCGTTGCCCAAGCCGCCGACGTGACCGTTGTCAACTTCGGCGGTGCCAACGGCGACGCCCAGAAAGCGGCTTTCGTGCAGCCGTTCGAGAAGGCCACCGGTCATCATGTGACGAGCGTCGAGTACAACGGCGAGCAGGCCAAGGTCAAGGCCATGGTCGAAGCCAAGCATGTGAATTGGGACTTGGTCGAAGTCGAGTCCGGTGACCTTGGCCGTGGCTGCGACGAGGGATTGTACGAAAAGCTCGACTGGAGCAAGATCGGGCCGAAGAATGGATTCACGCCCGCCGCGGTGCAGACCTGTGGCGCAGGCATCTTCATCTGGTCGACGGTTTTGGCATACAACGCAAGCGCGCTCAAGACCGCGCCGACGGGTTGGGCCGATTTCTGGGATACCAAGAAATTCCCGGGCAAGCGCGCGATGCGCAAGGGCGCGCGCGGCAATCTTGAGTTTGCGCTGATGGCCGACGGCGTCGCGCCCAAGGATGTCTATCGCGTGTTGTCGACCAAGGAGGGTGTCGATCGAGCCTTCAAGAAACTGAGCGAACTCAAGCCGTCGATTCAGTGGTGGGAAGCGGGCGCTCAGCCACCGCAGTTCCTGGTGGCCGGTGACGTTGTCATGTCGACGGCGTTCAACGGCCGCATCGATGCGGCGCAGCGCGAGGGAAAGAACCTGAAGGTGGTCTGGAACGGCAGTATCTACGATCTCGACTACTGGGCGATTCCGAAGGGATCGCCGAAGAAGGACCTGGCACTGCAATACATCGCATATTCGCTGTCGACACCCGCGCAGAGTGCCTATGCCAAGCACATAGCCTACGGTCCGGTCAACAATGAGGCGGTCAAGTCGCTCGATGCCTCCACCCTGAAAGACTTGCCTAACTCGCCGGCTAACGTGACGACTGCCGTGCTTCAGAACATCGACTTCTGGACGGATCGCGGCGATGAACTCGAGCAACGCTTTGCGGCCTGGGCGTCGAAATAAAACGATGTAGCAAGCCTATGTTTCGGGTTCGCGCGGCACCGACGAGCGAACCCGAAACGGTAGTGGAATCGCAAGATTCGACGTCGAGAAAAGAGATCTCCTACATGCAAACCGCAACACTGGCCGTTGCCGAGAACATGCGACTCGTTAAAGACGAGTTGCGTCAGACCCGGAATCGAAAGCGGATCAAGGCGCTGGCTTTGGTTGCGCCGCTGGCGATTTTTCTGCTCCTGATTTTTGTCGTGCCGATTGCGATGCTACTCACTCGCGCGGTCGAGAATCCCGAGGTCGTCGGCGCCTTGCCCACGACGAGCCGCACGCTGCACGACTGGGATCGCAAGCAGTTACCCGGCGACGCCGCGTACGTCGCACTGGTGAGTGATCTGACGGCGCTACAGGACGGCGATAGCCTTGGCGGCCTCGCGCGACGCCTCAACACGGAAGTGCCCGGATTTCACACACTTGTGATGAAGACGGCGCGGGCGTTGCCGTTTACCGATGACGACGGCAAGGCAGTACCGCTCACGCAAGCGCGCGAGCGGCTGGTGAATTTTGATGCGCGATGGGGCGAACTGCCCTATTGGCGGGCGATCGCCAAGAACAGCAGCCGCTACTCTGCGTTCTATGTGCTTGCGGCGCTGGACCATCGGCAGAATGCGTTCGGCGAGGTGGTGCCGGCCGACCCGGACGCGTCGATCTACCTGAACATCTTTGCGCGCACTTTCGGCATCAGCGCCGTGGTGACATGCTTCGCCTTGTTGATCGGCTTTCCGCTTGCCTATTGGATTTCGACGCTGCCGGGGCGGCGCGCGAACTTGATGATGATCCTGGTGTTGATCCCATTCTGGACGTCCATTCTCGTGCGTGTCGCCGCGTGGATCGTGTTGCTGCAAGGGCAAGGCTTGGTCAACAAGGCACTGATGGCGAGCGGCATCACACACGCACCACTCGAGCTGCTGTTCAATCGGGTCGGCGTGTACATCTCGATGACCCACATCTTGTTGCCCTTCATGATCTTGCCGCTGTATAGCGTGATGAAATCGATTCCCTCGACGTATCAGCGCGCGGCCGTCTCGCTGGGGAGTCATCCGTTCGCGGCGTTTTGGCGCGTCTATTTACCGCAAACCTATCCGGGCGTTGGCGCTGGCGCGCTGCTGGTGTTCATCCTGTCGATCGGCTACTACATCACGCCAGCGTTGCTGGGCGGACCCAACGACCAGATGATCAGCTACTACGTGGCCTATTTCACGAACGTTTCCATCAATTGGGGCATGGCGTGTGCATTGGGCGGCCTGTTGCTTGCCGCCACGCTCGTGCTGTATGTGGTCTATGGGCGCCTGACGCGCGCGGAATTGGGCATGGGGTGAGCGATGAGTCAACAAGCAATCAATTCTCATAATGCGTATCAGGAGCCGCCGGCAACCGTGGGTCGTCCATCGCGCTTTCCGCCTTATGTTTCCCTGGTCGAGCGGCTCTGGTACTACCTGCTGCGCGGGGGCAATGCGCTTACGCTGTTGTTCCTCGTGCTGCCGGTTCTGGTGATGGTGCCGCTGTCGTTCTCGGACAGCACCTTCCTCGCGTATCCGATCCCGGCGTACTCGCTGCGCTGGTATCACAACCTGTTCAACTCCGACGAGTGGATGTCGGCGGCTCGCAATAGCTTCATTATTGCGCCGTTGGCCACCGTGCTGGCGACGATACTGGGCACGCTGGCGGCAACGGGGCTGAACCAGGTGCAATTTCGCGGCAAGGCGATCCTGATGGCCGTGCTGATGTCACCGATGATCGTGCCGGTGATCGTGGTCGGCGTCGGCATGTATCTGTGCTTCGCGCCGTTGGGGCTGGCCGGCACTTACCTGGGCATGGTGCTGGCGCACGCCGCGCTGGGCGCACCGTTTGTGGTCACCACGGTGTCGGCCACCTTGCGGGGTTTCAACCAGAATTTGGTACGTGCGAGCCTGTCGCTGGGTGCAGGTCCCCTGGAAACCTTTTTTCGCGTAACGCTGCCGGTGATTGCGCCAGGGGTGATATCGGGGGCGCTGTTCGCCTTCGCAACCTCGTTTGACGATGTGGTCGTGACACTGTTTCTCGCCGGACCGGGGCAGGCGACGCTGCCGCGTCAGATGTTTACCGGGATTCGTGAAAACATCAGCCCGACCATCGCCGCGCTTGCGACCATCCTGATCGTCTTTTCCACTTGTCTGCTACTTGTGCTCGAGTGGCTGCGGGGGCGAGGTGCCAAGCGTAACGCTGCATAAGCGCACGTTGGCCCGTCTGAAGGCATGCCGCATCGTCTCGATGCCAGCGGTAGTCCACGAATGAGGGCGGTGGCAAGCGGCCGTCGGCATTTGAACGTTCGCCCATCGACGTTGATCACCCGAGCATCGAGGCGCGGCGAAAGCGGGGACTTCAGGCAGGCCCCGATGCCTTGTCGGACGGCGAGAAGCGGTGGCGACGACCGGTTGAAGCTGCCATCCCCGATGAACCCAAACAAAGGCCGGCGACAGAATCTCTGCCGCCGGCCTTGTCACCCCGACCTATCTCAGATCTCGAAGCTCGGGTCCGGCGAGCGCAGCTTGCGCCAGATCGAGCGCACGGCGAACGCCACGAGCAGGACCGTCAGGCTGGCCACCCCGAGCGCGAGCGGCGTGCGCTGGTCCGGGATGAAGGCCATTGCCCCGACAATCGACAGCATGCCGATAATCGCGACCCAGGTGAGGTACGGGTAGCCCCACATCCGAATCTTGAGCTTGCCCGGCGCCTCGCGCTCCAGCCGCTTGCGCAGTTTCAACTGCGAGAAGGCGATGAGCACGTACACGAAGATCGCCACCGTGCCGTAGGAGTTCACCAGAAAGGCGAACACCGTATCGGGCGACACGTAAGACATCACCACGGCCGCATAGCCGAACAGCGTGCCGATGAGAATGGCGCGAACCGGCACGCCACGCGCATTGAGCTTGGCCAGCGAGCGCGGGGCATCGCCACGGCGCGTGAGCGCGAAGAGCATGCGCGACGAGGCGTACAGACCCGAGTTCAGTGCCGAGAGCACGGCGGTCAGCACCACGGCGTTCATGATGTGCGCCGCTGCCGGAATGTGCATCGCTTCGAGCGCGCTCACATACGGCGTGGCCATGCTGGCGGAGTTCCAGGGCACGAGCATCACCACCAGCAGGATCGAGCCGATGTAGAAGAACAGCACGCGGCCGATGACCGAGTTGGTGGCGCGCGCCACGGCTTGCTGCGGCTCGGCCGCTTCGGCGGCGGCAATTGTCACGATCTCCGCGCCGAAGTAAAAGCCGGTCGCCGCGACCGCACCGGCCATCACTGGGCCAATGCCGTTGGGCATGAAGCCGCCGTGCGAGAGCAGGTGCCCGGTGCTGGCCACCGCGCCCGGCCACAGGCCGAACACGAAGAGCCCGCCGAGAAACAGGAACACGACGATGGCCGCGACCTTGATCGACGCGAACCAGAATTCGAACTCGCCGTAGGACGCCACCGACACCAGATTCGTCAACGTCAGCACGACCAGCAACACGAGACTGATGGCCCACGCGGGGATGCCGGGGAGCCAGAACTGGATCAGGTTGGCGCCCGCGACCGCTTCGACCGCGACCACGATCACCCAGAAGTACCAGTACATCCAGCCGGTCAGAAAGCCGGCCAGCTCACCGCCGACCGGCTTGTCGTTCCAGGCGAGCCGCGCGTACTCGTAGAACGACCCCACCGCGGGCAGCGCACACGCCATCTCGCCGAGCATGCGCATCACGAGCACCACGAGCGCGCCGGTAATCAGGAACGACAGCACGGCCGCCGGGCCGGCGGCATGCACGACTACGCCACTGCCGACGAAAAGGCCCGCACCGATCACGCCACCCAGCGCGATCATGCTCATGTGCCGCTGCTTGAGGCTCGATTGCAGATGCGTGCCCTGTTCACGATTGGCCATGACGACCTCCCGTGATGGAGCGTGCGATGCGCACGGCGCTATCGGAGACGCTGATGGAACAAGGGGAGAGGGAGAACCGGGGGGGAACCGCCAATGCGACAACGCGCCGCTCACGGGCAACACGCCCGACCTGCAATGTCTCGACTACCACACAACCTCCTGAAGACCTTATCCGACGGCAGGTGCGGCGGGGGGAGCCGCCCTGCGTCTTTTGTAATGACCAACGGACCTGCTTACGTCTTGTCAGACCTTGCCTTTCCAGGGCACCAGCACGCGCTCGAGGTAGCGCATGATCAGATCGAATCCGAACGCGAAAAAGCCGATCACGATGATCCCCATGATCACGATGTCCGACGCGAGGAATTCCGCCGCGTTGAGCACCATGAAACCGAGTCCGCTCGATGCCGCCACCATTTCGGCGGCGACCAGCGTTGTCCAGCCCACGCCGATGCCGATGCGCATGCCGGTGAAGATCTCCGGCAGCGCCGACTTCACGATCACGTGCATGACGATCTGGCGCGGCGAAGCGCCCATCGAATACGCCGCGTGAATCTGCTCCATCGACACCGAGCGCACGCCTGCCCGCGCCGCAATGGCCAGCGGGGCGAAGATAGCCAGGTAAATCAGGAACACTTTCGAGAACTCGCCGATGCCGAACCAGATGATGACGAGCGGTAGGTAGGCCAGCGGCGGCAACGGGCGGTAGAACTCGATCGGCGGATCGAATACACCGCGACCGATGCGCGACACGCCCATCAGAATGCCGACCGGGATGGCGGTCACACAGGCCAGCGCAAAGGCGCCGAAGACGCGATACAGACTCGCGAGCGTGTGTTCCCACAGCGTCGAGCCGGCAAAGCCCTCCGTGGCGACCTGCATGAACTTCTCGATGATGGCGCGCGGTCCGGGCAGGAACAGTGGCTTGATCATGCCCGACGACGTAATGGCGATCCACAGCAGCAACAGGGCAAGCACGGTCACGACGCTGATCGCCAGGCTCGGGCCTTGGCCGGGGGCGCCGAACGACTCACCGGCCTTGACCGGGCGCGGGGCAAACATGCGCGCGAAGAAACCGCGCCGGCGCGGCGTACGGGGCGCTACCGCCGGGCGGCGCGCGCCGGGAACATTGGCGGCAGCGGCGGGCGGCGTGGGGTGAGGGGTGACGGGTTTGGTCATCATGGTGTTCTCTCCTGCGACGATCAGGCTGCGACGGCATTGGCACCGGACGTTGCCGTCTGGCCCGCGCGTTCGTCGCCGTAGATGATGCTGAGCACAGTCTCGCGCATGGCGATGAAATCTGGGCTGGACTTGATGGTGCGCGCGTCACGGCATTCGAGATAGCGCTTGTTGAAGTCGAGTTCGTAGGTGTGCGTGATGCGTCCGGGACGCGGCGACATCACGATCAGGCGGCTGGCGAGGAACAGGGCTTCTTCGACGCTGTGCGTGATGAAGAAGATCATCTTGCCGGTCTCGCGCCACACGTCGAGCAGCAGTTCCTGGATGGTTTCACGCGTGAGCGCGTCGAGTGCGGCCATCGGCTCGTCCATGAGCAGCATCGACGGATTGCAGGTAAGCGCGCGGGCAATGCCGACCCGCTGCTGCATGCCGCCCGAAAGCTGGTAAATCATGTGATTGTGGAAATCCTGCAGCCCAACCAGGGCGAGGTTGCGTGCCGCGATGGCACGTCTTTCGGCTTTCGGCACGCCTTGCAGCTTCAGCCCGAACTCGGTGTTTTCCATCACATTGAGCCACGGCAGCAGCGCGTGCTTCTGGAACACCACGCCGCGATCGGCGCCAGGGCCTTCGATCGGGGCATCGCCCAGCAGCAATTCGCCGGACGTGGGCGCGATGAAGCCAGCCATCAGACTGAGCAGCGTAGTCTTGCCGCAACCCGAGGCGCCGAGCGCCACTACGAAATCGCCGGGTGCGATGGTCAGATCGACGTGAGCGAGCGCCTGCACCTGCTCGCCGGGACGCCGGCCGGGATAGACGACGCTGACGTCGTTGACGATGAGTTGTTCCATGAAGCCCTTCTCCTGTCGATCGAATGATCGGGGAGGGGTGGTCGCGCCTGAACTTTCGGCGTGACCGCCCCGGTACGGCTTACTTCAGTTTAAGCGCGGCGTCGACATAGCGCGACGTGACATACGGCGTGTAGTCGGCCTTGACGGCATCGATCTTCTGCTGGCCCTTCAGGAACTCGGCCGTGTCCTTGAGGGCCTTGGCGGCGCGGCTGTCCTTGCCACCGCCCAGCCATTCGGCCGATGCCTGCTGTTGCGCTGACGGGAAGGCGTAGAGCGCGAGCGCGCCGGGAACGTCTTCCGGCTTGCCGCCGATCATTTTCACGATGGCTTTGACCTGCGGCGAGGTGGCCGTCCAGGCGGCCTGGTGTTCACGGTACGCCGCGTCGGCGTCGGCGATCACCTTGACGAACTTCGCCATGAAGTCGGCGTTCGCCTCCCCCCATTTGCGGTCGACGGCGATGCCGTCAAACGTCGGCTTACCCTGCTTCGACAGTTCTCCGGAGGTGATCAGCACGTGACCGCTCTTCTTGATCTGCGCGAGCGCCGGATCCCAGACGTAGGCCGCATCGATATCGCCGCGCTCCCACGCCGCCACGATCTGGTTCGGCTGCATGTTGAGCACCTTCACCTCGGTCGGCTTGATGCCCCATTGTTGCAAGGCAAACATGGTGTGGTAGTGCGTGGTCGAGACGAACGGCACCCCGATCTTCTTGCCCTTCAGGTCGGCGGGCGACTTGATGTTCGAGGCGTTGCGCACGACCATTGCCTCGGCCTGGTTGATGTCGTCGAGAATCCAGAACAGTTGCAGGTCCAGCCCTTGCGAGACGGCGGCGGCCATCGGGCTGGAACCGAGCACGCCGATCTTGATGTCGCCCGAGGCGAGGGCCGTGGCAACCTTGGCGCCCGACTCGAACTGGCGCCAGTGGATCTTGTAGCCGGTGGCCTTCTCGAACTCGCCGCCGGTAATGGCGACCAGCCACGGATCGACGATTTGCTGGTACGCAATCGTCACCTCTTTTTCCTGCGCCTGCGCCGTCGAGGGCAGCGTAAGCCCGAGCGTCAGCGCCGCGGGGAGCACAGCTGCCGCCAGCGCCGTGGCGGCGAACGCCCGTCGCAGCCGGTTCGGAAGTCCATTCATGGTTCACCTCTAATCGGAGAGTTTTCGGTAGAACACTCGGGTTTGACGCACACGCTGTTAAGAATCGGCGCCAAGTGATTGCATCATTGCCGCCAGCCTTTTTGTTCGTTAGAGCCAGTTGGCCGCATTTGATGATGCCAACTGGTCCAGCGGACCCGAAATCGGCTTGTAAGCCGCATGAATGCTCGAATCCGGCGTGATTTCGCGCGACTGCGGATAAACCCCAACTCGGAATGGATGTCACCGTCACTTGAGTAATAATTGACGTTCTGGAAGCGTGAGTCGAGAGGGGGCGCGATGTCGAGCCGGATTTCCGCGGCGATGTGGAACCAGTTGTTTCAGATGTCGGCGCACGCCGGCATGAGTTTGCAGAGCCAGATTCGGCAGATGCTGGTGTCGGCGATTCTCGACGAGCGGCTGATGCGCGGCGCTGCGGTGCCGTCATCGCGCGAGCTGGCCGAAGGGCTTGGCGTGGCGCGCAACACGGTGGTGCTCGCCTACCAGCAACTGGTCGACGAGGGCTACCTGATTGCGCGGGAGCGGCGCGGGTACTTCGTCAACGGCGATATTCTGGCGCCCCGCGTCGGGTCACAGGTCACGCCGGCGCGCGATGTGCCGGCGTTGGCCGCTGGCACCATCGCGCCACGTGATCCGGCGACACCGGACTGGGAGGGGCGCTACGTGGTGCGTCCGTCGGGGCAACGCAACATCGTGAAGCCCATCGATTGGCAGAAGTATCAGTACCCCTTTATTTACGGCCAGTTCGATCCGACCATGTTCCCGACGGCGGATTGGCGGGAGTGTTGCCACAAGGCACTCACCGTCATGGAGATCCGCGACTGGGCACCGGACATGATCGCGCGCGACGACGAGACACTGATCCAGCAGATCCGCACGCGCGTGCTGCCGCGACGCGGCGTGTGGGCCGACGCCGACGAGATCGTGCTCACCAATGGGGCGCAACAGGCGCTGTATCTACTGGCGGATTTGCTGGTCGGAGCGCACACGACGGTGGGGATCGAAGACCCGGGCTACCCGGACGCGCGCAACATCTTCGCGATACGCACGCCAAAGCTCGTGGGCTTGCCCGTGGACGAGTCGGGTCTGCCGGTCGACGATCGCTTGTCGCAGTGCGACTATGTGTACGTCACGCCGTCGCACCAGTGCCCCACGACGACCACGATGCCGCTGGCGAATCGCGAGGCGTTGCTGCGTCGGGCGGAAGCCGAAGACTTCGTGGTGATCGAGGACGACTATGAGAGCGAAAACAGCTACTCGGACATTCCGATCCCGGCGCTCAAGAGCCTGGATCGCAGCGACCGTGTGATCTATATCGGGAGCTTGTCCAAGTCGTTCGCCCCTGGATTGCGGCTGGGGTATATCGTGGCACCGGCGGCGTTGGTGGCGGAGTTGCGGGCGTTGCGCCGCCTGATGATTCGCCATCCGTCGGCGTTCATTCAACGCTCGTTCTCGATGTTCCTGGCGCTTGGCCATCACGACGCCTTGCTGCGTCGTCTGGCAGACACCTATGCAAAGCGAGCCGAGGTGCTGAGCGCCGCGCTTGCCGCGCATATGCCGGAGGTGTCGTTCGTGCAGGTGAAGGGCGGGGCGTCGTGCTGGGTGCAAGGGCCGCCGACGCTGAACGCGAACGTGCTGGCGGCGCGGGCGAAGGTGCGCGGCATTCTCATCGAGACGGGCGACATTTTCTTCATGGGCGATACGCCGCCGCTCAACCGGTTCCGGCTGGGCTTTTCGTCGATACGGCTCGAGCACATCGAGTCGGGCATCATCGCGCTGGCCGAGGTTCTGCGCGAGACGATGGCGCAGGCGTAGCGTGCGGCCGGCAGTCAGCGCACGGTGCTGGCTTATGATGCGTCGGCAGGCGACATCGTTGAACATGGAGGCAGGCAGGGAGCATGGATAGCAAGTGCAAGAACCGGGCGACGCTCATTGGATTGGCGGCCGTGGTGTTGTGGAGTTCGATCGTCGGGCTGATTCGTGGCGTGAGCGAGAGCTTCGGGCCGACTGGCGGCGCGGCGATGATGTACACCGTGGCCTCGGTGTTCCTGCTGTTCTCCGTCGGCTTCCCACGTCTCAAGACATTCCCGAAGCGATATCTGTATGTGGGAAGCCTGCTGTTCGTGGCCTATGAGCTTTGCCTGTCACTGTCGATCGGCTACGCGAACAGTGCGCAGCAGGCGATCGAAGTCGGCATGGTCAACTATCTCTGGCCGACGTTCACGCTGATCTCCGCCATCGTCTTCAACAAGCAGCGCGCGAATTTCTGGGTGATTCCCGGGTTCTTCCTGTCGATGCTCGGCATCTGCTGGGTACTGGGCGGCGATCATGGCCTCGACGTCGCCGAGATGGCAGCCAACGTGCTTGCCAACCCGCTGAGTTACGGCCTGGCGTTCGCGGGCGCGGTGATCTGGGCGGCGTATTGCACGGTGACGACGCGCTATGCCGAGGGCAAGAACGGCGTGACGTTCTTCTTCATGCTGGTGGCGGCGGCGCTGTGGGCCAAGTATCTGTTGGCGGGCGGTGGGCAGATGCAATTGCGTGTGAGTGGCATCGTCTACCTGGTGTTGGCCGCGAGTGCGATGGGCTTCGGCTACGCAGCATGGAACGTTGGCATTTTGCGCGGCAATGTGACGGTGCTGGCCGGGGCGTCGTATTTCATTCCGGTGTTTTCCGCGGCAATATCGGCGACGTTGCTGCAAGCGCCGCTGTCCTTCGCGTTCTGGCAAGGCGCGGCGATGGTGTGTGGCGGCTCGATACTTTGCTGGACGGCGACGCGACCGCGACGGCAGGAACGCGTGCCGTCGAAGGCGGTGGATGTGAGGGAGTGATGCGTCGACAACGGCACGTGCCGAGCATTCGGTAACCTACTTTTCGGCGGGGGTAGGCACCTGTCGGAACGCGAAGCGTGTGTCCCGATGCCCGGTAAAGTCGGCGAGCGCGGCCCACATTCAAGCGCGATCGGTGCGCCGGCATCGAACGACGCGCGTGACGACGGAACTCACCTTTTCAATGGCACTATCGATGGCGCAGTCATTTCCGAATATCGGACGTGCCAACCGAGTTAGCACGCCGCCCGTCGGCATCTCCACGGCGAGCCGCGCCCCGCGCTCATACGCGTGACGCGCGGTGTCATACCAATTCACCTGACGGGCCATGTTCCAGGCGAGATCGTCGGCGATGTCCTCGGGACGAAAAAGCGCGCGCGCCCGGCAGCAACTTATGTAGGTCACCTTTGGCCGCTGGAACCGCACTTTCGCCGTGGCTTCCGCCAAAGTGCTTGCCTGAGCAGTGAGCAACGCGCAATGCGACGGCACGGTCATCGCCAGGCGAGCCACCTGCGACGCACCGGCCTTCGTGGCAAGCGCCTGCACGTGTGTCAGCGCGGCATCGTTGCCCGCCACCACGACCTGAAGTTCCGCATTCAGATTGGCGACGTACGCGGGCGAGTCGTCTGCGTGCACCGCTTGCACGATGTCCGCCATGGCCACGGCGGACAAGCCGGTAATCACCGTCATTCCGTAGCCGCTGGGGTAGGCCGTTTCCATCAAATGGCCGCGCAAACGGACGAGCCCCAGCGCATCCCTGAAGTCCAGCACTCCCGCTGCCACCGCTGCCGTCCATGCCCCTATCGAGTGGCCCGCCACAAGATCCGGCGTTGCGCCTTGGGCGGCGAGCGTGCGCGTCATGGCGACGCCTGCGATCAGCAGGCTCAACTGCACGGCCGTTGTTGAGCGAAGCGACTCGGCACTACATAGCGTCATCGGTTCGATGCCGATGGTATCGCGCGCTTCCGCCAGCGTCGATTCAACCTCGGGCGTGTCGGGCATTGCACCCAGCATGCCAACGCGCTGCGCCCCCTGACCGGGATAGGTGAACAAGACGCTCACATCGTGTCTCCGAAGTCGCCCCACGGGTCTGCAACCAGCTTTGGACCCCGGTCGGTTTTCACCAGCATGCGAGGCGGCGAGCGTAGCCATTCGCGAAGCGAGAAACCGCCGCGTCCGGTATCAATCTGAATGTCGATCCGGCACGTTCTGTCGCGCGCAATCCATGCGAGCGCATCGTATTGCGCGTCGCATGGCGGAAACGGTAAGCGAATGAGGACATCGAGATCGCTTTGCGGATGCAGGGCCGGCAAGCCGGTGGCCAGCGCAAAGCCGACGCCGCCCGTAGGGCCCCAATGCAATCCCAGCGCATTGAGGGCCGGGGCGAGGTCACGAAGTGCTCTGAGGCACGGCAGCGGTGTCGTGGGCTCGATCCCGGCGACGCGATCGAGCAGCGCTTCGGGCGTAACGATGCGGCGCACCGATCGGCGCGACACGTGCGCCGCGATGCGCTGGTCGCGGGACGTCCCACGCAACCCGACCGGCACGAGGTCAGGTTGCGCCAGCGGCGCCCTGCGCACGACGGCAGGCGTACCGCTTGCCAGTGCGTCAGCCACCCACCCCGGCACCGCCATCCCCTCCGGGAACGCGACATCGTCACACCAGAGAAGATCGTGGGGCCGTAGCGGTGGCCGTTGCACAGCGCCGACAGATGTCATTGCACAAGGGCCTTCGTCGCAAGAAACAGCACCGACGGTCCGAGCAGACATCCCAAGCCGGTATGGAACGTCGCGACGAGCGCGCCGTAGGGCACGAGTCGGCGATCCGTTGCGGCGAGTCCCGCCGACACACCGCTGACCGTGCCTGCCAGTCCGCCGAACACCATGGCGGCGCGGGGGTTGTCCAGCGCCAGCAGGCGGGCGGCAAACGGCGTGCCGACCATGACGATGATGGCCTTGATGAGCCCAGCGGCAATCGACAGGGCCATCACGTCGGAACTGGCGCCGATCGCGGCGCCCGTCACCGGGCCGACGATGTAGGTCACGGCACCTGCGCCGATGGTGGTCATGCTCACGGCGTCGGTGTAGCCGAACGCATGGGCGAGCGATGCCCCAACGATGAAGGGCAGCACCGTGCCGAGCAACAGGGACACCACGCCAATCAGACCGGCCTTGCGGGCTTCCGAGACCTGTACCTCGAACGCGGTGGCAACGATCGCGAAGTCGCGCAGCATCGCGCCGCCCATCAGTCCGATGCCGCTGAACAGCGAGACGTCCGCAAGTCCTTTTTGCCCGCCCGAGGCGGCGCCGCCCCAATAGGCCAACACAAGGCCGATCATGATGGCGATGGCCGAACCGTGTACGCGCCCGAATGTCAGCCGTCGGGACACCCACATGGAAAGTCCCATGATGATGCCCACGAGGGCGAAGGCGGTGACCAATCCGTTGTGGTGCAATATTTTCTCGAACATGGATAGCATGATTGATCCTCTCTCAAGCGTTCTGTGCCGTCTCGGACAACGGCGGTAGCGGCTGCGCGTTGCCCGTTCGGTTGATCAGCGCGATGGCGACGCCGCAGACCAGCACGGCACCCACGGCGGCGAGCAGTGCGACGGGACCGCCTCGCAAGGCGGTGACAACGTCTTGCTGAGCGGCCATGGCGACCACGACAGGGATATACATCGCGCCCCAGAAAGAAACACCGGCTTCGGTCGCAGCGGGCATGAGGCCGCGCCGATGCAGATAGAGCCGAGCGAAGATCAATAGCAGCATGGCAATACCGACGCCGCCGACATTGGCTTTCACGCCAATGGCCTGGCCGAGCAAGTCGCCTAGGAAGATGCCGGCAAGATGGCAAATCGCGAGAAGGGTCGTACCGTAAATAATCACTTGCTGTCTCCTGGTTGAAGCAATGACGAACTGTCTTTTCTGGTGTTATGGCAAGCGTCGAGTCGTCGGATATAAGGGTGAAACGGGAATCGGATATTCGGGCCGGCAATCGCTCTCCAGGCGCGCGGCGGTGAGTCTCGCGGATGGCTCGGCGCTCTCGCCGGGCGGTCGGGAGCGAACTACCAAAGTGCCTTGAGTCGTTCGCGTACCGTCGATGAGGCCTGTCGGGAAGGCGCGCCGAGTCGGCTGGAAAGACCGCGCGACGGATCTCTCTGGATGTCCGCGAGCGCTTGCGCCAGCACGCGCCGCGCTTCACCGACGTCTTCCGGCTCGGGCTGTTGGGCGGAACCGACCTTCAGCAGGCGCCACAGCAGCCCAAGCGACGCAAAGTTGGCGATGTCGTACGCCATTGGGGGAATGGTTTCGGCCAGCGCTTCGAGTTCGTCGACCGAACGCTGCGTAATGCGCGCGGCGGCCTCTTTCCCCATGGCGTGAACCATCACGCCCGCGTCGTCGAGCGCGACCAGACGATTCGCCTGATAACCATGCGCGAGAAACGCGCCGGACATCGCTCGCCCCACGATGAGCCCGATCACCGGGTGTCCGGCCACACGCGCCGCGGCATAGGCATCGGCCGCCGCCGCAAGCGCGAGATGAATGCCATAGGCTTCTTCGCGGCGTCCGTAAGCCTGGCTCGCCACGTCGACGATGGCGACGATGGCGGCTTTGCTCCCGCGGTCCCGGTCGCGTGCGATCACGTCTCGCACGGCGCGCGCCAGTTGCCATCCTTCGATCAATCCGACTTCGCCGTGTCGTGCGCGGGGAAAGCGATTGTTCTCGTCCGGAACCACGGCGATGTAGCGAGCGGGGGATTCCGCGAGCGACGCATCCACAACCTGCAATGTGTCGCCGTAGTCATGGGTGACGGTGCGGTGCGCAGCGTCGCACGTCAAAGCGTGCATCCACACGGCACCTCTTGAGGAACGTTCGGAAAGGCTCATGAGGGGTCTCCTGCGCGGGCGGCGGCGTAAAGCGCGCGCACGTCTTCGGGCGAAGGCTGATTCGTCACATCGACGTGCATCAGCCGCTCAAGGTAGTACTCGATCTGTTCGCTGCGCTGCGGCGTGGGCGCATGGGCGCGCAGCCACGCGAGCACCTGTGCGCGAATGGCCGCGGTATCGTCGTCGAGGCAGGCGTCGACAAGGCCCGTCGCCTTGCGTTGTTCCCCGCCCGTCAGTCCCCAGATGAACGGCCGATCGCGCGAGTCGTATTCCTCGACACCGGCCTCTTGCTCGATGACGGACGGTCCATTCAGTCCAAGCCGTGCTTCGCGCGTGACCAGCAGGTAGCTGCACATGCCGGCGGCGATGCTCATGCCGCCAAAGCAGCCGACCACCCCGGCGGAGATACCGATGACGGGCCCGAACGTTCTGAGTTCGTGGATGGCCGCGTGGATTTCCGCGATGGCGGCGAGGCCGAGATTGGCTTCCTGCAGACGCACGCCGCCCGTCTCGAAGACGAGGACCGCGCGTGTCGGTATGCCTTGCCGGTTGTCTTCGACGGCAAGCTCAAGGGCCCCGGCGATTTTCGCGCCGGAGACTTCCCCCATGCTTCCGCCCTGGAAGGCGCCCTCGATGGCGAGGACGACTGCCGGTTGCGAATCGAGCGTGCCACGGGCGACGACCACACCGTCGTCCGCTTGCGCAACGATGCCTTGCCGGGACAGCCAGGGCGAGGACAATCGTTCGAACGGATCCAGAAGCTCGCGCAACGTGCCGGGGTCGAGCAGGGCGAGGGCGCGACGGCGCGCGTCGCGTTCGATGAAGCTGTCTCGTTGTATCGGAATATTGGTCATCTCGATGTGCCCTTACTGGGGAGATTCGAGGGCTTCGCGCGCTTGCTCGAGGCGAAGGCGAACGACCGCCGGGGTAGCGCCGAAATCGTTGATTTCCACGTTCAGCGCGGGCCAGGCGTGCGATGCGAAGATGCGCTCGAGCTGCGCTTGCCAGATCGCGGACAGGCCATTGACGGAGGTCGTGAGTTCGACGTGGATCTGCCCCGTCTCGCCCGGAGACAGCAGGACTTCCAGGTCGCCCGACCCGACGACACCGACGCAGGCTCGGCCCGCACTGGGTGCGCCGCCGGAGAAATGAAATTGAAGCGTTTCCATGGACGGACTTCCTATAGACTCAGAAACGATGATTTGTTAAGCCGCGAAGACGACCCCTCTGCGGATAGCCGGTCGAGGAACAGGGCGGCGGCCAGCATGTCGGCGGCTCCGCCCGGCGAGATGTGTCGGGCCAGCATGTCGGACTCGAGTTTTCGAAATTTGCGTCGGCCGTCCGGTGTCGACAGGCCGCTCGCCGCGCGAACAGCGCTCGCTCCGGTCTGCATCGCGTGCAGGGCGTCGGGCCCGCCGCGCGCGAGCACGCAGGTGTCGTCGAGCGTGGCCATCACGGCGAGCAGGGCATCGATGCGGGCATGGTCCTCGCGCATGCCTGCCGCGCGGGCTCGCCTGAGTGCGGGCAGCGCGACTTTCGTCACGTGAGGAAAGCCCGCCCATGCCTGACCTCGCGCACCGCCCACGCCATAGTCGAGGCAGGCGCGTTCCCCCTTGTGTCCGGTGGCGCACGGCGCGAAGCGGTCGGGCAGGCGCGCGAGCGTTGCGGCGCGACGCGCAACGGCATTGGCGCTCAGTGCGTTGGGCGCTTGCGCCGCGGCCGTGATCAAGAGGCCCAGCGCCCAGATGGCGCCGCGGTGAGTGTTCACGCCTGCGGTCGCCGACAGCATTGCCGCTTCCCCCAAGCGTCCGAGGCGGCCGATCTGTTCGCGCAGGCGCATTGGGTTTTCGATCAGTACACCCGCTTTGGCCATGGCCTCGAACGTCGGCCGCAACACATTGGCGGACTGCACCATCAAGCTCCACGTGAGGTCGTGATGCGCGCCGCATCCTCGAACGTCGACGAGGCCGGGCTTGGGCGAGAGCGTCACTTCGTCGATCAGCGCGGACTCGACGAGCGTGGCGAGTTTCGTTGCGATCGCGATCGGCTGGGCCGGCGACTCGATCCGTCGAATGAGGGTCTTGTCCATTACCAGCTCCGAAAGCGCGCGGGCGGGTCGTAGAGTCCCCCCGACCATTCCACCAGCTCGCCGATGCTCTTGGCGGCGAGCAACTCGCGGCTCGCGTCCGTGCGACGAATGCCAAGATCCTCCGGCAAGGCGATGAGGCCGTCGCTGCGCATCTTGGCCGTATTGGCCGGGTCGTGCTTCAGTCCGATCGCGGTGACGCCGGCCACTGCCGAGATCATGGCGCGCCGCTCTTCCAGCGAGCGTGCCTTGTAGAGGTAGGCAATGCCATCTTCAGTGAGCAGGTGGGTCACGTCGTCGCCGTAGATCATCACCGGGGCGAGCGGCATGCCGCATTGTTTGGCGACAGCAACGGCGTCCAGCGTTTCGACGAACGTGGGCTTGCCGCCTTCCTGGAACGTCTCCACCATCTGAACGACCAGCTTCTTGCCGCGCTCCAGTAGGGTGTCGGGCTGCGTCATGTCGAGCCAGGCCGGCGTGGCGTGACGGCGCCCGCGCGGATCGTGCCCCATGTTCGGTGCGCCACCGAAACCGGCCAACCGACCACGTGTCACCGTGGACGAGTGTCCGTCGCCGTCGACTTGCAGCGTGGCACCGATAAACAGATCGACCGCGTACTGACCGGCCAGTTGGCAGAGCATCCGATTGGAGCGAAGCGACCCGTCGCGACCGGTGAAGAAAACGTCGGGACGCGCAGCCACATAGCGCTCCATGCCAAGCTCGGTGCCGAAGCAATGCACGCTTTCGACCCATCCCGATTCGATGGCGGGGATCAGGGTCGGGTGGGGATTGAGCGTCCAGTTCCGGCAGATCTTGCCTTTCAGTCCGAGGCGTTCGCCGTAGGTCGGCAGAATGAGTTCGATGGCTGCGGTGTTGAAGCCGATGCCGTGGTTGAGCGACTGAACGTTGTGACGCTCGTAGATGCCGCGAATGGCCATCATCGCCATCAGAACGTGCACGGGTTTGACCAGTCGGGGATCGCGCGTGAACAGCGGCTCGATGAAGAACGGCTTGTCGGCCACGACGACGAAATCGACCCACGACCCGGGAATGTCGACGCGGGGCAGGTCCGTCACGTCGTCGACGAGCTCGTTGACCTGAACGATCACGATGCCGTCGGAGAACGCCGTGGGTTCCACGAGCGCCGGTGTGTCTTCGGTGCTGGGGCCGGTGTAGATGTTGCCGGCGCGGTCGGCCTTGAAGCCGGCGACCAGCGCAATGTTCGGAATCAGGTCCACCACGAGCCGTGCATAAAGCTCGATGTAGGTGTGGATCGCGCCGACCTCCAACTGTCCGTCGGCGAGCAACTGACTGATGCGCAGGCTTTGCGGCCCGGCGAAGGAGAAGTCCAGCTTTCGGGCGATGCCGACTTCAAAGAGGTCGAGGTGTTCGGCGCGGCCGACGCTGGGCATGATCATGTGCAGGTCGTGCACGATGTCCGGATCAACTTGCACCAGCGAGCGCGAAAGGAAGTCTGCCTGCTTCTGATTGTTGCCTTCGAGCACCACGCGGTCGCCCGGTGCGATCAGCGCTTGCAGGGCTGCCACGATGTCGCCGGTCTCGATCACCTTGCCGTGGGCGATCCTGCGGGCGGCCGCGAGGCGGCGCGCCTTCTCGTCGCGCCGGCGGCGCCATTTCGCCGGGATTGTGGGCATCTCTTGCATGTCGGAGGCTCCAGCCATTGAGTCGTCAGTAGCCTCTAACCTATGCGTCAAAACCCGTCGTTTCAATCAACTTAGGTGTCGGTTCATTAGCTTTAGGGTAATAATTGGGCGGTTCGAAGCAAACGTAGCGAAACGAAGTGAGGCGCGAGCATGGCAATTGACGACGGCATCACCCTGAAGAAGCTGGAAGTGTTTCAGGCGTTCATGGCGCTGGGGAATATGGCCCGGGTATCGGAAGTGCTAGGGCAGAGCACGGTGAGCGTGCACCGTGCGCTCCACTCGCTGGAGGCCGGGCTCCGGTGTCCGCTCTTCAAGAAGGACGGTCGAAAGCTGATTCCGTTGGCGACGGCGTACGTGTTCTCCGAGCATGCGGCACGCATGTTGAGCGAGTGCGAGACCGGTGTGCAGCGCACGCGCGAGGCGGCCGGATTCACGTCGACGCGACTCAAGATCGGCGGGCTGTATTCGATGACGGTCGGGACGATTCCGCGATTGCTGGTCGGGTTGAAAATGCGCCGGCCTGCTTTGGATATCGATCTTACGCTGGGGTCCAATCGCGATCTGATGTCCAAGCTGGACGACGGTCTGTTGGACGCGATCGTCATTGCCCTCGGCGCACCGCCGAAGAGTCCGGACCTATTGGTCGTCCCCATGTTCGAGGACGACATTCTCTTCGCGGCGCCGCTGGGCTCGCCGTATGCGAAAGAGACGGCCATCGACCTCAGGGCCGTGCGTCATGAGAAGTTCGTGTCGCTCGGCGACGAATTCGCGACGTATCACGATTTCAAATCGGCCTTCGATCTCGCGGGATTCGCGCCGAACATTGCGATGCAGGTGGGCGATATCTTTTCGCTGATCAATCTCGTGAGCGGCGGCATCGGGTACGCGCTGCTGCCGCGACGCGTTGCGGATTTCAGTCCGAAGGTGCAGTTGATTCCGCTCGCGGAACGCTATGCGCGCAGCCAAAATATTGTGTTGGTGCTTCCGAAAAACCGCGAGCGCGATCCGAATCTGCTCGCCCTGAGCGCGGAGTGCCGCATGCTCAGGGCGTAGGCGTTGCATCGTGTGATCAGGCAATCAACCAGTTGTTGAAGCGCTCGGTGACGGCCCTGCGGTTCTTGTCCCACCACGCCGCGTTTTGATTGACCGCGAGTTTGACGTTGTCAGGCGCGGTCGGCAGCAGGGCCGCACGTGCCGGGTCGATGAACTTGAAGGCATCGCGGTTCGTCGGGCCGGTGGCCACGTATTGGGGCATGACAGATTGGCGAACCGGGTCGGCACAGAACCTGACAAAGGCCTTTGCCAATTCGGCGCGCGGCGAGCCTTTCGGAATCCCCCAACCTTCGATCGCGTAAGTGGCATCGTTCCAGACGATGGCGACCGGAGCGCCACTGTCGATGGACGCCTGTGCGCGTGACGTCCAGGTGATGATCTGGTCCACGTCGCCGTTTTGCAGGAGTTGAGAGGCCTGTGCGCCGGTGCTCCACCAGACCGCGACATGGGGCTTGATCTTGTCGAGGCTGCGAAAGGCGCGGTCGACGTCGAGCGGGTAGAGCTTGTCGCGCGGTACGCCGTCGGCCATCAAGGCCTGTTCGAGCGAGTCGACCGGGCTTCTGCGCAGGGATCGCCGGCCGGGGAAACGGGCCACGTCCCACATATCGCGAAGACTTGCCGGACCCTTGGCGCCGTACTTGTCCTTGCGATATGCGAGAACGGTGCCATACACGTTGACGCCGAGCCAATCGGGGCGCACCGCGTCGGGCAGCAAGCCGGGAAATTGCTTGCTGTCCAGTCCAATCGGTTCGAGAAAGCCTTGTTCTTCGAGGGGCAGCACATCGGCCGACAGTGTGAGTGTCGTGACGTCCCACATGAAGTTCTTTGTCTTGACCATCGCGGAGAACTGCGCCAGCGGTTGCGAGTCTCGTGCAATGTTGATGACTTGAATGCCGGTGGCTTTCTCGAAGGGATCGTAGAAAGCCTTGCGATAGGCGAGGGCATATGGCCCCCCGGGGTCGCTGACGACGATGCGTTTGTCACTTTGCGCCCGCGCCATTGGCGAGAGCGCGCCGGTCGCGACAAGTCCGCCGAGCGACTTGATAATGGCGCGGCGCTTAACACTGTGGATGCTGCTCATGTTGACTCTCCCAGGCGTGAGGCGGTGGATAGGGACAAAGGGGCACCGTTGGGTCAGCGTCCCGTGAATCGAGGCGTGGATTTGTCGCGGAACGATCGCACGGCTTCGCGATAGTCCTCGGAGTTTTCAATTGTGGCGATCTGCGCGTCCACGGCGGCGCGTACGTCGCCGAGCGTATCCGTGCTGATGGCGTTGAGTTGCCTCTTGCTTCCGCGCAACGACAGCGGGGCCTTGTCGAGCATGGGGCCTGCAAACACGAGTGCTGCCTCGACGACGTCCCCGTCGGTCATGAGATCGAAGAAGCCGGCATGCGTCGCCCGCTGGGCATGGACGAATTCGGCTGTGTACAACCAGCGCCGTGCGGCCGACAGGCCAACAAGGTGCACGAGACGCTGAACATGCGCCGTGGGATATACAAGACTCAGCTTGGCCGCAGGAATCGATACGCGCGCCGACGTATGGGCGATTCGGAAATCGCAGCACATCGCAAGACTGACCGCGCCGCCGACGCAGGCCCCCCGTATCGCTGCGAGCACCGGGAAGGGGACATCGAGCAGCGCGGTATAGGCTGCCTCGATGGCATTGCGGTGCTGCTGCGCGTCGCTCGGGGAGGATTTCGAGGCGTTGTAGGCAACGATGTCGTCGCCGGCGCAGAAGTGTTCTCCCGTGCCGGTCAGGATCGCGGCTCGCGTTTCGTCGCGTTGCGCGAGTTCATTGAGGACATCGGCAATGCCTTGCCACACCGCGCGATTGCAGGCGTTGCGTTTTTCAGGGCGATTGATGCGCACGGTGGTGACACCGGGGCAGATCGCTTCGACGATCAGCTCAGGCATGGCGGCCTCTGTCGCGAGCACTGGTGCGCGTTTTTGCCAGCGTGTAGCCGGACAATTCAAGATCCCATACCCCGTCGACCGAGCGCGCGAGATCGTTCTTGCGGATGCGTTGCGTCGGGGTCTTGGGGAATTCGTCGATAAAACTGACGTAGCGCGGAATCTGGAAATATGGCATTCGTGATTCGCACCATTGGATCAAGTCGAGCGGGGCCACGGCGTGCCCTGCCCGGAGTCGCACGAACAACTTCAGCTCGTCCTCACCCAAGGCGGATGGCACGCCGACGAGTGCGGTTTCTTCGATGGCGGGATGTTCTGCGAAAACACGCTCGACCTCCCACGCAGCGATGTTGATGCCGCGACGACGGACCATATCCTTGCGCCGACCCGCGAAGTACAGGTAGCCGTGTGCATCCTGGCGCGCGAGATCACCGGTCAGAAACCACTCGCCACGTCGAGCCGACGATTCTGCGTCGACATTGCGGAAGTAGCCGAGAAAGCCCAGTCCGGGGACGCGTCCCCGCACGGTGATCTCGCCGATCTCGCCCGGCGCCACCGGGTGCCCGCTCTCGTCGGTGAGCGCGACGTCGAAATAGGTGAGGGGCTTGCCGATCGAACCCGCCGGTCCATCGGGATTCACCGTAACGAAGGTGGTCAGTTCCGACAGGCCGTAACCCTCTCGCATCTCGACACCGAAGCGTTGCGCAAACGACGTCCAGAGTTCCGCGGGGCAACCGCCGCCCCAGGCGACACGCACGCCGTGCTGCCGGTCATCGCTTCGCGGTGGCTGGTTGAGCAACATTGGCAGGACGCTGCCCAGGTAGTGGACGTGCGTGACGCCGTAACGCCGCGCGTCGTCCCAGAAGCGCGACGCGCTGAAGCGCTCCACCATCGCGAGTTGTGTGCCGCCGAGCAGCGCGGAAATCGCAACCGCAACCCCGGCGCCATGGTGCAACGCCTCCCAGAGCAGGAACGTGTCGCCCGGTTGCGCGCCCGTCAGTCGCAGGATAGCCATCGCGCCGGCGCGAAGTGTGCGATCCGATTTGAGAACACCCTTGGGGGCGCCCGTGGTGCCGGAGCTTGGCGTGAGGGCAAGGATGTCGTCGGCGACCACGACGGAATGCTTGGGGGCGCTGCGCTTGTCCGTGTCCGCATCGGTATCCGTATTCGTGCGGTTCGCGAATACCTCATCGCGCCAGAGCATCTGATCGACCTTGTCGATGTCGTGCCCGAGAGCTTCGGCATATTGGCGGTCGGCCAACAAGGCCTTGGGCGCCAGATGGTCGAACAGATGAGAGAGGGACGCACCGACGAGGTGGACATTGACGGGCACACGTACCAGCCCCAGCTTGGTCAGCGCGAAGATCGCCACGAGATGATCGGGGTGGCTCGGCAGCATGAGCGCGACCCGGTCGCCATGACTCAGCCCTTGCGCGCTCAGGATATCGGCCAGGCGATCCACGCGTCGTGCCAACTCCCCCAGCGTCATGACATCGTCGTTGAATCGGCAATACACCGCGTCGGGTGTTGTCTCGGCACGGCGGGCGAGGGTGTCCGCGATGGTTTCATCCGGCACCGAAGCGATGTCGACGTGCGTGTGCAAGACGGGTGTGGGCTGGCTCATGGGGCGGTGATAGGAACGATGTCGCGAGTGAATGAACGTGAATGTCGACATCGCTTGTGTTTGACGTCGGAATTCGTATAATTGGGATGTAATTACTAAAATTGCATCCCAATTTCACTAAATCCTAGTCGCGAGAATATTCATCGCAAAGGTGTGGTTTACCCGTGGCTGCACTTGGGCGCGTGTAAGCGTGTGTAAGTGCGTATGAGCGCGACGCGTCTCGCCAGTGGGGGGGACGGCCGTGCCGCCCGATGAAAGTTCTCTCGTTCGTGTCGAGGAGGCGCGATCTTGACCTTGCCCCTGTCTGAAGAAGCCGAGCTGGACGAGCGTCTTTACGTTGCCTCGGTCGCCAAGGCGATGCGTGTGATGGAGACGTTCGATCAGTCGAGCCAGCAACTGTCGATTGCCGATATCACCGAGATGAGCGGTCTTGGGCGAAGCGCAACGCAACGCTTCGTCTACACGTTGCACCGCCTCGGCTATTTGCGACGCGATCCCGCGTCGAAGCTCTATTCCGTTTCCGCCAAGGTGTTCCGGTTCGTGCACAGCATGATCGGCGCGAACGCCGCGCTTGAGCGTAGCTATCCATTGCTGTCTCAATTGGCGAAAGACACACGCGAGACGGTTTCGTGGGTGGAACTGGACGGCGACGAGATCGTGGTCATCGGCAACGTGCCGAGCGTGCATCTGGCGTCGATCACGTTGTCGGTGGGCAGCCGCTTTGCGGCGCTCTCGTCGTCATCCGGTCAGGTGTTGCTGTGCCAACGCAGCGAAGCGGAGGTGCGGTCCCTCATCGCGCACATGCCCGACGCCGCGCGTGAGCGATTCGCGGGTAAGCGTGACGACGATATCGTTGCGATGCTGGCGAAGGTAGCCAGCGCGGGATATTCATTGACGGCGAAGAGCTTCGATGAAGACAGCCTGTCGATCTCTGCACCTGTTTTCGATTTTTCGGGTCGCGCCATCGCTGCGATTAATCTCTCGACGCTGGCATCGCGTTATTCGGAGAAGGCGGCGCTTGCGGAACTTGTGCCGCTTGTTGTTGCTGCAGCGAAGGGGGCATCGGCGGGGTGACCGGCTGACTTCGAGCGGACGCTGTTGTCTGCTTGCGACCCTGAACTGCCCTTCGCCGGTGACGGCGCGATGTCCGGTGTATGGCCCAAAGCGGTCGCCGCACACCGGTATGTGCTATCGCCGCTGGGGCGCCTCGTTCAGCATAAGCGTAGCCCGAACATCCACTTTCTAACTGCTTGCCGTAAAAGCAGCATTTTCCGTAACGATCTTCAGCAGAAAATCCATGACTGCCCGCACTTGTGGTGACCGCCGCAGATCCCGATGCACCGCCATCCAGATATCACGCGCGAACCGTTGACCGTCGTATGGGACGCGTTGCAGGTTCGGATCGAGGTCCGCTAGGAAACACGGTAGACCAGCCACGCCAGCACCCGCTCGCGCCGCAGCGACGTGACCAGTGATATCGCTGATTTCGCAGGCTACGGGTCTCCCATCTGCGACGCTCATTAGCCACTTTTGTTGGGGCATGTCAGCGAATCCAGCGTCGTAGACGATGAACTCCCAGGCGGAAGGATCATGCAGGTGCGGGTAGTCCTTGCTCGCGTACAGATCGAACGACATACGCCCCAGCTTGCGCACCACACTGGTCGCTTCCTCAGGCCGAACCAGTCGCAGGGCAATATCCGCTTCGCGCCGACTGAGCGAAACCTGTCGCGCCTCGCCAGAAACGGACAATTGCACACCTGGATGCGCAAGCCGGAAGTCTCTCAGGTGCTTCACCAGAAAACTTGCCACGAGCACTGGCGGCGCGCTCAGCGTAACTTTGCCGCTCAGCGGGGAAAGGCTGGCGTCCAGGAATCTCTGGATCGCGTAAGCATTCTCTTCCATGCCCTGTGCCAGTTCGAAAACACGCTGCCCAGCCGACGTAAGTTTGCAGGCCCTGGGAAGCCGTTCGACCAGCCGGGTCTTGACTTCGTCCTCAAGCGCGCTCAAGCGACGGCTTACGGTCGCGTGGTCGACCTTCAGTTTGCGTGCGGCTCCCGACAACGTGCCAATGCGAGCCACGGCGAGGAAATGGCGGATATTTTCCCAATCGAACATCTGTGCATTTTCTCAAGGAGAGTGTGCGGTTATATGGAATATTCGCACAAAGCCGAACGACCTAACATCGAAACTCGTTAGGTAGATAAGGGCTATTTCAGATGAGCATCGCCATGAGCCGCAATCAACGCGGCACTCTCGCTGCAGCAGGACTGGGCTTCGTCGTCGTTCTGCTGGATGTCAGTGTGGTCAACGTCGCGCTCGACGCCCTGCGGGGTCGCTTTGCAACGGATGTGACCGGCCTGCAATGGGTCGTCAACGCGTACACGCTGGCGTTCGCTTCTCTCCTTCTGACGACCGGAGTGATGGGCGACCGTTTCGGCGCAAGGCGGATATTCACCGTGGGACTTACGGTCTTTACGGTCGCCTCGATCATGTGCGGGATGGCCAATTCACTGCCGCTTCTGGTGACTGCGCGCGTCGTGCAGGGCGTGGGCGCCGCGCTGCTCGTGCCGAACTCGCTCGCAATGCTGCGCCAGGCGTTCCCGGACACCGAGCAGAGAAGCCGTGCGGTGGGCTGGTGGGGTGCTGCCGGGGGAATTGCGCTTGCCGCAGGCCCCGTGCTGGGGGGACTGCTGGTGACTCATGTGGGTTGGCGCAGCATCTTTCTCATCAATCTGCCTGTCGGCATCGTGGGTGTGGCACTGGCTCTGCGTCATGCTGCTTCTGCCGCGTCAGCGCGTAGTCGAAACATCGATCTCCCCGGCCAGGTGGTGGCAATCGTGGGGCTCATCGGTTTGACCATATGCCTCACTGACGCGGCCCGACTCGGTTGGCAGCACCCGGTAGTCTATGGCGCGCTGCTGCTGTCCGTGGTTGCCACCTTGATATTTGTCATACTGGAGTCACGCAGCGCGGAACCCATGCTTCCACTGGCGTTGTTTCAGACCGCCGCGTTTTCCACCGCAGCAACGGCCGGTGTCATCGTGAACTTTGCCTACTATGGTTTGATCTTTGTTTTCAGCCTGTTTTTCCAGATAGAACAAAAATTTTCTGCCCAGCAAACGGGTCTTGCATTCCTGCCCATGACCGTCGTGCTGATGGCGGTGAACATCCTAGCGGGCCGCCTGCTCAATCGGGTCGGCGCAAGAAAACTGATGACCGGTGGAATGGTGATTGCTGCGTCGGGTTATCTGCTCCTGTTTCCAGTCCGTATCGCTGGCTCGTACTGGTTACTGGTCGTGCCGATGCTCATTGCCGCAAGCGGCATTGCGTTGATGGTTCCCACCATGACAAACATCGCACTGTCTTCCGTCGACGCGTCCCGGTCCGGTATCGCATCGGGCGTGCTGAACTCCGCAAGGCAGGTCGGCGGAATGCTCGGGGTGGCGGTGTTTGGGTTCTTCGTACGGGATACCAGCCCCGACGCGTTTATGCAGGGTATGCATCTCTCCATTGCATGCGCGACGGCACTACTGCTGCTTGGGAGTGTGATGTGCGTGTACGGAATTCGAGTACCGCACGTTACTCATGCCGAGATCACCTCCGAAAAACTGGCATCGGAAAGATAGGTCCTAGGACTTTAGATCTGGGATTTCGCGACGCTGATGATGACTCGTTGCTGCGCACGAGCGGACGCTCGCGAATTTCGACCGGATGGCCGTAGATGGCCGGTATCTGCCCGATGCCGATGGCACTAGCCGACCCACCGTCGCCGCTCGCCTATCCCCACTGCATCGTTGCCTTCGCAGCGCGAGTCGGTCATCGCTTTCGCCTTTCACCACACCCCGTAGAACACCCCGGCCTTCTTGTACTGATGCGTGCCGCGTTCGACGTCGTCATGCGTCACGGTGGTGCGATTGCGCAGGCCGAGAGACCAGGCCAGCAGGCGCTCGCGCATGGCTTGTCGCACGTTGTCAAACACCGGGTCGGTGCCGAGGTCGACGAATTCGTCAGGATCGTTGCGCAGATCAAAAAGCTGCGGCGCGAAGCCGTCCCAGTGAATGTATTTCCACGCGTCGGTGCGCACCATCCAGCCGCGGCAAGCGTCGGGGCGGCGGCCGAGGATCTGGCGTGCCTGACGATAGGCGTAGTCGAGCTCGGAGTACACGGCATCTCGCCAGGGCGTTTGCGTTCCGGCATTGCGCGTAAGGGCAAGCAGCGAACGACCTTCAACGCGGTGATCGGGAATCGGCATGCCAAGTGCGTCCAGTACTGTCGGCACGGTGTCGATGGCCTCGACGAAGCGTGCGTCGCTGTGGCCGCGCGTGGCGTCGGCCTCGGGGGACGGATCGTAGACGATATACGGCACGCGCTGCACGGTGTCGTAGAACAATTCCTTCTCGCCTAGCCAATGATCGCCGAGGAAGTCGCCGTGGTCGGCGGTAAAGACGATGAGTGTGTCCTTCCACCGCCCAAGCCTGTCGAGGGTTTCCCACAGTCGTCCGAGATGATCGTCGAGCTGGCTTATCAGACCCTGATATGCGGGCCGCACCTTGGCGATGACCTCGTCGCGCATGAAATTGGCGCATTCCTCCTGCTGGAAGTACGCACCCGTTACCGGATGTGGCGCATCGCGCTCACGCTCGGCGCGTCGCACGGGCAGGCATTGGTCGAGGGTGTATTTGTTGTGGTAAGGCGCTGGGGCCATATACGGCCAGTGCGGCTTTACGTATGACAGATGCATCGCCCACGGGGTATCGCCCTGGCGCTCGATGAAGCGGATCGCCTGGTCAGTGGTGTATGCCGTTTCGGAGTCGCGTTCGCGCACACGCGCGGGCAGGTGCGCATGGCGCATGTGCCAGCCGCTGACGATGCGGCCCCGCGCATCTTCGGCCGAGATCACAAAGTCCGACCACGGATCGTCGCTTGCGTAGCCTTGTTGGCGAAGGTATTCGGCGTAGCCGCCGGCGGGTTCTGCGTGGTGCCCGTCGTAGCGGTCGACCAGCGTGAAATGCCCCTCGCGCAGCAGCGCGCCGAGCGCATTGCCGCCATCCATATGCAGGCGCTTCAGACCGTGGTTGTCCGGCATCATGTGCGTCTTGCCGACCAGCGCCAGCTTCATATCGCGTGCGGAAAGATATTCCCCTAGCGTGATTTCGTCGATCGACAATGGCACGCGGTTCCACGTCGCGCCATGGCTGGCGACGTAGCGCCCTGTGTAGAACGACATTCGCGATGGACCACACACCCCTGACTGTACGAACGCGCGCTCGAACTTCACGCCACGTCTGGCGAGACCGTCGATGTTGGGCGTGGCGAGATACGGATGCCCATAGCACGACAGGTGATCCGCCCGTAGCTGGTCACACATCACGAAAAGCACGTTGCTGATCGACGACATCGTAGGTATCCGAATTTAATTTAAGAGATGACGTTCAGCGCGAAGTCGTGCCGTTGCTGGTGCCGAATCGCAAGCTGGTCGTGCGGCGTGCCAGGTCGGGCATCGGCCACAACGCGACAAGACCGACAACCATGGCCGTCGTCACGAAGTAGGCCGGCATCATCTTGTCGCCGGTTGCGCTGATGAGCCAGGTGACGAGAAACGGCGAGAAGCCGCCGAACAGCGTGGTGGCCAAATTGTAGGAAATCGAAAGTCCCGTCGCCCGCACCTGTGTGGGGAACAATTCAGCCAGCGCGGTTGACGCGGGGCCCAGTGCGGCTGCCATCAGCACCGCGAACACGACCTCCACCCCGAGCAGTCTCGGCAGGCTCGGCGCGGCGACGAGCCAAAGGAACAGGGGGTAGATGGTCAGCACGTACAGCGCCATCGAGGCGCCCATCACCGGCTTTCGCCCGATGGCATCGGACAGCAACCCAAACAGCGGAATCAGGATCATGCGCAGCGTGCCGGTGACCATCAGCACGATGAACGGTGCGGACACCGGCAGCTTGAGTTGGGTCACCGCGTAGACTGGCAAGTACACATTCAGCACGTATTGAGCGACGGAGCTTGCGACGACCAGCCCGAATGCGATCCACAGTGCCGCCTGGTGCTCGCGCCAGACCGTCGTGAGTGTCGAGGCGGTCTTGCCGGCCGTGGCGGCGCGTGCGCCTTCGCCGGCATCTTCATACGCCGGCACCACTTCGTGAAGGCGCGTCCGGATATAGAACCCGACAGGGCCGATCAGCATGCCGAACAGGAACGGCACTCGCCAACCCCATGCATCGAGCGTGCTTGGACTCAGCCCGCGTGTGACCAAGGCGCCCATCAGCGCGGCCGTCACCGCAGCGACGAACTGACCGAAATTTTGCCAGCTTCCGTAGAAGCCGCGTCGGTGAGGCGGCGCGTATTCGATCAGCATCGCCGTGGCACTGCCGAACTCGCCCCCGGCCGACAGGCCTTGCAGCAGTCGCGCCAGCACTACGATGATCGGCGCGGCGATGCCGATCGTCGCGTAACCGGGGGTGAGCGCCATCATGGCCGAGGACACTGTCATCAGCAGGATGACCAGCGAGAGCGCGGCCTTGCGCCCGGCGCGGTCGGCGTAGATGCCGAGCAGGATGCCGCCGATCGGCCGCATCAGGAACGCACTGCCGAAGGTCGCGGTGGTCAGCAGCATCGATACCGTCGGGTTCGATGACGGAAAGAACTGCCGCGCGATGATCACCGACAGGAAGCCGAAAACGATGAAGTCGTACCACTCGAATGCGTTACCGATGGTGGCGGCGACGATTGCCCGGCGGTTGGCGCGGGGCAGGGCGGGCGTGGTTGGCATGGCGAAATCCTCCTGGCGGCGGCCGGGCTCCGGGGCGGGCGGCTGCCATGTCTCGTGCTTGTGTTGTTATGGCCGCCACCAGAGCGCTCAAGGCTGTCCGTGGGGCAGGCCATCACGATTGTGTGGATTTACTTCGTTACCGTCCAATGAGATATTGCCTCCAAATCATAAAATTAAGGTTATGAATCGATGGCTTCCGCAACCTCCCGCGCATCGCCTGGTGCGTCGCTCGAACGCAGTGCGATAGAAGGGTATTTTTCGCGCCAGTTGAAGCTGCGGCATCTTCAGTTGCTCGTGGCGCTTGCCGATCGCCAGACGGTCGGCAAGGTCGCCGAGGCACTGCACGTGACGCAACCGGCCGTCTCTAAGATGCTCAACGAGATGGAGAAAGGGATCGGTGTGCCGCTGTTCGAGCGTGATGGCCGCCGTATCCGGCCCACGACCTACGGCGAGTGCCTGATTCGCCATGCGCGCGAACTATTGCTGCACGCCCAGCGTGCCAGTGAGGAGTTGCATGCGATGACCAGCGGCGTTGGTGGCCGCGTCGAGGTGGGCGTGCTGTCGGTGGCCGCGCCGATTCTGATACCGGCGGCCGTGGCGCTATTCAAGCAGCGTTCGCCGACGGCTACGGTGTGCCTGCACGAAGGCACGCTGGATCAACTCTTGCCCGCGCTGCGCGTGGGTCAGCTCGATATGATCGTTGGGCGCCTCGCGCGGGGACTGTCCGCGCCGGAATTCACCAGCGAGCCGCTGTTCGACGACCCGACGGTCATCGTGGTGGCGCGCACGCACCCGTTGGCATCGCGCAAGCGCATCAAGTGGGCCGATCTGGCCGGGTTGGCGTGGATCGTGCCAAGTGCCGGCGCGCCCATGCACCGGCATCTGCTGTCGGTACTGGAGGCGCATGGCGTTGGCACCCCGATCAACACCATCGAGTCGGTGGTGATCGACGCGAACGTGGGCATGTTGCAGTCGTATCCGGTGCTGGGCCTGCTGCCGCGCTCGCTGGCGCGGCATCACGAGGAGGGCGGCGCGCTGAAGATTCTGCCATTGAGCCTTGGTGCCGCGCTCGGCCCGGTCAGCACCACATGGCGCGCCGATGCCGACGACACGCCAGCCACCGCGCTGTTTCGTGCCTGCCTTAGTGAAGCGGCAAAGGTGGCGCGGATTTGAGGTTGGCGTGCGTTAGGGCGCTCGCGAGTTGCCGTTGGGTGCCGGTCTGCTGATAAATTGACATGACTGGAGAAGCGAACGAAAAGATCATCGTCACCATCGTTTGGGGGCGGGACGCCCAAACCCTTTGTGTCTTTAAGCCATATCACGCTTCCTGTTGCGGTTTTCCAAAAGCGCTGGGAGTTTGGGCGGTTGGCGAGGTGCGCGCCCACGCGAGCAGAGGTTGCTTGGCGCATTCTCGCGAATACCCGCCTCCAGAACAGTCCCCCCAAGGTTATTCGCGGACGACCTTGGGCTTGGTGGGCAACACTTGCGCAATTTCAAGTTCCTTGGCGTAGGCCTCAAGATGCTCGGCGACGTGCGTCTTCAAAGACTCGACGAACCGTTTGATTTTTGCATCGACGAACTGGCGAGACGGGTAGACAGCGTACACGTTGCGGACATGCGTGTGGTACCGCGGCAGTACGCGAACGAGCGCGCCGCTGCGCAGGTCATCCATCGCTGAGAATGCCGCCAGCAGGCCAATACCTGCTCCGTCCCGAAGCGCTTGTGACATCGAGTCCATATCGTTGACGCTGAAGTGAGGGCCGGTGGGGCGGAAGGTCACATCGCCGGCAGGGCTCTCAAGACGCCATTCGTCTGGCGCGTAGTCGACAGTCCCGAGCAGCACGCATTGGTGGTCGATAAGATCTTCCGGGCCCTCCGGCGCGCGATGGGCTGCCAGATAAGCGGGTGACGCCGCGAGGATGCAATGACTGGTGCCGATGTTCTGGCTCACGTATGCGGAGTCGGGCAACGTTCGCGTAATCACGATACCGACGTCGAGTTGCTCTTCGAGCAGATTCGGCATGCGTTGCGACAGCATGAGCTCGACTGACACCTCCGGATATGACTTGCGGTAGGCCATGACGGCGCGTGTCACCAGATTGCGCCCTAGCCCGGGAACCGAGTGAACGCGCAACGTGCCGCGTGGCTCGAGCAGGGCGTCACGTGCCTCGGCCTCTGCATGCTTCACATCGGTCAGAATGGCCACGCACCGGTCGTAGAACCGCCGTCCAGCATCGGTGATGACAAGGCGGCGCGTCGAGCGCTGGATGAGCCTTGTGTCGAGCGATTCCTCGAGCACCGAAACCGCGCGTGAGATGTTACCCACGGTCGTGTCCAGATGGTTCGCGACGGCAGTGAAACTGCCCATCTCGACGACTTTTGTAAAAACCGACATGTTATATAACTTGTCCATCCCACCTGTCCCATTCGTCTGATTTCATCGTATCGACCCCATGCCATGGCGCACGGGCGTCCGGTCATCATAGGCGATCGCCGCCTTGCGTGTTGGTCAGCGTAACCGAGCGAAGCGCACCGATTTTCTCTCTCACGGAAAGAATCATTCTCTCTTCCCAGGCTATAACCGGCCGGGCTTCCTGCCTAGACTGGGTTCCGCAGACAGGCACTCACTGACACCCGTAAGCCGCGATAGCCTCCATCGGCATCGTTGGACCTGACAACGCCGGATGATGCTCATCCGTTTGGCGAGGCATGCGTGCACATCGATTCGAATTGCTACTTACTTGAGTATGAAAACAATGAACGCTCACTACGACTCACTCTATCTCTTCATTAACGGCGAATGGATTGCAGCCGGCCAACGCGATACTGCCCCGGTCGTCAATCCCGCCACGTTGCAGGAACTGGCGTGCGTTCCGCTCGCGACGGCAGCCGACCTCGACCTGGCGTTGCAGACGGCAAAGCGTGCATTCGACGTGTGGCGCAATACGGTGCCGGCGGAGCGCAGCCGTATTCTGAAAGACGGTGCGAACCTGATTCGCGAACGCGCGGCGCACATCGCCCAACTGCTGACGCTGGAAGAGGGGAAGCCACTTGCCGAGAGCCGCGATGAAGTGCTGCGCGCTGCCGAGTACTTCGAATGGTTCGCTGAAGAGGCGCGCCGCATCGATGGTCGCGTGGTGCCATCCAATCGACCGGGTGTGCAGCAACTGGTGAAAAAGCAGCCCATCGGACCGGTCGCCGCCTTCACGCCTTGGAACTTCCCAGCCATCACGCCGGCTCGCAAGCTCTCGGCGGCGCTGGCCGCAGGCTGCAGCGTCATCATCAAGCCGGGTGAAGAAAGCCCGGCGACGGCACTCGCGCTCGCGCGTGCGCTCGACGATGCAGGTCTGCCAAAGGGCGTACTGCAAGTGGTCTTTGGCGTGCCCGATGAAGTGTCGAAGACGTTGATTGCGTCGCCGATTATCCGCAAGGTGACGTTCACGGGCTCCCTTCCCATCGGCCGACTGCTCGCCGCGCGGGCCGCCGAAGGCGTGAAGCCTATTACGCTTGAACTTGGCGGCCACGGCCCCGTGCTCGTGTTCAAGGACGCCGACGTCGAACGTGCGGCTGTCGAAGGCGCTGCTAACCGCTTCCGCGGCACAGGCCAGGTCTGCATCTCGTCAACGCGCTTCCTGATTCAGCGCGAGGTCTACGATGAGTTCGTTGGTCACTTCGTACCCGCTACCCAGACGCTTAAGGTGGGCGACGGCATGCAGCCCGGCACGCAAGTTGGCCCGCTCGCGAATCCGCGGCAGCTTGCAAAGATGGAAGAACTCGTCGCCGACGCGGTGGCGCGCGGTGCAAAGGTGCTGACCGGAGGAAAGCGCATCGCGGGCGACGGCTACTTCTTCGAACCGACCGTGCTCGCCGACGTACCGGTGGACGCCCGCGTCATGCACGAGGAGCCTTTCGGTCCCATTGCGGTGCTCATGCGTTTCGACCAACTGGAAGACGGTCTCGCCGAAGCGAACCGCCTGCCGTATGGCCTCTCCGCCTATGCGTTCACGAACAACGCCCGCACTGCCATCGACGTTGGTGACGGGTTGGAAGCCGGGATGATTGGCATTAACCAATACCGCATCGTGTCCACCGAGCTTCCTTTCGGCGGGCTTAAGGAAAGCGGAATCGGCTCAGAAGGTGGCGCAGAAGGCATCGAGTTCTACCTCACCAACAAATTCATCAGCCAGGTCTGAGGAGGACTCAACCATGTCAAAAGCCAATTTCGACAGCCCCCGTGAAGCCGCGCGCGCGTTCACGCCGAAGCTCGCTGAACTCGTCGACGACGTGCTGTTTCCGCAGGTCTGGGCAGATCCGGCGCTTTCGTCGCGCGACCGCAGCCTTGTCACCGTCGCCGCCCTGATTGTTGGCGGCCACCAGGACGAGCTTCCGGCGCATCTGCGCCGTGCTGTGAGCAATGGCCTCACGCGGGAAGAACTCGCGGCAACCATTACCCACCTTGCGTTCTATGCAGGATTTCCGGCCGCTATCTCGGCTTCCGCCGTCGCGCAATCGATGCTCGGCGATGTAAAGGCACACCTGGACACCCAATCATGAAAGCCATTACCTTCAACGAATTCGGCGATGCCGATGTTCTCAAACTCGCCGACGTCCCTGACCCGGAACTGCGACCGGACGATCTTCTGGTCCGTGTACACGCGGCTGGCGTGAACCGCGCTGACCTGACACACCGACGCGGCGGATACGGTCGGCCGAATTTCGGCGACTCAACCCTCATGGGGCTGGAAATCGCGGGTGAGGTGCTGGAAGTCGGCGCCTCGGTCGAAGGCTATCAGGTCGGCGACCGCGTGATGGGCGTGGTCGGCGGCGGAGCGTACGCCGAAATGGCCCGCATCGACTGGCGCATGGCAATGCCGATTCCGGAGCAGCTCGATTACGTGCATGCGGCAGCCATCCCCGAAGTGTTCGTCACGGCGCATGAGGCGATGATGCATCTCGGACGCCTCAAGCAGGGTGATTCAGTGCTTATTCATGCGGCGGCTGGCGGTGTGGGTTCTGCGGCGGTCCAGATTGCATATGCGACCGGAGCGACCGTGTTTGCGACCGCCGAGGCGACCAAGCTGGAACGCGTTGTGCAACTGGGAGCCGACCATGTCATCGATTACCGCACTCAGGATTTTGCGGCTGTCGTAGCGCAGAAGACCGAGGGTCGCGGCGTCGATGTGGTGATTGATTTTGTGGGCGAGCCGTATTTCGCGCGCAATATCGCATCGCTTGCGAATGGTGGGCGCCTGGTGCAGGTCGGGATTCTGGGTGGGGGCGGACAGGTGAGTGTCGACCTGGAGACGATTCTTTATCGCCACATCCAGATTATCGGCACGGTCATGAAGTCACGGGATCAGCGGGAGAAGCACGCCATGGTGCGGCGTTTCCGTGAGCATTGGCTCGGCCGCTTTGCGGGCGGCCGGTGCCTCGAGCCCGTCGTGGACAGCACGTTTGAACTTGAGCGTGCGGCGGATGCTCACCGACGCATGGAATCGTCGGCGAACGTTGGGAAGATCATCTTGACGATGGGCCAAGCGTCAAATTGACGTACGGCAGTCGTGACACCGTCCTTTCACGGAAGGCCGGTAGCTTTGTCACCTTTCTCGGGCGCTGCGCAGCATTGGCGCCCGTGGTTCGGGGGCGCGTTGTGCAAGAAAGTCTAGCCTGCAGGACCCGTGACACCTGGCGCACGTTCGACGTGCTTTTGACAAGTCTGTGGACATTCACGCACATCCCGCGTTGCTGAACGTCAATCACCATTCGCCAGATAGACGCGAAACGACCGGTTCAAAATGCAGATCCAACCGATCGAGTCTCATTCCATAAACGCCGCCTCGCGGACGGGCCGAATCCTTACGCCACGGCAGAAAAGGATGCCGTTTGCGAGCCGCGGTTCTGGCGTTTTCGTCAGCCCTTCTGGTCCGTTTCACCCGCAATCGACTGCACGCATTTATCGACGCTCAACTCCCACAGTGCGCTGCGCGGCAGCGTCTCGTCTTCGGCTCGCTCAAGCACGGCCAGCGCGCGCGGCTTGAGCCGCACCAGGAGCAGCCGCTGCCCACGCGATGCCAGTTCGGCAGAGAAGATGCGCAGTGCTTCGATCACTGAACTATCGACATCGGGCGTTTCTTCAAGACTCAGCATCACCGTGTGCACCGGCGTCGACTGCTCCCGCAGCATTAAGCGCACCTTGCTGAGCACAGGTTCGGCATTGGCAAAGAAGAGGGGGACCTCTGGCCGCACGATCGTGATGCCGGGAATGGGTGTCGCGTCCGTGTGTGCGGAGATGTCGACGAAATCGTGGCTATCTCTCAGGCGCCCGAGCACCGAGACCGCCGGCTCCGACAAGTTACGCAAGGTTAGGAGCAGGCTCACCCCGATGGCGACCAGCAAGCCGTGAAGTATGCCAAACACGAGCACAGCCAGCAGCGCCGCGATCACGACCAGTCGGTCACGTTGCCACGTCCAGTACGGCTTGAACACGTCCGGGTGCAGTGAGTGACTGACCGCATAAATGACGATCGCAGCAAGCACCGGTTCAGGCGTGCGAGACAACTGCGGCAACAGCATCAGCACGATCAGCGCAATGACCGCTGCGGCAAATAATCCCGCGAAGCGGGTCTGCGCGCCGGCGGCTTCGTTGGCGGAAGTCGCCGAGTAGCCCGCACCTACCGGCATCCCGTGCAGTAATCCGGAGACGAGATTTGCGCAGCCGAGCGCCATGAGGTCGCGGTTAGCCGACACGACATCGCCATGCTTTAACGCGAAGCTGCGGATCGACCCGTACGATTCCGCATACAGAATCAGCATCAGCGCAAACGCGAGTTCCGCGGTTTGCAGCCACTGTGAGCGGTCGAACCGTGGCAGGCCGACCGTCATGTCGTGAAAATCGATCACGCCAACGGTGCCAATGCCATGTCCATGCCAGTCGATCCGGTACCCCAACGCGATGCCGAGCACAATCACAGCCAGCGTCGCCGGCATGCGGGCACTTCTGCCCAGCCCGAACAGGATGGCCAGCGCAGCCGCCCCCAGCGCCACGCTATAGAAATTCCAACTTGGCGCTTGATGCGCAAGATCGAAAGCGATTCGCAGCGTATCGGTGTAATGCGAGCGCACGCCGAGTATGGCCGGCAGTTGCTTGATGGCAATCGTCAGCGCCAGGCCGAACGCAAAACCGCGCAAGACCGGCTTCGAGACAAAGTCCGACATGGCGCCCAAACGCGACGCGCCGGCCAGCAGAAAAAGAATGCCAGTCGCCGCAACGAGCGCGGCGGCGTAGGCGACCTGCGCACCGATGCCCCCGTCGCCTGCCCCCACCGTGGCGGCGAGCACGGCTGCGGATGAGGATGTTCCCGATACGATCGCGAATCGGCTACTGCCCGTTAGCCCATAGACGACAAGCCCGGTGAGCAGCGCAATCAGGCCCGCCTGCGGTGGAAGTCCAGCGATACCCGCGTAGGCAATGGCCTCGGGCAGCAAGAGGCCTGCTATCGAAACGCCGGCCAGCACGTCACGCCCAATACGAACCCGTCGCGGGGGAGGCGGCTCGACCGAACGCGTATAGGTGGATGGCTTCTGAAGCTGAACGGCGGCGGCATGGCCGGTATCGATAGTCATATCGAGGGGCGTTATCGAATATACGGCGGTTGATAACAGTCAAGGCGTCACACGCCGACGAGCCATTATCGCCGGATTCGTTCGGAACGAGATTCCTTGAGTTCGTTACTGAACTCGCAAGTTGAGTTCTGCCGGCTGCATGCGTCCGTTGTCCCAGCGAATTCGACGCGATAGGTGCCCCGCATGCCCATCCTGCCAGGCCTCGAGATAGCCTGTCTCCCGGCCGATTGACAACATAAGAAAGAAAAATTAGGATGTGATCGTTTCCTAAATAGGCGCGATGAAGATGATCCACGCTGTTGCAAGCCGGCCCCGGGGGCGGCCTAGAGAGTTCGACGAAGAGCAAGTGCTTAGTCGCGCCATCGCGCTATTCAGTGCTTCAGGATATTCGGCCACCGGAATTAGCGATCTCCAGCAGGCAACCGGCCTGACGGCCGGCAGCCTTTACAAGGCGTATCTGGACAAGGAAGGGATCTTTGCCAAAGCGCTCGAGCGTTATATCGCCCGGCGCGAGGCGGAGGTCAGCGTCATGATAAAAGGCGCGGAGAACGCACGCGCCAGCATCACAGCGCTGCTTGGTCTATATGCCCGGCTGAGCCAAGGAAACGAGGGAAAACTCGGCTGCCTGCTGGTGGCGGGCATCGCCGAGCTGCCTCAATTCTCTCGGGTCGGCGATGCGTTGCGGGGCCAGCTTGCGCAGCGTCGAGATCTATTGGCCAGACTGGTCGCCCAAGGTCAGGACGACGGCTCGATCACTACCGCAAGCGATCCCGCGACCGTGGCGGATGTGTTGCTTGCGCTGTTGCAGGGCATGCGCGTGCTCGGAAAAGCCAGTGCATTCAGCCACGATGCGGACGCATTTGTTGCTCTAGCACTCAAAGTCCTGGAGTGACCATGAACCGCTGGATTTTTTGTGCTCGTGCCGGTCGGACTCACCTCCAGTCGCGGCTTACCGCGTAGCGAAGGCAGCACCGACCTTTCCATCTGTTCATACACCGGCAGCGTATGCGGCGTGATCGCACTGACAGCGATAACCGTCGCGCTGCGCTATTCGAAAAGGACTCAGTCATGACACATGGCGTACTGCCGGCCGCCCCCGCCGGTTTTGAACATCGATTTGCTACCGTGAATGGTCTGCGTTTCCACTACGTCGACGGTGGCGCGAAGGCAGAACGTACCGTCGTCCTCATCGCCGGCTTTCCCGAAAGTTGGTACGCGTGGCGTAAGGTCATGCCGTTGCTTGGCAACGACTTTCGTGTCGTCGCCATCGATTTGCCGGGCCAAGGCGATAGTGATCGACCGCTCTACGGCTATGACACGAAAACCGTCGCACAACGCGTGCACGACCTTGTGAATCATCTCGGCATCAAGCGATACAGCATCGCCGCTCATGACGTCGGCGCATGGGTTGCGTTTCCGTACGCGCACCTATTCGGCGAAGAAGTCGAGGCGCTGGCGCTGATGGATGCGGGCATCCCAGGCATCACCCTGCCGGACATGCTGCCGTCGTCTTCCAAGCTGTCGTGGAAGACCTGGCATTTCTCCTTTCACGCCGTCCCGGACCTTCCGGAGATTCTTCTTGCTGGTCGGGAAAGAGCCTATCTCGAATGGTTCTTCTGGAGCAAGGCGGCCAATCCGGCATGTTACGGCGAAGACGAAATTGCCGAGTATCTGAGGACCTACTGCGCGCCCGGCGGAATGCGCGCGGGGCTCGCGTTCTATCGTGCCGCGGCGCTTTCGGTCGAACAGAACCGTGCGCTGTCGCACGACCGGAAGCTCAAGATGCCGGTACTCGGCCTCAGTGCAGACCAGGGGTCGATCCCGGATATGTCGGCTGCACTCCGCCCATTCGCAGATGAGGTGAGCGGGGAGACCATCGTGAATTGCGGACACTTTCAGCCCGAGGAACAGCCTGAGGCCGTAGCGCACGCCTTGGCGAGGTTTTTCGGTTCAGTCTGAATGACGGATGATCTGCCGTTCGTCGCACGCGAATCTGTGTGTTCTCCGCCTGCGCGACGGGCGCCGTTCTGCCTCACCGTTGGCCAAGACACCAGTCGAGTCCACGGCTCGCCCATGTGCCGATGGTCTGCGATGGGGGCGTTGATCGCCCTCTCGCCGTGTGGCCAAGCGCGGAGAGTGATGGATATTTTCCGCTGTTGGCCAGGGGCCCTCGGTAGTCCTTATGCACGCTCGTCTGGCGGTAGGATGGTGAGCAGCAACTCGTCGAGTCGTTCGAGGGTGGCCGTCAGAAGTCGTCATGGCGTAGTGCCAATAGCCGCCTTCCTTGAACTCCATTTGCTTTGTCCGGGTGGTGAGCGTCTTTACCACGCTCGATTACGGTCATTCGTGGAGACATTTTCTGGACGGTGATCCGAAGCATTTGCTCCCACCCTCGATCGAAACAGGTCAACTTGATCGGCCTCGCCCAGCGGCGGTGCATCAATGCTCAAACCAACGCAACTGTTAGAGCGCCAATATCTCGTTGGTATCGACCGCATTGAGCAGTTTCGCAACGACTTCTCGCGTTTCACTGAGTTCGCGCAGCCGAACGTCTAACTTTTCGACTTCACCGCGCAGCAACGCGCGCGCCTCTGCGCATGGATGAAACACCGGCTTCGCACCGAGTACACAAGGCAGCAACAGCCGGATACTGCTGATCTTCAAACCTGCCGCGGTGAGCATGCGGATGCGCTGCGCGGCGTCTACTTCGTCGGGACCGTAATCGCGGTAGCCCGAATCGGTCCTCTTCGGATTGAGGAGGCCTTCGTTCTCGTAATACCGCAGCATCCGCTCACTGACGCCGGTGCGGCGAGCCAGTTCTCCGATACGCATGACATCCCCCGAAAGACACGCTTGACCTTGACAGCGATGTCAAAGTTTAACCTCTTTCGACCGCGCGGATTTCCCGCCGGTCCGTTCGTCAAGAGACCCCCAATATGACACCATCCAATGACACGTTTGACGGAACGTTTCCGTTTTCGCCACGCTTCAGCGATGTTGCCGGCTTTCGCATGCATTACGTTGACGAGGGGCCTGCCGACGGCGCGGTCGTCCTGTGCATTCACGGGGAGCCGACGTGGGGCTACCTGTTTCGTGATCTGATCAAGGCGCTCGCGGGCGACTACCGTGTGATCGCGCCCGACCACATGGGATTCGGCAAGAGCGAGACGCCGGAACATCGCACGTACTGGCTACAGGATCATATCGACAACCTTGAAAAGCTCGTGCTTGCGCTGGATTTAGACGACATCACTCTCGTCATGCACGACTTCGGCGGCCCCGTTGGCATGGGACTCGCCGCGCGGCATCCGGGCCGCATTCGCCGAGTCGTCAGCACGAACGGCCCGACGCCGTTTGGTCAAAGCGCGTTATTCGACCGACTGAATGCGAATGCCGCAGTCTCGCCATGGTTCCAGTGGATTCTCCGCGCCGATTCGCAAGGCCGTCTCGAACCCGTGCTGGACGAACTCGGCTTCAACATCCTGAGTGTCTTGAAGCTTAACGGCTTCGAAAACCACGCGCGTATTGACGATACGTGGCTGCGCGCCTACGGCTCGCGCTTCGCTCTGCCGACCGACAGTGCCGGCGCGATTGGCTGGGCAAAGGGCTTCGCGATCGGGGCACATCGTTTCGAAGTGCCAGACGCGCCAGCACTCGACGCGATCCGTTCAAAGCCAGCGCTTGCCATCTGGGGCGAGGCCGATCGGACGCTGGCAGCTGAACACTTTCTTCCGCTGTTCAGCGAGATCTTTCCCATGGCGCCGGTTCACCGACTCGCCGGAGTCGGCCATTACAGCTTCGAGGATGCGCCGCAAGAGATTACCGAACTGATTGCCGCATTCTTGAAGGCCCACTAACTCGCACCTGGCCGGCCCGCAAAGCCGGCCTGGTGTGTCCGGAGTCGATCATTTCAATCTTCCCACGCAGCTTGGCGTGGATTGAGCGTCGCAACGTCCGAGGAGAATGGCCAGACTTTCGAGCTTTGCCGAAGTCCGTTTATGGCCGGTAACGCTCGTCATTGCGGTTTGCGAACGTAGTAGATATCCCACTCCGATTCTGTCGTCTTCGCGAATCCGTGCCGTTGATAGAAGCGGTTCGAGTCGCTATCGCGGAGTGCGCCCACGGCGACCGCCATCGATTGCGCGTCGGCAGCGCGCAGTAGCTCGGCAATGACGGCCGACCCCATGCCCTTTCCCTGGTGTTCTGGAATGACGTACAGGTGTTCAAGCACCAGATGGTCGTCAGTCAGCCGCGTTTGCATGAACCCGACTGTGACGCCATCGACCACGATGAACTTGCACAACGCGGGGTCGAAGGATGAAACGAAGCGATCCCGCGCTCGTTGCGGATCGAAGCGTCCGATGCGCTCCAAGCTCTCTTTCATCGCATCGATGCGCATTTGAACCAGCGATTCGACGTCGCTGTGCGTTGTGCTTTCGAACGTCACATTCATCCGTCATGCCTCGTTAATGGGGTGTCGATGTGAGGCGCATGCAGAGCAGCGCCTATGCCAATCGCAGATCGCGCAACACATCAAGTACGTGTTGCGTGGAGCGCTCAATATGCCCCGCGCGATGGGCAATGCCGAGCCGACGCCACAACGCCGGCCGCAATGGGCGCATGACAACGCGCTTGTCGGGTAACGGCGCGGTCGCCTCATGGGGTAACAGCGCGGCGCCGTATCCTGCCGCGACCAGACTCTTGATCGCGTCATTGTAGTTAAGCTCGATGCGCGGCATCGGTTGATGCCCCCCGGTCGCGAACCACTCCGCGGTGAGTTGTGAAAGGCGCGTTGTCGCGTCGTTGAGAATGAGCGGTTGGCCAGCGAGCCATGCGGGCGTGACGCGGGCTGGGCACCGCCAATGTGCCGGCACAAAAGCCATCACGGGGTCGCGCCTCCAGGGCGTGATCACGAGTCCAGCCTCGGGCGGCTGAGGCAGTGCAACGAGCCCAACGTCCAGTGTTCCATCCACCAGTCCGGACAACGTTTCCCGCGACGTGAGCACTGCAACCTGAATGTCGATGGCGGGATGGTGCTGGCGCAGCACCTCAAGCGCTTGCGGTAACAGGTGTGCGATCGCACCCGTCGAAGCGCCGATTCGCGCGCGCCCTTCGAGTCCTTGCACCTGGCGTTGAATATCTGCTAACGCCTGCTCCGCATCGGCCAGCAATCGGCGTGCGCGCTCCACCAGCACCTCGCCTATCGCCGACGGCCTGACATGTCCGCGCCTTCGCGACAGCAGTGGCGCCCCAATGCGGTCTTCCAGTTCCGCGATGTGGAGGCTGACCGTTGGCGGTGCCAAATGCAAAGCACGTGCCGCCTCGGCAAATGAGCCGCGGTCTGCGATGGCCACGAGGGTGCGCAAGCGGTCCAGGCTGATTTCTCGCATGTTGGCGTCCAAAGTCAGAAAAACTGAATGATCACGTTGTGAAATTCAACTTTCCCTATTCTATCTGTCCACGGAATATAGGGACTCGTGCTCGCTTTTGCTTCTTACCAATCAAAGTCAACGGAGTATTTCACGTATGAGCTCTCCCGTTGTATTCATCGACGGCGATCAAGGCACCACCGGGTTGCTAATCCAGGAACGGCTTCGTAACCGGACCGACATCAGACTGATGACGCTTGATGCCGCGCAGCGCAAAGATTTGCGGCGTCGCGCGGAATTCATCAACGCCTGCGACATCGCGATCCTCTGCTTGCCTGATGCCGCGGCACGCGAGGCAGTGGCCGCGATTGTCAATCCTGCGGTTCGAGTCATCGACGCAAGCTCCGCGCACCGCACACAGCCGGACTGGGTTTACGGATTCCCGGAGATGGCACCGGCGCAGGCCGAACGAATTGCCAACGCGCGCCGCATCACCAACCCCGGTTGCTATCCGACTGGTGCGCTTGGCTTGCTGGGGCCGTTGGTGCAGGCCGGGCTCATTCCGCGCGATTACCCGATCAGCATTCACGCGGTCTCGGGCTACTCCGGTCGCGGACGGGCGGGCGTGGAGGAATACGAGGGGGCGGGCGCCGCTAACGCGCCGTCATACCAGGTCTATGGCCTGAAACTCGCGCACAAACACGCGCCGGAAATCCAGAAGCACGCTGGGCTCGCGCAGCGTCCCATTTTCGTCCCGGCATACGGAGCGTTCCGTCAGGGCATCGTGCTGACGGTGCCCCTGGCGGTGCGGTTGCTGGCGCCCGGCGTGGACGGTGCTGCGCTACACACCTGCCTTGCACGCCACTACGCTGAGGCGACTCACGTGCGGGTCTTGCCGCTGCACGAATCGAACGCCGTGGAACACCTGGATCCACAAGTGCTGAACGGTACGAACGACATGCACTTGAGCGTGTTTCATAACGAGGACGACGGACAAGTCTTGCTGGCAGCCGTTTTCGATAATCTTGGCAAAGGCGCATCTGGCGCCGCGGTTCAGAACCTGAACCTGATGCTCACGTCGCAATAGGCGTGGCTGGCTCGGGATGACGTTTGGTCACGACCGGATGTGCCAACGACGGTTGGCGCATCTGTTTGTGGCTGTCGAACGTATCGTCCCGGTCGATTGCGACCGATCACAGGCGTCTGCTTGCGACTGTGGATTCAACCGGTCAATGCAACACACTGGAGCTGCCTGAGCAGCGGGGGTGTTGCCATGAAGCAGTGACAGCGGATCTACGCTAAGGAAGCGCAGAAGGCCCTGATGCGGGAGCGCTGGTGCAAAGGCGATTCGCTCCCGCATATCGCTCGGCCCCTTAACCGTGGGGCGGAATGGCTTCCGGGTCCATCCACATCACCTCCCAGATATGGCCGTCCGGATCCTCGAAGCTGCGTCCGTACATGAAGCCGAAATCCTGGACGGGCGTGGGGTCCGCCTTGCCGCCAGCGTCGGTGGCCTTCTGCACGAGTTCAGACACCTCTTCCCGTCCGCCCGCTGACAAACACAGGAGTACCTGTGCCTCCGCGTGCGCGTCGACGATTCGCTTCCCCGTGAACTGGCGCCATTTGTCGTGGGTAAGCAGCATGGCGTAGATCGTCTCCGAGAGCACCATGCATGCCGCGGTTGCATCAGTGAACGCGGGGTTGTTGACCGCGCCAATGGCTTCGTAGAAGGCCTTGGATCGCGGCAGGTCTGTCACGGGCAGGTTGATGAAAATCTGCTTGTTCATGATCTGGCTTCCTGTATGTGAGCGATATATGAACGTTGGTTGTTGATGTGAACCATGAAGAGATTGCCATGGCATCTTACTGACTAACGGTGAACGAAGGCGCTCGACGAGATCTCTTTCGGCCTTCGCCGTTACCAGATCAGCGTGCCGTACTTCCATTGCACGTCACCGCCGCACGGGCCCCGTCGATGCCGAGAACCTTAACGGCTCGCCCCGGTGGCGGGAAGCCGGTGGTTTGCAACGAGGCGTTGCGCAAGTGGAACGGTCCCGCCGGACGCAAGGGATCAGGCGGTGGCCGGATCGGACGGCCACCTTGCGCGCACCAGTTCGAGGAACACACGCACGGCGGACGTCATGCCGCGCCGGCTCGGGTACATGGCGTACAGCGTGGCCGGGCGCGAGCGCACGGCTTGCAGCACGGGCACCAGCGTGCCGTCATCGATGGCGTCCTGGCACAGATAGGCCGGCAACTGTGCCATGCCGGCGCCGCGCAGCGCGAGTTCGCGGATGACCAGCAGGTTATCCACGGCAATGCTCGGCTTGACAGCGATGTCGATCGGCTTGTCGTCTGCGTCGACAAACTGCCACGGCCGCGGATTTGCCAGCGTGCCCTGCGCGAGACAGGGGTAGCCACACAACTCGTCGAGGCGCGCGGGCGGACCGTCGGCTTCCAGCAACGACGGATGGGCCACGACGATCGACGCCGACGTCGCCACCGGCATGGCGATCACGTCCTCCGAGGCGAGGGGCACAACGGCCGCGCGGATGACCAGGTCCAGTCGCTCCTCGGCCAGGTCGACAAAGCGATTCGAGAGCGTCAACTGCACCTGCACGCCCGGGTGCGCGCGCGCAAACTCGGCCAGGATCGGCGCAAGCGTGGTCTCGGCGATCAGCATGGAGGTATGGAGGTGGATCACGCCCGATGGCTCCGCCACGGCGCTGCGCGTGAGGGCGCCGATCTTGTCAACGTGCGCGGCCGCCTGCCGCGCGTGCGCGAGCACCGCCTCGCCAACCGGCGTGAGGCCGAAAACTTGCCCCGACCGGTGCAGCAGTCGCACGCCGAGCGCGCGCTCGAGTGTCGCCACCCGGCGGGACAGCCGCGACTTGGCGATGCCGGTCTGCCGCTCGGCGGCGCTGAATCCGCCGGCATCGACCACGTGGGTGAAGAGCAGCAAGTCGTCGAGATGTGCACCGCTGCTCTGCAGCATGGGGGCGGATTCTCTGTAGACGGCGGAGGCCGCTCGGGGATCTGGCATAGGAGGCGACTGGGAGGCGAAGGCGCGGGGCCGCGAGATTGCGGGAAAAGCAGATGCTACTGTCCTGACGGGCGGCTGGGAAGGTCGTGATCTTCCCTTCTTCAGATTGTGGAGCAATTTCTGCTACGGGGGACCGCTATCGAGTGGCTGTTGCGAATGGCCCCCTTTTGGCCGATTTCGGACGGTCGCGACGGACCGCTTTCGACCCGTTACGGTCTGTCAACCCGATGCGACATTTAGGGCGGCTTTCAAGGTACAACGGCTGTTAATCGATTCGCGACGGTGAATTCGCAGCGACGCGGCCGCCTAGCGAGGGAGACTGCGGAAGCGCGGCTGTTTTGTGATGAGCGTGAGACGCTGCTTTAAGCTTCTATGCCCCGGGCTTCGTGAAGAATCCATTTCGCAAATGCCTGTAATGGCTCTCCACTTAACTCGATAGGCTCAGGAAGAACGAGGCAGAAGTTTTTGGTAATCGCTTTGCCGTCTGGCCAGGGCGCGACCAAACGGCCCTGTTCAAGCTCTGCCCCGATGTAAAGACGCGGCACCAATGCCACACCCAGGCCGGCTAGCGCCGCCTCGATCAGCATCGAATGGAGGTCGTAACGTGCGCCAGCCGCAGAATTGGTTAGCACGAGTCCGGCCTCCTGCGCATAACGCTGCCACGCGTCCGGATTTTGTCGTCTGTGAAGGCGAGGCAGTTCATCTAGCGATATGTTCACACCGGCGTCAGCAAGAAGCGCCGGACTACAGACCGGCACGAGCACCTCTTCCAGCAGACGATGCAGATGCATACCCGCCCACGCGGGATGCTCGAAATGAATTGCTGCGTCGAAACCGCTACCGGCAAGAATGAACGGTTCCATGCATTCGGCGATATGCACGGTGACGTTCGGATGCTTATGTTGAAAGCGTTTCAAACGAGGGATAAGCCAGCGGGTCGCAAAGGTCGGAATGGCGGCGATATCGATGCTCGCGCCGTCGATGGGCTGCCCCATCAGATACAGGCTGTCCCGTTCCAGCCGATCCAGAATCTCGCGAACCTGCACTGCGTATCGCGTGCCGTTGGGCGCAAGCCGAACCCGGTTTCCAACGCGCTCGAACAGCGTGACACCCAAAAACGCCTCCAAGCGTCCAATCTGACGACTGATGGCACCCTCGGTCAGCGCTAGCTCGTCGGCCGCGCGGGCGAAGCTGCCGTGTCGAGCCGCGGCCTCAAAAGCCAGCAGCGCGGAATTGCTTGGAATCTTACGTCGCATCGGAGTCTTGCCGGTGGGTATGCCGTGGACGTCAGCTTGATCAAACATCAATGAAGGCTGACTTTATATCGCTATATACGGGAAAAACATCAGATTAGCATTACGTTACTGCAATGAACATCAATCGTTCGCAGCAACATGCCCAGCCGTTACGAAGGACAATATGATGATCTACACCGTGGAATGCAGCTTCGCCGATCCCAACAGTGAAGCCGAATGGAACGATTTCTACAGCCTTGAAAAACTGCCCGCCCTCATTTCGGTAACCGGCTTTCACACGTCGCAGCGCTTCAAGTCGATAGGCGATGGCTGCCCGGTCTACCTGGCCGTGCACACGATTGACGGTCTCGATGTCCTGACGGGCAACGAATATCGCCGGAAAGGCGGCGGCAATTTTTCGAGGTGGCAGCAACACATTACCGACTGGCACCGAAATCTCTACAGCGATATCGGGCTTGCGCCAGCGGTCGATGCAGACGAACTCCTCGCGCTTTGTGCAAGCGGCCCCGAGCCGCTGATCCAGATGGGCCTCACACCGTTGGCGATGCAAGCCGTTGCGCTGGAGAAGTTTCCGGCACGCCGTTGGCTCGCAAAGCTGCCTAGTCGGAGCGCGCAGCTTGTCGGGAGCCTGTCTGAAGACGTCTACCTTTATTCGCCGATGACGGCGCAACTGACAAGCTCCCGAGCCGCTTCGACAGAACAGGAAAAGTAGACCCGCGATGCCCAACGTCACGTTCTATATCCCGACGGGGCAAATGCCGTCTGACGAGAAACTCGCAGAGCTTTCCCGCGACTGCGTCGAACTCTGTACGGGTGTCCTTCGAGCAGCGCTCGAAAACGTTCATGTCATCCATGTCGAGGTTCGGCACGGGCACGGGCATCCCGTCTTCGCGGAAATCCAATATCGCCTTGAAACGTTTCGCACGCCAGCCGTTATGAACCGGTTCATGGCGTCCCTCGACGACGCCATCGCGCGTTGCACGGGTGTCACGGCGCGTATCCGTTGTTTCGGTTATGCCGCGTCGGACATTCACGCCCGAAATTAGAAAGTCTTCTGGAGAAGAATTGTGTCGACCGTTACCTTTCCAAGTCAGCGAGCCGGGGATTTCACGATCACCGCAATCAGCGACGGCTACCTCACCGCGAGCCTCGACTTCCTGTCGAATATCGACCCGTCCGAGGCCTCCAGGATGCAAAGCGATGCAGCGCAGAAGGAGCCTTCCGCCGTGCATATCAACTGCTACGTGGTACGAGGAGCGGGCCGCACAATTCTTATCGACGGCGGGGCCGGAGGCATCAGGCAATGGGGCGGGCGCCTGAAAACCAATTTGTCGCTTGCCGGCGTCGAACCCGCCGAGATCGACACGATCCTGCTCACCCACGCGCATCCCGACCATGTCGGAGGACTGGTGGACACAGCCGGACACATTGCCTTTCCGAATGCGGAGCTTGTTGCTCATCAGCGAGAGGTTGCATTCTGGCAAGACGACGGCAATCTGAGCCGCGCCAGCGAGCGTGCGCGCGGTAACTTTGCGATAGCGCGTCAGGTGTTCGATGGCTACCGCGACAAGCTTCGCACTTTCGATGAAGGGGAAGTCCTTCCCGGTATTAGCGCGATGCCGCTGCCGGGACACACAGACGGACACTCCGGATATCTTCTCGAATCCCATAATCAGGGCGTCCTTGTATGGGGAGATATCGTTCATTTTCCTCATATCCAGGTTCAACGGCCCGATGTATCGATTGCGTTCGATCAAGACCCTTCCCAAGCAGCCGCCACACGATCACGGCTCCTGGACCTAGTCAGCTCGGAGGGACTTTTGATCGCCGGTATGCATTTGGGGGAACTCGGCTTCGCGCGAATAAAGCGAACGAGCGCGAGCTACGGTCTGCATTACGAGACCGAAGCATGATGCCGAGAACAGATGCGACTATGTCTGATACCACGCCGGGACTCTGCACTGGAGCAAATACGAACACTGCGAGGCCGTGACAACAGCGCTGGCCGCTTCGTGGTTTGAGGCACATTCCAACGGCACTAACAAAGCGGCCGCTTGGGCCGACGAAGGCGCATTATCTCTTTGTCACAAACGGACGGCCGCTTACAGGCTGAAGCCGACGCCTGAACGTCCGGCCGGCGACGCATCTGAACGGCGGGTTGTGGCCGATACCTGCCCGATGGAGATAGCGCTAGCCGCCCCCCGCCGGTTCTCCCGAAACCGATGGCAACGGCGGATATTGGCGGGATGCCCGATCAACGGGATGTTAAGTCAGGAAGACCTCCCTCTTCCCTCGGGCAAGTCCACGCTGGATTGTCGCTGAATCGGGTATTCCAAAATCCGTAAAAATCGTTAGTCTGTGAGGCTTCGGCGAATCAAGGATCCTCGCTGCGTGAATGCAATCATCCGGATCTCTCCATGACTGAACCTCGTTTCACATTCCTTGACCAGCACGAATGGGAAAACTGGTTGACTCAGAACGGCGGTACGTCGACCGGGATATGGTTACGTCTTGCCAAGAAGGGCGCCGGGCGGCAGACATTGACGTATGAGCAGGCGCTGGAAAGTGCCCTTTGTCATGGCTGGATCGACGGTCAGAAAAAGACCGAATGTGATGAATACTGGTTGCAACGCTTCACGCGACGTTCCGCAAAAAGTATCTGGTCCAGGCTCAACAAACAGCGGGCCGAAACGCTGATCGCCGCAGGCAGAATGCTGCCTTCTGGCTTGCGGGAAATCGAGAGAGCCAAAGCGGACGGCCGCTGGGAGGCTGCCTATGCCTCGCCCAGTAACTCGGCCGTGCCGGACGACCTGCAGGTCGCACTGGATGCCAATCCCAAGGCCAGCGAGTTCTTTGCAACACTGAGCGGCCGAAACCGCTACGCGATCCTGTTTCGGCTACAGAACGCCAAAACGCCCGCGACGCGGGGGCGCAGGATCGAGGAGTTCATCGGCATGCTGAATCGCGGTGAAACCATTCATCCCTAAGCCGGGCAGTTCAACATCCAAACAAAGTTGCCGGACGATGCCGCGCAGGGTGGGCAACCCGCTGCGCGCGCCACGCTGCGGCGCTGGCGAGCGTCGAACAATACTGGTGGGAGCCGCCCAGACGTCGGTCCAGCCATAGGCGTTATCGAACGGCTCTCACCGTTGTGCCGTTGCCCGGAGCGGCCGTCTCATCCATAGCAAACACCCCACTCCCCTCCAACGTGTTAAAATCTTTGACTGATCAAACATTGATCCGTCAAAAAATGGCTCCCAGTCCCAATACCCCGCATTCGGCGGGGCAGGTATTGCCGTTCCGGCAATCGATCGTGGCGATGCTTGGCCTGTGCTTCTGTACGATGATGGTGGCGCTCGACCAGACAGTGGTCGGTACCGCGCTGCCGACCATCGTCTCTGAACTCAAGGGTTTCGAGTACTACGCCTGGGTCGCCACCTCGTATCTCCTGACCTCCGTCATCACCGTGCCGATCTTCGGACGCCTCGGCGACTTCTACGGACGCAAGCCCTTCGTCGTTGCGGCCATCATCATCTTCACCGCCGCATCGGTCCTGTGCGGCGCCTCGAACAGCATGTTGTTCCTCGTCATCGCGCGCGCTCTGCAAGGTATCGGCGGCGGCATGCTCGTCGGCACCGCGTTCGCCTGCATCCCCGAGCTGTTCCCCGATCCCCACGTGCGCCTGCGCTGGCAAGTCATGCTCAGCTCCGCCTTCGGGATCGCCAACGCCATCGGGCCCTCGCTCGGCGGTTTCCTCACCGAAGCCTACGGCTGGCGCTCGGTGTTCTACGTCAACCTGCCGGTGGGACTGCTCGGACTGTGGTTTGTCGGCCGTCACCTGCCGCACATGCGCGCCGGCGGGCACGGTAAGGCGAGCCTCGACTGGCTCGGCGCCATCCTGATCACCGCCACGCTCGGTAGCCTGCAAATGCTCGTCGAATGGCTGCCCGCCGATGGCCTCTCGCGCGGCGTGCTCATGCTGCTCGTCTTGTTGGCGATCTCGTCGTATGCGCTTTACTGGTGGGAGCGACGCACGTCGCATCCGATCGTGCCGTTCGAAATGTTCCGCGACAAGAAACTCGCGCCGCTCTTCGTGCTGTCGGCCTTCGCCGGCTTCACCATGTTCGGGGTGCTGTTCTACGCGCCGTTGCTGCTCCAGGGCGGCTTCGGCCTCTCGCCGCGCGAAACCGGTCTGCTGATCACGCCGATGGTCGTGTGTATCACCGTCGGCAGCATCGTGAACGGCCGCCTCATCACCCGTCTGCCGAACCCGAACGTGATGCTTTACGGCGGCTTCTTTCTGCTCGCGCTCGCCTGCGCCGGCGTGATCACCACGCATCGCGGCACGCCGCATGCCCTGATCGCCACCTACATGCTGTTCGCCGGACTGGGCCTCGGTTTCGTCATGCCGAACCTCACCGTCTTCGCCCAGGAAGTTGCCGGGCCCGCGCACCTGGGCATCGCCACCGCGCTCATGCAATCGCTGCGCATGATCGGGGGGATGCTCGGCACGGCCATCGTCGGTACGCTCGTGAACCACAGCTACACCGGTCGCGTGACGGATGCCCTCGCCGCCAACGGTGGCACGCATTGGGTGCCGCAACTCGCCGATCCGCAGATCCTCGTCAATGCGCAATCGCAAAGCGATTTCCTGAGCGCGCTCGCACCCCTGGGGCAGAACGGCGCGCTCTTCATCGAATCGGCTCGCACGTCGCTCGTTGCCGCCATCCACAACGGGCAAATGATGTCGCTCGCGGCAGCGCTCGCCGGTCTGTGGTTCGTCAAGCGCGTGCCGCTCATTCGTCTGACGCGCGGCGCAAAGCCGCAGCCGCCCGTCGGGGAGTGATGCGATGCCCACACCACAGAAACGCAATGTCATCCAGCAACTCAGCCTGACCTATCGCGCCATGATGGCCGCCTTCGACGCTCAGGTCGGACACCCGCTGCCGCGCTGGCGAATCATTCTCGCGCTGGCCGAGCGTGGTACCTGTTCGCAGAAGTTTCTCGCGGAACATTGCCGTCTCGATCCGGCGTCACTCACGCGTCAGTTGAAGGCGATGGAAGCGCTCGGCTGGCTGTCTCGCGCAACCGATCCGCATGACAACCGCCTCACGAACGTCACGCTCACCGCCGCAGGCACGGCCGTGTACGACGAGGCGACGCCGCGCCGCCAGGCGTTCTTCGACGATGCGCTCGAAGGCATGACGCCCGCCGAGATCGCAACGCTGGAAAGCGCGCTCGGCCATCTGGAAGCGCAGTTCAAGTCGGTGGCGTCGCGAGCGAAAGCGACCGATACGGACGCCAAGTCGAGTGGCGAGGCGGCGCGACCCGCGCACGTCGAGACGCCGACGCCGGCGTTAGCCACGTCACCCGGCAAACGCGCGTCGCGCAGTCGAGCGTAGGCGCCTCGTCGCGACGCGCCATTGCGCACATCGCGACCGTGTCGGACGTAAAAAAGCCGCCCATCGTGAGCAGCATCCCAACGGTTGGATTCGCGTCCAACCTCGCGGGGCAGTTCACATCGGGCGGCGTTGTCGTTGTAGCGCGCGCAACAGCGGCTGAAGCGACACGCGTTGCGTTGTCGATGCGCGATCAGAAGAACGTCTGCACGATGTCGACGACGTTGTAATCGCTGTCGATCACCGGCAAATGACGCCATTTGTCGAACGTGAGGCACGGATGCGAGATGTCGAACGCGATCATGTCGCCCACGCGGATGTCGTCGCCCGGAGCGATGCGCAGATACGCGTGCTGATCCATCATGCCCGTGACTTCCCAGTGCGCCGGCGTCGCCGTCGGTGTCTTGCTCTCGCCCGGACGGAACTGCAGCGCCGGTTCCGGCATGCCGGCATCGAATGCCGCGTCGCGCTTGCCTAGCGCGATGATCGCGCGCTCCGGCTCGGGAATCGATTGCACATACGCCCAGAGTTGCAGCGCCGGTTGCAGTTGCGAGCGCATCTGCTTCGCGATGGGATTGCGCGTGGCGATTTGTGCCTGCGCGGCCTTGTAGATGCCGACGTCGTGCGTGAGATAGCAGCCCGGGCGTAACACGACGTCGAGCGGCGCGCCCACGTCCTTGTGCGCGAACTCGTCCGCGACGACGTCGTACCACGCCGAACCTGCACCCGAGAGTACCGCCGGCGTGCGCTCGATACGACCCGCCGCCACCAGTTCGCGCGTGATGCTAACCGCGCGTTGCAGGAACGCACGAATGTCCGCTTCGGTGCTCAGCACCCCCTCGTAGACTTCCACACCCGCGAGCTTGACCGCGTCGTGATACTGCGCCAGAGCGTCGAGCACGGCCTGCTGCTGCGCGGCGTCGCGCACCCCGGTGCGGCCGCCCGTCACGCCCAGTTCGATGAGCACCTGGATCGACTGACCGCGCGCACGGAAGAACTTGCCCAGATGCTCCACCGCGGCGGCGGAGTCCACCAGGCAGAAGAATTCGAAATCGGGATCCGTCAGCAAATCGGCGATCAGCCCCATGTTGCGCTTGCCGACGAGTTGGTTCGCCATGAGCACGCGTCGCACGCCGTGATGATAGGCGGCGTGGGTCTGCTGCGCCGTGGCGAGCGTGATACCCCACGCGCCACCCTCGAGCTGACGGCGGAACAGCTTGGGTGCCATCGTCGTCTTGCCATGCGGGGCGAGCTTCACGCCGTACTCATGCACGAAACGCTGCATCCACGCGAGGTTGTGACGGATCTTGTCCTCATAGAGCACTGCCGTCGGCAGGCTCAGGTCTTCGTCCAGCAAATTCCATCCCAGTCCGGCCGTCGCGGACGGGGCGAGCGGGACTTCCATCGCCCCCAGACCCTTGTTGAGAGTATCGATCATGCCGTGCTGATAGTTTGTATCATTCATTGAGAATCATCTCCGTGACGATGCGGGTGGGGCCGCTGGATGCCTCCTATAATAGCTTTTAATTCCCTGTGTTTGACAATTTTGTTATAAAGTACCAAAAAAGTTGCCAACCTATCAGCAAGGCACCCCGGCATAGCGTCGTGGGGGCCGCATGGACCCGAGAGATGCCCGAAACCTTCGATATCGTGACGCGCGTTGCCGAGCGCGCCGACGCGCTGAGCCAGGCGGAGCGCAAGGTCGCGCAGGTGGTGCTGGACGATGTTGCGGGCGCGGCAGCGGTGTCGATCAACGTGCTGGCCGAGCGCGCGGGCGTGAGCGAGGCGAGCGTGACGCGTTTCGCCAAGGCGATGGGCTGCCGCGACGTACGCGATCTCAAGCTGCGTCTGGCGCAAGCGGCCGTCGTCGGACAGCGTTTTTTCGGCGCGAACGCGGCGAGCGGGCCCGACGGCTCGACGGAAACCATCGACCGCATTGCCGACGATATCCAGACCACGTTGCAGTTGCATCGCAGCCTCATCAAGCCGGACACCGCGCGTTGCGCGGCGGCCCGGCTGTTGTCGGCGCGCATGGTGTACGCGTTCGGAATGGGCGGCGGCTCGTCGCTCATGGCCGATGAGGCGCGTTACCGGCTTGTGCGGCTGGGACGCCCGGTCGCGAGCTATCAGGACGCCGTGCTCGCCCGCATGGTCGCCAGCACGCTCGGGCGCGACGACGTGGTACTCGCCTTCTCCGTGAGCGGCCACACGCCTGAGCTGGTCTCGGCCTGCGAGATCGCCCGCGAGTACGGCGCCCAGGTGGTGGCGATCACGGCGACCGGCTCGCCGCTCGCGGCGCTGGCCGACGAGGTGCTGCCGATCCGTGCCCTGGAAACGGATTTCATTTTCAAGCCGTCGTCGTCGCGCTACGCGATGCTGCTGGCGATGGACGTGCTGGCCACGGAACTGGCGTTGCTCGCCAAGCCGCAGAGCCAAGCGCTGCTGCGGCGGATCAAATACGTACTCGATACGCATCGGGGCGGCGGCGATCGCCAGCCCCTGGGAGACTGACATGACTGACTGCCTCGCGAACCGAACGGTCGACACCCTCATCACCAACGTGCGTCTGGCGGACGGCTCCGGCGCGCCCATGACCGACGCGCGCTTTGACGTCGCGCTGCGCGACGGCCGCATCCATACGATCGCCCCCGCCGGCGCACTTGCGGGCTGGCACGCGGCGCAACAGATTCGTGGCGACGGCCAGGTGTTGAGTCCGGGGTTCATCGACGTGCATACACACGACGACACGAACGTCGTCCGCACGCCGGACATGACGCCGAAGCTCTCGCAGGGCGTGACGACGGTCGTGGTCGGCAACTGCGGCATCAGCGCGGCGCCGGTCACGCTCAAGGGCGATCCGCCCGATCCGATGAACCTGCTGGGCGACGCCGACGCGTTCCAGTATCCGACGTTCGCCGCCTATGTCGAAGCGCTCGAAGCCGCGCAGCCCGCGATCAACGTGGCGGCGCTGATAGGACACACGGCGCTGCGCAGCAACCATATGGACCGGTTCGACCGGCCCGCGACCGAGGCTGAAATCGAAGGCATGCGCGCGCAACTGCGCGAAGCGCTCGAGCATGGCGCATTGGGGTTGTCGACGGGGCTGGCCTACGCGAACGCGAATGCCGCGCCGACCGAGGAAGTGCTCGCGCTCGCCGAGCCGCTGGCCGCGGCGGGCGGTCTCTACGCAACGCACCTGCGCACGGAGTTCGCCGAGATTCTCGAAGCGCTTGATGAAGCCTTCCGCATTGGCCGTCACGCCCGCGTGCCGGTCGTCGTCTCGCACCTGAAGTGCGCGGGCGTCGATAACTGGGGACGCAGCCAGGAGATTCTCGACGCGCTCGATCAAGCGCGGCGCTTCCAGCCGGTCGGCTGCGACTGCTATCCGTACACGGCCAGTTCGTCGACGCTCGACCTCAAGCAGGTGACGGACGACTTCGACATTCTGGTGACCTGGTCGCAACCGCATCCGGATCAGGGCGGCAAGTTGCTCGCGACGATCGCGGCCGACTGGGGCGTCGATCTGTGGGAGGCAGCGCGGCGTCTGCAACCGGCGGGCGCGGTGTATCACTGCATGGAAGAGGACGACGTGCGACGCATTCTGCAGCATCCGGCGACCGTGGTGGGCTCGGACGGGCTGCCGAACGATCCGTTGCCGCATCCGCGTCTGTGGGGCGCCTTCCCGCGCGTGCTCGGTCGCTACAGCCGCGAGCAGCAACTGTTCCCGCTGGCCGAGGCCGTCCACAAGATGACGGGCCTCTCCGCCGAGCGCTTCGGTCTGACGGACCGGGGGCTGGTGCGCGAAGGCTATTGGGCCGATCTGGTGCTGTTCGATCCGGCCACCGTGGCCGATGCCGCGACCTTCACCGATCCCATGCAGCCTGCGTACGGCATTGCGGCGGTATGGGTCAACGGCGTGCTGGCGTGGCAGGATCGCGCGCCTACGCAGAATGCACGAGCCGGACGCTTTGTGCGTCGCGGCACGCCGCAGCCGGTGCTTTGAACAAGTGAAAGTGAAACCGTTTTGTCGAAAGGAGCAATGATGAGTATCAAACGATATGGCGTGGAAGGCGGGCAGGGCACGGGCGGGCAGCGCATGCCGTTCGCACGCGCGACCGAAGCCGACGGCTTCCTGTTCGTCTCGGGCCAGACGCCGATGAAAGACGGCGAAGTGATCGATGGCGGCATCGTTGCCCAGTCGCATCAGGCCATCCGGAACATGTTGGCGATTCTCACCGAAGCCGGTTACGGCACCGAGCATGTCATGCGCATTGGCGTGTGGCTCGACGATCCGCGCGACTTCGCGTCGTTCAACAAGGTGTTCAAGGAGTACTTCGGCGATCATCCGCCCGCGCGTGCCTGCGTGGTGTCGAGCATGGTGATCGACTGCAAGGTGGAAGTGGACTGCGTGGCGTACAAGAAGCCTGCCGCGTAAGCAACGAAGGATCGACGGACCGACCGGCCGCGACATGCGGGCCATGCATTGACGGACACTTCGGTACCCGTTTCACAAAGTTTACGGTTTGACTTCGATGGCGGGCGGCGTCGAGTGCGCGCAGTCTTCAATCTCCCAACCCAAGAGGAGGTGGACTGTGACATTAGGACCAATTTCCGGAAGCGCGCCGACGATGCAAGCACCGCGGCAGGACGTCGACGCGGTCGATGTGCTGCAGGCCGCGATCGACTTTCCGTCAACGCCAGATGACGTGCGTTCGCGGTCTCAAAGCGCGAGCCACGTCAACACGGCAGGATTTACCAGTGGCCTCGCGGGGCTGGCAACGCTCGTCTTCGGATTGGCGGGACTCGCGGCCGCCGTCTACGTCTGCGTCGAGGCCAGTAAGCCGGTCGGTAGCGCCTCTCGCGATACCGGGGTCGGACAGCTCGGATATGGCTTCGGTGGAACGGTGGGCGCCCTGGCGGGCATGCTGGTGACGTATGGTATCGGTCAGGTGTGCTATGCGGCGGCGAAGCATCGTGACGCTCGGGAAGAGCGGTTGGAGCTGAGCGAACAGGCGCGATTCGAGTCGACCATGGGAGGACGCCTCGCGTGAGCACGTTCGAGATTCCCCAGGGCAATCGACCATCGTCGCAGCATATCGCCAAGGAGATCGACGAGGCGCTGGCGGTGGTGCGCGACGCGCAAAAGCAGCAGGCGGCGATGGGCATGCCGAGTCCCGGCGCGTGGGACGCGATGCAGTGCGATGCCGCGTATCGCTGCGGCTATGGGGCTTACGAGCGTGGCGACTACGCGCAGGCGATCGAGTGCTTCGCACCGCTGTTGTCGGCATGCCCGCTCGAAGCCGACTATGCGGTGGCGCTGGCGCTCTCGGTGCAACGGCTTGGTGAACCCAAGGCGGCGCTGTCGCTGTTCATGGCGGCAGCGTTGTTGGACGAGGTGTCGCCCGGCCCGATGTATCGCGTTGGCGAGTGCCTGATCGAGTTACGCCAGTTCGACGCGGCCTATCGCGCCATGAAGGAAACGCTGCACCGCTGCGGCGGTCGACCCCAGTATGCCAACGTGGGCAACGCGGCCCGTCGGATGATGGCCCGCGTGAGCTTCATGCGCTGACTCCCCTCCAGATGTGCGCGGATTGGCGACGGGCCTCATCAGCCCGTCGCTTTTTTTCGCCGTTGGATTTATTGGCGAGCCGTGCGGGCGTTGTCCGGCATCGGCAACGTGAAGTTCGTGCGAAACGGATTGATGTCGAGTCCGCCACGCCGCGTGTAGCGCGCATAGACGGCTAACTGGCTCGGTTGGCACTGGCGCAGGACATCCATGAAGATGCCCTCCACGCATTGCTCGTGAAAACCAGTGTGGCGTCGGTACGAAATCACGTACTTCAGCAGCCCTTCCTGATCGATGGGCGGGCCAACGTAGCGAATCTGCAGACTGCCCCAGTCGGGTTGTCCAGTCACCGGGCAGTTGGACTTGAGCAGATTCGAGACGAGGGTTTCCTCTACGGGCGCTTCACCCTGCGCGGCCTTGAGCAAGGTCGCATCCGGCGAATAGATATCCGTGTCGATATCGAGCCGGTCGACGAGCAGACCGTCGAGTTCGTCGAGTTCGAGCTTGGCGAAGCCGCCCGGCTCGACGAGACGCACCTGCACCGCCGCGCCCGCGGCTTCGGACAAATCCTGCTGAATCAGCGCCCGGGCGGCATCGGCATTCGCCAGCTTGGTCTGGGCGAACGAGCCGAGATACAGCTTGAACGATTTCGACTCGATGATGTTCGGCGAGTCGGCCGGCACGATGGCCGTGAGCAGCGCGATCTGCGGTTTTCCCTTTTCATTGAGCCACGAGAGTTCGTAGCCGTTCCAGATGTCCGCGCCGAAGAACGGCAGGACGTCGGGCACGCCGATGGCCGCGCGCGCCGGGGCGCGGGCGATCGCGAAGAGCAGGGACGGGGCGTATTGCTCGGTGTAGGCAACTTCCTTGCCGAGCGGAGATTGGTCAGGCGTGGTCATGATTGGCTATGCCGCTGATAACGTGTCCGGTCGGGCTCACCCGCGCAGCGGACTCGCAGTGGCGTGTCTGATCGTCAAAGAAGAAATCGGGCTCGAATTCGCGCAGGAACGCGCCTTTGTCGAGCCCACCCAGGAACATCGCTTCGTCGATGTCGATTTTCCAGTCCATCAGCGTCCGGATGGCCCGCTCGTGGGCCGGGGCCGAGCGCGCCGTGACCAGCGCCGTGCGGATTTTGACCGGCACTTCGTGGCCCGCCAGGCTCTGCAGGCGGTGCAGGGCCTGCAACAGCGGCTTGAACGGACCCGGCGGCAGCGGGGTCGCGGCGCGTTCGGTCTCATGCTGCTGGAACGCGTCGAGGCCGTTGCGCTGGAAGACCCGCTCGGCTTCGTCGGAGAAGAGCACGGCGTCGCCGTCGAAGGCGATGCGGATTTCGTCGGGATGCAGCTCGGCCTTTTTCGCCGAGTCGGGATAGACGCGGGCCGAGGGAAAGCCCGCCACCAACGCGCTGCGCACGTCGCGCTCGTTGGCGGAGAGGAACAGGTGCGCGCCCAGCGCATTGAGATAACCGAACGGATCGCGCCCGCGCGTGAACACGCCGCGCTCGATCTTGAGATCGACCTGACGCGCCGAACGAAACACGCGCATGCCGCTCACGGGATCGTTGCGCGAGAGCACGACGACTTCCACGCGGTGGCTGTCGATCTCGTTGCCCTGGTTGAAGGCGAGGAGCTTCTGCACGAGCGGGAAGGCGACGCCGACGCGTGCGGGCACGTCGAGGCGGTCGAGCTGGTACTGCCGGTACGATCGGTCGTCGCCGCCGGCCACCCCGGCCTCGTACACGCGGTTCTCTTCTTCGAAGTCGAACAACGCGCGCGAGGATATCGCGACAACGAGTTTGTTCTCGAGCGTGATCGGCATGGTGGCAGCGAAACTCCTGTCGTGTGGCGGTGAGCGGCGGCGTCGGCCGTATATCGGGGCCGGCTTACGCCAGGAACAGCTTGTAGACCGGGTTGTCGCTCTCGTCCCAGTAAGGATAGCCGAGCGTGGCGAGGAAGTCGCGGAACGCGGCCTTCTCGTTCTCGGGCACCTGGATCCCCACGAGGATATTGCTGTAATCGGCCCCCTGGTTGCGGTAGTGGAACAGGCTGATGTTCCAGTTCGGGCTCATGGCCGAGAGGAATGTCATCAGCGCGCCCGGACGCTCCGGGAACTGGAAGCGGTACAGCACTTCATGGCTGGCGAGTGCGGAGCGGCCACCGACCATGTAGCGGATGTGCTGCTTGGAGAGTTCGTCGTTGGACAGGTCGAGCGTGGGAAAGCCGTGGCGTTCGAAGCCGGCTTTGATGCGCTCGCCTTCGTCGCGGTTGTGCATCTGGATACCCACGAAGATGTGGGCGCTCGACGCTTCGCTGATGCGATAGTTGAACTCGGTCACGTTGCGGTTGCCCACCACTTCGGTGAAGCGCTTGAAGCTGCCGCGCGCTTCGGGAATGGTGACGGCGAACACGGCTTCGCGGGCCTCACCGACTTCGGCACGCTCAGCCACGAAGCGCAGGCGGTCGAAGTTCATGTTGGCGCCGGAGGTGATCGCGACGAGCGTTTCGCCTTTGAGCTTTTCGCGCTCGGTGTAGAGCTTGGCCCCGGCCACGGACAAGGCGCCCGACGGTTCGAGCACGCTGCGGGTGTCCTGGAAGACGTCTTTGATGGCGGCGCAAAGTTGGTCGGTGTCCACGCGCACGACTTCGTCGAGATAGGCCGCGCACAGGCGGAAGGTCTCGGCGCCGACGTATTTGACGGCGGTGCCATCGGCGAAGAGGCCGACGTCGCTCAGCAGGACACGTTCGCCTGCGTGGATCGATTGGGCCATGGCGTCGGAGTCGACGGATTGCACGCCAATGACCTTGATCTCGGGCCGCACGGCCTTGACGTAGGCGGCGACGCCCGCGGCCAGGCCGCCACCACCGATGGGTACGAAGATCGCATGCAGCGGTCCCTGGTGCTGGCGCAGAATTTCCATGGCGATGGTGCCCTGGCCGGCGATGACGTCGGGGTCGTCGAACGGGGGCACGAAGGTCAGGCCGCGCTCTTCTTGCAATGTCATCGCGTGGGCGTAGGCGTCGCTGTAGGAGTCGCCCGCGAGCACGACTTCGACGGCGCGCCCGCCGTGGGTTTTCACGGCTTCGATTTTCACCTGCGGCGTGGTGACGGGCATGACGATGACGGCCTTGCAGCCCAGGCGCGCAGCAGAGAACGCGACGCCTTGCGCGTGATTGCCCGCCGAGGCGGTGAGCACGCCGCGCTCGCGGTCGGCTTCGCTCAGGTTGGCCATCTTGTTGTATGCGCCCCGAATCTTGAAGGAGAACACCGTCTGGTTGTCTTCGCGCTTGAGATAAATTCGATTGTGCAGACGCATGGAGAGCGTGCGTGCGAGTTCGAGTTCGCTTTCTTTGGCGACGTCGTAGACTTTGGCGGTCAGGATCTTCTTCAGATAGTCGGGAGCTGCGTCGGACATGATTTAAGGCGTCTTCAGGTTAGGCACATCGAGGAACGAAAGGACAATGATAGACCAGCACGTCCGCCGGGGCGGTCGCGCTTGGTTTCTCGGGAAAAACGGGAAAGAGAGTGCGCGCCCTAGCGAAGGTCGTCTGGGGTGTCGATGTCGCGCACGATTCCGGCGTCGTCGACATCGACGATCGTAATGTGCCCGCTAATCAACAGGTCGCGCGCGCCGATGTCGCCATCGAGGGCGCTCAGGCGCGGTGTCAGGGCGGAGCCGAACGCGACGGGGTGGCCGCGTTGTCCCTGGTAACTCGGAGCGACGATGGCGTCGGGCGACGTGAGTCCGCCGGCAATCGCGCGAATGGTGTTCGGATGAATGTAGGGCATGTCGGCCAGCGCGATGAGCCAGCCGTCGAGATGTTCGAGCCCCGAGGGCGGCGCTTCGTCGACACCGGACCGGATGCCGGCGGCGAGCGTTGCGCCCATGCCGCGTTGGGTGGCGTGGCTCATGACGACTTCGCAACCGGCTTGCAGCAGCACGCTCTCCAACTCGGCGGAGTCCGGGCGCACGACCGCGATGACGCGCGGCAATACGGCCAGCAGCGCGTGGGCGCTGGCAAGGGCAACGGGTCGGTTCAGGGGATCGCCAGGCAGCGGCGCGAGCAGCTTGTTCCTGCGCCCCGCCGCATCGAAGCGGGTACCGAGTCCGCCTGCCAGTAGAATGGCCACGGGCGGCGTCGAGGGTCGGGTCATGGTCGTGCATTATGCGCCAGACTTTTCGTTTCTGCCAAACGTGTGTGCGTACCCGTCGTGCGGGATGTCCCGACCGTCCGGTCGGTCATGGTGGCAGCGTTACCCGCTTTTCTCAGCCGTTTTTGTCTTTTCCCGGAGTTGCATGGAGTCGTTCATCACCTGGCTGCTCGGCGTGCTGGCCCTGCCCGGCGTCGGCTTGCCGGCCATTTTCCTGGTGTCGTTTCTGTCGGCCACACTTCTGCCCATGGGCTCGGAGCCCGCGCTGTTCGGCTATGTGACGCTCAATCCGCATATGTTCTGGCCCGCCATCGTCGTGGCGAGCGTGGGCAATACCGCGGGCGGCATGCTCGACTGGTGGATGGGCTTCGCCGCTCGACGCGGCTTCGTTCGCCTGAAAGCCCGCCGGCGCGCTCACGCCCGTACCGCCGTACTCGCGGGCGGCTCGATTCCGGAACCCTCCGGCGGGAAGCGGCCCAACGGACAAGCCCCGATGAGCGAGCGTTATCACCGCTGGATGCGCCGCTTCGGCCCACCCCTGCTCCTGCTCTCCTGGCTTCCCGTGGTCGGCGACCCGCTCTGTACCCTCGCCGGATGGCTGCGACTCTCCTGGCGCGAATGCCTCTTCTATATCGCCGTCGGCAAGACGCTTCGCTATGTCGCCGTCACGTTTCTGATGCTGCGCGTGCCCGAGTCGTTTTGGCACGGCATCTTTGCGCCCTTTAAACACCTGCTCATTGGCTGACGACCGGGCTGACGCCCGGACCGACACGCACACACCGGTGGTCATGCCCCGCGCTTCCTTCTTCCTATGCCCGAGAGGCCGGACCGGGGCCCCTTTCCGCCTCTCAGACATAAACCCAACTCGCTGCAGAAAGGGGCCCCGGTCCGGCCAACCGTCACGCTGTCCCAAGCCCAACCCGCCCGACGTGCGCTTGCGCTACGCCTTGCCTCCTTTTCCGTTACGCCTTCGTCAGGTCGAACGGCAACGCCCGCAGCCGCTTGCCCGTCAACGCAAATATCGCGTTCGCATACGCCGGCGCCAACGGCGGCAACCCCGGCTCTCCCATCCCCGTCGGTGCATCCCCCGAACCCACAATGTGCACACTGATGGCCGGCATGTCGGGCAAACGCGCCACCATGTATTGATGGAAGTTGCTCTGCTCAACTTCTCCATCCTTCATCGTGATCGCCGCGCCCGGTATCGTCATCCCCAATCCCATCAAGGCCGCTCCCTCGACCTGCGCCGCCACCGTCAACGGGTTGACCGCGAAATTGCAATGCACCCCCGCCGTCACGCTCACCAAACGCGGTGAATCATTGTGCATCTCAGCCACTACGACGTACGCCACCACGGAATCAAACGACTCATGCACCGCCACACCCCACGCCTGGCCCGACGGTAATGGCGTCTTTCCATAGCCGGAACGTTCAACCGCCAACGCCAGCGCCTCCCGGTGCCGAGGATGCTTATCTCCCATCAGCCCGTAGCGATACGCCACCGGGTCCTGACCCGCTTCCTTCGATAATTCGTCTATCAATGTTTCCATGACGTACGCCGTATGCGTGTTGCCCACGGACCGCCACCACAGCACCGGCACATTGACCTGTGGACTGTGCAAGGTGAGCCGCAACGGCACCGCATATGGGGTGCCCGCAACGCCCTCGACGCTGGTGCCGTCGATGCCGTTCTTGACCATCATCTTTTCGAACGGCGTGCCCTGCAAAATCGACTGACCCACGATGGTGTGATCCCACGCCAGCACGTTGCCCTTGGCATCCAGGCCGATCTCGGCACGATGGACGTACATCGGACGGTAGTAGCCGCCATGGATGTCGTCTTCCCGGCTCCAGATCACTTTCACCGGCTCACGATGCCCCGCACGCCGCCACGCTTTCGCCACCTGGGCCGCCTCGACCCCATAGTCGGACGTCGGCACCGCGCGGCGGCCAAATCCGCCGCCCGCCATGAGCGTGTGCAGTTTGACCTGCTCGGGCTTGAGGTCGAGCGTGCGCGCAATGGCGGCCTGGTCGACAGTCTGGAACTGTGTGCCGGTCCACACTTGCGCGCCCTTGTCGGTAAGCTGCACGGTGCAGTTGAGCGGCTCCATCGGCGCATGCGCCAGGTAGGGGAAATGGTATTCGGCGACGAGGGTCTTGGGCGCACCCTTGAGCTTGGAGATGTCCGCGTCGATCGCGACCGTGCCCGGGGTCTTGGCCATTTCCACGTATTTGGCCAGTTGCGCGGTCGTGTCGACATGCTCGACGCCCGTCGTGTCCCACGTGGCCTTGAGCGCGTCGCGCCCGGTCTTGGCCTGCCAGTAGCCATCGGCAATGACGGCCACGGCAGTGCCGCCTCGATCGTCCGGAATTTCAAGGACATCGCGCACGCCCTTGACCGCCCGCGCAGCTTTGGCGTCGAACTGCTTCACTTTGGCACCGAACACGGGCGGGCGAGCAACGACGGCAACTTTCAGGTTCGGTAGCTTGAAGTCCATGCCGTACATCGGCACGCCCATGGACTTGGCCCGCGCGTCGAGCCGTCCCGTCGGCTTGCCAAGCAGGCGAAACGCCGAAGGTTCCTTGAGCGCGACATCGGCCGGCACCGGCTGCGCCTGCGCGCGGGCGGCAAGACTGCCGTACGTGGCGCGCTGGCCGTTCGGGCCGAGCACGACGCCGTTCTCGGTACGCAACTGCGCCGCCGGTACTTTCCACTGTTGCGCCGCGGCCGCGATGAGCATGGCCCGCGCAGATGCGCCAATGCGCCGGTATTGCAGCCACGAATGCGCGACGGAGCCCGAGCCCCCCGTCATCTGGATGCCGAACACGGGGTCTTTGTAGACGTCGGCCGCCGGCGCCAGCTCGCTGCGCACTTTGGCCCAGTCGCAATCGAGTTCTTCGGCGACGAGCATGGGCAGCGCCGTCTGTACGCCTTGTCCGAAATCGAGGCGGTTGACCTGGATGGTGACGGTGTCGTCCGGGGCAATGCGTACGAAGGCCGAGGGCACGACCGGCGTGGCGGCCGCGCCCTGGGCGCTGGCTGTTCGCATGGCGCCGGGCAGCGACATTTCGAGCATGAGACCACCGGCCGCAAGCGCCGAGGTCTTGAGAAATACTCGGCGCGTCAGGCCGGTGAAGTCGCCCACGGCGACGCCAGGGCGCGGGGAAAAGCGAAGTTCACGCATGCGTATCTCCTCGCTTCAGGCCAGTGACGCCGCAGCGTCTTTGATCGCCGCACGAATGCGGGCGTAGGTGCCGCAACGGCAGATGTTGCCGGACATGGCGGCGTCGATCTGTTCGTCGTTGGGCTGTTTGTTCTCGCGCAGCAAGGCCGTGGCGGACATGATCTGGCCGCTCTGGCAGTAGCCGCACTGGGGCACGTCGTGCTTGACCCAGGCGTTCTGCACAGCACGCCCGACGGCGTCCGCCCCGACGTTTTCAATGGTGGTGATGGCCTTTCCCGCGACGGCGGAGACCGGGGTGACGCAGCTTCGGATGGGCGCGCCGTCGAGATGCACGGTGCACGCGCCGCACAGCGCCATGCCGCAACCGAACTTGGTGCCGGTCATGTTGAGCGCGTCGCGCAGGGTCCAGAGCAGGGGAGTGGCCGGGTCGACATCGACCTGCACGGCACGGCCGTTCAGTTGAAACGAGACCATAGAGACACCTCTTGACGGGTGGAGAGACTGGGGATCGGCAAAACATACTCCCATTCGGTGAAAGTTTCAGCGCAGGCGTGTGTCATAAGTCGTTGTATCCATTCGGATATAGCGACCAGCAAGAAGGGCGGCGATACGGTGGGAATGCGAACGGGCCGGCGCTCGTGTAGGGGCGGTCAACGCGGCAGTGAACGCGCCGGCGCGTCGGGAAGGAGGGGAATCTCGCGCCTCGCGGCGAATTCGGCACGGCGCCGACGTGTTGCGGTGCAATGAAGTACAATTCTGGCTACATTCCCCTACCAACCTGTTCCCAAGCCGGAAGAAAGATCTGGGCATGCGCACGAACTGCCTCACCCCCCTGTGTTTCCACGCGATGATCGGACACGATTCGTCATCGACGTCTTCGCACGGCAGTCGTCGATCTCGTTGACCGCAGATCGTCTGTTGCCGGCCCGCGCGCACCCGTCGCGCCTGCCGCCGGCATCCATTGCGCTTACCCGATTTTGACTTTCGGCGCGTCTCGCGAGACGAACGCCGACGGCGGATGCACCGCCGCATTGACGAGCCCGACAAGATGAACGCACCCTTGCCCGCCTTCGAGCCGCACGACGCCAAGCATGCACTCGCCGCCCAGCCGCCGCGACTGCGCGAGATTCCCTACAACTACACGTCGTTTTCGGACCGCGAAATCGTCATGCGCCTGCTGGGCGCCGACGCCTGGCACATCCTCGACGAACTCCGCGCGGAGCGCCGCACCGGCCGCTCGGCCCGCATGCTCTACGAGGTACTCGGCGATATCTGGGTGGTTCGCCGCAATCCCTATCTGCAGGACGACCTGCTCGATAATCCGAAGCGCCGCAAGCTGCTGATCGACGCGCTGGACCATCGTCTGAACGAGATCGACAAGCGTCGCCGCGCGGATGTGGCCGCGAACGCCGATGCGAATGGCCGCGAACGCGCCGCCCGTGTGGAGCAACTGGAGGTGGCGGCACGCCGTGCCGTGGCGGACTTCGCCGAGGAGTTCGCGAAGATGGCCGAGCTGCGCCGTCGCGCGAAGAAGGTGCTGGGCCGCACGACCGCCCACGACAACATCAAGTTCGACGGTCTGTCGCGCGTCTCGCATGTGACGGACGCGACGGACTGGCGCGTGGAGTATCCGTTCGTCGTGCTCACCCCGGACAGCGAAGCCGAAATGGCGGCGCTGGTGAAGGGGTGCTTCGAGTTGGGACTGACGGTCATTCCGCGCGGAGGCGGCACCGGCTACACGGGGGGCGCGATTCCGCTCACGCCGTTCTCGGCCGTGATCAATACGGAAAAGCTCGAGCAGCTCGATGAGGTCGAGTACTCGGCGCTGCCGGGTGTCGACGAGCCGGTGCCGACGATTTTCTCGGGCGCGGGCGTGGTGACGCGTCGTGTGGCCGAGGCCGCCGAGCGCGCTGGCCTGGTGTTCGCGGTCGACCCGACGTCGATCGACGCATCGTGCATCGGTGGCAACGTGGCGATGAACGCCGGCGGCAAGAAGGCCGTGCTGTGGGGCACCGCGCTCGATAACCTCGCGTGGTGGCGCATGGTCGACCCGCAGGGCAATTGGCTCGAGGTCACCCGTCTCGATCACAATCTCGGCAAGATTCACGACATTCCGGTCGCCCGCTTCGAATTGACGTGGTTCGACGGCAATTACGCGCCGGGCGCCGTGCTGCTCAAGACGGAAAAGCTGGACATCGAAGGCAAGCGTTTTCGTAAGGAAGGGCTTGGCAAGGATGTCACGGACAAGTTCCTCGCCGGTCTGCCGGGCATTCAGAAGGAAGGCTGCGACGGTCTGATCACGAGCGCGCGCTGGATTCTGCACAAGATGCCCGCGCACACGCGCACGGTGTGTCTGGAGTTCTTCGGCCAGGCAAAGGAAGCGATTCCGAGCATCGTCGAGATCAAGGACTACATGTTCGCGCAGACGGCGGCCGGCGGCGCGATTCTGGCGGGCCTGGAGCATCTGGACGAACGCTATCTGCGCGCCGTGGGCTATGCCACGAAGTCGAAGCGCAATGCGTTCCCGAAGATGGTGCTGATCGGCGATATCGTTGGCGACGACGACAACGCCGTCGCACAGGCGACGTCGGAAGTGATTCGCATGGCCAACGGCAAGAGCGGCGAAGGCTTCGTCGCGGTGTCGGCCGAAGCTCGCAAAAAGTTCTGGCTCGACCGTTCGCGTACCGCCGCCATCGCGCGCCACACCAACGCCTTCAAGATCAATGAAGACGTGGTGATTCCGCTGCCGCGCATGGGCGAGTACACGGATCACATCGAACGCATCAACATCGAGCTGTCGCTCAAGAACAAGCTGCAACTGGTCGATGCGCTTGAAGCCTTCTTCGACGCCGGCAATCTGCCGCTGGGCAAGACCGACGACGCCAACGAGATTCCGTCGGCCGAACTGCTGGAAGATCGCGTGCAAACGGCACTCACGCTGCTGCGCGACGTGCGCGCGCGCTGGGTGTTTTTGCGCGATCATTTCGAGCTGCCGCTGGCCGAGGCGATTCCGCTGCTCAACCGTCACGGCATTCGCGACCTTAATGTGGCGCTCAATGATCGCCTGAACGCGCAGCCGCAGACGCGTCTCATCGATCTGCTGCAGGATCGTACGGTGCGTGTGTCGTGGAAGCAGGAGATCCGCGCCGAACTGCGTCAGATTTTCACGGGCGGCGAGTTCACGCCGATCCTCGACGAAGCACAAGCGATTCACAAGCGCGTGCTGCACGGCCGCGTGTTCGTCGCGCTGCACATGCACGCCGGCGATGGCAATGTGCACACGAACATCCCGGTGAACTCGGATAACTACGAGATGCTCCAGGATGCGCACAAGGCGGTGGCACGCATCATGGCCATCGCCCGTTCGCTCGATGGCGTGATCTCGGGCGAACACGGTATCGGCATCACCAAGCTGGAGTTCCTGACGGAGGCCGAGATCGGCGAATTCCGCGCGTACAAGCAACGCGTGGACCCGGAAGGACGCTTCAACAAGGGCAAGCTGCTCGATATGCCGGATCTGCCCGCCGACCTGCGCAATGCCTATACGCCCAGCTTCGGGCTGATGGGGTATGAGTCGCTGATCATGCAGCAGTCGGATATCGGCGCGATCGCGGACAGCGTGAAGGACTGCCTGCGCTGCGGCAAGTGCAAGCCGGTGTGCGCCACGCACGTGCCGCGCGCGAACCTGCTTTACAGCCCGCGCAACAAGATTCTCGCAACGTCGCTGCTCATCGAGGCGTTTCTGTACGAAGAGCAAACGCGCCGCGGGGTGTCGATCAAGCACTGGGACGAGTTCAACGACGTGGCCGATCACTGCACGGTCTGCCACAAGTGCGTGACGCCGTGTCCGGTGAAGATCGACTTCGGCGACGTGACGATGAACATGCGCAACCTGCTGCGCAAGATGGGCAAGAAGAAGTTCAACCCGGGCGCCGCTGCGGGGATGTTCTTCCTGAACGCTACGAACCCGGAGACGATTAACATCACTCGCAAGGTGATGATCGAGTGGGGCTACAAGGCACAGCGTTTCGGCGCGGATATCTTCAAGAAGCTCGCGAAGAAGCAGACGGCGCGTCCGCCTGCGACGGTGGGCAAGCCGCCGCTGCGCGAGGAAGTGATCCACTTCGTCAACAAGAAGATGCCGGGCAACCTGCCGAAGAAGACGGCGCGCGCACTGCTCGACATCGAAGACAACAAGGTCGTGCCGATCATTCGCAATCCGAAGACCACCACGGTCGATTCGGAAGCGGTGTTCTATTTCCCGGGCTGCGGCTCGGAACGCCTGTTCTCGCAGGTCGGGCTCGCCACGCAGGCGATGCTCTGGCATGTGGGCGTGCAGACGGTGCTGCCGCCGGGCTATCTGTGCTGCGGGTATCCGCAGCGCGGCTCGGGGCAGGGCGAGAAGGCCGAGAAGATCGTGACGGACAATCGCGTGCTGTTCCACCGCATGGCGAACACGCTGAACTATCTCGATATCAAGACCGTGGTCGTGTCGTGCGGCACTTGTTACGACCAGCTCGCGGGCTATGAATTCGAGAAGATCTTCCCGGGCTGCCGTATCGTCGACATCCACGAATACCTGCTCGAGAAGGACGTGAAGCTTGAAGGCGTGAACGGTACGCGCTACATGTATCACGACCCGTGCCACACGCCGATCAAGACGATGGACCCGGTCAAGCTCGTGAACCAGTTGATGGGCAGCGAGCACGACGGCTACAAGATCGAGAAGAACGACCGGTGCTGCGGTGAGTCGGGCACGCTGGCGGTTACGCGTCCGGACATCTCGACGCAGATCCGCTTCCGCAAGGAAGAGGAGATGCGCAAGGGCGCGGCGAAGCTGCGCGCGGACGGCAAGGTCCAGGACGTCAAGATTCTGACGAGCTGCCCGTCGTGCCTGCAAGGGCTGTCGCGCTATAACGACGACGCCGACATCACGGCGGACTATATCGTCGTGGAAATCGCCAAGCACGTGCTGGGCGATGAGTGGCTGGTGGACTATGTCAAGGATGCGAACCACGGCGGCATCGAACGCGTGCTGGTCTGATGGCCCGCTCGGGGACGCGGCCGATGCCTGACCGACGGACCATGGAGGCGGCATGGGCGTAGTCCTCACCGCGCTGATCCTGCTGTTTGTGGTGGCGCTGACCGGCGTGCTGGTCAGCTACGTCAAAGTCCTGCCGGTGCCGATCGTGCAGATCGCCGTGGGCGCCGCGCTCGCTTTTCCGGGCGCGGGGCTGCACATCGATCTCGACCCCGAGATTTTCTTCCTGCTGTTCATCCCGCCGCTGCTCTTCGCCGACGGCTGGCGCATGCCCAAACGCGAGTTCTGGCACCTGCGCGTGCCGATCGTCGCGATGGCGCTCGGCCTGGTGATCTTCACGGTGCTCGGCGTGGGCTATTTCATCCACTGGATGATTCCGTCGATTCCGCTCGCCGTGGCATTCGCGCTCGGCGGCGTGCTCTCGCCGACCGATGCCGTGGCCGTCTCCGCCATCACCGCACGCCTGCGGATGCCCACGCGACTCATGCACGTGCTCGAAGGCGAGGCGATGATGAACGATGCGTCGGGCCTGGTCGCGTTCAAGTTCGCCATCGTGGCCGCGACCACGGGACTCTTTTCGATCGGTAACGCCACGTTCTCGTTTTTCGTCATCGCGCTGGGCGGCCTGCTCGCCGGCTGGGCCGTGACGTGGCTGTTCACGCAGTTCCATCGACGCGTGATGGCGGCGTCCACCGAAGAGCCGGCGACGCTCGTGCTGCTGCTGTTGCTCATGCCGTTTGCGGCCTATCTGCTGGCCGAACATTTCGGCTTCTCGGGCATTCTCGCGGCCGTGGCCGCCGGCATGACGGTCAGCTCGACCGATCTGCTCAATACCCGCACCGCCACCCGCATTCTCGGTAACGGGGTGTGGTCGATGCTCGAATTCGTGTTCAATGGCGCAGTGTTCGTGCTGCTCGGCCTGCAATTGCCTGACATTGTGCGTGCCGCGTTGCGGCCCGGCGAGCCGCATTGGGGAACGCTGCTCAATCTCGGCGAACTGATGGCCTACGTCGGCGCGATTTCGGCGGTGCTCATCGTGCTGCGCTTCTGCTGGGTGTGGGTGGCGTGGCGCGTGATGTATTTTCTCGGTATGCGACGTGGCGAAATCACAATGAAGCCCGGCATGCGCTTCACTGGCGTGACGGCCCTCTCGGGCGTGCGCGGCGCGGTGACGCTGGCCGGTGCGCTCTCGGTGCCGCTGGCCCTGCCGGGCGGCGCGCCGTTTCCGGGACGCGATCTGCTGATTTTCCTGGCCGCTGGCGTGATTCTGCTCTCGCTTGTCGGCGGCAGCCTCGGTTTGCCGTTCCTGCTGCGCGGCGTGCGCTGGCCGGTCGAAGACCCGCGCAATCGTGAGATGGGCGAGGCGCGCCTCGCGGCGTCGGAGGCGGCGATCCGCACCGTTGAATCGCTGCAAAAAGTCATTGCGAAGTCGGGCGACGAACTCGACACTGCCGTGTGCGCCGAAGCGGCCGCGCGGGTGATGGGGCGGTATCGCCGCACGCTCAACGCGTCGAACGCTACCGACGACGAGATGCGCGTGCGCGCGGTGCGTGAGGTCGAAGTCGAACGCCGGCTGCGCGCCGCCGCCCTGCAGGCCGAGCGCGGGGAACTGTCGCGTCTGCGCATGGCGCACCGCATCAACGACGAGACGCTGCGCGAACTGATCAGCGAGATTGACTTCGCAGAACTTGCGCTCGGCCCGGTCGACCCGGCCACCGGCAAACGTTACAAGCGCAACAAGCATTGAGAGCACTGACAGCACTGGCCTGAATCGTCTGCGGCGCACACGGAGAGGGCAGGGCAAACGAGGGAAAACGCATGATGGAATGTCCGTTTTGCACCGGAGAGGGCGGCGACGTCGTATGGCGCGACCCGGTGCTGCGCGTGGTGCTGGCGAACGAGATCGGCTACCCGGGCTTCGCTCGGGTGATCTGGCATGCCCACGTCGCCGAAATGAGCGATCTGCCCGCGGCGGCGCGCGAGCATGTGATGCGCGCCGTGTTCGCCGTCGAGACCGCCCAGCGCACGGTCATGTCGCCGCACAAGATCAACGTGGCGAGTCTGGGCAACATGGTGCCGCACGTGCACTGGCACGTGATTCCGCGATATCGCGACGACGTTCACTTTCCCGGCTCGGTCTGGAGCGCGCCGCAACGCGAGGTGCCGGCGGCGGTGCTCGCCGAGCGCGCCGCCTGGACACCCGCCCTGCGCGAGGCCCTGGTGGCGGAATTGAATCGTCTTCCGGCGTGGCCGGCATGACCGTTGAGGCCTGAGCGGCTATACTGCCGGCCGATGTGTCGCATGTCGGCGCACCGACCGATTAATCTGGAGCAAGACCATGGCTGGGCTGGAGAAAGACACGCCGATTCCCGTTTCCTTGACGCTGCATCGCACATCGAAGGTGCTGGAACTGGGCTACGAGGACGGAACACACTACCGCCTGCCGTTCGAATTCCTGCGCGTACTCTCGCCGTCGGCGGAAGTGCGCGGCCACGGCCCGGGGCAGGAGACGCTGCAAACCGGCAAGCGCGACGTCGAACTGAACGGCCTGGAGCCGGTCGGCAATTACGCCGTGCGCCCGGTGTTTTCGGACGGACACGATACCGGCATCTATTCGTGGGATTACCTCTACGAGCTGTGCGTGCGTCAGGACGCGCTGTGGCAGGAATACCTGGACAAGCTCGCGGCAGCGGGTGTCGATCGCGACACGCCGATGTCGTCGCCGGCTGCGGGTGGCTGCCACCACCATTGAGGCCCCCGGCGGGGCGCACGTGCGTGTCGCGCCCGCTTACATGAATCAGGGAGATTGCAATGGGCCAACAGACCCACTTCGGTTATGAAACCGTCGACGAGAAGGAAAAGGCCGGCAAGGTCGCCGAGGTGTTCCATTCGGTCGCGAGCAAGTACGACATCATGAATGACCTGATGTCGGGTGGACTGCACCGCATCTGGAAGGCGTTCACGATCGGGCGCGCCGCCGTGCGCCCCGGCTTCAAGGTGCTCGACATCGCGGGCGGCACCGGCGACCTCTCGAAGGCATTTGCGCGCGCGGCCGGCCCGACCGGCGAAGTCTGGCTCACCGACATCAACGAATCAATGCTGCGCGTGGGGCGCGATCGCTTGCTCGACGCGGGCATCGTCACCCCGACCCTGCTGTGCGATGCCGAAAAGCTGCCGTTCCCGTCGAACTATTTCGATGTGGTCACCGTGGCGTTTGGCCTGCGCAACATGACGCACAAGGATGCCGCACTCGCCGAAATGCGCCGCGTGATCAAGCCGGGCGGCAAGGTCATGGTGCTGGAGTTCTCGAAGGTTTGGCAGCCGCTCGAGAAGGCGTACGACACCTATTCGTTCAAGGTGCTGCCGTGGCTCGGTTCGCGCATTGCGGGCGACGCCGACAGCTACCGCTATCTGGCCGAGTCGATTCGCATGCACCCGGACCAGGAAACGCTCAAGACCCTGATGGAGCAGGCCGGTCTCGAACGTGTGGAATATCACAACCTTACCGCAGGGGTGGTCGCGCTGCATATCGGACGCAAATTCTGAGTCCGCGCTCACTTACCTGACGCGCCCCAGCGCCCCGGACTGCGGAAAAAAGCCGCGCCGGGGCGCTTCTCTAAGAACGAGCTAATTCTGCTGTGGCAGAATCGGCCGTCGCCTCATCTGGTTTCAGTACGTAAAAAAGTGCTGAACCATTCCGGTTGACGCCTGTCAGTAGACAGCAACCTATAAACTCCACGGAGAGACCAGAACGATGTTCCAGTTCCTGAAAAGCAAGCTGTTGTTGGGCGTGGTGGCCGGCGTAGTGGCGGTCGGCATGACGATCGCGGACGCCGATGCCAAACGCGTTGGCGGCGGCCGGAGCATCGGCAAGCAGTCCAGCACCGTGACGCAGCGCCAGCAGGCGCCGCAACAACCGACGCAAGCCACGCCGGGCACGGCACCGCAGCAAGCCGCACCGGCGGCTGCAGGGGCCGGTGCCGCAGGGGCGGCGGCCGCCGCCAAGCCGGCCAATCGCTGGCTCGGCCCGATCGCCGGTCTGGCGGCTGGTCTCGGTATCGCGGCCCTGCTCTCGCACTTCGGCCTGGGCGGCGCGTTCGCCAGCATGATGGCCAACGTCATCGTGATTGCGCTGATCGCCTTCGCCGTGATGTGGCTGATCCGTCGTTTCCGCGGCAATAAGTCGCAGTCCCAGACGCCGGCGTATGCGGGCGCGGGTAACGACGCGTCGAACAACACGCTGCGCCAGTCGTGGGACAGCCAGCCGCAACAACCGGCACAACCGGCGTCTTCGTCGGCCCAGCCGTCGCTGTCGGGCGTGCCCGTCGCCGCGGGGGCCGCTGCCGCAGCCGCCCCGTTCGGCGTGCCGGCCGGCTTCGACGTCGACGGATTCCTGCGCAGTGCCAAGGTGTACTTCAACCGTCTGCAAGCGGCCTGGGACAAGGGCGATCAGGCCGATATCAACGAGTTCACCACGCCGCAGATGTTCGCGGAAATCAAGATGGACCTCGAAGAGCGCGGCAAGTCGGTCAACCGCACGGACGTCGTGCAACTCAATGCCGAACTGCTTGGCATCGAGGAATCGGCCGTCGAGTATGTGGCAAGCGTTCGCTTCTCGGGCCTGATCCGCGAAGCCGAGGGTGCCGCGGCCGAGCCGTTCAACGAAGTGTGGAACCTGACCAAGCCGGTGGCCGGTAGCGGCGGCTGGGTGCTCGCCGGGATTCAACAGGCTAGCTAAGCGCACGACGGTTTTGCCGTAACCTGCCTTACAATGAGAGCCCGCGTCTAAAGCGCGGGCTCTTTTTTTTTGCCGTCCGCCGATCGTTGCCGGGCGGCGTCTTTCGGTACGACCGGCGCGCATCGCCGGCCGACCGCCAAGCTCATGACCGTAGCCGCCAAAGCCTTTGCCGCCACCGTGAACCACTTGCTTGCCCGCGAACCGTGGGCGCGCGACCGTCTGCGCCATCACATCGGGGCGTCTGCCCGGCTGGCGATGTCGGCCATCGACCTGCGTCTGCGCGTGGGCGACGACGGCTATCTGGTCGCCGCCGATGCCAACCTGTCTTGCGACGTCAGCATCGCGGTGCCGCCGGCGGCGCTCGCCGACTTCGCGGGCGGCGGTCAGGCGGCTGTCATGCGACACGTCAAGATCGAGGGCGATGCCGAGTTTGCCAACACGGTCTCCTATCTGGCCCAGCATCTGCGCTGGGAGGTGGCCGAAGACCTGAGCAAGGTGATCGGCGACGCCGCGGCACACCGGGTGACCGAAACCGGCAAGGCGGCGGTGGCCGGCGCACGCCGCACCGGCGGCACGCTGGCGCGCTCGCTCGCCGATTACCTCGTGGAAGAGAACCCGCTGCTGGTCGGGCGTGGGCGTCTCGATGCGATGCGCAGCGGCATCGGCACGCTGCGCGACGATCTCGCGCGACTGGAAAAGCGCCTGGAGAAGCTCGAACGCCAGACGGCCGGGCGCGATGCGGCAGCCGCCTCGGTATCCCGCCCCCTGGGAGGTCGCTGAACGATGCGCCTCCTGCGTCTGATCAAGATCTTTTTCGTCAGCTACCGCTACGGGCTCGACGAACTGGTGCTCTCGAGCATTCCTCATCCCATTGCACGCGGGCTGCTGCGCGTGTTGTCGTTCGGGCGCAGTGGCCTCAAAGCGCCGCGCGGCGAACGCTTGCGCCTCGCGCTTGAATCGCTGGGGCCGATTTTCGTGAAGTTCGGACAAGTGCTCTCGACGCGCCGCGATCTGATGCCGCCCGATATCGCGCAGGAACTGGCGCGTCTCCAGGATCAGGTGCCGCCGTTCGATCCGGCAGTGGCCCGCGCGAGCATCGAGAAGTCGCTGGGTCACCCGCTCGAAGACGTCTTCGTGGAATTCGAGCGCATGCCGGTCGCGAGTGCCTCGATTGCGCAGGTGCACTTCGCCCGGGTTCGCGATGGCGAGCACGCCGGCAAAGAAGTCGCGGTCAAGGTATTGCGCCCGAATATGCTCAACGTGATCGACAGCGATCTGGCGCTCATGCGCGATCTCGCCGGGTGGGTCGAGCGGCTGTGGCCAGACGGCAAACGGCTCAAGCCTCGAGAAGTGGTCGCCGAGTTCGACAAGTATCTGCACGACGAACTCGACCTGATGCGCGAGGCCGCCAACGCCGCGCAACTTCGTCGCAACTTCATCGACTCGGGCATGCTGATGGTGCCCGAGATCTATTGGGAATTCAGTTCCAGCTCCGTCCTCGTGATGGAGCGCATGCACGGGGTGCCGATCAGCCAGATCGACGTGCTGCGCGAGGCGGGCGTCGACCTCAAGAAGCTCGCGCGCGAGGGCGTCGAGATCTTCTTCACCCAGTTCCTGCGCGACGGCTTCTTCCACGCCGACATGCATCCAGGCAATATCCTGGTCAGTCTCGATCCGGCGACGTTCGGCCGGTATATCGCGCTCGACTGCGGCATCGTCGGTGCGTTGTCCGAGTTCGACAAGAACTACCTCGCCCAGAACTTCCTCGCGTTCTTCCGTCGCGACTACCACCGGGTGGCATCGCTGCACCTGGAGTCGGGCTGGGTGCCGGCCGACACGCGGGTCGAAGAACTCGAAGGGGCGATTCGCGCCGTCTGCGAGCCGTACTTCGACCGGCCGCTCAAGGAGATTTCGCTCGGGCTCGTGCTCATGCGCCTGTTCCAGACGTCGCGCCGCTTCAACGTCGAGATTCAACCGCAGCTCGTGCTGCTGCAAAAGACGCTGCTCAATATCGAAGGCCTCGGCCGTCAGCTCGACCCGGATCTGGATTTGTGGAAGACGGCCAAGCCGTTCCTCGAACGGTGGATGGCCGAACAGATCGGCCCGCGCGGCTGGCTTGAACGGCTGAAGGCCGAAGTGCCGCAGTGGAGCAAGACGATGCCGCAACTGCCGCGGCTCATCCACCAGGCGCTCGCCGCGCATGCGCGTCCGCAGGACGACACCGTGCTGCTCGCGTTACTTCAGGAGCAACGCCGCACCAATCGGCTGCTGACGGGCGCGTTCTGTCTGGTGGGCGGCGTCGCCATCGGCGTGTTGACGGCGTTTGTCTGGCTCTACGGCGGATTCTGAAAATGGCGGAGCCTATGGTGCCCATCGTCCGAACGCCTTACGTCGCATTTGCCGCCCCTCGCGAGGATGACCGGCCGGAGACGGGCGGTGCGCCCGCCGCGCCTGCCGGACCTTCCGTCCCGTCTTTCTCCCATCGCGATCCGTCGCGCGCGGAATTCTGGGACGAGCGCTTCGCGAGCGCCTTCATGCCGTGGGATGCGGCCGGGGTGCCCAGGGCGCTGCGCGACTTCGTAGCCGGCGAGGGCGCACCCCGGGCCACGCTGATCCCGGGCTGCGGCTCGGCGTATGAGGCCGCGTGGCTCGACACGCAAGGCTGGCCGGTGCGGGCCATCGACTTCTCGGCGACCGCCGTCGGGTCGGCCAAGGCGCGGCTCGGTCCACACGCGGCGCTCGTGGAACAGGCCGATTTCTTCACCTATACGCCGCCGTTCGCGCTCGAGGTGGTCTACGAGCGGGCGTTTCTCTGCGCCTTGCCCCGCACCCTCTGGCAGGACTACGCACGCCGGATGGCGCAACTGCTGCCCCAAGGTGGACGTCTGGCCGGATTTTTCTTCCTCAAGGAAACGCTGAAGGGCCCGCCGTTCGGCATCGCGCCGGACGCCCTGGATGCTCTGCTCGGTCAAGACTTCGTCTGCGAGACGGACCGGCGGGTCGACGACTCGGTGCCGGTCTTCGCCGGGGCCGAACACTGGATGATCTGGCGCCGGCGCTGAGCGTCAAACAGTCTTTCCGGCGTAACGGCGGTGACTGCGCACAGGCACCATCAGCATGCAACGTCACCCCAGACGCTAGGCAATTCCCGATATTTGCCGTCATCGAACTCGGCCGTCGCGATTTTTCCTCCCCGCGTGGCGCGCGCGCCGCTATAATCGGCCGAAATTTTTTCGCCAGGCGGCACAGCGGGCAGATAAAAGCGCTCCATCGCATCGGCCCCGTCATGCACGACCTGATTTTCTGTTGCCCGGAAGGCTGCGGCCCAAGGCGCGGTATCGTTCGCTTGCGCAGTGGCCTTTTGAGGGCGGACCGGGCGCAAGACTGACGCCGCCACGCCATGACCGACGCCCTGGGGATTGGCGGGGGCCGCGTTATGCTGATCTGGTTTGTCATACTGTATTGGGTCATTTCAGTGGCCATCGGGCTGTTGGCCGCCCTCAAGGTCCGCAATACCAAGGATTTCACCGTCGCCGGCCGTCGCCTGCCCTACGGCATGGTCATCGCCGTGGTCTTCGCCACCTGGTTCGGCTCCGAAGCGGTGCTCGGCATTCCCGCCACCTTCCTCGGCGAAGGGCTGCGCGGCGTGGTCTCGGACCCGTTCGGTTCGTCGATGTGCCTCGTGCTCGTCGGCATGTTTTTCGCCCGCAAGCTGTATCGCATGAACCTCATGACGATCGGCGACTTCTACAAGCTCAGGTACAACCGTACGGTTGAAGTGGTGACGAGTATCGCGATCGTGATCTCTTACCTCGGCTGGGTCGGCGCGCAGATCAAGGCACTGGGTCTCGTGTTTCACGCGGTGTCCGGCGGTGCGATGTCCGAGCCCACGGGCATGATCGTCGGCGCGGTCTCGGTGCTGGCCTACACGCTGCTCGGCGGCATGATCTCGGTGGCCGTGACCGACTTCATCCAGATGATCATCATCGTCGTGGGTCTCGTGTACATCGCCGTGCAAGTCTCCGGCATGGTGCCGGGCGGCGCGAGCGCGGTGATCGCGCACGCGGCGGACGCCGGCAAGTTCGTGTTCCTTCCCGAGTTGAATCCGGCCGAAGTGCTGGCGTTCATCGCGGCGGGCATCACCATGATGTTCGGCTCGATTCCTCAACAGGACGTGTTCCAGCGCGTGATGTCGTCGAAGTCGGAAAACGTGGCGGTCGCCGGTTCGGTCACGGGCGGCGTGCTGTACTTCTTCTTCACGTTCATCCCGATCTTCCTGGCCTACTCGGCGCTGCTGATCGCCCCGTCGATGGTACAGAAGTACATCGGCACCGATCCGCAACAGATCTTGCCGCAGTTGGTGCTCACTAGCGTGCCGATCGTTGCACAAGTGATGTTCTTCGGCGCGCTCCTCTCGGCGATCAAGAGTTGCGCGTCGGCCACGCTGCTGGCGCCGTCGGTGACCTTCGCCGAGAACATCGTCCGCCCGATGCTGCGCGGCCGGATTGACGACAAGCACTTGCTGCGCCTGATGCGCATCGTCGTGCTGTGCTTCACGGCGCTGGTGCTGGTGTATGCGCTCAATTCCACGGCGTCGATCTTCCACATGGTCGAGAGCGCGTACAAGGTCACGCTGGTGTGCTGTTTCGTGCCGCTGGCGTTCGGCTTGTACTGGAAGCGTTCGAGCTCGCTCGGCGGCACGCTCGCCGTGCTCTTCGGCCTGGGCGTCTGGATTGGCTGCGAATGGCTGGCGCCCGAGGCCATAGTCCCGGCGCAGTTGGCGGGCCTGGCGGCCTCGATCGCCGGCATGGTGGTCGGCTCGCTTCTCCAGCCCAACGCAGAACGCACGAAGTCGGCGGAGCCGCAGGTGTCGACGGTCTGACGAACCCACACCGGGCAGCGAAAGGGCGGCAATTGCCGCCCTTTTTCATCGGCGGGCGGTGGGCGTTCCGGCCGGAAAGCCTTCCACTACGCGGACTGCGGCCACGGGCGACCTTGATCTTGGGGCGTTGCGGCCCCATATGTCGCTGGACAAATCCCGAAAGCCTTGTGAAGCGGTTATAATTCAAGGCTTTGCGCGCCTTTTTCCGTCGGAAAGTACCATGCCTATCTATGCCTATCGTTGCGAAACATGCGGTTTCGCCAAGGATGTGCTGCAAAAAATGAGCGATGATCCGCTCTCCCAGTGCCCGGAATGCGGCAAGGACACGTTTCGCAAGCAGGTGACTGCGGCCGGGTTCCAGCTCAAGGGTTCAGGGTGGTATGTGACCGATTTCCGTGGCGGTTCGGGCGGCGCGAGTGCCTCGGGTGCGGCGTCGACCTCGTCGGCGCCGGCAGCGGCGTCGGGCGAGAGCGCGACGTCGCCCGCTTCGGCTTCGTCGTCTGGCGGCGAGTCGTCGAGCGCGCCGGCGGCGAGCTGTGGCGGCGGTTGCGCCTGCCACTGAGATAGACAGAACGATGCGCGTTCGCGCCCGGCGGCCGGATGCGCCGGGACGCGGATTCGCCTGCTGACACACCCCATAGCCGCCCACCTTCGCGAGCCCTGCCATGCGCGTTAAGAAACCCGCGTTGAAGACGATTTTCCTCACCGGCCTGCTGGTGCTGGTGCCGCTCGCCATCACGCTGTGGGTCCTCGGCCTGATCATCGGCACGATGGATCAGACCTTGCTGCTGTTGCCGGACGACTGGCAGCCGTCGCACCTCATCGGCATGCGCGTGCCCGGCTTCGGCGTGGTGGTGACGCTCGCGTTCGTGTTCGTCGTTGGCCTTCTGGCGCATAATTTCATCGGCCAGAAGCTGGTCGGCTGGTGGGAAGCCATCCTGACGCGCATTCCCATCGTTGGACCGCTGTATGGCAGCGTCAAGCAGGTGTCCGACACCTTGCTGTCCAGCAACGGCAACGCGTTTCGCAAGGCGTTGCTCGTGCGATATCCGCACGCGGATTCCTGGACCATCGCTTTCCTGACCGGCGCGCCGGGCGGCGACGTGGTCAATCATTTGCAGGGCGAGTTCGTGAGCGTCTATGTCCCGACGACGCCGAACCCGACGTCGGGTTTCTTCCTGATGATGCGGGCGAGCGACGTGGTCGAACTCGACATGACGGTCGATGCCGCCCTCAAGTACATCGTATCGATGGGCGTGGTGGCGCCCGCCCACAACCCGCGCCAGCAACGTCCCGGTCCGCTCCTCTGAGCCACTGGGAATCGCCGGCGCCATTTTTTGAAAATCGGAACAGCAAAATGTCCATGCGTACCTCCTACTGCGGTCTGGTGACCGAGCAACAACTGGGCCAAACGGTCAAGCTGTGTGGCTGGGTCAATCGCCGCCGCGATCACGGCGGGGTCATTTTCATCGACCTGCGCGATCGCGAAGGTCTGGTGCAGGTCGTGTGCGATCCGGACCGCGCGGAGATGTTCAAGGCCGCCGAAGGCCTGCGCAATGAATTCTGCGTGCAGATCACGGGCCTGGTGCGCAGCCGTCCGGCGGGCACCGAGAACGCCAACCTCACGAGCGGCAAGATCGAAGTGCTGTGCCACGCGCTCGAAGTGCTCAACCCGTCGGTCACGCCCCCGTTCCAGCTCGACGACGAAAACCTGTCGGAAACCACGCGCCTCACGCATCGCGTGCTGGATCTGCGTCGTCCGCAGATGCAATACAACCTGCGCCTGCGCTACAAGGTGGCGATGGAAGTGCGCAAATATCTCGATGCGCAAGGCTTCATCGACATCGAGACCCCGATGCTCACGAAGAGCACCCCGGAAGGCGCGCGCGACTATCTGGTGCCCTCGCGTGTGAATGCGGGCATGTTCTTCGCGCTGCCGCAGTCGCCGCAGCTCTTCAAGCAGCTCTTGATGGTGGCCGGCTTCGACCGCTATTACCAGATCACCAAGTGCTTCCGCGATGAAGACCTGCGCGCTGACCGTCAGCCGGAATTCACGCAGATCGACTGCGAAACCTCGTTCCTCTCGGAGCAGGAAATCCGCGATCTGTTCGAGAACATGATTCGTCACGTGTTCAAGGAAGCCATCGACGTCGACCTCGACGCCAAGGTGCCGGTCATGGAGTACGCGGAAGCGATGCGTCGCTTCGGCTCCGACAAGCCGGATCTGCGCGTGAAGCTCGAATTCACCGAGCTGACCGACGTGATGGGCGACGTGGACTTCAAGGTGTTCTCGGTGCCGGCCACGACCGAGGGCGGTCGCGTGGTTGCGCTGCGCGTGCCGGGCGGTGCGGAGATCTCGCGTAGCGAAATCGACGCCTACACCGATTTCGTGAAGATCTACGGCGCGAAGGGCCTGGCGTGGATCAAGGTCAACGAAGTGGCCAAGGGGCGCGACGGTCTGCAAAGCCCGATCGTGAAGAATCTGCACGACGCCGCCGTTGCCTCGATTCTCGAGCGTACCGGCGCGCAGGACGGCGACATCATTTTCTTCGGTGCGGACAAGGCCAAGGTGGTGAACGACGGTATCGGCGCGTTGCGTCTGAAGATCGGTCACTCGGAATTCGGCAAGAGCCACGGCCTGTTCGAAGCCGGCTGGCGTCCGCTGTGGGTGGTCGACTTCCCGATGTTCGAGTACGACGAGGAAGATGCCCGCTGGGTCGCGTGCCATCACCCGTTCACGAGCCCGAAGGACGAGCACATCGACTACCTCGAGACCGATCCGGGCAAGTGTCTGGCCAAGGCCTACGACATGGTGCTCAACGGCTGGGAAATCGGCGGCGGTTCGGTCCGTATCTTCCAGGAAGACGTGCAGAGCAAGGTGTTCCGTGCGCTCAATCTCGGCGAGGAAGAAGCCCGTGCAAAGTTCGGCTTCCTGCTCGACGCGCTCCAGTACGGCGCGCCGCCGCACGGGGGCATCGCGTTCGGTCTGGACCGCGTCATCACGATGATGGCCGGTGCCGATTCGATCCGCGACGTGATCGCGTTCCCGAAGACGCAACGTGCGCAGGATCTGCTCACGCAGGCACCGTCGTCGGTCGACGAGCGTCAACTGCGCGACCTGCATATCCGTCTGCGCCAGCCGGAAGCGCCCAAGGCCTGACGTGGCTCACGGGGTCGCTCGTCGGCCCCGCACGCAAGGCTGAAAGCCCCCTCTGCCGTCAGGCGAGGGGGCTTTCGTTTTTCGGGGGCATCGCGCATGCCGCAACCCCCGGCGTTTGCCCTATACAATGCGTCATCGGTGCCGGTCTTCGGTGCCGTTCTCGAATCGCCACCTGCATGAAACCCTTCAAGATTCCCGAATCCGTGCTCGTCGTGATCTATACGCCGGCGCTCGACGTTTTGCTCATCGAGCGTGCGGACGCCGAGAACTTCTGGCAGTCGGTCACCGGCAGCAAGGACCGGCTCGACGAACCGCTGCTCGAGACGGCCGTGCGCGAAGTCTTCGAGGAGACCGGTATTCGCGTGGCAAACGGAACCCCGGTACCCGCCGCTGCGCTGACCGATTGGCAGCACGAAATTCAGTACAACATCTATCCGCGTTGGGCCCATCGCTATGCACCGGGCGTGACGCGCAATACGGAACACTGGTTCGGCTTGTGCGTGCCGCAGAACACCGCCGTGACGCTCTCGCCGCGCGAGCATGTCGCCTACGCCTGGCTGCCGTGGGAAGCGGCCGCCGCGCGTTGTTTCTCACCGTCGAACGGCGATGCCATCCGGCAGTTGCCGTTGCGCGTGCGCTAGCCGCGGCACGGCGCGCCGATGAGCAAGTACCTGCCGTTTTCCCGCGATAACGATCTGACGCTGCTCTATCTCGGTCAGCGCTACTTCGCAGCCCTCATCGCCGCCATCGACCGCGCCACCCGCGACGTGGCGCTCGAGACATATATCTTCGAGGCCGACGAGGCGGGGCAGCAAGTCGCCGCAGCGCTGCAACGCGCCGCGCAACGCGGCGTTGCGGTACGCGTCATCCTCGACGGCATCGGCACGAGCCGCCGACTGCCGTTTCTCGCCGACTGGCGCGAGAGCGGTGTGGCGTATCGCATCTACAATCCGAGACTGTTCGGAAAGTTCGGTTTCTCGCGCACGCACCGCAAGCTGGCCATCGTCGATCACACGGTGGCATTCGTCGGCGGCATCAACATCATCGACGACGACAACGCCGGTGGCGACACCCGCATGGACGATCCGCGCTGGGACTTTGCCGTGCAATGCCGCGGTCCCCTCGTCACTGAGATCTCCATCGCGTTTCACATTCAGTGGCTGCGCCTCGCGCCGGGGTATCTGGGGACGCCGTTCCGTCATCGTCGCCGCGGGCAACGTGGGCGTTTGCACGCCCCTTACGCCGGTCAGGCGGCCTTCGTGGCACGCGATAACCTGCACAATCGTCGCGCGGTCGAAAAGGCGTATCTGATGGCGCTGGGCCGCGCGCGCCACGAGGTTTGGCTCGCGAATCCCTATTTCGTGCCCGGCCGCCGGCTGCGACGTGCACTGACGCAGGCGGCCCAACGCGGCGTGGCGGTGCATCTGCTGATCGGCCGCAACGAGTTCCGCCTGCTCGACGCCGCGGTGCCCTGGCTTTACGCGAAGTTGCTCGATGCCGGCGTGCGCATCGGCGAGTACGACGTGCGTCAACTGCATGGCAAGGTGGCTGTCGTCGACGACGTATGGGCGACGGTCGGCTCCTCCAATCTGGATGCGCTGTCGCTGTTCCTGAATCACGAAGCCAACGTGGTGGTGCTCGACGACCCGCTGGTCATCGAACTGCGCGACCATATCCGCCGAGCCTTTGACGAGGCGCGTCTCATCGACCCCGCCCGCTACGGCGCACGCTCGCGCTGGCGGCGCTTCCGCCAGTGGATGGCGTATCGCCTCTATCGCCTGACGATGCGGCTCCTCACGCGCGGCAAATACGACTGATTCTCGGGCGGATGCCGACGGATGATCCGCCATTGCTCATTGCCCTCGGCCCTTTGCCAACGTCGCCGAACCCCCCTCCGACGGCTACCGATTAGGTATTCCGATCTAATAAATTCCTTGTTCGCCCATGGGCGTCCCTCAATAATAGGACGGCCGTTCGATTTTTTGGTTAGCATCGGAGAACGGATAACCAAAGCGATGCCAAACATATGCGAAAGGGTGAACAGACACGAGCCGCCATCCTGAATGCCGCGCTGGAACTTGCGGGGCGCGATGGACTTGAGGGGCTGACGATCGGCTTGCTGGCTGATCGTATGCAGATGAGCAAGAGCGGCGTCTTCGCGCATTTCGGTTCGCGCGAGGACTTGCAGATTGAAGTGCTGCGCGAATATCACCGGCGTTTCGAGGACGAGGTATTCGCCCCCGGGATGGAAGCCCCGCGCGGCTTGCCGCGACTCAGGGCACTGGTGGATCGCTGGATGGACAAGCGCATTCGCGAGGTGACGACGGGCTGTATCTATATTAGCGGTGCCGTCGAGTACGACGATCGCGCGGCCAGTCCGGTGCGCGAGGCCTTGGTGAAGAGCGTGCGGTTGTGGCGATCGGCCCTGCTGCGCGCGATCACGCAAGCGAAGGAGGAGGGGCATCTGCGCGAGGACACCGATCCGCGTCTGATGCTCTTTGAAATGTACAGCCTGACACTTGGCTTGCATCACGACGCGCGGTTCCTCCGGGAGCCGGGGGCAGTCGAGATGACCCGGGTGGCGCTGGAAAAACTGATTTCGTCTTATCAGCGCGGGTGAGGCGCGAGCCGTCCGCGATTCAATTCGATTTGTTCGGAGGAGTAGGTCATGGGACAGTACAACGCGCCGCTGCGCGACATGCAGTTCGTTTTGCACGAGCTGCTGGGCGTGGAAAACGAATTGAAGGCATTGCCGAAACACGCGGACATCGACGCCGACACCATCAACCAGGTGCTCGAAGAGGCCGGCAAGTTCTGCAGCGAAGTCGTCTTCCCGCTGAATCAGGTGGGTGATCGCGAGGGCTGCAAGTACGAAGGCGATGGCGTGGTCACGACGCCGACCGGGTTCAAGCAGGCCTATCAGCAATACGTCGAGGCCGGCTGGCCCTCACTGGCGTGCGACCCCGCGTTCGGAGGCCAAGGGCTGCCGCAGGTCGTCAACAACGCCCTGTATGAAATGCTCAACTCCGCCAACCAGGCCTGGACGATGTATCCCGGCCTGTCGCACGGCGCTTACGAGTGTCTGCATGCGCATGGCACGCCTGAGCAGCAATCCACCTATCTGCCGAAGATCGTATCGGGCGAATGGACCGGTACGATGTGCCTGACCGAGCCGCATTGCGGCACCGACCTGGGCATGCTGCGCACGAAGGCCGAGCCGAATGGCGACGGCTCGTACGCCATCTCTGGTACCAAGATCTTCATCTCCGCCGGCGAGCACGACATGGCCGCCAACATCGTCCACCTTGTGCTGGCCCGCCTGCCGGACGCGCCGCCGGGAACGAAGGGCATTTCGCTGTTCGTCGTGCCGAAGTTCATCCCCGACGCGAATGGCGCACCGGGTGAGCGCAACGGCATCAAGTGCGGCTCGATCGAGCATAAGATGGGCATTCACGGCAACGCCACCTGCGTGATGAACCTCGACGGCGCGCGCGGCTGGCTCGTCGGCGAGCCGAACAAGGGCTTGAACGCCATGTTCGTGATGATGAACGCCGCGCGTCAGGGCGTGGGCATGCAGGGCATGGGCCTGACGGAAGTCGCTTACCAGAACTCGCTGGTGTACGCGAAGGAGCGCATCCAGATGCGCTCGCTCACCGGCCCGAAGGCCCCCGACAAGCCGGCGGATCCGATCATCGTGCATCCGGACGTGCGGCGCATGCTGCTCACGCAAAAGGCCTATGTGGAAGGCGGTCGTGCGTTCTCGTACTGGACCGCGCTGCATATCGACAAGGAACTGTCGCATGGTGACGAAGCCGAGCGCCGCGAGGCGGCGGATCTGGTCGCGCTGCTCACGCCGATCATCAAGGCTTTCCTGACCGACAATGCGTTCGAGTGCACCAACCACGCGATGCAGATCTACGGCGGCCACGGCTTCATCTCCGAGTGGGGCATGGAGCAGTATGTGCGCGATGCACGCATCAACATGATCTACGAGGGCACGAACTCGATTCAGGCGCTCGACCTGCTGGGCCGCAAGGTGCTCGGCGACATGGGGGCGAAGCTCAAGAAGTTCGGCAAGCTCGTGCAGGACTTCGTCGAGGCCGAAGGCACGAAGGAAGAAATGCAGGAGTTCGTCAATCCGCTCGCGGACATCGGCGACAAGGTGCAGAAGCTGACGATGGAAATCGGCATGAAGGCCATGACCAATCCAGACGAAGTGGGCGCCGCCTCGGTGCCGTATCAGCGCGTGGTCGGCCATCTCGTGTTCGCTTACTTCTGGGCACGCATGGCGCGCATCGCGCTTGACAAGCAAGGCAGCGGCGACAAGTTCTACGAATCGAAGCTCGCCACGGCGCGTTTCTATTTCGCCAAGTTGCTGCCGGAGACCGCGTCGCAAATCCGCATGGCCCGTGCCGGTGCGAAGACGCTGATGGAAGTCGACGTCGACCTGTTCTGAGAGCGGAGGAGATCACCGTGAGCCAAACCAACAAACCCCTGGTCGTACGCAAGGTCGCTGTGCTGGGCGCCGGCGTGATGGGTGCGCAGATCGCCGCGCACCTCGTCAATGCGAAAGTGCCCGTCGTGCTGTTCGATCTGCCGGCCAAGGAAGGCCCGAAGAACGGCATCGTCCTGCGTGCCATCGACGGCCTGAAGAAGCTGAGCCCCGCGCCGTTCGCCGACAAGGCCGACGCGCAATACATCGAAGCGGCGAATTACGAGGACGACCTTGCAACCCTCGCCGGCTGCGACGTGGTGATCGAAGCGATCGCCGAGCGCATGGACTGGAAGCATGACCTGTACAAGAAGGTCGCGCCGCATCTGGCCAAGCATGCGATCTTCGCGTCGAACACGTCGGGTCTGTCGATCACCGAACTCTCGGAAGGCTTTGACGCCGACCTCAAGTCGCGCTTCTGCGGCGTGCACTTCTTCAACCCGCCGCGCTATATGCATCTGGTCGAACTGATTCCGACCGCGACCACCGCGCCGGCCATCCTCGATCAGCTCGAAACGTTCCTCACCTCCACGCTCGGCAAGGGCGTGGTGCGCGCGAAGGACACGCCGAACTTCATCGCCAACCGGGTGGGGGTGTTCTCGATCCTGGCGGTGTTCGCCGAAGCGCAGAAGTATGGCATTCCGTTCGATGTGGTCGATGACCTGACCGGCAGCAAGCTGGGTCGTGCCAAGTCGGCCACGTTCCGCACGGCCGACGTGGTCGGTCTGGACACGATGGCACACGTCATCAAGACGATGCAGGACGGGCTCAAGGACGACCCGTTCGCGTCGACGTACGCCACACCGCCCGTGCTCAAGGCACTCGTAGAAAAGGGCGCACTGGGCCAGAAGACGGGCGCGGGTTTCTACAAGAAGGAAGGCAAGGTCATCAAGGTGCTCGACCCGCAATCGGGCGAGTATGTCGAGTCGGGCAAGAAGGCCGACGAGATGGTCGTGCGCATTCTGAAGAAAGCGCCGGCCGAGCGTCTGCGTCTGCTGCGCGAATCGACGAACCCGCAGGCACAGTTCCTGTGGGCGGTGTTCCGCGATGTGTTCCATTACATCGGTGTGTATCTCGAGCAGATCGCCGACAACGCACGTGAAGTCGACTTCGCCATTCGCTGGGGCTTCGGCTGGAGCACCGGTCCGTTCGAGGACTGGCAGGCTGCGGGCTGGAAGGACATTGCGCAGTGGGTGCAGGAAGACATCGACGCCGGTCAGGCGCTCTCGAGCGCGCCGCTGCCCAAGTGGGTGACGAGCGGCAAGGTCGCCGAGGCGGGCGGTGTGCACACGGCGGCGGGCTCGTATGCGCCGGCCAAAGATGCGTTTGTACCGCGCAGCACGCTGCCGGTGTATCAGCGTCAGGTCTTCCCGGCCTCGCTCGTGGGCGATGCCAGCGCCGACCCGCGCAAATTCGGCAAGACCATCGAGGAGAACGACGCCGTGCGCCTGTGGGTCGACGAGACCCCAGGGCAGGACGACGTGCTTATCGTCTCGTTCAAGTCGAAGATGAACACCATCGGGCCGGCCGTCATCGACGGGCTGACCCGTGCGATCGATCTGGCCGAGCAGCAATATCGCGGTGTGGTCGTATGGCAGCCCACGTCGCTCAAACTCGGTGCGCCGGGGGGGCCGTTCTCTGCCGGCGCCGATCTCGAAGCGGCCATGCCCGCGTTCATGATGGGCGGCGCGAAGGGCATCGAGCCGTTCATCAAGAAGTTCCAGGACGGCATGATGCGTGTGAAGTACGCGCAGGTGCCGGTCGTCTCGGCCGTCTCCGGCATTGCGCTGGGCGGCGGGTGCGAGCTGTTGCTGCATAGCGCGAAGCGCGTGGCGGCGCTCGAGAGCTACATCGGTCTCGTGGAAGTCGGCGTGGGCCTGGTGCCGGCCGGCGGTGGCCTGAAGGAAGCGGCGATCCGCGCGGCCGACGCCGCGACCTCGGCGGGGAGCGTGCAGTATCTCCAGTTCGTCACCAAGTCGTTTACCAACGCGGCGATGGCAAAGGTCTCGGCCTCGGCGCTCGACGCCCGCGACATGGGCTATCTGAAGCCGACGGACACCATCGTGTACAACGTGCACGAACTGCTGTCGGTCGCCCGTAACGAAGCGCGTGCGCTGGCCGTTGCCGGCTATCGTCCGCCGCTCAAGCCGGCCGGCATTCCTGTGGCCGGTCGCTCGGGGATCTCGACCATCAAGGCGTCGCTCGTGAATATGCGAGACGGCAACTTCATCTCGGCGCACGACTTCCTGATCGCCTCGCGCATCGCCGAAGCCGTGTGCGGCGGCGACGTCGAAGCGGGCAGCCTCGTGAACGAAGAATGGCTGCTGGCGCTCGAGCGTCGCGCCTTCATCGACCTGCTGGGCACGTCGAAGACCCAGGAACGCATCATGGGCATGCTGCAATCCGGCAAGCCGGTGCGCAACTAAGCCGATCGGAGACTGACATGAGCAAACAACTGCAAGACGCCTACATCGTTGCCGCCACGCGCGCGCCGATCGGCAAGGCACCCAAGGGCAGCTACAAGAACACGCGTCCGGACGACCTGCTCGCGACCATTCTCAAGAGCGCGCTCGCGCAGGTACCGGATCTCGATCCGAAGGTCATCGAAGACGCCATCATCGGTTGTGCCATTCCCGAAGCCCAGCAGGGCCTGAACGTGGCGCGTATCGGCGCGCTGCTCTCGGGTCTGCCGAACACGGTGGGCGGGGTGACCGTCAACCGCTTCTGCGCCTCGGGCCTCACCGCGCTCGCGATGGCGGCGGACCGCATTCGTGTGGGCGAAGCCGACGCAATGTTCGCGGGGGGTATCGAGAGCATGAGCATGGTGCCGATGATGGGCAACACGCCGTCGCTCTCGCCGTCGATCTTCGAGCGCGACGAGAACGTGGGCATCGCCTATGGCATGGGGTTGACCGCCGAGAAGGTGGCGCAGCAATGGGGCGTGACGCGCGACGCGCAGGACGCCTTCGCACTGGCCTCGCACCAGAAGGCGATCCAGGCGCAACAGGCCGGTGAATTCACGAACGAGATCACGCCGATCGAGATCGTCGAACGCTTTCCGAACCTGGCGACTGGCGAAGTGTCGATCAAGACGCGCACGCTGTCGCTCGACGAAGGCCCGCGTCCGGATACGTCGATCGAAGGGCTGGGCAAACTGCGTCCGGTGTTCGCGAACAAGGGCTCGGTCACGGCCGGCAACAGTTCGCAGACGTCGGATGGTGCCGGCGCGCTGCTCGTCGTGAGTGAGAAGATTCTCAAGCAGTTCAACCTCACGCCGCTCGCCCGTTTCGTGTCGTTCGCCGTGCGCGGCGTGCCGCCCGAGATCATGGGTATCGGTCCGAAGGAAGCGATTCCCGCGGCACTGCGTGCGGCGGGCCTGTCGCAGCAGGACATGGACTGGATCGAATTGAACGAGGCGTTTGCCGCGCAGGCCCTTGCCGTCATCAAGGATCTGGATCTCGATACCCGCAAGGTCAACCCGATGGGCGGCGCCATCGCGCTGGGCCACCCGCTGGGCGCAACCGGTGCGATCCGCGCCGCGACCGTGGTGCACGCGCTGCGCCGTCACAACCTGAAGTACGGGATGGTGACCATGTGCGTGGGGACCGGCATGGGCGCGGCGGGGATTCTCGAGCGCATGTAAGCGGGCGCGCCGCAGGCCGTCGGCGGGCAATCGTCAGACATGCGGCGGACGACGGCCCAAGGCGCCGGGGTGCGGGTTCGCAACAGCGTGACCGCCCCCGGCGTTGTCATCTACGACGGGCAGCGACCCGGCGTCGCGAGATGCCTGGAACACCCGAGGAGACCCACGAGATGGAAGACGTATTGGTGCATCGCCAGGGCGCGGTGCAGGTGCTGACCTTCAACCGCGCGCACAAGAAGAATGCGATTACCGCCGCGATGTATCAGGCAATGGCCGAAGGCATTGCCGAGGCGGAGGCCGATCCGTCGTTGCGCGTGATGCTGATCCAGGGGCAGCCTGAGGCTTTTTCGGCGGGCAACGATCTCGAAGATTTCCTGAAGAACCCGCCGAAGGACGAGGACGCCCCCGTGTTCCAGTTCCTGCGTGCGATCAGCCAGGCAACCAAACCCATTGTGGCGGCCGTGGCAGGCAATGCGGTGGGCGTCGGCACGACGCTGCTGCTGCACTGCGATGTGGTGTATGCCACGCAAACCGCACGCTTCTCGCTGCCGTTCTCGCAACTGGCGTTGTGTCCGGAGGCGGCGTCGAGCTGGCTGCTGCCGCGCGTGGCGGGCTACCAGCGTGCCGCCGAAAAGCTGCTTTTCGGTGAGCCGTTCGACGTGAACGAGGCCGTCGCGATGGGCTTCGTCAACCGTGTTGTGCCGGCGGACGAACTGGCCGACTACGCCACGCAGCGCGCCGCGCAACTCGCGGCCATGCCGGCGGGGTCGCTGCGCGTGACCAAGCAGTTGATGAAGGGCGACAGCGCGCAAGCGGTGCAGTCGCGTATTCGCGACGAGGCGTTGGAATTCGGTAAACGGCTCGTCTCTCCGGAAGCGCGTGAGGCGTTCACGGCGTTCTTCGAGAAGCGCAAGCCGGATTTCAGTCAGTTTTCATAACGCCCCCGCCGTCGCCGGGAAGACTCGGAGGCACAGCAGGCGCATTAACGCCGCACGCCTCATTCTGCGAGACGGCGGCGTTTTTTTCGTTGGCGGACGCTCAGCTCGCCGTGTCGAGCTTGGGCAGCGGGCGCGGACGGCGATCTTCGTCGGTCGCCACGTAAGTGACCATCGCCTCGGTGACCTTGACGATCTCGTGCGACAGGCGCATGCGCTGCGCATAGGCCTCGACGTAGACAGTGATCGACGTATTGCCGGTCTTCACGATCGTCGCGTAAAAGCTCAGCAAGTCGCCCACGAACACCGGCTCCTTGAACAGGAACGAGTTGACGGCAATGGTCGCCACGCGACCGTTGGCGCGCTGTGCGGCGGGGATCGAGCCGGCAATGTCGACCTGCGACATGATCCAGCCGCCGAATACGTCGCCGTGGGCGTTGGCGTCGGCAGGCATCGGCAGCACGCGCAACGCCAGTTCTTTTTCTTCGGGCAGGGCCGTGAGGGCAGCAGTCGAGGTACTCATGAGGATCCTTGCGTGAGCCGGGAAGACTGCGAAAGTCGGAAACCGCGATAAAGACGGCGACGGCACGCCGCTGCCGGTCCTTCTTCGGGTTTCCACGGGCGGGAGAGCCGCCCGGCGTCGGCTCAGCATGAGACGCCGGGTTCTGCGAAAATACGCCATCGACGATTTTAGCGGAAAGCCCTCGAACGAGCCGGACGCCGCCCCTCCCCATCATGAGACGTTACTCTTCGGCCGAGCCTGCACCGACGGCCTCCGACGCCGCTCGCCCCCCCCGCGGCGACTGGCAAGTCATCAAATCGCTGTTCCCGTATCTGCTCGAATTCCGCGGACGCGTCACGCTGGCGCTGTCGTGCCTCGTCATGGCGAAGGTGGCCAACCTCGGCGTGCCCATCATCATGAAGCACATCGTCGACGGGCTCGGCCCCGCGGCGACCTTCTCCGCCACGGCGCGCGCATCGGGCGATGCGAGCCTGATCGTCGTGGGCGGGCTAGGTCTGCTGGTCGTGGCATACGGGGTGGTGCGCCTGTCCACGTCGCTCTTCACCGAACTGCGGGAAATGCTGTTCTCGAAGGTGACGGAAAGCGCGGTGCGGCAAATCGCGCTCAAGGTGTTTCGCCATTTGCACGCGCTGTCGCTGCGCTTTCACCTGGAGCGTCAGACGGGCGGCATGAGTCGCGACATCGAGCGCGGCACGCGGGGCATCCAGTCGATGATCTCGTACTCGCTCTACAGCATTCTGCCCACGCTCATCGAGGTGGCGCTCGTGCTCGGCTTCTTCGTCGTGCGCTACGACGCGTTTTACGCCATCGTCACGCTCGTGGCACTGTCGTTCTACATCGTGTTCACGGTGAAAGTCACGGAGTGGCGCACGCATTTTCGTCGCACCATGAACGAACTCGACTCGAAAGCCAACGCGCGCGCCATCGATTCGCTGATCAACTACGAGACGGTGAAGTATTTCGGTAACGAGGCGTTCGAGACGCAGCGTTACGACGAGAACCTCAAGCGCTATCGTGCGGCGGCGATTCGGTCGCAGAACTCGCTCTCGGTGTTGAATTTCGGGCAGCAGGCGATCATCGCGACCGGACTTATCCTGATTCTTTGGCATGCCACCCAAGGCGTAATGAGTGGGCGCATGACGCTCGGCGATCTCGTGCTCGTCAACACGTTCATGCTGCAGCTCTACATTCCGCTGAATTTCCTCGGCGTGATCTACCGCGAACTCAAACAGGCGATGACCGACATGGATCGCATGTTCACGTTGCTCGACGTGAATCGCGAAGTCGCCGATCCGCCGGGTGCGGCGCCGCTCGTCTGTCATGGCGGCACCGTGCGTTTCGAGCACGTGAATTTCGGGTACGAGGCGTCGCGCCAGATTCTGCACGACGTCGATTTCACCGTGGCGGCGGGCACGACCACGGCCGTCGTCGGACACAGCGGCTCCGGCAAATCGACGCTCTCACGCCTGCTGTTCCGCTTCTACGACGTCGGCTTCCCCGGCGCGGCGGCGGGGCGCATCACCATCGACGGGCAGGACATTCGCGACGTTACGCAGGACTCGCTGCGCGCGGCCATCGGTATCGTGCCGCAGGACACCGTGCTGTTCAACGACACGATCTACTACAACATCGCGTACGGCAATCCGTCGGCGTCGCGCGAGCAGGTCATCGCCGCGGCCCGTGCGGCGCATATCCACGACTTCATCGAGAGCCTGCCGGCCGGCTATGAGTCGATGGTCGGCGAGCGCGGGCTCAAGCTCTCCGGCGGCGAGAAGCAGCGCGTGGCGATTGCGCGCACCCTTCTCAAGAATCCGCACATCCTGATTTTCGACGAGGCGACCTCGGCGCTGGACTCGCGCTCCGAGCAGGCGATTCAGGCGGAGTTGCGCAACATCGCCCGTGAACGCACGACGCTCGTCATCGCGCACCGCCTCTCGACGGTCGTGCACGCCGCGCAGATCATCGTGCTCGACAAGGGCCGCATCGTGGAGCGCGGCACGCACGACGACCTGCTGCGTGCCGAAGGACTCTACGCGCAGATGTGGGCGTTGCAACAGCAGCGTCGCGACGGGGAGGGGGATGCCGAGGCGTCGCACTTCGCCACGGTGGTGTCCTGAGGGGCGCGGCGACTCGGCCGTCGGGCGGAAGGCAGGGCGGTTGGGCCGTTGAGCCGTTGGGCAGTTGGGCAGTTGGACGACTGGCGCGGACGCGGGCCTGTGCGCCGGCCGGACGATTGAGTAGACTAGCGCGCTGACATCGCCGACGCGGGAGTGCCGCATGGAAATCAAATGGCTCGAGGACTTCGTGTCGCTCGCCAAGACGAACAGTTTCAGTCGTTCGGCTGAGTTGCGCCATGTGACGCAGCCCGCGTTCTCGCGCCGGATTCAGTCGCTCGAAGCGTGGCTCGGCAGCGAACTGATCGACCGATCGAGTTACCCCACGCGCCTCACCGCGGCCGGCGAAGTGTTCTATGAACAGGCGCTGGCATTGCTCTCGCAAGCGCAGGAAGCGCGCGCCTTGCTGCGCGAACAGCGCTCGGCCGACCATTCGGTGCTCGATTTCGCCGTGCCGCACACGCTGTCGATGACGTTCTTCCCGCGATGGCTCAAGGCGCTGGAGAAGCGTCTGGGCCTGCTGCGCAGCCGTCTGCGTGCGCTCAACGTGCACGACGCGGCGATGTCGCTGACCGATGGAGGCTGCGATCTCCTGATGTGCTACTACCATCCGAGCCAGCCCTTGCAACTCGATGCGGCGCGCTACGAGATGATCGTGCTCGGCAGCGAGCGGTTCAGCCCCTACAGCGCCCCGACGCCGCACAAGCGCCCCCGCTTCAAGTTGCCTGGCACGCCAGACGCGCCGGTGCCCTACCTCGCCTACACGGCGAATGCCTATCTCGGCCGGATGACCGACCTGCTTGCCGGCGACGCGTCGAGCCGGCTGCATCTGGACAAGGTGTACGAGACGGATATGGCCGAGGCGCTCAAGGCGATGGTGCTCGCCGGACACGGTGTGGCCTTTCTGCCGGAAAGCGCCGTGATCGATTCGGTCGCGCGCGGCGAGTTGGTCGATCTCGCGCCCTCGGGCAAGGCGGCGGCCCCATGGCATCTGGACATGGAAATTCGCCTGTATCGCGACCGTCTGGCCTATACCGATGCCAGCAACCGGCGCGAGCTGACCAAGCGCGATGCGGTCGAGGCGTTCTGGCAAGCCGTGCGCGATCAGATCAAAGGCTGACCGGCGTTCGTGCCGGATCGGGGCGATGCGCGTCGATTCGCGGAAGGTCGCGATGATTTCATGCGGGTGGTATAACTATGCACGAATTGCATAGTTGCATGTTTATTCGGCATTGGATTGTTCTCGGGGGTTCTCGGTAAAGTGCCAGCCATTCGTGTCGCAAGCACGGTATGTGCGTGCGGCGCAGATTGAAGCCGGAGAATTCCATAATGTCGCAAACGTCACATATCTTGCCTTCCTACCTGCAGGCCGATGATCTCGGTCCGTGGGGCAACTACCTTCAACAGGTCGACCGCGTCACGCCTTACCTGGGCACATTGTCGCGTTGGGTCGAAACCCTCAAGCGTCCCAAGCGCATCCTGATCGTCGACTGCCCGATCGAACTCGACAACGGCACCATCGCCCATTTCGAGGGCTATCGTGTCCAGCACAATACTTCACGCGGCCCCGGCAAGGGCGGTGTGCGTTTCCACCAGGATGTCACGCTGTCCGAAGTCATGGCGCTGTCGGCCTGGATGTCGGTCAAGAACGCGGCGGTGAACGTGCCTTACGGCGGTGCCAAGGGCGGCATTCGCGTTGACCCGCGAAAGCTCTCGCGCGGCGAGCTCGAGCGCCTGACGCGTCGTTACACCAGCGAAATCAACATCATCATCGGGCCGACGAAGGATATTCCGGCGCCGGACGTCAACACCAATGAGCAGATCATGGCGTGGATGATGGATACCTACTCGATGAACGAGGGGTCCACGGCCACCGGCGTGGTGACCGGCAAGCCGATTTCGCTGGGTGGCTCGCTGGGCCGTCGTGAAGCCACGGGCCGCGGCGTGTTCGTGGTGAGTTGCGAGGCGGCCCGCCGTCTGGGACTCGACGTGCGCGGCGCACGCGTGGTGGTGCAGGGCTTCGGCAACGTGGGGGGCATTGCCGCCCGTCTGTTCCACGAGGCTGGTGCGCATGTCATCGGCGTGCAAGATCACACGGGTACGATCTACAAGTCCGACGGCCTCGACGTGCCGAACCTGCTCAAGCACGTGGCCGAAACTGGCGGCGTGGGCGGCTTCCCGGCGGCTGAGACCATCAAGGACGACGAGTTCTGGTCGCTGGACTGCGAGTTCATGATTCCGGCGGCACTCGAAAACCAGATCACCGAGAAAAACGCCGACAAGATCCGCGCGAAGATCGTGGTCGAAGGGGCCAATGGCCCGACGACGACGGCGGCCGACGACATTTTGCGCAGCAAGAACATTCTTGTCGTGCCGGACGTGGTGGCCAACGCCGGCGGCGTGACGGTCTCGTACTTCGAGTGGGTGCAGGATTTCTCGAGCTTCTTCTGGACCGAGGAAGAGATCAACCACCGTCTGGAGCGCATCATGCGCGAAGCGTTCGATGGCGTGTGGCATGTGGCGCAGGAGCATAAGGTTTCGCTGCGTACTGCCGCATTCATCGTGGCGTGTACCCGGATTCTGCAAGCCCGCGAGATGCGCGGTCTGTACCCCTGATCAGGCGGTGCTGTCCAGCTAAGTAGTAATACGCAATAATGCGTAAAACAGAATGTTCGGGGCGATTTGCGTTAAGAAAGACGTACGTTCCGAACATTCGATAATAAAAAAATGGGCAAATGCGGTGCTAAAATGCATCTGTTTTTTGCCAAGGAGACTAAAGAATGACCCTCTCGAAAATTGCATTGGCGATGTGCTGTGTTGGCTTGATGGCAGGTGCTGCCCAGGCGCAGGAAACCGGTACGCTCAAGAAAATCAAGGACACCGGCGTCATCTCGCTGGGTAACCGCGAATCGTCGATTCCGTTCTCGTTCTATGACAATAACCACAATGTCGTTGGCTATGCCAATGATGTGGCGATGGCCGTCGTGGCCGAAGTCAAGAAGGAGCTCAAGCTGCCGAACCTGAAGGTCACGCAGACGCCGATCACGTCGCAGAACCGCATTCCGCTGGTTCAGAACGGCACGATCGACATGGAGTGCGGTTCGACCACGAACAACGCCGAGCGTCAGAAGCAGGCCGCGTTCTCGAACACGTTCTTCATCATCGGCACGCGTTTGCTGGCGAAGAACAGCTCGGGCATCAAGGACTTCGCCGACCTCAAGGGCAAGAACGTCGTGACCACGGCGGGCACGACCTCCGAGCGTCTGCTGCGCGAGATGAACCAGAAGGACAACATGGGCATGAACATCATCAGCGCCAAGGACCACGGAGAAGCCGCTATCACGCTGCACTCGGGCCGTGCCGTCGCGTTCATGATGGATGACGCCCTGCTCGCGGGCGAGCGCGCCAAGTTCAAGGACGCCAAGGACTACAGCATTGTCGGCAAGCCGCAATCGTATGAAGCCTACGGCTGCATGATGCGCAAGGACGATCCGGCCTTCAAGAAGCTGGTGGACAAGGCCGTTGCCGATTACCAGAAGTCGGGCCAGGCACAGAAGGACTTCGCCAAGTGGTTCCAGCAGCCGATCGCTGCGCTGGGCGGCGTGAATATGGACTTCCCCCCGTCGGCCGAGATGGCCGCGCTGTGGAAGTCGCCGAACGACCACGCTGACGTTCAAGGCGCCAAGTAAGCCTCGCAGGCTTCACGAGTCGCCGAGCACCATCAGTGCGTAATGCCGAAGCGGAAGGAGCCAATCCTTCCGCTTCTTTTTAAGCAAGACAAGTAGAAAAGGGGAGATCATGGCTCTCGGTCTCGATTTCAGTTTTTTCTTCCAGCCTGTGGCAACGGGCGAGGGGACGACCTATTTCGGGTGGTTGCTCTCGGGCTTCAAGCTCACGCTTGAAGTTGGCCTCGGCGGCTGGATCATTGCGCTCATCGTGGGCTCCGTGCTCGGCGTGATGCGCACCATCCCCAACAAATGGATATCCGGCTTCGCGACGGCCTACGTCGAGTTGTTCCGGAACATCCCGTTGCTTATTCAGTTGTTTTTCTGGTACTACGTGGCGCCCGACTTCCTGCCGGAATCGGTTCGCACGTGGTTGTTCGCGCTCAATCCGGCGAACGTCTCGCTGCTCACCGGCGTGGTCGGCCTGGGGCTCTTTACGGCGGCCCGGGTGTGTGAGCAGGTGCGCTCCGGTATCAATTCGCTGCCCAAGGGCCAGAAGAGCGCCGGTCTGGCCATGGGGCTCACGCTGCCGCAGACGTACCGCTTCGTACTGCTGCCTGTGGCCTTCCGTGTGGTGATCCCGCCGGTCACCTCGGAATTCGTCAACATCTTCAAGAACTCGGCCGTGATCTCGACGGTGAACCTGCTCGAACTGACCGGGCAGGGCAAGCAGCTCATCGATTACACGGCGCATAGCTATGAGTCCTTCATTGCTGTGACGATCGCGTACATGATCATCAACGTCGCGGTGCTGGTGCTCATGCGCTTCATCGAAGCCAAGACCCGCCTGCCGGGCTACATCGGGGGCAAATAATGGGTGAGATCTTCGCATGGGGCGGCGCGATCGACGCGATGCCGCTGCTCGTCAAGGGCATGATCACCACGCTGCAGATCACGGTGCTCGCCGTGGTCGTGGGCATCGTCTGGGGTACGATTCTCGCGATGATGCGTCTGTCGGGCGTGACCGTGCTGAAATGGTTTGCGGATCTGTACGTGAACCTGTTCCGCTCGATTCCGCTGCTGATGGTGCTGCTGTGGTTCTTCCTGATCGTGCCGCAGGTGTTGCGTTCGGTGCTCGATGTGCCGCCGACCTGGGACATCCGGATGGTCTCGGCACTCGTCGCCTTCTCGCTGTTCGAAGCGGCGTATTATTCGGAAATCATTCGCGCGGGTATCCAGAGCGTATCGCGGGGCCAGATGTCCGCCGCCTACGCGCTGGGCATGTCGTACTGGCAGGCGATGGCGCTTGTGGTGCTGCCGCAGGCGTTCCGCAACATGGTGCCGTTGTTGCTGACCCAGGGCATCATTCTGTTTCAGGACACCTCGCTCGTATACGCGATCGCCTTGGCCGACTTCTTCGGCATGGCGTACCAGGTGGGCCAGCGTGACGGCACGTTGCCCGCAATGATTGTGTTTGCCGGAGCGGTCTACTTTGTGATCTGCTTCACGGTTTCGATGTCGGTTAAACGTCTTCAGAAGAGGTTGGCGAAATGATTACCCTTAAAAACGTCTCCAAGTGGTACGGCCAGTTCCAGGTGCTCACGGACTGCTCCACTGAAGTCAAGAAGGGTGAAGTCGTGGTGGTGTGCGGCCCGTCGGGTTCGGGCAAGTCCACGCTCATCAAGACCGTCAACGGTCTGGAGCCGATCCAGCAAGGCGAGATCATCGTCGATGGCACATCGGTTGCCGATCCGAAGACGAACCTGGCCAAGCTGCGCTCGCGCGTCGGCATGGTGTTCCAGCACTTCGAATTGTTCCCGCACCTGTCGATCACCGAAAACCTGACGCTCGCGCAGGTCAAGGTGCTTGGTCGCAGCAAGGACGCCGCCCGTGTCAAGGGCCTGAAGTTGCTGGAGCGCGTGGGCCTGACGGCGCATGCCCACAAGTTCCCGGGCCAGCTCTCGGGCGGTCAGCAGCAGCGCGTGGCCATCGCTCGCGCCCTGTGCATGGACCCGATCGCCATGCTGTTCGACGAGCCGACCTCGGCTCTCGACCCGGAAATGATCAACGAAGTGCTCGACGTGATGGTCGAATTGGCGCAGGAAGGCATGACCATGATGGTGGTCACGCACGAAATGGGCTTCGCCAAGAAGGTCGCGAACCGTGTGATCTTCATGGATCAAGGCATCATCGTCGAAGACGACAAGAAGGACGAGTTCTTCGCGAATCCGAAGTCGGACCGCGCCAAGGACTTCCTGGCCAAGATCCTGCACTGATCGTTGGTGCGGGTGGAATGAAAAAAGCGTGCCTTCGGGCACGCTTTTTTTATGCTCGTCGGCGTCGTCGCGGCCTTACTGGCAGGCAGTGTTCTGCTCGTTGCGCAGACGAACGGCTTCGGGAATCGGCACTACGGTGCGCAGCGACGGCCCCCCCTTCTCGAAGAGAATCAATTCACCCGGCGCGAACGTCGTCCAGACTTCGTTGTCGGTGAGCGGTGCCGTGGCGATCACCGCCACGCGATCGGCTGGCGTCGTGAACTTGGAAAAATCGATTTCCCAGTCGGCGTCGATCAGATGCGCCTTCGTGAACGGCCACTGGCGGGCGATGAAGTGCAGCCGTGTCGAGCAGTGCGCGATCAGCGCCTGGCCGTTCGAGAGAACGAAGTTGAATACGCCGTGGCGCGTGATCGTACGCGTGATGTCCTCGACCGCGTGGAACAACTCGTCGAGTGGCGGTTGCGAACCGGGGAAGCGCTTGCGCAGGCCCTGCATGATGTCGCAGAAGGCGCGCTCGCTGTCGGTCGTCCCCACGGGCTGATAGACGCCCGAGAGAAACGGATCGTAGTCGTGCAGATCGCCGTTGTGCGCGAAGATCCAGTGGCGTCCCCACAACTCGCGTTGGAACGGGTGGCAGTTCTCCAGCTCAACGATGCCCTGTGTCGCTTTGCGGATATGCGCGATGACGTTCTTGGACTTGATCGGGTATTTCTTCACCAGCTCGGCGATGGGCGAGTTCGCGGCGGCCTGGTGATCGATGAACAGCCGGCAGGCCTTGTCTTCGAAGAATGCGATGCCCCAGCCGTCCGCGTGGTGATCCGTACCGCCCCCACGCGCCGCGAAACCGGTAAATGAGAACGTGATGTCGGTCGGTTCCGCGCAATTCATTGCGAGCAGTTGGCACATGGGGCGGGTCAATCGAAGATGGGTTGCGCTCGTCGTGTCGGAGCGCCGCAACCAGTACAATATGGGGTTGCACAAGCATAGCACTGGCCCCTGTGTACGTACATTCCCGCCCAATCGGTCCGTCGCGCCGACGCGTCACCGCGCGGCGACGGTCTCATGGGCTAGCCGTCTCCCCCAGCTCCCGGAAAACGCCCATGATCAACGAATTGACTATCACCCGCCCCGATGACTGGCACCTGCACGTGCGCGATGGCGACGTGCTCAAGAGCGTGCTGCCCGACAGCGCCCGCCAGTTCGGGCGCGCGATCATCATGCCGAACCTCAAGCCGCCGGTCACCACGACCGAACTCGCCGCCGCGTATCGCGAGCGTATTCTCGCGGCGCGCCCGGCCGGCAATGCGTTCGAGCCGCTCATGACCCTGTATCTGACCGACAACACGGCCGCCGACGAAATCCGTCGCGCGAAGGCATCGGGCTTCGTGCATGGGGTGAAGCTCTACCCCGCCGGCGCCACGACGAACTCCGACGCCGGCGTGACCGATCTGGCCAAGTGCCGCGGCGCGCTCGAAGCGATGCAGGACGTTGGCATGCCGCTGCTCGTGCACGGTGAGGTGACGAGCGCCGACATCGACATCTTCGATCGTGAGAAGGTCTTTATCGATCGTGTGATGTCGCCGTTGCGCCGCGATTTCCCGGGCCTCAAGGTTGTGTTCGAACACATCACGACCCAGGACGCCGCCGAGTATGTGGCGCAGGCCGACGGCCCCATCGCCGCCACAATCACCGCGCACCACCTGCTATACAACCGCAACGCGATCTTCACGGGCGGGATCCGGCCGCACTACTACTGCCTGCCGGTGCTCAAGCGCGAGACGCATCGCGATGCGCTCGTGAAGGCGGCTACGTCAGGCAGCCCGCGCTTCTTCCTCGGTACCGACAGTGCCCCGCACGCACGCGAGGCGAAGGAAGCCGCCTGCGGCTGCGCCGGTTGCTACACGGCGCTGCACGCGGTAGAGCTGTACGCCGAGGCGTTCGACAAGGCCGGCGCGCTCGACAAGTTCGAAGGCTTCGCCAGCTTCCACGGCCCGGATTTCTACGAACTGCCGCGCAATGCCGACAAGATCACCCTGGTCCGTGAAGACTGGCAGCTGCCGGCGGAGCTGCCGATGGGCGATGCGACCGTGGTGCCGCTGCGCGGCGGCGAAGTCATCGGCTGGAAGCTCAAGGGGTGAGTCCGGAGGACGCGTCGGCGCCTTTGGCGTCCACGTGGACAGGCTTGCCGGCGATCGACTGGCACGCGCCTTGGTTCGACGCGGTCGCCGAGCGGGGGCGGGACGCCTTGGCGGGCGCCGACTGGCGCGAGGCGCTGTCGGCGCAAGCGGCGGCGGCCGGGCAGGTGAGTGGGCGGGGGCGGGCGTTGCGATTCGTCGCCCCGCAGGCGCTTCCCGCCGACACCGCCTACGAGGCCTTCATCGCGGACACAGGCGGGGTGCCGACGCGCCCTAATCTGCATGACTTCTTCAATGCGCTGATCTGGCTGGCCTATCCGCGCGGCAAGGCGGCGCTCAACGCTCGTCAGGCCGCTGCCATCGCCGTCGACGGTGTGCAAGCCACGCGCGGTGCCACGCGCGATGCCGCCACCCTCTTCGACGAAAATGCCGTCCTCTTCGCGTGTAGCGACCCGGCGCTGGGCGGGGCGCTTCGGGCGTTTGACTGGCACACGCTCTTCGTTGCACGGCGTGCCGATTGGGGGCGCGCCTGCGAGGTGCAGCCTTTCGGACATGCGTTGCTGGAGAAGCTCGTTGCCCCGTACCCGGCAGTGACCGCGCACGCGTGGATCGTGGACGTGCCACAAGCCTACTTTGGCTGGACACCCCTCGCGCGCCGCGCCTGGCTCGACGCCCGGATCGCGCCGGGGCTCGCCAGTGGGCCGCTCACAACACGCGACTTCGCGCCGTTGCCGGTGCTGGGCATCCCCGGTTGGTGGCCGGCCAACCACGACCCCGCCTATTATCGGGACACCTCGGTCTTCCGGCCTGGCCGGCGTCGGACGAGCTGAGGGTCCCGGTGGCGCGTGGGCCGGGAGGGCGGACGTCAGGCAGAGTTGGGCGCGGAAGTAGGGCCGGGGTGGGGCCGGGGTGGGGCCGGGGTGGGGCCGGGGTGGGGCCGGGGTGGGGCCGGGGTGGGGCCGGGGTAGGGCGGAGGTAGGGCGGAGGTAGGGCGGAGGTAGGGCGGAGGTAGGGCGGAGGTAGGGGGCGGAGGTAGGGCGGCGGCACGGCGGCGCGCGTGATACACTTCGGCCCGCAGAGTCGGCCAGACAATCGCCGCCTCCCTTTGGGAGGGGGAGGAAAGTCCGGACTCCACAGGGCAGGGTGATGGCTAACGGCCATCCGTCGTGAGACGCGGAACAGGGCAACAGAGAACAGACCGCCGATGGCCCCTGGCGCAAGCCAGGCGGATCAGGTAAGGGTGAAACGGTGCGGTAAGAGCGCACCGCGGCGTGCGGCAACGCACACGGCACGGTAACCTCCACCCGGAGCAATTCCAAATAGGCAGGTGAACGGCATGCGCCTTGTGCGGATGCCGGCAACGGGGCCCCCGGGAGCCTGCGGGTAGGAAGCTTGAGCGGCGCAGTGATGCGTCGCCTAGAGGAATGATTGTCAGGCGCGGCGCGAGTCGCGTTCACAGAATCCGGCTTATCGGCCGGCTCTGCATCCGAACAAAACACAAAAGGCTCCCGCTGGGAGCCTTTTGTGTTTCCAATGTCATCGTGTCGGCGAGAAATGGCAGGGCCGACCGGTGCTCAGCCTTCGACGATCTCGACGCTATGGGTGATCTCCGCCGTCTTCGCGAGCATGATCGACGCCGAGCAGTACTTGTCGTGAGAGAGGGTCACCGCGCGCTCCACCGTGGCGGGGTTCAGGTTGCGGCCCGTGACCGTGAAGTGGAAGTGAATCTTGGTAAAGACCTTCGGATCTTCGCTGGCCCGCTCGGCCTTGAGCGTGACGTTGCAATCCTTCACTTCGGCCCGGCTCTTCTTGAGAATCAGCACGACGTCATACGCCGTGCATCCGCCCGTGCCAACCAACAGCATTTCCATCGGACGCGGCGCCTGATTGTGACCGCCACCCTCCGGGGCACCGTCCATCGCGACGATGTGTCCGCTTCCCGTCTGGGCGACGAAAGCCATACCGTCCTGGCCCATCCAACTCACCTTGCATTCCATATTCCGAAACCCCGATATCCCGTTCAAGCGAAAATTGTAACGGCTTCCGCCAAGGCGCGTACGACGCTCAGCGCGACCTTGGGATGCCGACCTGGGCAGCACGGGTTGCTGCGTCGCAATATTGGCGCTTTTTTGATCGATGTTTCAGGCGGATAAACCCTAAAGTTAGATGCTGGACTCTACTTGTCGGGTTGCGGTGTAAGGTGTTTTTGCAGTAACTATTTGATTTAAATGAAAATAATTGTCAACCTCTCATTCCTCTAGCGTTCCGCATTATGGTTATTGATTTCGCACTATAAATTTTCTTGCATCGCACCATCGTCTTTGCTAGACTGCAGTCATTGGTTGTTGTGCTTCACAGCAATTCTGCCAGTGTCTCCTCCACCCTCCTCCTTTGGTGGATTTAACCCGGACCCATGAGGTTCGGGTTTTTTTTTGTGCGTCGGGAAACGCCGTTTACCGACGAGTGGTTTTTTCTGTATAATCAACGGCTTTTCCGGAAATGCCCACGGAAGATACATCAGGGAGAGCCTGCAAGCACAGGACTGCGCCATGCGATGCAAATCGCGAGGACGCGGCCGGCAGACAAGCAGGAAGTTGATGTTAATGGGGCAAATGTATTTTATTTGGATCGATCATGAAGACGTTTTCCGCTAAGCCGGCAGAGGTGACGCGCGAATGGTTTGTGATTGACGCGACGGACAAAGTCCTCGGCCGTGTCGCCAGCGAAGTGGCACGCCGTCTGCGCGGCAAACACAAACCGGAATTCACGCCGCACGTTGACACGGGTGATTACATCATCATCGTCAATGCTGCCAAGCTGAAAGTTACGGGCGCAAAGCAAACCGACAAGAAGTACTACCGTCACACGGGTTACCCGGGCGGTATCTACGAAACCACGTTTGGCAAAATGCAAGAGCGTTTCCCGGGCCGTGCGCTCGAGAAGGCCGTGAAGGGCATGCTGCCGAAGGGTCCGCTGGGCTACGCGATGATCAAGAAGCTGAAGGTTTACGCCGACGGTAACCATCCGCACGAAGCGCAGCAACCGAAGTCGCTCGAGATCTAAGGGCCACGCCATGTTCAAAAACGATTGGAATTACGGCACCGGCCGTCGCAAAAGCGCGGTTGCTCGCGTCTTCATCAAGGCTGGCAAGGGCGACATCGTCGTCAACGGCAAGCCGATCAAAGAGTACTTCGCTCGCGAAACGTCGCTGATGATCGTTCGTCAGCCGCTCGAGTTGACCAACCACGCTGAAACGTTCGACATCAAGGTCAACGTGTCCGGCGGCGGTGAAACGGGTCAGGCCGGTGCGGTTCGTCACGGTATCACCCGCGCACTGATCGACTACGATGCGACGCTCAAGCCGACGCTGTCGACCGCTGGCTTCGTCACGCGCGACGCCCGTGAAGTCGAACGTAAGAAGGTGGGTCTGCACAAGGCTCGCCGTCGCAAGCAATTCTCGAAGCGTTAATCGCCCGAGTGCTTGTTCGCATCTGCCTCTGGCGGATGCAAGGAAAGGCCGCCTCGTGCGGCCTTTTTTCTATTGTGCGTCGCCTTTGGCGCGTGTGACTCGCGCAGGCGTCAGGCGCGTTGCCGTCCCACACGTGTCGTGGAAGCTTGATAGAATCGCGGTTCCGATTGAAAGGGGTAGGACATGGTCAAGGTAGGTATCGTAGGCGGCACCGGCTACACCGGTGTGGAGCTGCTCCGTTTGCTGGCACAGCATCCGGAAGTGAAGTTGACGGCGATCACCTCGCGCAAGGAAGCGGGTACGCCGGTCGCCGATATGTATCCGAACCTGCGAGGCCGTGTCGACCTGGCATTCTGCACGCCCGACGACGCCCGCCTGACCGATTGCGACGTGGTGTTCTTCGCCACGCCGCATGGCGTGGCCATGGCGCAGGCGCGCGAGCTGCTCGCCGCCGGTGTGCGCGTGATCGATCTGGCGGCAGATTTCCGCCTGAAAGATATCGCCACGTTCGAAAAGTGGTACGGCATGCCCCACGCTTGCCCCGACATTCTCGAAGAAGCCGTCTACGGCCTGCCCGAAATCAACCGCGACAAGATCAAGAGCGCCCGCGTCATCGGCCTGCCGGGCTGCTACCCCACGTCCGTGCAACTAGGCTATGCGCCGCTGTTTGCCGGTGGTCGCAAGCTGGTCGATCCCAAACACCTGATCGCCGATGCCAAGTCGGGGGCAAGCGGAGCGGGTCGCAAGGGTGAGACGTCGCTGATTCTTGCGGAGTCGGCCGACAACTTCAAGGCCTACGCCGTGAAGGGCCATCGCCATCACCCGGAAATCAAGCAGGGTCTGGAGGCGATCGCGGGCTACAACGTGGGCCTGACGTTCGTGCCGCACCTGCTGCCCACGATTCGTGGTATCCACTCGACGCTTTACGCGACGATCCTGCCCGAAGCGCGCGACACCGATTTCCAGGCGCTGTTCGAGACGTATTACGCCGGCGAGCCGTTCGTGGACGTGCTGCCGGCCGGCTCGATGCCGGAAACGCGCTGGGTGCGCGCATCGAACTATGTCCGTATGGCGGTGCATCGTCCGGGCAATGAAGATACGCTGGTGATCCTCGTCGTCGAGGACAATCTGGTCAAGGGCGCGTCCGGTCAGGGCGTGCAGTGTATGAACCTGATGTTCGGCTTGCCGGAGAACATGGGGCTGACCCATATTCCCGTACTGCCGTAACGGTATTTATGGTCTCTAAGCCCTTGATTTTTCTGCCGTCGGCACAATCTGGGAATAGAGACTAGAATGGTACCGAACCGATTTTTGGAGATTTGCGATGAACGCACCGCTTGAGGCCGCCGTCACGGAAATGCCCGCTTTCCTGGTCTTTACCGACAGCGCCGCGGACAAGGTCAAGCAACTGATCGACGAGGAAGGCAATGCCGAGCTGAAACTGCGCGTTTTCGTGCAGGGCGGCGGTTGCTCCGGCTTTCAGTATGGTTTCACCTTCGATGAAGACGTCAACGAAGACGATACCGTGCTCGACAAGAACGGCGTGTCGCTGCTGATCGACTCGATGAGCTATCAATACCTCGTCGGCGCCGAGATTGACTATAAGGAAGACATCAATGGCGCGCAGTTCGTGATCAAGAACCCGAACGCTTCCACGACTTGTGGCTGCGGTTCTTCGTTCTCGGTCTGAACGGCACGAAAGCCGTATCTGGATGCAGTACGAGAAAGGGCCCGCAAGGGCCCTTTCTTATTGCGCCGTCGATTTCCTGGTGCGATGGGTGCGCCTGGCTCAGTGCGGATAGATCGCGCCGAGAATGCGAGGGCCCTGCGCGCCGGTGACTGACGCAAGATTCCCTGGTTGCCTGACCAGGCAACGTTGCGCGAGCCAGGCGAAGGCGCGGGCCTCGACTTGATGCGGCGGTACGCCGAGCGCCTCGGTCGTCGCGACGGTTACACCCGGCAAACGCGCCGCGATGGCTTGCATGAGTGCACGATTGCGCGTTCCGCCGCCGCAGGCGTAAAAGCCTCGGCAGTCGGGCGCGTAACGCAACACGTCGTCGGCGACACACTGCGCGGTCAGCGCGACGAGCGTGGCCTGGACATCCACCGGCGACACGCCCGGAGCGGCCGCCAGTCGGGTATCCAGCCAGTTCGCGTGGAACAGGTCGCGACCGGTGCTCTTCGGCGGCGTCTGACGGAAGTACGGTTCGCTCAGCAAGTGGCTCAGCAAGGCCTCGTCGACGTGTCCGCTGGCGCCCCAGGCGCCTGCGTCGTCGTACGAGGTTCCGAGATGACGGGCGGCCCAGCCATCGAGCAGTGCATTGCCCGGGCCGCAGTCAAAGCCGCAGACGGGCTGGCCGGATGCCGCCGCCGGCAGAATCGTCACATTGCTGATGCCGCCGAGATTGCAGACGACGCGCGTTTGCCCGGCATCCGAAAACACCGCCTGATGGTAGGCGGGCACAAGCGGTGCGCCCTGGCCGCCGGCGGCGACATCCCGGCTGCGAATGTCTGCAACGACATCGATGCCGGTCAATTCCGCGAGCAGTGCGGGCGCGTTGAGTTGGCGCGTATAACCGATTCCATCGAACTCGCCCGGACGGTGGCGGATCGTCTGCCCATGAGCGCCGATGGCCGCGATAGCGGACGCCGGCAATCCGGCGGCCGTGAGCAACTCGCGCACGCAGTCCGCATAGACGCTTACCAATGCGTTCGCCGCCAGCGCTTCGCGGTGCAGCTCGTTTTCCGAGGGCGCTTGCAACACCATCAACGTTTCACGAAGATCGCCCGGAAAAGGCAGATAGGCTTCTGCGAGCACCTGCCCGCTGGCTGACGCGACGAGCACGCCGTCGACACCGTCGAGACTGGTGCCGGACATCAGGCCGATGAAATGGGAGGGAGATGCTGGGGCGTCGAGGTGGCGAGCGGTGTCGGTCATGGGCGGAGCGAGGGCCGGAGAAATTGAATCCGCACCGGGAAGGGGCACAGGTGAGTCACCTATCTCCCCGCACAGTGCGGTCTCCAGCATACCTCAATCGCGCTCGGCGACCTGTACGGTGCGCATCAGATCGATGCGCTTGAGAAGGTTCTCGGCGTACATGTCGAATAGCTTCAGACGCGGACCCGAGAGCGGCGCGACCGCCGCCACGTCCGTTGAGAACGGGTTGAGCGGCACACCCTTGAAGCGCAGTTCATAGTGCAGGTGCGGGCCGGTGGCCCAGCCCGTCTGTCCGACGAAGCCGATGACCTGGCCTTGGGTGACACGCGTACCGGGCTTCATGCCTTGGCCGAAGCCGGACAGATGGGCGTAACGCGTCTGGTAATTGCCGGAATGATCGATCTCGACCAGATTGCCGTAACCGTTTTGCTTGCCGACGAACTTGACCACGCCGTCGCCGGCCGCGAACACGCGCGTGCCGATAGGCGCTGCCAGATCCACGCCTTCGTGCTGCTTCCACTTGTGCTGGAACGGATGCTCGCGACCGCCGAAGGCCGACGAAATCCGCGAAAACTCGACCGGCGTGCGCAGGAAAGCCTGTTTCAGATTGCGACCGTCAAAGCCGTAGTACGCGCCATCGGGCGCGCCCTTCGGATCGGCGTACCAGATGGCCTGGTGTGTCTTGCCCTGATTGATGAACTCGATCGCCAGCACACGGCCAGTGCGCACGGTGCGATCCTGCTGCTTGATCACCTCGTACACGAGGCGGAAGCGGTCGCCGCGGCGAACGTCACGCTGGAAGTTGATCACCCCGGAGAAGATGTGCACCATCTGCGCGACGACGGCATCGGGCACGCCCGCATCGTCCATCGCCGTGAAGAAATTGCCCGCGATGGCACCGGAGCGCATGGCCCATTCGGTATCGTTGGCCAACTGCTCCATGCGGGCGCGCAAGCGTCCGCCGTCGTTGCGGTCGATCACCAGTTGCTGGGCCGCGGTGCTGCCATTCGACAACACGGTGGAGAGCGAGACGAGCTTGCCATCGTCGTCGGTCTCGGCCTGCACGACATTCCCAGGGGGCACGCCGATCAGGCGACGGGCGACGGCGTTCTCACGAATGAACCGCTCGGCCGCGGGGTCCTGGATCGACAGCCGCGAGAGCATGTCGCCCAGGGTTTCGCCGCGGCGCAGGGCCACTTGATGAATAAAGGTCTGGGATTGCGCGTCGAGCTGCTGAATCTGTTTGGCCAGGTCGGGGAAGGTGAGCGGCAATGTCACGCTCGCACCGTTGCGGGCCGCGTCGGGCACCATCGGTGCCACGCCGAAAGCGGTCACCATTCCCAACGTCAGGGCAGAACCGACCGTTGCCACGATTTGCACCTTCCTGCGACGGTGCTTGGGCTGCGTGGGATCGATCAGCGTCAGCAGTTCACGCGCAAAAAAATCACGGAGTTTTGGCCACATCACGTAAAATTCTGCGCAACTTACGAAAAAAGCCCGGGCGGAGCGGCACGCTTCGAGATTGCCTGTCGGAATTCCGGGGCAACCCGGCGTCGCTTCGGCCCGAGCCGAGAATTGAGCCGCGATTATAGCAGAGCTACCGCGGCCTCCGCCTTTACTGACTGCTCAAGGGAAACCCTGAACCAGTCTGGACAATGATGTTATGACAAGTGAACACGCACTCACCTCGGAAAAGAAGTATCCCGTGACCGACGCCGCGCGGGCCGCACTGGCGATCGCCAAGCGCGGTTGCGACGAGCTGCTCGTGGAAGAGGAGTTCCTCCAGAAGCTGGCGCGCAGCGAAGCGACCGGCAAGCCGCTGCGTATCAAGCTGGGGCTGGACCCCACGGCGCCGGACATCCACATCGGCCACACCGTGGTGCTCAACAAGATGCGCCAGTTGCAGGATCTGGGGCACACGGTCATCTTCCTGATCGGCGATTTCACGTCGCTGATCGGTGATCCGTCGGGCCGTAACAGCACGCGTCCGCCGCTCACCCGCGAGCAGATCGAGTCGAACGCCAAGACTTATTTCGAACAGGCCGCGCTGGTGCTCGACCGCAACAAGACCGAAATTCGCTACAACAGCGAATGGTCGATGAAGCTGGGCGCGGACGGCATGATCAAGCTCGCGTCGCGCTACACCATGGCGCGCATGCTCGAGCGCGAGGACTTCACGAAGCGCTTCCAGGGCGGCGTGCCGATCGCCATCCACGAATTCCTCTATCCGCTCATGCAGGGCTACGACTCGGTGGCCCTGGAGTCGGATCTGGAACTCGGTGGCACCGACCAAAAGTTCAACCTGCTCGTGGGCCGTGAATTGCAAAAGCAATACGGTCAGGAGCCGCAGTGCATTCTGACGATGCCGCTGCTCGAAGGGCTGGACGGTGTCGAGAAGATGTCGAAGTCCAAGGCCAATTACGTGGGCATCAGCGAGAAGCCGAGCGAGATGTTCGGCAAGCTCATGAGTATCTCGGACGGTCTGATGTGGCGTTACTACGAGTTGCTCTCGTTCCGTACGCTCGACGAGATCGCCCAATTGCACAAGGATGTCGAAGGCGGGCGCAATCCGCGCGACGTGAAGGTGCTGCTCGCGCAGGAGATCGTGGCCCGTTTCCATTCGCAGGCCGATGCCGAGCGCGCGCTCGAAGATTTCAACGCACGCGCCAAGGGCGGTGTGCCGGACGACATCCCGGAAGTTTCCCTTGAAGGCGCGCCGCTGGGGATCGCTCAGCTCCTCAAGCAGGCCGGCTTGGTGCCGTCGACGTCGGAAGCCAACCGCAACATCGAGCAGGGCGGCGTGCGGATCGACGGCGAGGCCGTGTCCGACAAGGGCGCGAAGATCGACGCCGGCACCTATGTCGTGCAGGTCGGCAAGCGCCGCTTCGCGCGCGTGACGCTCGCTTGAGCGTCGCCGCCCGATCGCTGCTGATGGTGCGCGTGCTGGCGCGGGTCGGGCGATGATCGCGCTCATCCAGCGGGTGCTCGAAGCCGCCGTGACGGTCGATGGCCGCACGGTGGGCGCCATCGGTCCGGGCCTGCTCGCCCTGGTATGTGCCGAGCGTGGCGACACCGAGGCGAGCGCGGACAAACTGCTCGCGAAGCTGCTGGGCTATCGCGTGTTCTCTGACGAGGCGGGCAAGATGAACCGCAGCGTCTCGAGTCTCGATGGCAACGGTGCCGCGGGCGGCTTGCTGCTCGTCTCGCAGTTCACGCTGGCGGCCGACACCCACAGCGGCACCCGGCCGAGCTTCACCCCGGCGGCCAGTCCGGCCGACGGCAAGCGGCTCTTCGACCATTTTGTCATGCAGGCGCGTGCGCGCCATCCGATCGTGGAAACGGGCGAATTCGGCGCGTACATGCGCGTCTCACTCGTGAACGACGGACCGGTCACGTTCTGGCTTCAGACGCGTCCCGACGCCGGTTGACGTTCGGCGGCGGCGTGCGCTGGCGATGCCGCGCGTTACTTGCCGCGCCGGCCGCATCCGCCCAGGTTCTATCCCGAAAATTGCTCGGAATCGTCTGGATGTGGGGGAGCGCCCGCACGCGATTCGCATCGGTGTGATACCGTCGACGAGTTCCGAAACGACAATGCTTGGGAGAAACCGATGAAAGTCTGGAGTGACTCGTTTGCCGACAATGCGGCGATAGATGAACAGTTCGCCTTCGGCAAACCGGATGCACAGGCGCACGTGGCGCTGTCGCAGAACAAGAATCCCCATCTGGCGTGGTCCGATGCGCCGGCCGGTACCCGTTCGTTTGTCGTGATCTGCACCGACAGCGACGTACCGAGCCAGGGCGACGACGTCAACCAGGAAGGTCGCGAAGTGCCGGCGACTCTGCCGCGCGTCGATTTCTATCACTGGGTGCTCGTCGACGTGCCGGCGTCGGTGTCCGAGATCCCGGCGGCCAGCCACAGCAACCACGTTACGCCGCGCGGCAAGTTCGGCCCGGACGCGCTCGACGGCATGCGTCACGGCATCAACGACTACACTGCCTGGTTTGCGGGCGACGAGAGCATGCGCGGCGATTACTACGGCTACGACGGCCCGTGCCCGCCGTGGAACGACACGATCGTGCACCACTACCACTTCACCGTGTACGCGCTCGATATCGCGCGTGTGCCGCTCGACGGCCGTTTCGGGGGCGACGACGTGCTCGCGGCGATTCAGCCGCACGTGCTTGGGCAGGCGCGCGTGACCGGCACCTACACGCTCAATCCGGCGCTGGCCTGACGGCACGCCGTCTGACCTCGCCCGCTTTGACTCACGCCACACGCCACACGTAACAAGCAATCGCATCGATGACCGGCATGACCACGACCCTGACTTTGATTCGCCACGGTGAGACTGACTGGAACCGCGCCAAACGGATTCAAGGCCATACCGATATCCCGCTCTCGACCGAGGGCGAGCATCAGGCGGTCTTGTTGGGGCAGCGTATCGCGCGCGAGGTGGCGGCGCGCGGGCGCGTTTTTGACCACGTGCTCACGAGCGATTTGCAGCGAGCGGTGCAGACGGCGGAACCCGTCGCACGCGCGTGCGGCTTGCCGCTGGTGCGCACCGCGAGTTTGCGGGAGCGTCACTACGGGGTCTTCGAAACCCGTGTGCCGGACGAGATCCAGGCGCAATTTCCGCAAGACTATGCGCGCTGGCAGAGCCGCGATCCCGATTTCGTGATTCCTGGCGGCGAGTCCACGCGAGGTTTCTACACGCGTATCACCGAGTCCGTCGCGCAACTGCTGCACGACTATGCGGGCAAGCATCTGGCGCTGGTGGCGCATGGCGGCGTGCTCGATTGCTGCTATCGGCTCGCAACGCGGCTTGCATTGACCGAGCCGCGTGCCTATCCGCTGCTCAACGCGAGCGTGAACCGCCTGGCCTACGATGGCCAGGGCTGGCACGTGCTGTGTTGGGGGGATGTCGCGCATCTGGACGCCGCCGTGCGCGACGAAAGCAACGACAGGCCGGAGGGCGCTGCCGCGATGGATCGCGTCGATCCGCGCGTGGTGTAACGGGCGGGCAGGTTGCGCAAGGGCCGTAGTGCGGACGTGCCTAGCGTTCCAGCGATGACTGCACAACCACGACATCGGGCGTCGCCAATGCGCGGCGACGCGCGCGGTGCGCCACGCTGTTGCGCATGGACCAGCGCGCGACCTGCGCCATGTGACGCACCGCGGGCCGCACCGTCAGGCGGCGCACCGTCGCCCCTTCCCCGAAGCCGAGCATCGCCTGCGACCAGTCGGGCAGTAAATCGATGCCTGCGCGAAACAACACGCCGCTGAACAGGCGCGCGCCTGTGAACGGCGCGGGCAGATTGCGCAACACGCGCACGACTTCGTCGGTGCGCTCGCTCGCGCACAAGGCCGGACGCATGGCGGCGAGATAGTCGTCGATCTGCGCGACACTCGTCGGCACGTCGCGAGCGCCGAGGGCCACCGCAATGCGCGCGACTTCCGCGTAATAACGATCCTGCTCGCTGCGGGCGAACGCCGGATCCTTGTAGACGAGATAGCTGCGCAGGAAGCTCGACGTCTCGGCCACATGCACCCACGTCAGCAGATCGGGATCGTACGCGGCGTAGGGGCGCCCGTCGGGGGCAACGCCCTTGACCTGCAGGTGGATGCGTCGCACCCGTTCGAGCAGGGCGTGGGCGTCTGCCGTATTGCCGAAGGTCGTGCCGCCAATGAATGTCGCCGTGCGGCGCAGACGGCCGATCACGTCCTGCCGGAAGGTCGAGTGATCCCAGACCCCGGCCATCGCGAGCGGGTGCAGCGACTGCATCAGCAGCGCGCTGATGCCGCCGATCATCATCGACGTGAAGTCTCCATGCACGTGCCAGCAGGCGGCGTCCGGGCCGAACAGGCCGGGGTCGCCAGCCGGGGTGTCGTAGTTCAGTCGTGGAGCGCCGGGGCCTGAGGTCAGGCTCACCAGCCGCATCGCAATGGCATGCCGCACACGTCCCGACACGCCCACGACCGGCCCGGCAGGCCGCAAGGGCGTTGCCGGAGGCGGAGTCGGGAGGTCGTCGTGCGAGGGCATGCGAGGTTCAGTGTGGCGATGTCAAAGCGGCAGGGTTCACTTGCCGGTGGCGTCGGGCGACCAGAGCGAGCTGCTGTCCGGCGCACTGCCGGGGGCGGCCAGTCCGAAGTGACGATACGCGGCAAGTGTCGCGACGCGCCCGCGAGGCGTGCGTTGCAGGAAGCCCTGCTGGATCAGGTACGGCTCGATCACGTCTTCGATGGTGTCGCGCTCTTCGCCGATGGCGGCGGCGAGGTTGTCCACGCCCACGGGGCCGCCGTCGAACTTGTGGAGCACGGCTTCGAGCAGCTTGCGGTCCATCACGTCAAGGCCGACCGAGTCGACGTCGAGCATCGAGAGCGCGGCGTCGGCCACGGCGGCGGTAATGCGCCCGTCGGCCTTCACTTCGGCGTAGTCGCGCACACGCCGCAGCAACCGGTTGGCGATACGCGGCGTGCCGCGCGCGCGACGGGCGATCTCAAAAGCGCCGTCGTCGACGATGGCCGCGCCGAGTAGGCCGGCCGAGCGGCGCACGATGCCGGTCAGTTCTTCGGCCGTGTAGAACTCCAGACGCGCCACGATCCCGAAGCGGTCGCGCAGCGGATTCGTCAGCATGCCGGCGCGCGTGGTCGCGCCCACGAGCGTGAACGGTTGCAGGTCGAGCTTGACGCTGCGCGCCGCGGGGCCTTCACCGATCATGATGTCGATCTGGTAATCCTCGAGCGCCGGATACAGGATTTCCTCGACGACGGGCGAGAGCCGGTGGATTTCGTCGATGAACAGCACGTCGTTGGCTTCGAGATTGGTCAGCAGCGCGGCGAGGTCGCCCGGGCGCTCGAGCACGGGCCCCGAAGTCTGGCGCAAATGCACGCCCATTTCGCGGGCGATGATGTGCGCGAGCGTCGTCTTGCCCAGGCCCGGCGGCCCGAAGAGCAGCACGTGGTCGAGCGGTTCCGAGCGCTTGCGCGCGGCCTCGATGAAGATCTCCAACTGGCCGCGCACCTTGCGCTGACCGACATATTCGTCGAGCAGCTTGGGACGCAGCGCGCGCTCGAAGGCTTCTTCGTTAGGCGAGGCCGGGGTCGGCGCAATGATGCGCTCGGCGGCGAGTTTGTCGGTTTCGATCATGGCTGCATTGTAGCGCTTCGGACGTCGCGTGCCGGGGCGGGCAGCGGGAGATTGCGCGGCGTAGGAGGACGGTGTCGGCAGCGGTGCCGGCAGCGGTGCCGGCAGCGGTGACGGCGATGAGGCTCAGCCGACCAGGCGGCCGCGCCGCACGCGCAGGCCCTTGGCCGCAAGGGTCGGGGCGACGCCAGCCAGTGCCGCGTACGTCTCGCCGCTGTGCGCATGGCAGATGGCGACGCCCAGCGCGTCGGCCGCATCCTTGCCTGGGGTGCCGGTGAGCGTGAGCAGGCGGGTGACCATCTCCTGGACCTGCTCCTTTCGGGCGCGTCCGTAGCCGACTACCGCTTGCTTGAGCTGCATCGGCGTGTATTCGAAGACCTCGAGCCCGCCGACTGACAGCGCTGTGATCGCCGCGCCGCGCGCTTGTCCGAGCAGCAGCGTGGATTGCGGATTGACGTTGACGAACACCTTCTCGATGGCGGCCTGATCGGGCCGATAGGTGTCGACCAGTTCCGCCACGCTCTCGAAGATGATGCGCAGCCGCGCGGGCAGCGTGCCTTCGCCGGTGCGGATGACGCCGCTCGTCACGTACTGCAGACGGTTGCCGTGCTTTTCGAGCACACCGAAGCCAGTGACACGCAGCCCGGGGTCGATGCCAAGTATTCTCATGCGGGGGCCAATGGTCGGAAAACCGACCGATGCGGGGCGAAGACGCCAATATGGCCCGTATTCTGGCACAGCCGCGCGAGGGCGTCGCTCACGGTGTGTTTCATCGGGTGAGACGCAATGACGCCGCACCCCAGCGGATCACAACCCGGTGCGCGATGACGCCGCAGGCCGCGTCGCGTCGATTTGTCGCGGTGCCCGGGCCTGAATGCGCGGGACGTTGCCCTTCGCGGTGCGACGGATTGTTGTACATTGTTTGCTGTTCAAAATATTCGACGGCCTGCGTGCGGGCCGCCCGTCCCCGATGCTCTGGATCAAAGCGCTCCATATCGTTTTCGTCGCCTCGTGGTTCGCCGGCCTGTTCTACCTGCCGCGCATCTTCGTCAACCTCGCGATGGAGAGCGAGCCCGCCGCCACGCAGCGTCTGCTGCTCATGGCCCGCAAGCTCTATCGCTTCATGACGATTCTGGCGGTGCCCGCGCTCGCTTTCGGACTGATCCTCTGGCTGTACTACGGGATCGGACGCTACGGCGGCTGGTTGCACGCCAAGCTGCTCATCGTGGTGTTGCTGCTGGGGTACCACCATGCGTGCGGTCGTCTGCTGCGCAAATTCGAAACCGGTCGCAACACACATTCGCATCGCTGGTATCGCTATTTCAACGAATTCCCGGTGCTGGCGCTGCTCGCGGCGGTGATCCTCGTGGTCGTCAAGCCGTTCTGACGCACCGGGTCATGGTTCACCCACGTCGTCGCGCATCGCCAGCACTGGCCACTGCACCATCGCGCGGCCAACCGCGCCCAACACCGATAGCCGAGAGGAGTCTGCCGTGAGTCTGACCTGCGATTATTTCGTGGCGCCGCCGTCGCCCTATGTCTACATGGGGCAGGCCCGCTTTGTCGAACTGGCACGTCGCTACGACGTGCAGATCCAGTTGAAGCCGATGGATATCGGCCGCATCTTCGCCGGCTCGGGCGGCCTGCCGCTGGCCAAGCGTGCGCCGCAGCGCCAAGCGTATCGTCTGGTCGAGCTGGCGCGCTGGTCCCGCTATCTCGGCGTGCCGCTCAACCTGGAACCGAAGTACTTTCCGGTGGCGGGCGATCCGGCGGCGCGTTTGATCGTCGCCGCGCAACTCGCGCATGGCACGGACAAGGCGCTCGCGCTGACGGCGGCCATTTCGACGGCGCTGTGGGCCGAGGAGCGCAACATCGCCGACGAGGCAACGTTGCAGGCTATCGCCGACAGCCTGTCGCTCGACGGCGCATCGCTGCTCGCGGCGTCGAAGACGGCCGGCGTGCAGGCGGCCTACGACGCCAACACCGACGACGCCGAACGCGCCGGCGTCTTCGGCGCACCGTGGTTCGTGTTCGACGGCCAGCCCTACTGGGGCCAGGACCGTCTCGATTTTCTCGAACGGGCTTTTGCCGACGCGCAGGGCGCTCGGCGCTGATCCGACATACCGATCATGGGGTCCGTCGCCCGCGGGTGCGGGCAGCGGCACCCCCCAAGGAGCGAAGAGGATGAGTCTTCCGGAAGTGGTGCTGTACAAGAGCGTGCCGCCGGACGTGCGTGCGCGGTTGGCCGAAACCTTTACGCTGACGGAATTCGACGGGGTGAACGACGGCAACCGCGCGGCATTCATGGCGGCGCTGGGCCGCGCCGAGGGCGCCATCGGCGGGGGCATGAACGTCACGCCCGCATTGCTGGACGCCGCACCCAGGCTCAAGGCCTGGGCCACCATTTCCGTGGGCTACGATCAATTCGACGTGGCCGATCTCACGCGTCGCGGCATCGTGCTGATGAACACGCCCGATGTGCTGACGGAAACCACGGCGGATACCGTCTTCGCCCTGATTCTGTCGAGTGCCCGGCGCGTCGTCGAACTGGCCGAACTGGTGAAGTCGGGCGGTTGGACGGCGAGTCTCGACGAGGCGCATTTCGGTACCGACGTGCAGGGCAAGACGCTTGGCATCGTCGGCATGGGACGCATCGGCGGCGCGGTCGCGCGTCGTGCCGCGCTCGGTTTCGGCATGCGGGTGTTGTACAGCAACCGTTCGCGCAACGAGGCTGCGGAGCAGGCCTACGGCGCTCGGCACCGGGCGCTTCCGGCGTTGCTGGCCGAAGCCGATTTTGTCGTGACGCTCGTGCCGCTATCGCCGGCGACGGAACGGTTGATCGGCGCGAACGAATTCGCGCAGATGAAGCCGGGCGCCATTTTCATCAACGCGGCGCGCGGCAAGGTGATCGACGAGGCGGCGCTGATCGATGCGCTGGCGTCGGGCCATCTGCGTGGCGCCGGTCTCGACGTGTTCGAGCGCGAGCCGGTATCGGTCGATTCGCCGCTGCTGAAGATGAAGCAAGTGGTCGCACTGCCGCATATCGGTTCGGCAACACACGAGACGCGCCATGCCATGGCCGCGTGCGCGGCGGACAACCTCGTCGCTGCGCTGACCGGCAAGCCGCTACGGAACGCCGTCAATCCGCAGGCACAGCAGCGCTGAGCGCGCGGCATAGGCGCTGACCTTAAGCGACGCGAAATGACGAGGGTGAGGCGATAGCCGTGGCTATCTCCCTTCGTTCGTCGTCCGGCGGCGATTGATGACTTCCTTCGCGCGGGCGAGTTGGGCGGGCAGGCGATCGCCCAGGCGCAGCGCCATGCCCACGGCGAGCACGTCGCCAATGGCCAGGTGCGCGATACGCGAGGTCAGTGGCGAGTAGACGTCGGTGTCTTCGTCGACATCGGCGAAGAGCGCCACGCTCGCCTGCCGCGCCAGCGGCGAGTTGCTGTGCGTGATTGCAATCACGCTCGCGCCCGCCGTTCGCGCCAACTGGACGGCTTCAAGCAGATCCTGCGTGCGCCCGGTGTTGGAGATCGCCACCACCACATCCCCTTGTCGCAGCAGCGCGGCCGACATTCCGTAGACATGCGGGTCGCTATATGCCACGGCTGGCACCCCGAGCCGGAAGAACTTGTGCTGCATGTCCTGTGCGGCAATCCCCGACGCCCCCGCACCGTAGAACTCGATGCGCCGTGCCCCGGCAAGCAGCTCGATGGCTTGCCCGATGCTGTCGGGCGAGAGATTGTTGCGAACCTGCATGAGACTGCCGATGGTGCGGTCGAGCACCTTGCTGGCGATGCCCGGCACCGGTTCGTCGGGGCGCACGTCGCGGTGTACGAACGGCACCCCTTGTGCGATGCCCTGCGCCAGCCGGATCTTGAACTCCCGATAGCCGCTGCAACCCACCGCCTGACAGAACCGGGCGATCGTCGGTTGGCTGACGCTGGCGCGTTCGGCGAGTTCGTTCATCGACAGATCGACGACTTCGCGCGGCGCATCCAGCACATAGGTCGCGAGCTTGCGCTCGGACGGGCGCAATTGGGTCAGCGTGGCTTTGATTCGGTTCAGCATGGCAGGCGTCGACAAAAGCAGGCGCCCACTATAGCACCCGCAGGTCCCGGCGCCGCAGCGCGGGCGCGGATCGGCGCGAGTGCAAGTTGCGGCGTTCATGTACAAAAACTACAGAAAATCGTCATTTCATATTGTGGTGTGATGTTTCTTGATACGGTAAAATTCGGCGTAACTATCGGATAACACTAGGGACAAGCCCGGATGCGGATGTCTTTCGATTGATGCGATGTAGAATTTCTACTAAACTCCGCTCCGAATCGCACCTGTCCCGGGTGCGTCGCAATTTCCGTTCCCCGGCATGATGTCTGAGCAAAAGAAGCCCCTGCACCCGACCGTAATGGCCGTCACGGCGCGCATTGCCGCGCGCAGCCGCGACACGCGTGCGGCGTATCTGGCTCGCGTCGACGCCAGCGCTGGACGCTTCCCGCAGCGCGGCGCGCTGTCCTGTGCCAATCTGGCGCACGGTTTCGCCGCCATGCCGGCCAATGACAAGCTCGTCCTGCGCGAGCAGCGTCGTCCGAACGTCGGCGTCGTCACGGCTTACAACGACATGCTCTCGGCACATCAGCCGTATGAGTCGTATCCGGCGCGTTTGCGCGAAGCCGCGCGCAAGCTCGGCGCCACGGTGCAGGTCGCGGGCGGTGTGCCGGCGATGTGCGACGGCGTCACGCAAGGCAACGCGGGCATGGAGCTATCGTTGTTCTCGCGCGAGATCATCGCCATGAGCACGGCGATCGCACTCTCGCACAACATGTTCGATGCCGCGCTGATGCTCGGCGTGTGTGACAAGATCGTGCCGGGCCTCGTGATCGGCGCGCTGCAATTCGGTCATCTGCCGACGATCTTCGTACCGGCCGGTCCAATGACGAGCGGCTTGTCGAATGACGAGAAGGCCAAGATCCGCCAGGCGTATGCCACGGGCAAGGTCGGCCGCGACGCGCTGCTCGAAGCCGAGTCGCAGGCCTATCACGGCGCAGGCACCTGCACGTTCTACGGCACCGCCAACAGCAACCAACTCCTGATGGAAATCATGGGCCTGCACCTGCCGGGCGCGGCCTTCGTGCATCCGCACATGCCGCTTCGCGACGCATTGACCGACGCCGCCCTCGCGCGCGTGCTGGCCATCGGCGCCGACACGCCCGACTACACCCCGATCGGCCATGTGGTCGACGAGCGTGCCGTCGTCAACGGCATCGTCGGCCTGCTGGCCACGGGCGGTTCCACCAATCACACGCTCCATCTGGTGGCGATGGCCCGCGCGGCGGGCGTCATCATCGATTGGGACGATTTCGACGCGTTGTCGGCCGTGGTGCCGCTCATGGCGCGCGTCTATCCGAACGGCAAGGCCGACGTGAATCATTTCCACGCGGCGGGTGGCATGGGCTTCCTGATTGGCGAATTGCTCGACGCGGGTCTGCTGCACGACGACGTCAAGACCGTGGCCGGTCCGGGCCTCGCGCGCTACCGCGCCGAGCCGTGGCTGTCGCCCGATGGACTGGCGTGGCGCGCCGGTAGCGCCTACAGTGGTGATCGTGACGTCCTGCGCGGCCATGCCGAACCGTTCGCCCCCGATGGCGGATTGCGGCTCATGCACGGCAATCTGGGCCGCGGCGTCATCAAGGTGTCGGCGGTCAAGCCGGAACATCGGCGCGTGGCCGCAACGGCACGCGTATTTGCGTCGCAGGAAGCGGTTCAGACCGCGTTCGACGCCGGTGAATTGCGTCGCGACGTGGTCGTGGTGCTGCGTGGCCAGGGGCCGCGCGCCAATGGCATGCCCGAGCTGCACCGCCTCACCCCACTGCTCGGTGTTTTGCAGGACGAAGGGTTTGCGGTGGCACTCGTGACCGATGGCCGGATGTCCGGCGCCTCGGGCAAGGTGCCCGCCGTGATTCACGTGTCGCCCGAAGCATCGGGCGGCGGGCCGCTGGCACGGGTGCGCGACGGCGATCTGATCGTGCTCGACGCGAACGCCGGCATGCTGCACGCCGAGGTGGCTCCGCAGGCGTGGGAGGCGCGTGAGATGGCAGAAGTGCCGGTCTCGGGCGACGACACCGGGCGTCTGCTCTTCGGTCACATGCGCGCGGCGGTGGGCGCGGCAGAAGCCGGCGCGTCCGTGTTCTTCGGTTCTGAGTGACGTGCCGGTCACGTCGCTGCATTCAAGGAAAACGTAATGGACATCAATGACATCGTTCGTGCCGGCCCCGTGGTTCCGGTGCTCCAGTTCGACAGCGTCGAGCAGGGCGAGCAGGTCTCGCGTGCGCTGCTCGCGGGCGGCGTGCGGGTCCTCGAAATCACGCTGCGCACCCCGGCCGCGATGGACGTGATTCGCCATGTGGCGGGGCTGTCCGACGAACTGATTGTCGGCGTGGGCACGCTCACGCGCCCGGAAGAAATGGCGCAGGCCGTGGCGGCCGGCGCGCGCTTCGGCGTCTCGCCGGGCTACACGAGCGCGCTGGGCGCGGCGGCCAGGGCAGCAGGTCTGCCGTTGCTGCCGGGCGTGGTGACGCCGTCCGATATTCTCGCGGCACTCGCCGATGGCTACGACACGGTGAAGTTCTTCCCGGCCGAACCGTCGGGGGGCGTACCGATGCTCAAGGCGCTTTACGGGCCGTTCCGGCACGTGCGTTTCTGCCCGACGGGCGGTATCAGCGCCGAGTCGGCGCCGTCGTATCTCGCGCAACCCAATGTGGTGTGCGTGGGGGGATCGTGGCTCACCCCCAAGGCGCTCGTGGACGCGCAGGACTGGGACGGCATTACGCGTCTCGCGCGCGCGGCGACTGCCTTGCCGCGCCGCTAGGCAACACCGGTTTCATCGAAGCAACGCATCACATCCAACAATTCCAATAATCGGGCGCAAGCCCTTCGGGCATTCGCCCATCTAGCCAAACGAGGAGACCCCCCATGGTCGCGGTGCAAGGCAACTTGCTGCTGGTGTACGCGCTAGTCGCGGTAATCGCGCTGATTCTGCTGATCGCGCGTTTCAAACTGAATCCGTTCATCACGCTGATCGTCGTCTCGCTCGTGCTCGGGCTGGCGGTGGGCATGCCGATGGGGGGAATCGTCAAGGCGTTCGAGACAGGCGTGGGCAACACGCTGGGGCACATCGCGCTGGTGGTGGGGCTTGGCACGATGCTCGGCAAGATGATGGCCGAGTCGGGCGGGGCCGAGCGCATTGCGCGCACGCTCATCGGCGCCTTCGGTGAGAAGAACGTGCACTGGGCGATGGTCGTGATCGCGTTCATCGTCGGTCTGCCGGTGTTCTTCGAAGTCGGTTTCGTGCTGCTGATTCCGATTGCGTTCAACGTCGCCAAGCGGACCGGTACGTCGATGGTGCTCGTGGGCATTCCGATGGTGGCGGGCCTGTCGGTCGTGCACGGCCTGATTCCGCCGCACCCGGCCGCGTTGCTCGCCGTGACCGCCTACAACGCGGACATCGGTCACACCATCATGTACGCGCTGATCGTCGGCATTCCGACGGCGGCCATTGCCGGTCCGCTGTTCGCAAAGCTCATGGCGCGCCACGTGGTGCCCAATCCGGACAATCCGCTGCTCTCGCAGTTCGTCGAAAAGGACCGTGCGCTGAATGAACTGCCGGGCTTCGGCATCACGCTGTTCACGATCCTGCTGCCGGTGATCCTGATGCTCATCGGTAGCTGGGCCGACCTGTTCTTCGCGCCGAAGACGTTTGCCAACGAATTTCTGCGCCTGATCGGCAACTCGGTGATGGCGTTGCTGATCGCCACGCTCGTGAGCTTCTTTACGTTCGGCAAGCAGCGCGGTTTCAATCGCGACCATATCCTGAAGTTCACCAACGAGTGTCTGGCGCCGATCGCCACGATCACGCTGGTGGTGGGAGCGGGCGGCGGTTTCGGGCGTATTCTGATGGACAGCGGCGTGTCGAAGGCAATCGTCGATGTCGCGACGAACGCCCACCTCTCGCCGCTGCTGCTGGGCTGGCTGGTGGCGGTGCTGATTCGTATCGCGACGGGCTCGGCCACGGTGGCCATGACCACGGCGTGCGGCATCGTCGCGCCGATCGCGGCGGCCGCCGGTGCCACCGTGAAACCGGAATTGATGGTGCTGGCCACGGGCGCGGGCTCGCTGATCCTGTCACACGTCAACGACGGCGGCTTCTGGCTGGTCAAGGAATATTTCAACATGACCGTGCCGCAGACCTTCAAGACCTGGACGGTGTGCGAGACGATCATTTCGGTTGTGGCGTTGCTGCTGACGCTCGGCCTCGCCACGGTGGTGTGAGGTAGCGATGCAGGGCGTGCAACAGCGTCAATACGCTGACGCGAGTCAGCCGGTTACAAGGAGGCGAGCCATGATCGTCGTGGTAATGGGCGTATCGGGCAGCGGCAAGAGCACGGTCGGGCAACGACTTGCCGAGCGTCTGGGCTGCGGGTTTTCCGACGCGGATTCGTTTCACAGCGCCGCGAACATCGAAAAGATGCGGCGCGGTGAGGCGCTTAACGACAACGACCGCGCCCCGTGGCTGGCGGCGATTCGCGAGGCGATCGTCGCGCGCCGCGTGGCGGGGCGTCACCACGTGTTCGCGTGTTCGGCGTTGCGCTCGCGCTATCGCGACGTGCTGGGCGAGCACGACGGCGACGTCGTGTTCGTCTATCTGAAGGGAGCCCCCGAGGTGATCGGCGAGCGCCTGGCGTCGCGTGGCGGGCACTTCTTCGACCCGGCGCTGTTGCAAAGCCAGTTCGACACGCTCGAAGAGCCGCGCGACGCGTTGGTGATCGACATCCGCGAGTCGCCCGACGCCATCGTCGAGACGCTGTTGCACAAACTCGCCGCCTGCCCCGGTGGCGCGGCGCTGACGCCGGCCGGGTCGGCGCGCGTACAATAGCGGTTTATTCCCTCCGCCGGCACTTCGCGTGCCGGTCGTACGCATCGAAATGGCTTCCTTCGAATTCTTCGCGCCCTGTCCTCGCGGACTGGAAGAGGCGCTCGCCGCCGAATTGGCAGAGCTGGGACGTCTGGCGCCCGTGTCGGTGGGCAAACAGGTGCCCGGTGGCGTGCATTTCGCCGGTCCGTGGGCAGCCGGCATGGCCGCCAACCTGCATTCGCGCATCGCGAGCCGCGTGCTGCTTCGCATCGCCCAGCAGCCCTACCGGACCGAGCAGGACATCTACGCCTTCGCGCTCGCGCAGCGCTGGGAAGAGTGGTTTTCGTCGCAGCAGACGCTGCGCGTGGACGTCACCGGCATCAAGGCGCCGGTGCGCAGCCTCGAATTCGTCACGCTGCGGATCAAGGACGCCGTGTGCGACCGCCTGCGCGAAAAGACCGGCGCGCGGCCGAACATCGATACGTCGCAGCCCGACGTGCGGGTGTTCGCCTTCCTGACCGCCACCGACGCTACCCTCTATCTCGATACGTCGGGCGAAGCGTTGTTCAAGCGCGGCTGGCGTCTGGACAAGGGCGCGGCCCCGCTGCGCGAGAACCTGGCTGCGGGCATTCTGCGTCTGGCCGGCTGGCGCACCGACACGGCGGCCGACATGGTGCTGTACGACCCGATGTGCGGCAGCGGCACCTTCCTCGCGGAAGCGGCGCAGATTGCGCTGGGCGTGCCCGCGGGTGCCGAGCGCCGCTTCGGCTTCGAGAAACTCAAGGGCTACGACATCACGGCGTGGCAGACGCTGAAGGTGCAGGCCACCGAGGCGCAACGCGACGCGCGAGTGCGCGGCGTGCCGCCGACGATTTTCGGCAGCGACATCTCGGGCGATATGCTGGCCAAGGCCCGCGCCAACCTGGAGCGTGCGGGCGTGGGCGACATCGGCCTCAAGCAGGTGGATGCGCGCGATATGTCGCCCCCGGTGGATCGGCCCGGCATCATCGTCGCGAATCCGCCGTACGGCGAGCGTATCGAAGTGCGCGGACGTCGCGGATCGCGCGAAGCCGATGACGGCGACGAATCGCCGGACATGCAGGGCAATCGTGGCGGTCAGTTTCAGCGCAATCAGCCGGACGGTGTCGACGCGGCGTTCTTCCGCGCCTTCGGCGACGCGCTCAAGCAGCGCTTCACGGGCTGGAGTGCCTACCTGCTGACGGCCGACATGAGCCTGCCCGGACAGATGCGTCTGCGCGAATCGCGTCGCACACCGCTGTTCAACGGCGCGCTCGAATGCCGTCTGTTCCGCTTCGACCTGATTGCCGGCTCGGTGCGCAAGCGCGGAGAAAGTGAGGGCAAGGGCGAAGGCAAGGACGAGGCGGGCGCGCCGCAAGCGTAAGCGACGTTGCGCATTCGACGTTACAAAAAAAAGACCGGCGCCTGCCGGTCTTTTGTTTTGTGCGCGACGTGCGCCACGCGATTACTGGTCGGTGGCCGGTGACCACGCGATACGCGGGCCTGACGCTGGGGCGGGCGGTGCCGGCAGCGCGGCCGACGTCGCTCCGCGTCGCTGCGCAGCCAAGGTCGCGAGGCGTATGCGCAGTTCGCTCGGTGTGACGCGCGCGCGCTCAGGATCGCAGGTTACGTTGTCCGGGTCCGACAGATCGCTGTCGTAGTCGAGGCCGGTGCGCGGCGAGTGGCCGGAAACATTCATGAATCCGACGGGCGTGACGTTTCTGAGCCAACGCTCCGTCTCGCAGGTGACGGCGTTATCGGACACGATGTCGTCATGGAAGGTTTCGCTACGCGGATCCGGATAGATCTCCCAGATGTCGTCTCTCACCTCCCAATGCGGCCAGAGTTGGCCGTCTGCACCGTAGTGCGTGTACGCCAGCGCCTGATAGGCCTTGCGGCATGCCTCGCGCCGGACACTATCGTCCGGTCGATCGCGCGTGGCCGTATTGAGGAGTCGCGTGAGGCACCCCGTGTCACCCGGCGATACGCTGTAGAAATACACCCACTTGTTGGTGACATCGAACGTCCACGGCACGGCGACGTCATGGCCGAACGCCTGCAGGATGCGCAGCGTCAGCACATCGTCGGCCACGTGCACGGGCTCGTGGCGCTCCAGCACGGATCGCGCCCAGTCGTTCAGCGTCGGCGTGATCACGAGCCGCTCGAAGAGGGACCAACCCATCGGTCGTGCGCACAGCCGTTGCACGAGATCGGAGGCAATGGCACTGGGCAAGCCTGTATCCCGCAGCAAATCGATCGTCACCTCATGGTCTTCCAGCACGGCGAGCCGACGCAGCGCCATTTGCTGTTGCGCGTTGCGTGCCGGTTCACCGATGGCCGTCTTGCCGACATAGGGCGCGACTTCGCGTCCGAACACGCAATCCGGGTGCTCGGCCGCTACCGTTATCGCCTCCTTCGTCGGATTGCACTTGGGGTTGAGCGCGCGAATCTGGATGACGTCGCTCCAGCACAGCGTTCGATAGATCGGCGCCAGTGCCGGCGTACTCAGATGCGCCGTGGCGACTGTGCCGGCATGATGATTTTCCACGTTCATCGGAACTCTCCTTCGGACAATGCAAGAGATGGCATTGTCGGGAAGGCGTCCGGTGCGAGGTGTCGAGATCGTGCGCCGGAATTGTCGAAACGGGGACGGACGCCTCGACGCGGCAGACGGCGAGGCGCCCGGAGTGTTCGCGCAGGGTCCCCGGATTATGCGCGCCGTTCGGTCAGGAAGCGGCGCAGGATGCCGTGCGAGTAATGGCTGGCCACCTCGCGCAGAAAGCGTGGGAAGTCGACGTGGGCGGTGTCGTCGGCGCTATCGGAGAGCGTGCGCATCACCGCGAACGGAACACCGTACTCGTGACACACCTGTGCCACGGCGGCCCCTTCCATCTCCACGGCAAGGGTTTGCGGCAGCGCGTCGCGCAGCCGGCTGACCTCGCCCGCGCTGGAGACGAACTGATCGCCGCTCGCGATTTGCCCGACATGCACGCGTGGGGCGCTCATCTGCCATTCGGTGCGCAGCGCGACGGGCACTTGCGTCGCCATCTCCTCGGCGAGCCAGTCTCGCGCCGCTTTCGCGAGGGCGTCGCGCAGCGGCGGTGCGCTGGCGAAGGCGTTTCGGCCGAGCAGCGGGATTTCGAAACGAGGGAAGAGGGGGCTGGCGTCCATGTCGTGCTGCACGAGCGTGTCGGCCACGACGATGTCGCCGACCGACAACCCATGCGCGAGCCCGCCCGCCACGCCGGTGAAAACGAGCTCGTCGATCGCGAACCGGTGAATCAGCGCGGTGGTCGTGGCGGCCGCCGCGACCTTGCCGACACGTGCGAGCACGACGACACAGTCATGGCCATGCAGCTTGCCCACGTGGTACTCGCGCATACCGACGGACTCGACGTGCGCGCCGGGCGCCATCTCGGCGAGCAGATCGGTAATTTCTTCGTGGAGAGCGGCGACAATGCCGAGCGTCATGGCGCGGTTCCTGGGAGCAATGAGGAGCGCGCATTGTAGCGCGGGGCTGCCCGCATACTTCCGGTGCAGCCCCGCAGTGCGGCCGATGACGAACGTGTCGCGTTAGTCGACGGCCTTGACCATCTCTTCGACAACCTTCTTCGCGTCGCCGAAGACCATCATGGTCTTGTCGAGGTAGAACAACTCGTTATCGAGACCGGCGTAGCCCGCCGCCATCGAACGCTTGTTGACGATGATCGTCTTGGCCTTGTAGGCCTCGAGAATCGGCATGCCGGCAATCGGCGATGTCGGATCGTTCTTCGCGGCCGGGTTCACCACGTCGTTCGCGCCGAGCACCAGCACCACGTCCGTCTGGCCGAATTCGCCGTTGATCTCGTCCATCTCCAGCACCTGATCGTACGGCACTTCGGCTTCGGCGAGCAGCACGTTCATATGACCCGGCATGCGCCCCGCCACCGGGTGAATGGCGTAGCGCACATTCACTCCCTTCTCGGTGAGCTTGTCGGTCAACTCCTTCAGGGCGTGCTGCGCGCGGGCGACGGCCAGGCCGTAACCCGGCACGATCACCAGCGATTCGGCGTTGCTCATCAGGAACGCGGCGTCGTCAGGCGACCCCGACTTTACCGGCCGTTGTTGTTGCTCGCCGCCCGCGGGGCCCGCGCCTGGCGTTGCACCGAACCCGCCGAGAATCACGTTGAAGAACGAGCGATTCATGGCTTTGCACATGATGTACGACAGGATGGCGCCTGACGAACCCACGAGCGAGCCTGCGATGATGAGCATCGGGTTGTTCAGCGAGAAGCCGATACCGGCGGCTGCCCAGCCCGAGTACGAGTTCAGCATCGACACGACGACCGGCATGTCCGCGCCGCCAATCGGGATGATGATGAGCACACCGAGCACGAACGCGATGGCCGTCATCAGAACGAACGGCAGCCAACTTTGCGACAGGAAGAAGATGACACCGAAGCCGAGCATCGCGATGGCGAGCAGCAGGTTGATCGTGTGCTGGCCCGTGAACTGGACCGGCGCGCCCTGGAACAACCGGAACTTGTACTTGCCCGAGAGCTTGCCGAAAGCGATGACCGACCCCGAGAACGTGATCGCGCCGACGAACGTACCGATGAACAACTCGATCCGATTACCGGAAGGCAGCACCGTTTCGCCGGCCGGCACAATGCCGAATGCCGCCGGTTCCGCGACCGCCGCCACCGCGATACACACGGCCGCCAGACCGATCAGGGAGTGCATGGCCGCGACCAGCTCCGGCATCTTGGTCATCTCGACCTTGCGCGCGACGAACGCACCGATGCCACCGCCGACCACGAGCCCACCCAGAATCAGCCCGAGCCCCGAGTAGTTCCCGCCCATCAGACGTCGCAGTTCAAAGATCAACGCAATCGTGGTGAGGGCCGCAATGGCCATCCCGATCATGCCGAACGCATTGCCGCGTCGCGCCATCTTTGGGTTCGACAGGCCCTTGAGCGCCTGGATGAAACAGATCGACGCGACCAGATACAGCAGCGTCACAAGATTCATACTCATTGCTTGTCCCCCTCGGCCGCCTTGACGGGCGCCTTGTCTTTCTTCTTGAACATCTCGAGCATGCGCTGTGTGACGAGGAAGCCCCCGAACACGTTCACCGCCGCAAGCGCCACGGCCACGACACCCATCGTCTTGCCGAGCGCGCCTTCCGTGAGCCCGGCCGCGAGCATCGCGCCCACGATCACGATGGCCGAGATCGCGTTCGTCACCGCCATGAGCGGCGTGTGCAGCGCAGGCGTGACGTTCCACACCACGTGATAGCCGACGTACACCGCCAGCACGAAGATGATCAGATTGATCACCGTGTGATTGATCATTTCCATGGTCGTGTCTCCCCCTTATGCCGCACGCAGCACTTGACCGTCGCGGCACATCAGGCACGCACTGACGATGTCGTCGTTGGTATCGATGACGAGCTTGCCTTCCTTGTCGATCACCAGCTTCAGGAAGTCGAGCACGTTACGGGCGTACAGCGCCGAGGCGTCGGCCGCCACCATGCCCGCGAGGTTGGTGTAGCCCGCAATCGTCACGCCATGCACCTTGACGACCTCGTCGGCCACCGACAACGGGCAATTGCCGCCGCCGTTCGCGCCGCGCCCTGCCGCCAGATCGATGATCACCGAGCCGGGCTTCATGGCCTTGACGGTGTCTTCGGCGATGAGCGTCGGCGCGGCGCGCCCCGGAATCAACGCGGTGGAGATGACGATGTCCGCTTGCGTCAAACGTGTGTGCACGAGTTGCGACTGACGGGCGAGCCATGCCGCCGGCATCGGGCGCGCATAGCCGCCCACGCCCTTGGCGATCTCGCGTTCCTCGTCGGTCTCGAACGGCACGTCGATGAACTTGGCGCCGAGCGATTCGATCTGCTCGCGCACGGCGGGGCGCACGTCCGACGCTTCGATGACCGCACCGAGACGCTTGGCCGTGGCGATGGCCTGCAACCCGGCGACGCCGGCGCCCAGCACGACCAGACGCGCGGCCTTGACCGTGCCGGCGGCCGTCATGAGCATCGGCATGAAGCGCTGATACAGATTGGCGGCAAGCATCACGGCCTTGTAGCCGGCGATGTTGGCCTGCGAGGACAACACGTCCATGCTTTGCGCGCGCGTGGTCCGCGGCGCGGCTTCCAAGGCGAAGGCCGTCACGCCAGCGGCCGCCATGCGCGCATTGTTCTCCGCATCGAACGGGTTGAGCATGCCGACGACGACACTGCCGCGCGGGATGAGTGCGAGTTCCTCGGAGGAGGGGGCCCGTACCTTGAGTACGAGTTCTGCACCTAGGGCGTCGGCGGCGTTGCCTAATGTGGCGCCGGCGGCTTCGAAGGCCGCGTCGGGCACACTTGCGGCGTCTCCTGCACCGCGTCCGACCACGATCTGATGCCCTGACGCGACCAGCTTCTTCACCGTCTCGGGCGTGGCCGCGACACGGGATTCGCCGGTAAGCGTTTCGGCGGGGATGCCGATTCTCATTACGTCTCTCCTTGGGTTTGTGAACTGATCTCATCAGCGGCCAAGGAGCCGCAGCGCGTGCGCTGCCGGGGCAGGCGCATTACCTGTTTCGCCGCTGATGACATTAGTCCTGCACAAACCACTGCAATCGAACTACTGCACAAACCGGTGATGCGGTACTGCCACTGCATGCTGCACATTGCTGGTGCTGGAAGCTTACCCGAAGATGACAGGCACGCCTATTGCACGAAACCGCATATGGATATGCCGACGGGGTCGGGATCACGGTCGCCGTGGCCGACCGACCGGTCGGTCGCCTCGCCCGCCACGGTCACGACGCTCACCGGTCTTCAGCGCCAAACCCCGCCAGACGGTAAAATGCTGCTTTTATCGGGGTAACGTCTCGGACCGACCGCGTGGGCCAACCGCCCGCCACGGTCCATGGGGCCCGTCAGGTCCCCCGTCCCGCAAGGATGCGTCATGAATGCACGCTGGAAGCCCAACGTGACGGTCGCCGCGGTCGTTGAGCGCGACGGCCGTTTTCTGTTTGTCGAAGAGCAAAAGCGTGAGGGCCTGTTGATCAACCAACCGGCCGGTCATCTGGAGCCGGGCGAGTCGATTCTCGACGCGGTGCGCCGTGAAGTGCTGGAAGAGACGGCCTATGCGTTCGCGCCCCAGCATCTGCTGGGCATCTATCTCGCCCCCGGCCCCGGCGACATCGCGTATCTGCGCTTCGCGTTCACCGGCACGTTGGGCGAGTTCGATGCGTCGCGCACGCTCGACGACGGCATTGTCGGCACCGTCTGGCTGACACCGGACGAAGTGCGTGCCCAGCGCGCGCGCCATCGCTCGCCGATTCTCGAGCGCTGCATGGACGATTACCTGCGGGGGGTACGTTACGACCTCGCTCTACTTTTGACCCATCCGGCGAGCGCCGGCGGGCAAGGCAACACATGAGTCAAAAACGCGTAGTGGTAGGCATGTCGGGCGGCGTGGATTCGTCGGTCACGGCATGGCTGCTCAAACAACAAGGCTATGACGTCGTCGGACTGTTCATGAAGAACTGGGAAGACGATGACGACAGTGAATACTGTTCGACCCGGCAGGACTGGATCGACGTGGTCTCGGTCGCCGATCTGATCGGCATCGACGTCGAAGCCGTGAACTTTGCCGCCGAATACAAGGACCGCGTGTTCGCGGAATTCCTGCGCGAGTATTCGGCGGGCCGCACGCCCAATCCCGATGTGCTGTGCAACGCCGAGATCAAGTTCAAGGCGTTTCTCGATCACGCCGTGGCGCTGGGCGGCGAGACCATCGCCACGGGCCACTACGCCCGCGTGCGCGAGCGCGATGGGCGCTTCGAGCTGCTCAAGGCGTTCGACCACACCAAGGATCAGAGCTACTTCCTGCACCGGCTGAACCAGCAGCAGCTTTCACGCACGATGTTTCCGCTCGGCGAAATGCCGAAGACGAAGGTTCGCGAGCTTGCCGCCCAGATTGGATTGCCGAACGCGAAGAAGAAGGACTCGACCGGCATTTGCTTCATTGGCGAGCGACCATTTCGCGACTTCCTCAATCGCTACCTGCCGACCCAACCGGGCCCGATGAAAACGCCTGACGGTGCGGTCGTGGGCGAGCATGTGGGCCTGGCGTTCTACACCCTGGGCCAGCGCAAGGGCATCGGACTCGGGGGCAGCCGCGAAGGCTCCGGCGAGCCGTGGTTCGTGGCGCGCAAGGACATGGCGAGCAACACGTTGTATGTGGTTCAGGGCCACGATCATCCGTGGCTGCTCTCGGACACGCTCGATGCCGAAGACCTGTCGTGGGTCGCGGGCGAGCCGCCAGCCGAGGGCACGCGCTGCGGCGCCAAGACTCGCTACCGGCAGGCCGACGCCGCATGCGAAGTGGTGCGTGCCGACGCCGACGCGCTCACGTTGTCGTTCTTGGACGCGCAGTGGGCTGTCACGCCGGGGCAATCGGCCGTGCTGTATGACGGCGAGGTCTGTCTGGGCGGCGGCATCATCGCGGCCACGACGCCGGCCGACGCCGGCAGCGCTAACCCCCAGGCCGTCGTGGCCGCCAAACACGCCATCCTCAATACGCATTGAATCCGCCGGCGCTCGCCGGGGGACCCCCGGCCGCGTGCCGGCGAGTGTCCCCCTAAAGCAAGGAGATTTCATGTTCTCGCGCCGATTCCTGGCTCTGTGGCTCGTCGTGGCGTTGCTCCTGGCAACGTTGGCGGGCGTGCTGTTCGACGGTTGGCATCCACTCTGGCCGTTGCCGTTCGCGGCGCTGGTGGCGCTCGGCGTGTGGGATATCGTGCAGCAGCGTCACGCCGTGCTGCGCAACTACCCGCTGTGGGGACACTTCCGGTTTCTGTTCGAGTTCATCCGCCCCGAAATTCGCCAGTATTTCGTGGAAGACGATACGTCAGAAACACCCTTCTCGCGTGCCCAGCGCAGCATTGTCTATCAGCGCGCCAAGGGCGATGTCGACAGCCGGCCGTTCGGCACCGAGATCGATGTCAAGGCGACGGGCTATGAATGGATTGCTCACTCGCTCGCGCCGACTGTCCTGAAGGATCACGACTTTCGCATCACCATTGGCGCGGATCGTGCACAGCCGTATTCGGCGTCGATCTTCAATATCTCCGCCATGAGTTTCGGTGCCCTGTCTGCCAACGCCATCCGTGCACTCAATCGAGGTGCGAAGCTCGGCAACTTCATTCATGACACCGGCGAGGGTTCCATCTCACCGCATCACCGGGAGCAGGGCGGCGACCTGATCTGGGAAGTGGCCTCGGGCTACTTCGGATGCCGCAACGACGACGGCACCTTCAACGCCGAGAAATTCGCGGCGCAGGCGACCACGCCTCAGGTGAAGATGATCGAGGTGAAGCTCTCGCAAGGCGCAAAGCCGGGACACGGCGGCGTGCTGCCCGCGGCCAAGATCACGCCGGAGATTGCCGCCACGCGCGGCGTGCCGATGGGGCAGGACTGTATTTCGCCGTCGCGTCACAGTGAGTTCTCGACGCCGCTTGGGTTGCTGCAATTCGTCGAGCGTCTGCGCACGCTGTCGGGAGGCAAGCCGACCGGGTTCAAGCTGTGCATCGGCCATCCATGGGAATTTTTCAGCATTGTGAAGGCGATGCTCGAGAGCGGCATTCTGCCCGACTTCATCGTCGTGGACGGCTCGGAAGGCGGCACGGGCGCCGCGCCGCTCGAGTTCACCGATCACGTGGGTGCGCCGCTGCAGGAAGGACTTCTGCTCGTGCACAACACGCTCGTGGGGGCCGGGTTGCGCGAGAAGATCCGCATCGGTGCATCGGGCAAGATCGTTACGGCATTCGACATCGCCCGCACGCTGGCCATCGGCGCCGACTGGTGCAACTCCGCGCGCGGCTTCATGTTCGCGATCGGCTGTATTCAATCGCAGAAATGTCACACCGACCGCTGCCCGACGGGCGTCGCAACGCAGGATGCGTTGCGTCAGCGCGCCTTGGTGGTGCCGGACAAGGCGCAGCGCGTGCACCAGTTCCACGCGCATACGTTGCATGCGTTGCAGGAGTTGATTCAGGCGGCGGGGTTGTCGCATCCGTCCGACCTGCGAGCGCATCACATCGTCGAGCGTGTGTCGACCAACGAGATTCGCCTGATGTCGGAATCGCTCAAGTACCTTGCGCCGGGCGATCTGCTGCGCGGCCAGTTCCGTTACCAGCTCTACGAAAAATACTGGCCGATGGCGCGCGCCGACAGTTTCTCTCCGGCTGAGGTCACCTGACCGAACGGCGCAAGCCCAGGCAAGAGGCTTCCACCACAACCCGACGCGATGCTGCGCCGGGTTTTTTTACGTTTCCCGACAGTTTTCTTCCCAAATACGATAACGCCGAGGTCAGGCATCGCACATTAAGGTCTCCACCGGATGATGCTCGCGGGCGGACTCGCCTATGGTGTGGCCTTCGACTTTGTCATCCCGGCGACCGCCCGTCGTCAGAGGAGGAGCCTATGAGTACGGTGCGATTTCTGATCAGCCACCACGACATCAAACTGAATGTGAACGGTCTCGTACACACGCTGCCGGCCGGCGGCATGACCGCCACCCATTCGGATGCGACGATCGATGCCCCAGGGCCGGTGATGTCACACGATTTTCACGCCTGCGACCTGCAGGCGCTGTACCCCGATGTCGTCGATCTGCTCGACCGCCGTCCGCTCGGCGTTTTTCATCGACAGGCGGCACGCACGCTGATTCTCGAGCCCAGCATGGTCGACGTGGCCATGACGTTGCAAAACGTCGACCGCATGGCGATGCTGCGTTTCTTCTACGTCTATTGCCTGTGTCGCGATCAGCGGTACTTCTCGGCCATGTTGCGTCAGACGATTGCGGGCAGCCATTCGCTGTTCGATTTCGTCGAAGCCAATTTTCACCGGCCGTGGCCGGTCGGGCGGCTCGCCGAAGAGTTTGGCATGCCGCTGCGCAAGTTTCGCTACCTGTTCCAGCAAACGTATGGCATGCCCGCGAAGCAGTGGCTGCTGGAGCGACGCCTTCGGCTGGCGCGCGATCTGCTGCTGTCCACGCGTCACAAAGTACTCGACATCGCGCTTGAGTGCGGCTTCACCAACCATGCGCACTTCACCGACACGTTCCGCAAGCGCTTCGATTGCGCGCCGACGGAAATCCGGCTGGGCACGCCGCCGCAGCGCGGCGGCGGCCGTGTCGCCATGCCGCAAGCGGATGCCTATGCCGCCATGCGCGCCGATCTGGTCGCGGGGCACGGTGCCCTCACCGACAGGGGCGTGCAATGAACGTCGAGGAAATCCATCGCGGCATGTCCGAAGGGGTGCGGAGCCTGTCGGACCAAGCGACGCAGGCCGTGCGCGCAGGGAAAGCCGACGACCCTCGGGATATGCTCGATGTCCAATTCAAGTTGCAGCAGTTCTCGACAATGGTCGGGCTGCATAGCGCAACGCTCAAGCTCATCAAGGACACGCTGATGGGCATCATCGCCAAGATCGCATGACGTGCGCAGACCCTGTGTTGCACAACGCCGCCGATTCATGGCTGGACGCGTCGATCCGGCAAATCGTCGTCGAACTGGCGCTGGCGGGTGCACATCACGGCATGCACTCGCAAGCCCGCGTGATCCTGCACGCCTTGCCGTCGCTCGTGACGGATCGTGAGACGCGTCAATGGCTGCACTCGGCGCTTCTCATCGCGCTCGGCGATACGCGCGCGGCGCGCGCCCACCTCGCCAAGATCGTGGCGGCCGGGCATGACGCCAACCCGACGGGCGACGTGCTTGCCCGCTGGCTTGACGCGATGGACGCGAGCCAGTCCGCCAACGCGATGTCGCCGACGTCGCGCGCGTTGTCCTCTTCGTCCTCCTCCTCTCCTCCCGTTCCCTCGTCATGACCACTTCTCAGATCCCTGCGGTACTTGCGTACGCGTCTGCCATTGCAACGCCAGCGAACGCCGCGCTCGTACCGGTCAACGCCAGCGAGCACGACGCCGTTCATTTCGGTCAGGCCCTCGCGAGCGCGCCGTCGCTGCCGGAGCATCATTTGCTCAGCGCAGCGGGCAAGCTCGCGGGCAACACCGAACGCCTGGCCGAGCGGGTGGCGATCGACGAGCGCACGCTGGACGATCCGACCCGCATGCTTGCGATGCAGCGAGCCCTGACCGAGCGCGTGCTGGCCTTGGAGTTCGTGGCGAAGGTCGCGGGCGCCGCCACGCAAGGGGTGAACAAGCTGGTGCATATGCAATGACGCGCGGCCGTCGCATCGTCGACGTCCTGGCGAGATCGGCGAGACGCACTCCGTCCGTGGCACAAATCCGTTGGCGCGGCCGATGGCTGCTGGGCAGCCTGCTCTTGATCTCGCTCGCCGGGTGCAAGGTCGAACTGCATCGCTCGCTGAGTGAGACCGAGGCCAACCAGATGTTGGCGCTATTGCTGGTGTCCGGGCTGCAGGCCGACAAGCGCGCCGACACCGCGGGCATGACGGTTCGCATCGAGCGCAGCGATTTCGTGCGCGGTGTCGAGGTGCTGCGCCAGCACGGCTTGCCGCGCCAGAAGCGCGCGTCCGTCGAGGATGTCTTTCCACCAGGACAACTCGTCAGTTCGCCTGTGCAGGAGCAGGCGAAGCTGATCTATCTCAAGGAGCAGCGACTCGAGCGCATGCTCGCGTCGCTCGACGGTGTGATGGTGGCCGAAGTCTCGATCGCGCAGGTGCCGACGGATTCCGCAGGGCGCACGACCTTGCCGCCCGGCGTGGCCGTCTTCGTGAAGTACAGCCCCGAGATCAATATGACGCAGCGTATGACGGATATTCGCAGCCTGGTTCACGACAGCGTGCCGGGGGTGACGCCCGAGCGCATCAGCATCGTGTTGCAGCCCGCCGATTATCGCTTGCCTCGTGCGTCCGTCGACGCGTCGACAGGTGCGCCCACGGGCCCGTTGACGGATCGCGGACGCGGGCTGCCGACGGTGGCGTGGGGCGTGGTCGTGGCGGCGTGTATCGGGGTGGCCGCTGCCGCGGTGGTGGCGTGGCGTCGGCGCGCATCATGGGTGCCGCGTTTGCGCGCCCGCGTATCGAAGGCATCGTGACGCGCGCGTACTCCGGCGGCGCTACCCAACTTGCACGCCTGATCTGGCAGCCCGGCATGCAAATGGATGTCGGTTGGTGGCACGCGTTCGATATGTTGCCTTGGCGAGAGACCTACCAGCGACACGCCGCGTGCCGCGCGTCCATCGACGGTCTGGTCATCGCCCGGCGCGGCTGGCCGGGCGCGGCGGCGGGCGATTGCGTACCCCCGCAAGGCAACACGGCGCAAGCGATGCTGAGGCGGTTGCCGAACCTGCGACGTCTGTCGTTGGCCCACGGCTTGCGCGCGATGAGATGTCCGGACTATCTCCTGCTCGGCACGTACCGCCGTGCGTTGTCGTCGTGGCTCGACGCCTGGCAGTGCGACCGTTTGCTGCTTACGCGTCGGGATTGGCCTGCCAGTGCCACCCTGTCGCCCGAGCAGGTCGTTCCTGCGGCGCTTGCGGTCACCGGCGCGTGCCTGGATGGCGCGTCTGAGCTGCCGTGCGTCGACGTGGCGACGGTGAACAAGGCCGCCAGACTGTTGCTTCCCCCGCCGGCCGACATTGAACCGTTTGCGGCGGGTGAGCGCTCGACGAACGAGGACATCTGGCTGCGGTTTGCAGCGCTGGAGAAGATGCTATGTATGTCGTCGACTTCGCCTTGACGGCCATCGAAGCGATGGATGGCCCCGCGCCTGCGGGGCCGGTGATTTCCCGCCAGGCACTCGAGGGGCTGCGCGAACAGGCAAGTCTGCGGGCTCGCTGGATGGCGCAGGCAAAGACCGAGCGTGACGCCGCGCTGGCTGACCGCGAGCAGGCACGTATCGATGCGCAGGCGCTGCGCGACGCGTGGCGGGACGCGGCGCGCGAGCAGGCCCGACAGGAGGCGGCGGCGCTTGCGGAAGCGGCCCGCCGTGACGCCGTGGCGCAGGCCGTTGCATGGCTGGTCGACGAGGCGTCGCTCGAGCGCGACATCGCTCGCTCGCTGGAGCGTCGCGTGACAGACGCCCTGAGCGCCGCGCTGTCGAATTTCGTCTCCCCGCTCGATGTCGGTGAGCGCTTCGCGCAACGCGTCGCACTCGCTTTACCCGCGCTGGTGCGCGAGGGAGCGCTCGTGCTGCGAGTGCCGCCCGCCCATCGCGACGGCGTGGCCGATGCCTTGCGAGCGGCCGATATTGTGCTGGCCTGCACGGCGGATGCCACGCTGGTTGGCCGGCAGGCCCGCATCGAAAGCGAATGGGTGACGGTGTGCCTGGATCTCGACGTGGATCTCGCGGCAGTCCTCGAGCGCCTGAACGCGAGTCCCGATCTGGAGATCGCTGATGGTTGAGCGCTTGCCATCGTCCGGTCCATCGGCGGGTCGGGCACCCCAGGAAAACAAGGCCGTTGAGCGCCGCGTGGCGGACGAATGGCTGCCGCTGGATGGTGAGGCAAGCGCGGCGCGAGGGTTGCCTGCCGACATGCCGGGACATATCGCGCTTATCGAAGCGACCATCTCACAGAACGAAGAGGCGGCGGTCGCCGAATCTCAAGAGAATCTCAGCTTCGCCCTCGGGGTGCGATTCCGCAGGACGAGCGATCGCGATGTGCGCGACGACAAGCAGCGTGCGCGCGCCTTGTTCGAGCAGCAGATGCATCGGTTTGCGCGTGTGAACGCGGCGCAATTCGAGCGACTGCGAGGGCAGTTGCGCGATCTTCCGTTCGTTCCCGACCCCCATCAACTGATTCGCCAGGCCCACCTGTCGGCCGGGCATGCGGCATTGGTCGTTGCGGCCTGGTTGGCCGAAGGCGGGCTGGACAGCGCAACGCGCAGCCGCTTGCGCCGGACGCTGGACGAACTGACGTCATCCGAGACGTGGGCGATCGAGGCCTTCGCGGCGCTGGAATGCGGTAGCGGGCAAAACCCAGGCATGGCGCTGCTGCAACAACTCAAGTCGCTGTTTCGTCAGTCACAAGGATCGCAGCGCTCGTTGACGCAATGGTTCGACGAATGCCGGCGCTTTGCGCAGCGTCGTGCGCGGTTGCGCGCGCTGATGCAGGCGCTGGGGTTGGAATTAGGCGCGCGAGAGGCCGGTGCGGAGCTCCCGCGTCTGGCGGCCGTCATCGACGATCTTCGTCGTGTAGTGCTGTTTCTCACGCTGGAGTCGGCGTGCGAGCAAGCGGCGCAGACATTGCGCGCCGCAGGCGCTCGCGCGTTCGAGACGGACACGATGATCTCGGAGATGCTCACGTTACTGGATCAGCCGTGGGTGGGCGTGGAATGGCTTGCGCAACGCGCGGCCTATCTAGGCATGGTGACGATCGACGCGCGCTACGCGTTTGCGCGCGAATTGACTCGGCTGGTGCAGTCGGCACATGACGGTTGCTTTCGCGACGAGACACAACGCGAGACGCTCGGCGAAGCACTGGATGGCTGGCGCGCGGAGATCGCCCACGAGGGAGAGGTGACCGGGGGGTAGTGGGGAAGTGGGGAAGTGGGGAAGTGGGAACGCGAGGATCGGGGGGATGGACTGGCGCACAACGGATGCGCCAAAGGGTGTCGGCTGCGCTCAGGCGCGCAGGTGCTCCCGGCAGAGCTTGATACGGTCATAGAAATCGGTGAGCGCTTGCGCGAACGGCTCGGGCTCAGCGGCGGCTTCGTCCGTCACCTGCGCGTGAAGAATCAGACGACGGTCGCGTTCGCGCAACTGCACGTGCCCGGTGACGGCCCATTCGGCCGGCTCAATGAGAAATTGCAGAAGCCGCTCACTGTTGGCACGATGCAGACGCGCGGCTTCGTCGGTGGCCACGACGGCGTGAATACTGCACGCCTGGTTTTTCAAGGTTTCCACGATGATGCTGGGCGAGGCGGTAAACGTCAGCTCGATGGGCGAGTGATTGTCGACGGCATCAATCTTGCCCGGGTCGCAGCCGATCAACTTCAGCGCTTCGACGAGAGTTTTCGCTAGGTCGTAACTTGGCATGATATGCGTGGAGAGTGGAAGAAATCGACGACGCGCCCCGTGCCAGCGTCCTGCGACAACGCGGTGACGAAAACCGCTCGCGCGGGGCGCGCGATGCCGAAGGTTCCCACGATTGGGTCGCGCAGACTTTGGTCGCGCGAGCTGGGTTGTCGCTTCTGCGCACACGCGAGCATCGGTCGACGCCCACCGTCGCTCCCGTCGTCATGACGATGACCCGTAAGACGTGGCGTACCGCCGCGCGACGCCCTCGAGAATCACCTCGGCGGCGCGCACCGCTTGCATCTGTGATTGCGCAAGCGCGTGCTGTGCGGGCGCAAGCGGCGCGTGCAGCGCCTGTTGCAGCGTCTGGCGCGCGACATCGAGCTGTGTGCCGATGTCGCGCGCGACAGCCTCGGGCGCGGCGGCGAGGCGGTCTTCAAGCTGGGTCAGGCGAATCGTCATGCAGCGTCTCCGGAGACAGGGGTAAGTAGAAAAGCCGGTCATGCGAGCCGATCGACACGCCGCCCGTATGAATCGCGATTACGCGTGTGCCGCCGGGCAGGCGCGCCCCTTGCGCCAGACGCGTGCCGTCGGCGAGGGTGATCTGCGGCGCGTTGGGCGAACCGCCTATGCTCACGAGCGGCGCGGAAAAGCCCGTTTCAGCCAGCGTCGGGATCTGGGGCGGCAGCGGCTCGATGCGCACCGGCATCGCGTTGTCACCGGTGTTCCATGTGTCGACGATGCCCTTCAACGACGCCTGGCGTCCCACGGTCAGTGCCCCGGTAAGCCGCCATCCATTGCGGTCGCGGGCGATATCGATGCCGCGCAACTGGCCGGCGTCGCGTAGCGTCTTCAACAGCCGCTCGAAGCTGTTGGCCGTGCCTTCTGCCACGCGCCAGCCATGCGGCAGCGCCAATGCATCGAGCGCGTTGGCGGCTGATCGCCAGCGGGCGTCGGCGACCGTCGGCGCACCGATGAGCACTTCGCCGTCCGGCGTGACGCTCACCTGTGCGGTACCGAAGCCGTGCAACCGTAGCAACGTGCGCACTGTCTGTATGGAATTCGCAGGGCACCAGGTCTCGTCGCTCAACGCTTTGCCCAGCCAACGCGCCTCGGCGCGCAGTCGTGCAAGCGCGTCGTCGTCGATGCAGCCGCCGGACAGACGTACCCCGTTGTCGCTGTGATCCAGCACGACGCCGGGCGCGACGCGTGCCGCGAGCGCTTTGAGCGCGTCGGGCGGTGGCGGCGCGGCGATGACGTTGGCGGTGCCCGTGCGCCAGATCGCGACGCCCGCCGCCGCGATCAGTAACGATAGTCCCGTGACGGCGATCCAGGCAGTCGGGGCGCGAGCGCGCCGCGCAGGGGCTTCGGCCGCTTGGGGGGCTTCGGGCGCGAGGGTCATGCGAGGCGATGCCGCGTGCTCGGGACGCCGCTCCGGACGTTTTGGCATGGGCACGGGCGCGCTTTCGCTACCGTCGCCAAGCCAGATGCCGAGGCCAGCAAGATCGATCGCGGTATGCAGCGGGAGCCTGAGCGTGTCGGCCGCGCGATCATCCGATGCGGCGATGGGCACGCCGTCGACCCAGACCGGCGCCGGCGTGAGCAGCCGAACGCCATCGTCGTCGACGCCCAGCGCGATCTGTGCGCCATGATCGAGCGTCATCGCGATATCGGAATCACTGTCGCCGATCGTGAGTGTGCCCGGCGGCAGCGGCATGGGTCGTCCGGCGAGGGGGCCGTCGAGCAGCGTGAGCGTGAGCATACTCATGCTCATGCGCTCGGCAGGTCGGCCGCCGGCTCGGCCTTGATCAGAAACAGACGCATGACACTGTCGCTCCGGTTGCTCGTCGAACTGAACAGACGGCCGATGAGCGGCAGATCCCCCAGCAGGGGAATCTTGCGCTCCTGCTCGTGCTGCGCGTCTTGCACGAAGCCGCCGAGCAGCAGGCTTTGCCCCGCCTGGAGCGTGGCATGCGTCGAAATCGAGGAGTTGCGGATCGTCGGGACCTCGTTGCGGCTGTTGCGTTCGCTGCGCACTTCGCCGCCGTCTTCGATATTGAGGGTGAGCATCACCTGCTCGCGACCATCGCCTTCCTGGGGAACGAGTCGCGGCGTGACACGCAATAGCGATCCCGACGTCACGCTCTCCAGTTTGGCGACCTTCTCGCCTGAGACCTTGGTATAGAACGTCACGCTGCGATCGAGCACGGCCTGCATATTGTCGAGCGTGACGATGGATGGGCGGGATAGTACGCGCGCCTTGGAGTTTCGCTCCAGCGCGCTCAAATTGACCATGAACTTGTTGGTGTCGCCGACCAAAGTCGTGAACGTGCCGGTGTCCCCATTCTGTGTCTGCGAGTTCAGCGACACGGCGCCAAAGCCGCCCAGCCGGGCGCTGCCGGAGAAGTCGACGCCAAGTTCGGCGATGTCGCTGGCGTTGACGTCGATGATCGCCACCGAGATGTCGACCAGGCGAGGCCGGATGTCGAGTTGCGCGATCAGGTCGCCGTAGATCGGCAGATTGCGTCGCCGCTCACGCACGATGACCGCATTGCGACGCGGATCGGCGGAAAAGCGCGGCGTGCCGGAGCGCGAGCCGGTGGCGACGGGAAGGCGGGCGTCAAGGCCGGCGCCGGCCGACGCGCCCGGCGAGGCAAACGCCGCCGCAGTGGCACCGAGCGGGCCGGCGCCGAGAATCAAATCCTTCAGTACGCTGACAACGCCCGGCACGACGACTTCCTGCCCGCGATAAAAGTACCTCGTGTCGTCGGCCGTCGCGAATTTCAGGGGAAATATCTTGATGGTCTCTTCGCTTTCCTGCTGATCGCGGGCGTCGCGTTCGAGGTGGTCTGCGAGCATGGCAACCGTCTCGATGCAGGCGGGAACGCCGGCGATTTCAAGGGCGTGGGTGGCCGGAATCGCCCGCGCCACGCAGTGCCGCGGGTGCAGCACACCGGCATTGCGCAGGTGCCCGAGCAAGTCGCTGGGCGAGGCGTAACGCACGGACATGACGCGCCGCGTTGCCTCGCTGGCTTTATAGACGTTCAGCGTCTGGCCGTTGAAGTACCACGAAAGCCGATAACGTTCCGATAGGGCATCGAGGGTCGCCTGAGCGGCACCCGCAGGTAGCGTGCCGATGAAGCGATCGGCGACGTGCGGACTCACAACGGTCGGAATGCCGTGGTGCGCCCCGAAGTCGCGCAACAACTCCGCGAGAGGCGTGCCTGCGCTCTGGAAGACGAACGGGCCGCCGCGCCAGACCGGCGTGCCCGGTGAGACCCGGGACGCATGCTCCGTGAGGGGCGCGGCAAACGACGCGGTGGCCAGCGTGACGCACAGGCTCCCGGCAAGCAGGGCGACGGTGCGCGAAGTGAAGGAAGGCGGCATGGTCAGCAGCGGCGCAGCGCGTGAAGACGGCGGCTGGCGTCTGCCGCCCCGGCGGGACGACCGGACGCGTGGGGCGTGAATGATGCAGGTGGCACCGCGTCGGCGCGCGTGCCCTGAGACGTCACCATCATGCAGGCCAGCAGTTGGCGACGAAGCTGCGCTTCCACGCGTGCGGCCGGTTCGCCGGCGTCGAAGCGGTGGACCCACCAGAGGACGTCGTTCGCAAGGCACAGGCTGTCGTCGCGCAACGCCGGCTGACCGGCCAGCACGAGGCAGAGCCGCAAGAGCCAGCGTGCGAGCGCCGGGTCGTCGTCGAGTGCGGCGGCGAGCGGTTGCGCATGGGGCTGAGCATGGGGCTGAGCATGGGGATGGACTTGCATATGGGCATGCGACGGCAGTGTCAGCGCCGTTGCGACGCAATAGCCGCCGTCGGCTCGACACGTCCAGCCGCGTTGGCCGTCGAGATCGAGCGCAATGCGCGCGCCCTGTACGTCGCGCGGGGCAATCCAGTCGAGCGCGGCAAGCGCAAATGGCAAACGCATAGGTATCTGAAGGAGGCAGTGCACGGGCACGGGGAACGAAGCGTATGCGACATCGGCGGCATACGCCATCACGGGTCGCCGTCGATCGACACGGCGGCGCACAAGATTCCTCATTATCAAGCGCAGAGGTGCCGGCACAATCCGGCGCAGACCTGAAGTGACGCTCGGGCGCCGCGGTTTGGGGGGCTTTCCCACGTCCGGCGTCAGGTGAAGGCACAAGATTCGCGCAAGTGGCCCGAAGTCGATAGAAAGTGAACAAAAATCCGTATGAGTGCTTGCGTGAGTGCTTATGACCAACTGTCGAGGAGCTGCGAATGACGGGGTGTATCGGTGTCGTCGTTGTCGAAGACCACGAGTTACTGGCCGACGGACTCTGCTGCCTGATCGAGCACGATCTCGGTTGGCGCGTGCTTGCCCGGATCGTCAACGGGCTCGATGTCTACCGGGCCTGCGTGGTGCATCGACCGACCCTGATGATGCTGGATCTGGGCCTGCCCGGCATGGACGGCGTGGACGTGATCCGCCAATGCGCCCAGCGCTGGCCCGACCTGCGCATCGTCGTCAACTCGGCCAGCAACGACAGCGAGCGGGCGCGCCAGGCGCTGGAAGCCGGGGCGGCGGCTTACGTCCTCAAAAGCAGCGCCCGCGCGACGTTGATCCACGCGTCGTATCAGGTCATACGTGGCGAGCGTTTCGTCGATCCGGCCGTGTTCGGTGGCATACACGATCCGGCGGGCGCGCGCCACGTGCCCCGCCCATGCGCGTTCGAGATGCCCGAACGGCTGCTGACGCTGCGTGAGCGGCAGGTGCTCAAGCTGGTCGCGGAAGGGCAACGCAATCGCGACATCGCGCAACTGTTGTCGATCAGTGTGAAGACGGTCGAGACCCACCGGCTGAACATGATGCGCAAGCTCGACGCACACAACGTGGCAGATATCGTGAATTGGGCACATCGACTACGCATGATGCTGTGACGATGGCGGCCCCTCGTCGGAACGCCCGCCGCGAAATTCAGGTGTGCGCCGGATAGCCCCCTCGGCCGTGGATGCGCGACCATGCCCGCTGCCGCTACCTGAGCGCCCTCCGAGCCGCGCGTGCGCCGCCAGCACGTTCCCAACGCAAGATCGCCGATGGACACCCAGACTCAACGCAAGCTCGAGCAGCTCTTCGAATTGCTGGCGCTACCGCCGCAACGTGTGGCCCCTCGCATGCGCGTGGTGCTCGCACCCTGCGTGCTGATGATCGAGGTCGATGCGCAGGGCGTGACGTTGGTGTTGACGCTGATCGATCGCGCCGCCCGCGCGCAGCGGTGGCTGCCCATGTTGCTGCAAACCTGCGCGCCGGAGTGGAGTCTCGGCATTCCCGTGCGGGCATGTGTGGCGCAGGGGCGCCCGATGTTGATCGCCACGCCGCCGGCGAGCGGCAACTCACAGGCCGTCGAATGGTTTGATTGCCTCGGCCGCATGCGGCGCCTGTTGGCGCGGATCGATGCCCGGCAGCAGCAGGAGATTTGCCCGTGACGCGCCTGCTGCCCTGGCTTCGCGTCGCTGCCGGCCGGCAGGACATCGTGCTGGCCGCGCTGCTGCTCGTCACGGTGCTGATGATCATCATCCCGATGCCGCCGTCGGTGATGGATCTGCTCATCGCGCTCAATCTGGGCCTGTCGCTGTTGCTGCTGATGGTGGCGCTCTATATCAACGAGCCGCTCGATTTCTCGGCGTTCCCGTCCGTACTGCTGATGACCACGCTGTTTCGGCTGGGGCTCACGATCAGCACCAGCCGCCTGATTTTGCTGCGCGCCGACGCGGGCGACATCGTCTACACGTTCGGCGATTTCGCCGCAGGCGGGAACATTGTCGTCGGCATGATCGTGTTTCTGATTATCACTGTCGTCAACTTCATCGTCATCACGAAAGGCTCGGAGCGCGTGGCCGAAGTCGGCGCCCGGTTTTCGCTCGATGGCATGCCCGGCAAGCAGATGAGCATCGACGGCGATTTGCGTGCGGGCACGATCGACGCCGCCGAGGCCAAGCGCCTGCGCCGCGTCGTGCAGAAGGAGAGCCAGTTCTACGGCGCGATGGATGGCGCGATGAAGTTCGTCAAGGGGGATGCCATCGCCGGGCTCGTCATCATCGTGGTGAACTTGCTGGGTGGCATCGGGGTGGGCGTTTTCATGCGCGGCATGAGTGCGGGCGATGCGGCGGCGATCTACGCGATTCTCTCCATCGGCGACGGGCTGGTGTCGCAGATTCCGGCGCTGCTCATTTCCGTGACGGCGGGCATCATCGTGACGCGGGTGCCTGGCGAGCAACGTCGCAACCTGGCGCGCGAACTCACCGATCAGCTTGCCGCACAGCCGCGCTCGCTGACGTTGGCGGCCGTGGTGCTCGTGCTCTTCGGTCTGATCCCCGGCTTCCCGATGCACTATTTCCTCCTGCTCGCGGCGCTGGCGGGGACCGCCGCGTGGTGGGTGAAGCGCAGAGAGGGCGAGGGCCAAGGGGACAAGGACGGCGCGCAGGGCGAAGCCGGCGGCGCGCAAGCGAAACCGGGACGCCCGGGCGCGCAGCCGCTGCAGGCACGGGTGGGGGCCGCGCTGGCCGAGGCGGCGGGCGGCACTGCGGTGCTCGCCGCGCGCATCGATGCCCTGCGTGATCAGAAGTTCGAGCAGTTCGGCGTGCCAATGCCCGAGGTGCAGGTGGTCGTCGACGCCGGCCTGCCGGGCGAGACGCTGGATATTCAGCTCTATCACGAGAGCGTGATGACGATTGATGTGGCCCCTGACACCGCATTGGCGCAGCACGACGCGGCGCATCCGATCCCCGCGCTGCGCCGCCTTGACGCCGGTGCGCCGCGCGAGATGCCGTTGCCGTTCGGCGGGCAGATCCTTTTTTGGCTGGACGATGCGCAACGCCAGGCGTGGCAGACGCGAGGCGGCACTGTGATCGTGGGCGCGGACCGTGTGGCGCACTGCGTGTCGCTGGTCATCGACGCGCATGCCGCCGATTTCCTCGGTGTGCAGGAAGCGCGTTTCCTGATGGATGCGATGGAGGATCGCTACGGCGAACTCGTCAAGGAGCTGCAACGCCAATTGCCGATCAGCCGCACGGCGGAGGTGCTGCAGCGACTGGTCGCCGAGGGCGTGTCGATTCGTGACCTGCGGCGCGTGTTCGAGGCCCTGATCGAATGGGCCCCGCGCGAGCGCGATCAGATCATGTTGACCGAGTACGTGCGGCTCAGTCTGCGACGTCACATCACCCGGCGTTTTCGACGGGGCGCCGAACATATCACCGGATGGAACGTGGGCCGCGGCATCGAGGACACCGTGCGGGCCGCCGTGCGGCAGACGGCGTCGGGGTCCTATGCCGATCTGAATCCCGCGCAGACCGACGCGATTCTGAACGCCATCGATGGCGCACTGACCACGCATGACGGCACGCCGGCCGTACTGTTCACCGCCATGGACGTTCGACGCTTTCTGCGCAAGCTCGTCGAGCGCGAACGCGCCGATCTGGCGGTGTTGTCGTTTCAGGAAGTGGCCGACGAGCCGCATGTGCGGGTGCTGGGCACGATCGACGTGCAGGGAACCTACTGAGATGCGTCGCCCGGACGCCGCACGCATCGCCCATGGGCTTCGTCGAACGCTCGACGCGCGGCGCGAGGCGTGTGACGAGTGGCGGCGGATGTCCGGCGGTGAAGCGCGCTGCGGGCGTATCGACAAGATCACCCCGAATGCGATGCGTGCCCGATTGCCGGGCGCGGCGCTCGGTGAGCAATGCCGCGTGGTCTCGCCGTCGCTCGACGCCGAGGTGATTGCGGTCGAGGGGCGGCATGTCTGGCTGGCGCCGTATGCCGAGCCGAACGGCGTGGCCAATGGCGCGCTGGTGCAGGCGCTGGGAACGTCGTCGCGCGTGGCCGTCGGCGATCACCTGATCGGCGCGGTGCTCGATGGCCTCGGGCGGCCGTTGGCCTCCGCGACGGCGGCCGACGAGGCGCCGAGGTCCGGCGTGGCATGGCGTTCACTCGACACAGCGCCGCCGCCCGCGATGACGCGCGCGCTCGTGTCCACATGCCTGCCCATCGGCATTCGCGCGATCGACGGCATGCTCACCTGCGGTCGCGGCCAGCGACTCGGCATCTTTGCGGCGGCGGGGGGCGGCAAGAGCACGCTGCTGGCGATGATGTGCCAGGGTGCGCAGGCCGATGTGATCGTCGTGGCGCTGATCGGCGAGCGCGGGCGTGAGGTGCGCGAATTTCTCGAGACGGCCCTCACCCCCGAGGCGCGTGCACGGACTGTCTGCGTCGTCGCGACATCCGATCGTCCCGCGCTTGAACGGATGAAGGCAGCCTACACCGCGACGGCCATTGCGGAGGCGTTTCGCGACGACGGCAAAGACGTGCTGTTGCTCATGGATTCCCTGACGCGCTTCGGGCGCGCCGTGCGCGATATCGGGATGGCGGCGGGAGAGCCGCTTGGGGCGACGAGCGGGTTGCCACCGAGCTTCTATGCGCGTCTGCCCCGGTTGCTGGAGCGCGCGGGGACCGGCGTGCGCGGCAGCATCACCGCGTTTTATACGGTGCTCGTGGAAGGCGACAACCTGGATGAGCCGCTCGCCGACGAGGTGCGTTCGATCGTGGACGGTCACATCGTGCTGTCGCGGCGTCTCGCGCAGGAAAATCACTATCCCGCCATCGACGTCGCGAGGAGCCTCTCACGGGTGATGGCGGCGGTGACCGATGCGCCGCATGTCGATGCGGCGGCGCGTGTCAGGCGCGCGATGGCGCTGGCGGCGCAGGTCGAGTTGCTGGTACGCGTTGGCGAATATCAGCCGGGCAACGATCCGGAGACCGACGACGCGCTCGCGCGCGCCCCGGACATCCGCGCCTTTCTTTGTCAGGCGCAGCACGACGTGGCGCCATTCGACGACACGCGCGCATGGCTCGAACATCTCGCGAACTGAAGGACGACGAGGGCCTGGCGGCGTTGGCGGCGCTCGCCCGGCGCCGCGAAGCCAGCCTGCGTGCCGCACTGGCCCGCATGACGGCCGCGGCGCGCGACGCCAACGAGGCGGTCGTTGCGTGCGAGCGCGCGTGCGACGCGCAACGTCGCGCGTGGCAGGACGCATTGTCGCGCGGCGGTGTCTACGGGCCCCGCGAGGCCGCGGGCGCGCCGGGTGCGGTGGAAGTGCAGCGTGCCGCCCTTGACGAGGCGCGGAACCGGCACAGCGCCGCACTCGCGCACGCGAAGCTTGTCGACGCCGAAGTGCATCACCAACGCGAGCGCCTGCAGGCGAATGCACGCAAGCAGGAAAAACTGCGGGAGTTGCTGACGTTTTACCGCCGGTGAATGGGCAATGGGCCGCTGAAGACGGAACAGTCTCACGCCATGACCCGGCGCCGAAGGGATTGCGCACCTATGCCGAACGAAACGCGCTCACCACCATTGCCATCAAAAGGACTTCACGATGCGTACCATTCACCGAAGCGGCCCGTCGGCCGATGCGTTCGTCAGCTTGTCCGAGCGTTCGTCGTCGCAGCGGCGCGGCACGGCAACGCCCGATGGCAGGCCAAGCGGCGACCGTCACGAACGGACCTTCACCCTGGCATGCGAGCCGGCCGCGTGCGTGTCCGGACCCGCCGATGTCCTGCGTTGGTTGCGTGTCTGGCACGTGCGTCAGGATGCCAACTGGGACGGCGGCAGTTCGTTGCGCATGTTGGTGCATGGTGGCGCGCTCGATGCGTTGGTCGTCGAAGCCCGCCGCGGACGGCAGGGCGTGACAGTGAGTCTGCTCTGCGTGCGGCTCACGATGTACCGGCGCTTGCTGGCGCATCGAGGGCGGCTCGAGCGCGCCCTGACGTCGCGCCTGAAGGTGTCCGTCACGATCGAAGTCGAGGCTCGATATGTCCCCTGAGTCGGAGGTCGGGTTAATCGCGGCGTCGACGCCGGGGCCGTTGGATGAGGCGCTCATGGGCGTGGCCTGCGTGGCTTTTGTCGAAGGCGATACCGAAGTCCGTGTCGGCTGGCTACGTGCGGGAGGGGAAGGTCTTATCGTAACGGCACGCGTCGACGAAGGCGTTGTCGGCCAGACGCGCTTCTGGTGCGACGCGCTGCAGTGGTGCGACTGGCTCGCGCCGAACCTGCCGGTCCCGTCGTGGGACGCGCTGCCGCCCGCGTGGCGGGCCAGCGCGGCATCGCTCACGCTGGCGACGGGCGACGTGAGCGCCGATATGCCGCTCGACGCGGCGGTCGGTGCGGCCGACGCCGCCCGCGATACCCGGTCGTGGCCGCGCGCGACTGCCCTCGTGTGCGCGGATGTGGAGACAGCGTGGCGCGTGGGCGTGGTGTTGCAGCGAGAGGGACGTCGGTTGGCGTTGATGTATCTCGACGGCGCGACATCGTGGCTGCGTGAGCGCTGCCGGCGGGCGACGCCAGGCGACACCGCGCTCGATCCGTCGGGATTGCCGACGCGTCGATGTGCGCTGGTGGCGGGGTGGGCGACCTTGCCCAGCGCGCAATGCGAGCGTCTGCAGGTGGGAGACGCCGTACTCCTCGACGTGGCGGCTCACATCGCAGGCGGTGAGTATTGGCTTGTGGACGGCGACCGCGCCGTGGCCATGCATGACGGCCGGCCCTTGGATCGGCGCGTCCTGCAACTCGACGACACGAACGCCAGCCCCCCCGACGACACGCTGTCGACGGCCGCCGGGGCGCGCCGGGAAGCAGCCACCGTGCGTTTGTCTGCCCTCGTCGCAGAAAGGCACTTTCCCATTCCGTTGCTGACGGCCTGGCGTTCACGCAACGACGCGGTTGCCCAAAGCGACGCAATCGCCTGCTCGCTGTCGGCCGATCGAATGACGCTCCTGCGTGACGACTCACCGTGGGCCGCCGGGCATTTGCTGCGTTTCGACGACGGACGACTCGCGGTGTGCATCGACAGCATGATCGGCGCATCCATCGAGAACGCGTCGGTCGACGTCGCGCTCACCGAGCACGACACGCCAGGTGAGAGCGATTCTCCCGGCGATATTTCGGGTCGTGACCGGATGGGCGTGCATCCGGAGACCCCCTAATCTCTCGGATACCCAACCCGGTCGTCAACGACGCTCATTGGAGTTTGCATGTCCCTGCTCGACCACCCGGTGCAGCTCGTCGTCTTGCTTTCGCTGCTCTCGATCATGCCGTTGCTGGTGGTGCTGGGGACTGCGTTTCTGAAGCTGGCGGTCGTGTTCGCCCTGTTGCGCAATGCGCTCGGCACGCAGCAGATTCCGCCCAACATCGCGATTTACGGCTTATCGCTCGTGCTCACCTGCTTCATCATGGCGCCGGTGGCCTTCGACATCGAGGCCAATCTCGAGACGCGTCCGGTATCGCTGTCGTCCAAGGATTTCGTGGCCGATGTCGATGCGAGCGTCCTGTCGCCCTACCGTGCATTTCTCACGCGTCACACCGACGCGAGACAACGCGACTTCTTCGCCAGCGTCGGCCGAGATACCTGGCCTGAGGCGCATCGCGACCGCCTGGGCAGCGACTCGCTGCTCGTCCTGATGCCGGCGTTCGCGCTGAGCCAACTCGCCGAAGCGTTCAAGATCGGGCTGCTGCTGTACCTGCCGTTTGTTGTGATCGATCTGGTGATCTCGAACATCCTGCTCGCGATGGGCATGATGATGGTCTCGCCCATGACCATCGCACTGCCGTTCAAGTTACTGATCTTCGTCATGATGAACGGTTGGGAGCAGTTGGTGCGTCAGTTGATGCTCTCCTACGCATGAAGCGGCCCGGAGCGCACCCATGAGTGAAGCCATCGTCGTCAATCTCACGAGCGAGATGCTCTGGCTCACGCTCCTCCTGTCGCTGCCCACCGTGGTGGTGGCGGCGGCGGTCGGCGTGCTGGTCTCGCTGGTGCAGGCGCTTACACAGGTGCAGGATCAGACCGTGCAGTTCCTCATCAAGCTCATCGCGGTGTCGGTCACGCTGGCCGCCACCTATGCGTGGATGGGCCATGTGCTGCTGCATTACGCGGGTAACGCGTTCGAGCAGATCAGCCGGATGCGGTGAGCGGCATGACGTCCTCCTTCGTGCCGGGCATGGCGCCCGGCGTCGACACCTTGCTCTCGCCGCTGTGGGCCGACCTGTACGGCTGGTTGGTGGCGTGGGGCGTGGCGATGCTGCGCCCGCTGGGCATTGCGATGCTGCTGCCGGTGTTCTCCGTCGGCATGCTCGGCGCCGGCATGTTGCGCAATGCGCTGGTGCTGGCGCTGGCGTTGCCGGTGGTGTCGCTCGTGCATGCTGGCCCGGAAATGCCGTCGCATTGGGGCGCATGGGGCATGCTGGTGCTGCGCGAGTTGTGCATCGGCGGCCTGCTCGGCTTTGCCGCCGCGCTGCCGTTCTGGGCCGTCGACATGACGGGGTACGTGATCGACACGATGCGCGGCGCGTCCATGGCGAGCGTGCTCAATCCATTGATGGGGGCGCAGTCGTCGATCTTCGGCATCGCGCTCACTCAGATGCTTTGCGTGCTGTTCTTTGTCACCCCGGCGGCGCAGGCCTTGCTCACCGCGTTATATGACTCCTACGCCGCGCTGCCGGTGGGGCAGCCGTGGCGATGGCATGACGACAGCGTGGCCTGGCTGCTCGCGCTCTGGCAAGCGATGCAGGTGATGTGCGTGGCGGTGGCGCTGCCGGCGATGGTCGTGATGGTGCTGGTCGATATGTCGATGGGCTTCATCAACCGGGCCGCGCAACAGCTCAACGTTTTTTTTCTCGCCATGCCGGTGAAGAGCGCGATGGCGCTGCTGGTGACGGTGGCCAGTCTGCCGTTTGCCATCGCCGTGCCGCTGCAGGGCTGGTATCGGCTGCCCGACGTGTTTCGCGCCTGGGCCGCGCTGGCGCTGCCTGCATCCTGAGGCCGACATGAGCGAAAAGAGCCAGCCGCCCACCCCCAAGAAGATCGAAGACGAGCGCAAGAAGGGGCGCGTTGCGAAGAGCGCCGATCTTGCCGTGTGCATGCAACTCGGCGTGGTGCTGGCGTGGTTGACGTTCGAAGGCCCGGCGCTTTACGACGCGCTGCAAGCGCTCGTCGCGCGCATGTTAGGGGTGCTCAACGATCCGGTGGACGACGCCGTACGCGGCATGCTCGGACCTTCGCTGCTGCTCTTCGTGCGTTTCGTGGGCGGTCTTGCCGTGCTGTTGATCGTGACGACCTGGCTGGCGATGGTGTTGCAGGTCGGCATGCTCGTGGCGCCCGAGAGCGTTCGTCCCAAGTATGAACGGATCGATCCCATCGCCAAGGCCAAGCAACTGTTCTCGATGCAGTCGCTCTTCGAATTCGGCAAGTCGCTCGTCAAGGTGGCGGTGCTGGCCGTGGTCTTTTTCTATCTCATCCGGCAGTACACGCCGTCGCTCGCCGCGCTGCCGCAGTGCGGGCCGTCGTGCGGTCTTGCCCTCACGGTGCGGTTGATGTTCTGGCTGATGGCGGTGTTGGTTATCGCGTACGTGGTGTTCGGCGGGCTCGACTTCGCGTATCAGAAGTATCAGCTTCGCAAGCAATTGATGATGTCCCACGACGAGATCAAGCGGGAATCCAAGGAGGTCGAGGGCGACCGGGAGATCAAAAACAAGCGGCGCGACATTCATCGGGAAACGATCGAAAGCGGCAGTCTGTCGGACAACGTGAAGCGGTCGACGGCCGTGGTGCGCAACCCGACCCGTATCGCGATTTGTCTGCGCTACGTTCCCGGCGAGACGGCCGTGCCGATGGTGATCGAGAAGGGCCGCAACGAACGTGCGCGGACCATCGTCCGGCTCGCCGAGCGCGAAGGCGTGCCGATAGTCGAGCACGTGCCCGTGGCGCGCCGCCTGATGGACGACGTCGAGATCGACGCACCGATTCCCCCCGATCTGTTCGACGCAGTGGCCGCGATTCTGCGGCTCGCGCTCGACCTGCCTTATGAGGTGCAAGCGGCGAACGCCGCGCCGCACGCCGATGCAATGCCGCAGGACGGCTGCGTCGCAGGCGGCATGAAGGACGCGCCCACGCGCTCGGCTTCGGGAGACGGCGTATGAGTGGGCGCCGGATTCGGGACTTGTGCGGGTGGCGCGCACGGCTCGCGGGAGGCGTGCTCGGCGTGTTGAGCATGATGGGACCGTCGGTGTCCGTATGGGCGATGGACGGGGGACTGCTGCCGCGTCACCCGCGAGTGGCTGACGCGCAGCTCGTGGTGCCCGTGCCGCGGGCCATGGCAGACGTGTTGGCGCGGCCCGCGCAAGCGCCTGTCGTCGCCAGCCCCGGCGACGCGGACGCACCGACGTCGATCATCGCCACCTCCCGCGACACGGCGGCACCGATGTCTGTCGTCGCCACCTCCCGCGACACGGACGCACCGACGTCTGCCGACCCCGCGCTGCCCTTCGACGCGTTGGTGCAACGCGCGGCGCAAGTGGCGTCGGTTGATGCGGCGCTGCTGCACGCCATTATCGACACTGAATCGGGATATGATCCGCAGGCGGTGTCCGTGCGGGGGGCGATCGGGTTGATGCAGGTGCTGCCGCGCACTGGCGAGCGCTTCGGCGTGCGACGTCTCGAAGACCCCGCGGAGAATGTACGCGCTGGGGCGTCCTACGTCCGCTGGCTGCTGGCGCGCTTCGACGGCGACCTGACGCTGGCATTGGCGGCCTACAACGCGGGGGAGGGTGCGGTGCTGCGTTACGGGCGTCAGATCCCGCCGTTCCCGGAGACGCAGAATTACGTGCGCAAGGTGATGGCCGGATACGCTCGGCTACGTGACGCGGGTCCGGTGCCAGCGGTGCCCTCGCGACCGTTGCCACCCATGCAGCCCATGCAGCCTGCCGCCATCCTTGTCGATACGAAGCCCGATACCACGGCGCCCGCCACGACAACGCCGGCTCGGGAGCGCGGCGATACGCCCTCGGACGAGGCCGCGGGGGAACGCGCCTGGCGTTTGCTGCGAGGGGTGGGGGCGCTGCTGACACGCAGCCCGTCGGCGCAAGCCTCCGACAGCCGCGGACGCGACCGGCCAGCGGTCGTCTTGCCCGCGCGCGGGCGGGCGCGAGGCGCTGGCCCTGCGGTCGGCGGATAGGACTAGCGCGTGGGGGCGGTGTCGATGACCGAGGGGCGCGCAGACATGCGTTCGAAGTGATCGGCCAGATTGGGGTGTGCGTCGCGCCAGGCGATCTCCGGAAACCGGAAATCGAGGTAGCCGAGCGCACAGACGACGGCCACATCGGCCAGCGTGAGGCGGTTGCTCGCGCACCACTGGCGTTCGTCGAGTCCAAGCGCCATTGCTCGCAGCGCTTCGTCGATCTTGCTGCGCTGGCGGTCGATGAGCGCCTGCGAGCGCGAGGCTTCGTCGTGGAACATCGCCTCGACGCGAATCTGCACGGCGGCGTCCGTCACGCCATCGGCGAGGGCCTCCCAGCAGCGCACTTCGGCGCGTTCGCGGCCCGAAGGGGGGATGAGCTTGCCCACCGGAGAGAGCGTATCGAGGTACTCGCAGATCACGCGCGAGTCGAACACGGCTTCGCCGTCCTCCATGACCAGACACGGCACTTTGCCCAGCGGGTTGGACTGCTGGATGCGCGTGTCGTCGGCCCACACGTTCTCCAGCTCGAGCTTGTAGTCGAGCTTCTTCTCAGCCAGCACAATGCGGACCTTGCGAACGTAGGGACTGGCGAGGGCACCGATCAACTTCATGTGAATCCTTGATAAATCGCGGTAGGGCGGGGGAGAGTATAACGTGGGCTCCGGGCTGTCGCGCATGCGTGTTGCGTATGCCGCAGCACGGGGCGAGCCCTGCCCGAATTGCGGTGAAATCGATTCGTCCCGGGATGGGCGAGGCCGAGAATGGTAAAATGCTGGCCTTTCCGAGTTGGCGGCTCGCCGGCTCCCCCGATTTTCTTTTTCGGTGCCCAGTGCCATGTCCGACGAATTCTCCCCATTGACCGCGCTTTCTCCGCTCGACGGCCGTTATGCCAGCAAGACCGACGCCCTGCGTCCGTGGCTGTCCGAAGCGGCGTTCATGCGCCACCGCGTGACGGTCGAGATCCATTGGCTGATCGCCCTGTCCAAGGCCGGTTTCGCCGAAATCGCCCCGTTCTCGGCCGAAGCGGAGACGTTCCTGCTGAGCCTGGCCACCCAGTTCTCGAACGCCGATGCGCAGCGCATCAAGGACATCGAGAAGGTCACGAACCACGACGTGAAGGCTGTCGAGTATTGGCTCAAGGAGAAGGTGCAGGGCCAGGCGGAACTCGAAAAGGCGAGCGAATTCATCCACTTCGCCTGCACGTCGGAAGATATCAACAACACCTCGCACGGCTTGATGATCAAGGGCGCGCGCGACAAGGTCGTCGTGCCCGCGCTCGAATCGCTGGTCGCCAAGCTTGGCGAGCTGGCACGCGAACATGCCGCTCAGCCGATGCTCTCGCGCACGCACGGTCAACCGGCGTCGCCGACCACGCTTGGCAAGGAACTCGCGAACGTGGCCGTACGACTGGCCCGCGCGCTGGAGCGCGTTCGCCGCGTCGAGTTGCTCGCCAAAATGAACGGTGCGGTCGGTAACTACAACGCCCACCTCTCGGCCTACCCGGACTACGATTGGGAAGCCTTCTCGAAGGCCGTGATCGAGCAGCGCCTGGGCCTGACGTTCAACCCGTACACGATCCAGATCGAGCCGCACGATTACATGGCCGAGCTGTTCGACGCCGTTGCGCGTGCCAACACCATCCTGCTCGACCTGAACCGCGATATCTGGGGTTACATCTCGGTCGGCTACTTCAAGCAGAAGACCAAGGCCGGCGAGATCGGTTCGTCGACCATGCCGCACAAGGTCAACCCGATCGATTTCGAGAATTCGGAAGGCAACCTCGGTCTGGCGAACGCCGTGCTGCGCCATCTGGCCGACAAGCTGCCGGTGTCGCGCTGGCAGCGAGACCTGACCGACTCGACCGTGCTGCGTAACATCGGCGTGGCGTTCGGCTATAGTCTGCTGGCGTACGACTCGTGCAAGCGGGGCCTGGACAAGCTCGAAGTCAATCCGCAGCGTCTGAACGACGATCTCGACAACACGTGGGAAGTGCTGGCCGAGCCGGTACAGACCGTGATGCGCCGCTTCGGCATTCCCAACCCGTACGAGCAGCTCAAGGAGCTGACGCGCGGCAAGGGCATCACGCGCGAGGCGTTGCAGGACTTCATCAAGCAACTGGCCATTCCGGAAGATGCGAAGGCGCGTCTGCTGCAAATGACGCCGGCGAACTACATCGGTATCGCCGAATCGCTCGCCAAACGGGTCTGAGCGCGTCCAGCACGCCTCCACCGCTTCAATGAAGCAACAAAGCGGGCCGCATCTGCGGCCCGTTTTGCATGGTGACGACCGCATCGATCACGGCGAGGAGGGCGGGGCGGTCATGGCAATGCGCACCGCGATGGCCAAGGCCAACGCGACCGGGGCACGGCGTTCGCGCGCCGCACACGCGAAAAAAAACCGCCGGACATGCCGGCGGTCTTCCTGACGCAGCGCAGTGAGTCGGTCAGACTCGGGCGCCGAAGTTCGGGTCGTTGCGATCGACGCCTTCTTCACCATCCTTGTTGCTGTGCTTGATGAGGTCTTCACGCTTCACGCCGAGCCACATCGCAATGGCCGCGGCCACGAACACCGACGAGTAGATACCGAACAGAATACCCACGGTCAGGGCGAGCGCGAAATAGTGCAGCGTCTGTCCACCGAAGAAGAACATCGACAGCACCATCATTTCCGTGCTCGCGTGCGTGATGATCGTACGCGACATGGTCGTTGTGATGGCGTGGTCGATCACCTCGCGCACCGTCGCCTTGCGCATCTTGCGGAACGTCTCGCGAATCCGGTCGAAGATCACGACCGATTCGTTCACCGAGTAGCCGAGCACGGCCAGCACGCCCGCCAGCACCGCCAGCGAGAACTCCCACTGGAAGTAGGCGAAGAAGCCCAGAATGATCACCACGTCGTGCAGGTTGGCGATCACGCCGGCCACCGCGAACTTCCATTCGAAGCGGAAGGACAGGTAGATGATGATGCCGATGACCACGAAGGTCAGCGCCAGCAGGCCATCCGTGAACAACTCGTGGCCGATCTGCGGACCGACGAATTCCACGCGACGCAATTGCACATCGGGGGCGTCGGCCTTCAGGGCGGACATCACGGCGTCGCTTTGCTGTGCACTGGTGACCTGCTTGCCGTCAGAACCGTTCTGGATCGGCAGGCGGATCATCACGTCGCGCGAGGTGCCGAAGCTCTGCACCTGCACGTCGCGATAGCCCAGCTTGCCGACTTCGCCACGGATCTTCTCGAGATCGGCCGCCTGCGAGTAGGCCACTTCCATGACCGTGCCGCCGGTGAACTCGATCGACATGTGCAGGCCCCGCGTGAGCAGGAAGAACACCGCCGCCACGAACGTGAGCGCCGAGATGATGTTGAAGATCAGGGCGTGCCGCATGAACGGCACGTCTTTCTTGATGCGGAAAAATTCCATGACTGTTTCCTCTCGCGCCTGCGGTTATTGCTCGCCTGCGTCGGGTGCGTTTTTCGCACCGTCCGGGCGCCAGACCTGACCGATCGCCAGCGTCTTGAGCTTGCGACGGCCGCCGTACCACAGGTTGACCAGACCGCGCGAGAAGAACACGGCCGAGAACATCGAGGTCAGAATACCCAGGCAGTGCACCACGGCGAACGCGCGCACCGGGCCCGAACCGAACGCCAGCAACGCCAGACCAGCGATCAGCGTGGTCACGTTCGAGTCCAGAATCGTCGCCCAGGCATGCTCGAAGCCCAGCGAAATCGCCTTCTGTGCCGACGCACCCGCGCGCAATTCTTCGCGAATGCGTTCGTTGATCAGCACGTTCGCGTCGATGGCCATACCGAGTGTGAGCGCGATAGCGGCAATCCCCGGCAGCGTGAGCGTGGCTTGCATCATCGAGAGCACGGCCACCAGCAGCAACAGGTTGAACAGCAGGGCGATCACCGAGAACACGCCGAACAGCATGTAGTACGCCATCATGAACAACGCGATGGCGATCAGGCCGTACATCACCGAGTCGACACCCTTATGCACGTTATCGGCGCCCAGGCTCGGGCCGATCGTGCGTTCTTCGATGATCTCCATCGGGGCGGCCAGCGAACCGGCGCGCAGCAGCAGTGCCAGGTCGTTGGCGCCCTGCGCCGAACCCATGCCGGTGATCTGGAAGCTCTGGCCCAGTTCGCTGCGGATGTTCGCCACCGTCAGCACTTCGCCCTTGCCCTTCTCGAACAGCACGATGGCCATCGGCTTGCCGATGTTGTCGCGCGAGACGTCGCGCAGCACACGGCCGCCGGCGGCATCGAGCTTGATGCTGACCGACGGTTGCTGGTGATCGTCGAAGCCCGCGGACGCGCTGGTGATGCGATCGCCGCTGAAGATCACCTGACGCTTGAGCATCACCGGCGCGCCGTTGCCGTGCAGGAACAGTTCGTCCTGCGGCGGCACCGGCGTGTCAGCCGTGATGAGGCGCGGGGCGTCCGGATCGACCAGACGCGCTTCGAGCGTTGCCGTACGGCCGATGATGTCCTTCGCCTTGGCCGTGTCCTGCACGCCGGGCAACTGCACGACGATACGGTCCGGGCCTTCCTGCTGAATCACCGGCTCGGCCACACCGAGTTCGTTCACCCGGTTATGCAGTGTGACGATGTTCTGCTTGACGGCGTTGTCCTGTACCGCGCGACGGGCCGCTTCCGTGAAGGCGCCCACGACCTTGAACGTCCCGTTCGGGCCGGCTTGCGTCGTGTAGGACAGATCGGGCAGCCCGTCGGTCAGGGCACCGCGGGCGCGCTCGGCGTCGTTCTGGTCGCTGAAGACGGCTTCGATGCCAGTGTCCGTACGCGTCACGCCGTTGTGGCGGATGTTCTTGTCGCGCAGCAGCGTGCGGGCATCGGCGGCGCTCGCGTCCAGGCGCTTGGTGATGGCGCCGGCCATGTCGACTTGCAGCAGGAAGTGCACCCCGCCACGCAGGTCGAGACCGAGATACATCGGCAGCGCGTGGATTCGGGTGAGCCATTCCGGCGAGGCCGAGAGCAGGTTGAGCGCGACGACGTAGGTCGGGTCCGTCGGGTCGCTGTTCAGCGCCGTCTGGAGCATGTCCTTGGCCCGCAATTGCGTGTCGGTGTCGGCGAAGCGAATGCGCACGCTCGGGTTGTTGCCCGTGCTGTCGAACACGGCGCCTTGATAAGCGATGTTCTGCGCCTTGAGCGCGTCTTCGGCGCGCGCGAGCGTTGAGGCATCGACCTTGACGGTCGCCTTGACGCTGGAAATCTGTACCGCCGGTGTTTCACCGAACAGGTTGGGCAGCGTATAGAACACCCCGATGGCAAGCGCCACCAGAATGAGGATGTACTTCCAGAGAGGATAGCGATTCATAGCAGCGGGCTAGGGTGATGCCTCGTGGCAAACCGTGCTTCAGACCGGCTGGCATGGCAACGTGGGTCGCCACGGCCGGCGTCGCCATGCACGGCGGCCGCCGTTGAAGGCGGCCGCGTGCAGTGGCGCGAAGGCTCAGAGCGCCTTGATGGTGCCCTTCGGCAGCAGGGTGGTGATCGCACCCTTCTGCACGTTGATTTCGACGTTTTCAGCGATCTCCACGGTCACGAAGGTCTCGCCGACCTTCGAGATGCGACCGGCCAGGCCGCCCGAGGTCACGACTTCGTCGCCCTTGGCGAGGGCCGACAGCATGTTGCGCGTTTCTTTCTGGCGCTTCATTTGCGGACGGATCATGATGAAGTACAGCACCACGAACATCAGCACCAGCGGCAGGAAGCTCATCAGGTTGCTGGTCGGGCTCGCGGCGCCTGCCGTCTGAGCGAAGGCATTGGAAATCAGCACGTTCGGTTCTCCTTATGTAAGACGTGTAAAAGCCGCGTGTGGCCGGAGCTCCGGACACGCGCGGCGTGTGTTTCGGTGCGTGGATGCAGGATCCAAGCCCGGCATTTTACCACTGCCCAACCCCGGTCTCCGGGGTTTCGGTGCCCGCTGGCGCGCGCCGCCCGTCAATGCACGCCGCGCGCGCGATCGGCCCGGAACTGGGCGACGAAAGCGTCGAAACGGTGCGCTTCGATGGCATCCCGGATTTCCTGCATCAGCGTGAGATAGTAATGCAGGTTGTGGATGGTGTTGAGCCGCGCGCCCAGAATTTCCCCGGCTCGCTGCAAATGGTGCAGGTAGGCGCGCGAGAAGTTTCGACAGGCGTAACAGCCGCAAGTTTCGTCCAGAGGGCGCGTATCGGTCTTGTGCGACGCGTTGCGGATCTTCAGATCGCCGAATCGCGTGAAGAGCCAGCCATTGCGGGCGTTACGCGTGGGCATCACGCAGTCGAACATGTCGACGCCCGCCGCCACGCCAGCCACGAGGTCCTCCGGCGTGCCGACCCCCATCAGGTAATGGGGTTTGTTCGCCGGCAGCCGCGGCGCCACGTGCTGGAGCACGCGCATCATATCTTCCTTCGGCTCACCCACCGACAACCCGCCGATCGCATAGCCGTGAAAGTCCAGTTCCGACAACCCGGCGAGCGACTCGTCGCGCAAATGTTCGTACATGCCGCCTTGCACGATCCCGAACAGCGCATTCGGGTTATCGAGACGGTTGAATTCGTCGATGGAGCGCTTGGCCCAGCGCATCGACATGCGCATCGACTGGCCGGCCTCGACTTCCGTGGCCGGGCGGCCGTCGATCTCGTACGGCGTGCATTCGTCGAACTGCATGACGATGTCCGAATTGAGCACGTGCTGGATCTGCATCGAGATTTCGGGCGAGAGGAAGAGACGGTCGCCATTCACGGGTGACGCGAACTTCACCCCGTCTTCGCTGATCTTGCGCAGCTCACCGAGGCTGAATACCTGAAAACCGCCGGAATCCGTGAGAATCGGACGATCCCAGCCCATGAAGCGATGCAGCCCGCCGTGGGCGGCGATCGTCTCCAGCCCGGGGCGCAGCCAAAGGTGGAAGGTATTGCCGAGGATGATCTGGGCGTTGTTCTCGACCAATTCGGCCGGCGACATCGCCTTGACCGAGCCGTAGGTGCCGACCGGCATGAAGATAGGTGTCTCGACCACGCCATGGTTGAGCGTGACGCGCCCCCGGCGGGCTTGTCCGTCGGTGGTGATGAGTTCGAACTTGAGCATGTGTCGTGCGCCCCGGCACCACCGGCAACACAAGCCGGCGCCCGCACAGGACGTCAAATAAGCGGCCGGCGCCCCATGCGCGGCCAAGCCGCTATTGTACCGGGTCGCACGGCCGTCGATCCAACGGCCGTGCCGCGTCAGGCGGCGGCTTTCGGCGCGTCGTGAGGCGCCACGCGCGAGAGGATCATCGCGTCGCCGTAGCTGAAGAAGCGGTAGCGCTGCTCGATCGCATGCCGGTAGGCCGAGCGGATCGTCTCCATCCCCGAGAACGCCGACACCAGCATGAGCAAGGTCGATTTGGGCAGGTGGAAGTTGGTAATGAGCCGGTCGACCAATTGGAAACGGTAGCCCGGCGTGATGAAAATGTCCGTCTCGGCGCTGCCGGCGCGCAAGGTGCCCGGCGCGCCGCCCGCAGCCAGCGTGGCTTGCGCGGCCGACTCCAGGGCACGCATCGATGTCGTGCCGACCGCGACGACGCGGCCGCCACGCGCGCGGGTGGCGGCGATGGCGTCGACCAGCGACGGCGTGATTTCGTACCACTCCGAGTGCATCTTGTGTTCGCCGATGTTCTCCACGCGCACCGGCTGGAACGTGCCGGCGCCGACGTGCAGCGTGAGTGTGGCGCGGTGCACGCCCAGTGCGTCGAGGCGGGCGAAGAGGCCGTCGTCGAAATGCAGCCCGGCGGTCGGCGCGGCGACCGCGCCCGGGTTGCGCGCATAGACGGTCTGGTAGCGCGTTTCGTCGGCGGCGTCGGCGTCGTGCGCGATGTAGGGGGGCAGCGGCAGGCGGCCGTAGGTCTCCAGCAGCGTATAGCAGTCGTCCGGGAAGTGCAGCGTGTAGAACGGTTCGACGCGCTCGCCAACGGTCACGTCGAACGCATCGGCCAGATGCAGCACGGTGCCGGGCGTCGGGCTCTTGCTCGCCCGGATCTGCGCGAGCACGGTGCGGTTGTCGATGACACGCTCGACGAGCACCTCGATCTTGCCGCCGCTCGCCTTCTGGCCGAACAGGCGCGCCTTGATGACACGGGTGTCGTTGAACACCAGCAGGTCGCCAGGGGCGAGCAGGCCGGGCAGATCGGCGAAGCGCCGGTCGTACAGATGCGGCGGCGTGACGCTGCCGTCGACCTCCAGCAGGCGGCTGGCGGTGCGCTCGGCAAGCGCGGTCTGCGCGATCAGTTCGGGCGGCAGGTCGAAATCGAAATCGGAAAGGGTATACATCAGCGTTTACAATGCGTAGCAACCGACATTTTACTTGGTTCGTCCGAAGGCCTGCCGGCACGGTGTGCGCCTCACGGCCGAACGTCCCCGACTCGCGACTGCATGACCGAACGCAGAATGCCCGCCACCGCGCCTGACGACACCCCCGCCGACCTCGTGGATCTTGCCGATGCCGCCGGTGCACAGGCCGATGTCGCGCCACGTCCCGCCGCGAAGCGCGGTCGGCGCCCGGCGGCGCCGGCTCAGGCGCCGACAGGGGAGGGCGAAGCGGCCCCCGCCCGGTCCGCCCAGTCCGCCACGTCCGCGAAGTCACCGAAAAACGCGAAGGCCGCCGCGCGCAAGACGACCGGCTCGGGCACGGCCGATAAGCTCGCCAAGCTCGGCCTGAAGCGCGACATCGATCTGATACTGCATCTGCCGATGCGCTACGAGGACGAAACCACCCTGCGCAAGATCGGCGAAGTACTGCCGAGCGAACTGGCGCAGGTGGAGGGCGTCGTCACGTCAAGCGACGTGGCCTACCGACCGCGCCGTCAGTGGGTCGTACGTATTGCGGACGACGGCCACGAACTCGTGCTGCGTTTTCTGAATTTCTACGGCAGCCAGCAGAAGCAACTCGCCGTTGGCACGCGTGTGCGGGTGCGTGGCGAAGTGCGTGGCGGCTTCTTCGGATTGGAGATGGTCCACCCCGCGTATCGCGTGGTGCAGGACGCCGCCGCGCCGCTGCCAGAGTCCCTCACGCCGGTGTACCCGAGCGCGGCGGGCCTGTCGCAAGCGTATCTGCGCAAAGCGATCCACAACGCGATGGAGCGCACGCCGTTACCGGAGTTGCTGCCGCCAGGACTGCTCCAGCGTGTCATGGGGCCCGAGCATCCGCTCCCCGCGTTGTCCGACGCCGTCCACCTTCTGCACGCGCCTCCGCCCAACGTGTCCGAGACAGCGCTTGTCGAGCGCTCGCATCCGGCATGGCTGCGCATCAAGTGCGAGGAATTGCTCGCGCAGCAACTGTCGCTCAAACGGGCACAGGCCGCGCGTCGCCGGCTTGCGGCCCCTGCGCTCGGCGCCCGTGTGCCGGGGGGCCTGCTCGAACGTTTCGAGGCGGCGCTGCCGTTTCGCCTGACCGGCGCCCAGCAACGCGTGTGGGCCGAGATCCGCGCCGATCTTGCCGAGCCCCATCCGATGCAGCGCCTGCTTCAGGGCGACGTGGGCAGCGGCAAGACGATCGTTGCGGCGCTGGCCGCGGCACAGGCCATCGACGCGGGGTATCAGGCGGCGATCATGGCGCCGACCGAAATCCTTGCGGAGCAGCATCTGCGCAAACTCTCGGGCTGGCTTGCACCGTTGGGCGTCGAGGTCGCGTGGCTGGCAGGCAGCATGAAGGCGAAGGAAAAGCGCGAGGCCCTCGCGCGCGTGGCGAGCGGCGACGCGCAACTGGTCATCGGCACGCACGCCATCATTCAGGACACCGTCACGTTCGCGCGGCTGGGCATGGCCGTCGTCGACGAGCAGCATCGGTTTGGCGTGGCACAGCGTCTGGCGCTGCGCAGCAAGATGCAAACCGCCGGCATGGGCGGCAACGCCATGCCGCACCAGTTGATGATGAGCGCGACGCCCATTCCGCGAACGCTCGCGATGACGTACTACGCCGATCTTGACGTTTCCGTGATCGACGAGTTGCCGCCGGGCCGCAGTCCCGTCGTCACCAAGCTGATCAGTGACACGCGGCGCCCGGAGGTGATCGAACGCGTGCGGGCGGCGGCACTGGCCGGCCGTCAGGTGTACTGGGTTTGTCCGCTGATCGAGGAGAGCGAGGCGCTGCAATTGCAGACGGCCGTCGACACGCATGCCCAACTGGTCGCAGCACTGCCCGAGTTGCGCGTGGGACTCGTGCACGGGCGGCTCGCGCCGGCGGAGAAGGCGGCCGTGATGGACGACTTCACGCGTGGCGACACGCATCTGCTGGTGGCGACCACGGTCATCGAAGTGGGCGTGGACGTGCCCAACGCGTCGCTGATGGTGATCGAGCACGCCGAGCGCTTTGGGCTCGCGCAACTGCACCAGTTGCGCGGACGCGTCGGGCGCGGCTCGGCGGAATCGGTGTGCCTGCTGATGTATGCGTCACCGTTGTCGATGGGCGCGAAGGCGCGTTTGCAGACGATGCGCGAGACCACCGACGGTTTTGTCATTGCGCGGCGCGATCTGGAAATCCGCGGCCCGGGCGAATTTCTCGGCGCGCGGCAGTCGGGCGCGGCGATGTTGCGCTTCGTCGATCTGAACGAGGACGCCTGGTTGATCCCGGGCGCACAGGAAGCGGCCGATGTGCTGCTCGCATCGCATCCCGGCGCCGTGGCGGCGCACCTGGAGCGCTGGCTCGGGGCGCGGGAGGACTATCTTAAGGCATGACCCCGGTGTCCGCGCGACGATAGGGGGCCGGGCATCAACGGAAACATCAGGGCGCGCATCAACGCGGACGTCGACCGAAAACGGGCAATGGCCGCTCGATTGTGCTATAAAAAACAAAATCTATCGATTGCGGTAATTCGATTAATTTACACAGGTTAGGACGACATGACCCTCACGGAACTCAAGTACATCGTGGCGGTGGCGCGCGAACGCCATTTCGGTCGCGCAGCGGAAGCCTGTTTCGTCAGCCAGCCGACGCTCTCGGTGGCCATCAAGAAGCTCGAAGACGAACTGAACGTGCAGATTTTCGAGCGTGGCGCCGCCGAAGTGAGCGTGACGCCGCTCGGCGAGCAGATCGTTGCCCAGGCGCAGCGAGTGCTCGAGCAGACGATCGCCATCAAGGAAATCGCCAAGCAGGGGCGCGATCCGCTTGCCGGGCCGCTGCGCCTGGGCGTGATCTACACGATCGGACCGTATCTGCTGCCGTCCCTCGTCAAACAGATGATCGAGACCACCCCGCAGATGCCGCTCATGCTGCAGGAGAACTACACGCTCAAGCTTATCGAACTGCTCAAGCAGGGCGAAATCGATGCAGCGGTCATGGCGCTGCCGTTCCCGGAGAGCGGCCTGATGGTGCGCCCGCTTTACGACGAGCCGTTCGTCGTGGCGCTGCCGCGTTCGCATCCGTGGTCTGAGCGAGAGCACATCGACGCCGGCGATCTCAAGCAGGAGACGATGCTGCTGCTGGGCAGTGGACATTGTTTCCGCGATCACGTGCTGGGTGTGTGTCCGGAGCTGATGCGCTTCTCGCAGAATGCCGACGGTATCCAGAAGACGTTCGAAGGCTCCTCGCTGGAGACCATTCGCCATATGGTCGCGAGTGGCGTAGGCATCACCGTGCTGCCGAAGACGTCGGTGCCCGAGACGCAGGCGCCCGACAGTCTGCTGCGCTATGTGCCGTTCTCGGCGCCGGTGCCTGACCGTCGCGTCGTGCTGGCGTGGCGCAAGAGCTTCACGCGGCTGCCTGCCATCGACGCCGTGGCGCAAGCCATCGCCCGATGCCATCTGCCGGGCGTGATTCCCCTCGATCTGCCGGCAACGTCGAACTGATACGCCGGGCCCCACCCGTTCCGTTACCGCTTGAAGGCGCAATACGCCGGCGCTTGGCGCTGCGGCGTATTGTTTTTGGCTATTGAATGCATAAAAACGATTAACTCGACCGTTTTCATAAGGCGAATTAGTCTTATAGGCCGAGACGCCCGGCAAGTCATGACCGGGCGTGTCGACTACGGCCAGAAGGCGCGTATGGCGGCAATGCCGTAGGCCCCGGCGTGGCGCGCGCTCGACAAGGCGTCGTCCCGCATGCCGCCGAGGGCGAACACCGGCAGCGACGTTTGCGCGGCGAGCGCGGTGAACGCGGGCCAGCCAAGCGGCTTGGCGTGCGGATGCGTCGCGGTGACGAGCACGGGCGAGAGCGTAATGAAGTCGAGGCCCAGACGCGTGGCGCGTTCGATCTGTGCAGCGTTGTGACACGCGGCGCTGACAAGCTTCCAGCCCGCGGGACGCGCATCGCAGACCATGAGCCGCGCGCTCGTCAGATGCCAGCCGTCTGCCTGTGGGACAGTACTGGCATGCACGCCGTTCGGTGCGTCGAGCCAGAGATCCGCAACGCTTTGCGGCGGGTTGAGGATAAGTTGCGCACCTGCCGCATGGGTCAATGCCAGGGCGCTCTCTGCCAAGGCCCGGTAGCTGTCGGCATCGAGCGAACGATTGCGAAGCTGTACCAGACGGATGCCGCGGGCGAGTGCTTGCGCGAGTTGTGACGCGAACCCGGCGATCTGTGTGCGCGTCGCGATATCGGGCGTCACCAGGAGTTGGCGCGGCAGAGGCGTCTGAGCGGGAGACGTGGCACGGTCCACGTTGTCGTGCGCGGCCGGGCGGTCGGGCATCGACAGGCGGTAGGCGGAATCTGCGGGGTCAGCGGACATGCGCGCAGTGTAACCGGAATGCCAGCGCGCACGTCTCGAGGAAAGTACGGAGAGCGCTCGCGCGAAATATCGGCGGGTGAGAGGCATCACATTCAGACGTGCCGGGTATCGTCACACGATCCCGATAGACTGGACCGATGCCTGCCGAAGCCGGGATTCGTCGGCCTGCGCCGGCATTTTCATTTCAGTCCAGTGTGCCCCCACAGTACGACGGGGGCACCATCACCAACGGAGTCGGATCATGGCAAAGAAGAACAACGTGGCTAGCGTGAACATCGGCATCAGCGAGAAGGATCGCAAGCGTATCGTCGAAGGATTGAGCCATCTGCTGGCCGACACCTACACGCTTTACCTGAAGACGCACAACTTCCATTGGAATGTGACCGGTCCGATGTTCAACACGCTGCATCTGATGTTCGAAGGCCAGTACAACGAACTCGCCCTGGCCGTCGACCTGATTGCCGAGCGTATTCGCGCGTTGGGTTACCCGGCGCCGGGGACCTACAAGGAGTTTGCGAAGCTGTCGTCGATTCCCGAAGCCGACGGTGTGCCGGCTGCCGAAGAAATGATTCGCCAATTGGTCGAAGGGCAGGAAGCGGTGACCCGCACCGCGCGCGGCATTTTCCCGACGGTCGACGCCGCCTCCGACGAGCCGACCGCCGACCTGCTCACGCAACGCATGCAATTGCACGAAAAGAACGCATGGATGCTGCGTAGCCTGCTGGCCTGAGCGCGTAACACCCGCCCCGCTATCGGACGGGAAATGTCATAGAGAAAGGGTGCGCAGGGCGGTGCAGTCCAGTACACTGGCCGGATGTCCCTCGATTGGCTTGCCCGCACCCTTCTCGTCAGCCTGTTCCTGCCGCCGGTTAATGTACTGCTGCTAGCGGGTTTCGCCGTCGCCATCGGGCGGCGCTGTCCGCGTGTTGGCAAAACGCTGGCGGTCGTCGCGATACTTGCGCTATGGGTACAGGCGATGCCTTGGTTCGGCCGGCAATTGGCTCGACCGCTTGAGGCCGGAACCCCAATCGATCTCAAGTCGCTCGATGCCGCGCGCGGGTCGGCCGCCGAAGCGGCGACGCTGCCGCAGGCAGTCGTGATTCTCGGTGGCGGCGCGACCCGGCACGCGCCAGAATTCGGGCGTGACAGCGGTGCCGATGTGAACGACGCAACATTGGCCCGCGTGCGTTATGGCACGCTGCTCGCGCGTCGCACGCAGTTGCCGGTGCTCGTCTCGGGCGGCAGTCCGACCGGCGAAGTGGTCGAGGCGCGCATGATGGCCCAAGTCGCGACCGAAGAGTTTGGTGTCCCGGTGCGCTGGATCGAAGGACAATCGTTGAATACGGCGCAAAACGCCACCTTCAGCGCGCGTATGCTGGCGAACGTCGGCGTGTCGCGCGTCTATCTGGTCACGAGCGCCTGGCATATGCGCCGGGCCCGCGACCAGTTCGAACGTGCTGGACTTACGGTGGTACCCGCACCGTGTTGCAATGCAAACGCGTTCGAACCGGATGTTATCCCTGGCTGGTGGCCCACCGTCGGTGGCTTGCGCACCACGCATCAGGCGCTGCGCGAATGGATGGCCCTGGCCGTGGGGCATTGAGCTTTTCCTTTCCTTGTCGATGCCACGAAGTACCGGCGTCTCAGACGGGATGACGAACGAATCGGGGTCGCGCACGAATGTGGGCTCCTTGAATTGCCAACCTCAAACGAGAGAGACGTATGAAGACGAAAGCTGTCCTGAGCGTTGAAGACGTGCAGAAGATCAACGCCGCCGCCGTGGCCGAAGCCACCGCGAACGGTTGGAACGTGTGCATCACGATCGTCGACGACGGCGGTCACGCGCTGTCGCTATATCGTATGGACGGTGCGGCCCCCAGCACGGCCATGATGTCCCTGGGTAAGGCGCAGACCTCCGCGGTCGGCCGCCGTGAAAGCGGCGCGTTCGAGGAAATGATCAATGGCGGCCGCTTTGCGTTCCTGAGCGCGCCGAACACCGCGATGCTCGAAGGCGGCGTGCCCATCGTGGTCGACGGCAACGTGATTGGCGCGGTCGGTGTGTCCGGTGTGAAGTCGACGCAGGATGCCCAGATCGCGCGGGCTGGGATCGCGGCGCTCAAGCGCGCCTGAGCGCCTCGGGGCACTCGCCCGCCTCCGCAGGTACGCAGGGACAAAAAGCATCGTCGATGAGTTCGGCGATGCTTTTTTTTTCGACGGCACCAAAGAAAAACCCGTCCTCGCGGACGGGTCAAAGGCTTGTCAGGCCGGATGGCCACCCCCTGAGGCTTGTCAGGCTGGGCCACGAGGAGAACATCAATGAAACTCGCGTGGACGGACAAAAAAGCGGCTTGGCTGGCGTGCAACGCAGGTAGAGAGGGGCTTGCCGTAACTACATGGGAGTGCGTTGCATTCGCTGGCTACTGCCAAACACCTCTTAGGCGAGGTGGTCCCCACAAAACTCGGTAACGGGGGCGGCACGGTCGTGGTCGTGCCACCGCCAAAATTCGTGACGGATTGCGTGTCTTATTTCGTCAGGATCAACTTGCCGTACCGCGTGGCGCGCAACTGATACGTCTGTCCGTTGTGCAGGATGTTCACGCATTGCGTGCCTTGCAGCAGGTGATCGCTCGTGAGCGCGCGGCCCGTGGTGTGGCTGGCCGATTTGGCCGTTTGCGCACGTGACGCCGACAACGTGCGGCGCGGCTCCATGGCGGGCAGGGTCTGGCGGGCAGGGGTGTGGCTTGCGGTCATCTCGCTCATCCGTGTGGCTGACTATGAGACAGATATTAAATGAGAATCATTACTATTTACATTGAAATATGGCTATTGTTGTGAATTGTGAATAGTGAATGACTAATCGAGGATTCGCCGGACGGTGACACGCCACGCCCGGCGAATCGCTTGCTGATGACCGCTCAGCCCAGCGCGCCTTGTTCGGCGAGCGCCCGGATCTGCCCGACGGTGTCGATGTCGGCCTCACGATAGGCGGACTTCACGAACTCGCTATAGCGCGTGTCTGCCGTGGCGGCGTCTTCCTGCAGTGTGGTGCTGTAGGTGAAGCGCACGAAGTAATGCGTCGGCGTCGGCTCTTCGATACGCATGGTGAGGGTGCCACCCGCGTGCTGATCGGTTGCCGCCGTCTCGTAGCGCACCCACTGCTGGGCCTCGAAGACGACCCGGTCGTGCACCACCGCTTCGCCGAAACGCAGCTCGCGGGTCAGCGAGTCGTCGGTGCGTTCGTGCACGATGCACTTGTCGAGTCCGAGCACGAAAGTCTCCGGTTGCTCGGCGCGCAGCACGAGACCGCGCCACAGTTGATCGCGCGTCAACGCGAAGGCCAGCGGATTCAGGAGGTCGTTGACCTCGATCAGGTGTTCGTACTGCAAGAAAGTCTCCCCGTCCATCGGTGCGGGCCGGCATGCGGTGACAGCATGCCGGCGTCGCGCCGAATATTACTCGACCAACATACTGTCGATGGCAATGGTGCCCGATAACACCTTGTGAATTGGGCACGCATTCGCGATTTCCAAGAGGCGCTGACGCTGCTCCTCCGACAAATCTCCGGCCAGTTCGATTTTGCGCGTGATTTGCGTGGTCCCGACGGGCGGTTTGCCGTCCGGATTCATCGCGAGCGTCACGGTCACTTCCTTGAGCGGCCATTCCTTGCGCCGCGCATACATCTGCAACGTGATCGAGGTGCAGGCGCCGAGACTGGAAAGCAGCAACGCCGCAGGGGCGGGACCGAGGTCTCCGCCGCCGAGCGCCGCGGGCTCGTCGGCCAGCCATTCGTGCTTGCCGTCCGAGAGAGGCGTGGTAAAACCTGCGGCGCCCAAATGGGCGGTGACTATCGCTTCTGCAGCCATGGCAGCTCCTGTGGGGGCCAAATGAACGTTAGGGTGAACGTCACGGAACGTATCGGAAGAGGATGAGAACGGCCCGGTGAAGAGGTCGAGCCACAACGCACTCTGCGTGCCATTGTGACCCAAATTCACCGGGCCGGTACGAACGGCAGGGATCTGCCCGACGCCGCCGCCTCAGTCGGTGTTGCTCGAGGCCGGAATCCGTCCCATGCGGCCTGCCTGGAAGTCGAGAATCGCCTGACGAATCTCGCCCTCCGTGTTCATCACGAACGGGCCGTAGCGGGCCACCGGCTCACCCAGCGGCTTGCCGCCGATCAGCAGGAACGACATCGGTCTGTCGCTGACGTTGCGCACGGCAATGCGCTCGCCGGCGTCGCCGAATACGACCATCTGATGCGTCTTGGCCACGGTGGCATCGTCGCCGAATTGCCCTTCGCCGTCGATCACGTAGGCGAACACGTTGAAGTCCGTGGGCACCGAATGATCGAGCACTCCCTGCGATTGCAGCGTGAAGTGCTGGTACAGGATCGGCGTGCGCGTTTCGATGGCGGCGCGCGTGCCCAGTGCCTCGCCCGCAATCACGCGCACCGACACTTTGCCGTCTTCGCTGGTCGCGCTCGGGATGCCGGCCGCCGGCAGTTCCTGGTAGCGCGGCGTCATCATCTTGTCCGTGCGCGGCAGGTTCACCCAGAGCTGGAAGCCGTGCATCTCGCCGCCGCGCTGCTGAAAGGCCTGCGAGGGCATTTCGGAGTGGATGACGCCCGCACCGGCCGTCATCCACTGCACGTCGCCCGGCGTGAGCTTGCCCGCGTGGCCTTGTGAGTCGCGATGCTCCATTTCGCCGGCGAGCAAGTACGTCACGGTCTCGAAGCCGCGGTGCGGGTGATCGGGAGCGCCCTTGGCGTCGCCGGGGGCGACTTGCATTGGCCCCATTTCGTCGAGCAGGAGGAACGGATCGAAGTCCGCCATCATGCGCGTGGGGAACGGGCGATTGACGTGAAAGCCGGCGCCTTCCTGCGTTTGCGCTGCCGTGAAGACGCGGGCGATCGGGCGGGCGGACGGGGTGCTCATGGGGAAACCTCCTGTGGGGGCGCATGCCGAGATGGCGTTGTGCGTCCAATGTCGTGCCCAAACTATATCGGGGCGCATGGCTCTGGGAGTAGCCCGTAACACAGGAAGGATTGTTACCCGATTGGAACAATGCCAGCAAAACGTGGCCGTGCGGCGTGGTTTGCTACATCGATAGGCGAAAAAAAGCGCGGTGACCAGCACCGCGCTTGCGCTTGCGCGATTCGTGAACGCGTCAAACTTATTTCGTGTCGGGGGCGGTCACGAAGCCGAGTTTGGTGATGCCGGCCGTCTGCGCTTGCGACAGCACTTTGGCGACGCTCTCGTAGCGCACGTTCTTGTCGGCGAACAGGTGCAGTTCCGGCTGCGGCTGCGCTTCGGCGGCCTGCGCCAGACGCGCCTTGAGCGCGGTCTCGTCGACGACCTGCTTGTCCCAGAAGACGGTGCCGTCGGCCTGGATCGACAGATCGATCTTGGCCGGCTTGGTGTCTTCCGGCTGGCTGCTTGCCTGCGGCAGGTCGAGCTTGACCGATTGATTGAGCACCGGCAGCGTCACGATGAAGATGATCAGCAGTACCAGCATGACGTCGACGAGCGGCGTCATGTTGATCTCGCTCATCATGGCGTCGTCGGCACCGTCGTCGCTGCTGTATGAACCCATAGCCATGGCGAACTCCTTGTCTGGCGCGGCGGTTTAGCTGGCGCTGGCCGGGGTGGACTTGCGCACCGGCGAGACGTTGGTCGCGAACTGCGTCGGGTGCAGGCTGGCGCCGGTCAGGAAGTAGGCGTGCAGGCTGTGGGCAAACCGGTTGAGCTTCGACACGATGCCCTTGTTGGCGCGCGTCAGGGCGTTGAAGCCGAGCACGGCGGGAATGGCGACGAACAGACCGAAGGCGGTCATGATGAGCGCCTCGCCCACGGGGCCGGCCACTTTGTCGATCGTCGTCTGGCCCGACGCGCCGATCGCCAGCAGGGCGTGATAGATGCCCCACACCGTGCCGAACAGACCGACGAACGGTGCGGTCGAGCCGATCGACGCGAGCATGGCCAGGCCGCTTTGCAGGCGCGACACCGTGTCGTCCACCGAGTTCTTCAGGGCGCGCGTGATCCAGTCGCTCACATCCATCTTGTCGTGCAGGTGCGGCTGGCTCTGGCGGTGATGCTCCGCGGCGTCCTGACCGGCGAGGGCCAGTGCGAGGAACGGGTTGTTCTGCCCGGATTCGCCCAGCTTCTGCAGACCGGCGGAGAAATTCTCCGAGTGCCAGAAATCCGGCTCGGCGGTGCGCGTCAGGCGGCTCAGGCGGAAGACCTGGGTGCCCTTGATGAGGATGACCGTCCACGACAGCACCGACATCACCAACAACACGATCGCGATGGCTCGGGTAACGAAATCACCCTGCGCCCAGACGTGGCTCAAACCATACTCTTGCATTTTGCTTTCCTCGGGAGATCCCGTTCGTGAAGGGTTGCGTTAATTGTCGATGTTGAATCTGAACGGCTTCGTCGCTGTGGTTTCTACCGCGCGTCCGTCTTTCATCGGCGCGGCGCAGCGCATCTTGTAGGCCGATTCGATGGCGGCTTTATCGAGTCTCGGATAACCGCTCGACTTGACGATGTTTGCCTCCGCCACTCGGCCTTGCACATTGATGACCATCCTGACCGTCGCGACGCCTTCCTCACCGAGCCGGCGTGACTGCGTCGGATAGATCAGCGGCGGATCCGGGCATTCGAGCTTCAGCCCTTCGACGCGGCCTGGCGGCGCGACGGCCTGTGCCGGTGCGGGCGGTGCCGGCGGCGCGACGGGTGCCGTGTCTTTCACCGGCTCGGCACTTGGCTGCGGCGGCGCTACCGGCTCGGCCTTTTGTGCGATGGCATTAGGCGCCAATACGCGAGGCTTGGGCGGTGGCGGTGCGACCTTCGGCTTCGGAGGCTCGGGCGCGGGCTTGGGTGGGGATGCCTGCGGCGGCGCAGGTCTCGGTTGGGGCGGAACGATGGTGGCGGTGAAGACCGTCGGCACAATCGTGGCCGGCGCCGGGGCATTTCGCAGGTGCGACAGGCCCACCAGAGCGGCAATGTGGGCGACGACGATCACTGCCGCAATTGCGACGGCGCGCGGCGACATCAGCGGATCGCGGCTCGGCATGAGCGTGAGGCCAGAAGGGGGCACGGTCGACATGGTAACGGCTAGGGTACGCTAAATTGCGGCGACGAACGGCGAGCGCTGCGCGGTGCGCGATGACTCGGCGTTCGGGATAGGCCGGGACGTACGATGAAAGGAAAACCGCGCCAAGCGGCGCGGTCGGCGAACACAGTGACTGCATGAATCGAGCGCCGTGCGCGAACTCACTTTCGAAACAGAAAAAACGACAAACATAGCGTCGACACAAAGCCAATCAGGAGTTCCATTTGACACCTCCGGTGGGTGAGAAGTCGCTGGCTGGCGCTGGGCGGCACATGCGAATCGTCGCATAGGCCGCCGTTGGCTGGCGCTGTTGCCGATGCGACACTTGGCCGCAGAGGCGGTTCGGAAAAATACCAGGCAGAACACTCGGCGAAATCGATGCCGATGCCGATGCCATTAGGCAATCGGGGGAGGGCGTGACGGTGCGAGCCGTCTCAGGCGGCCAGCGCGCGTTCCCGCACGACCACGACTTCCGAGGGGCGCGTCACTTGGGCTGACTGGCAGCCACCACCGCACGAGCGGCCGCAGCACGGCGACGCACCGGACACCATTTCCTGGACATAAGGGCCGCACTTGCCGCAGCACAGTGCAACGCCGAGGTCGATCTGAAGATCTTCCATCGAGGTGGCACCGGCGTCGATGCAGGCCTTGATCTGGCGCTCGGAGACGGATTTGCAGACGCAGACGATCATGATGAAAACGTCAAAATGTAACACTAATGAGAATAATTATTATTCAAGTGATGATGTTTTGCAAGTGTCGTCGGCCTATTCCATGGTGCGAGCAGGGGTTTGCGGTCGCGGGTTCAGGCGGAAATGATGGGAAGGTTTGGGGGCGGATCGAGACTGGCTGGGCCTTCCGACGTGATCTCGGCAATGTCGGCGATCTCGATCGTCTGAACGCGTGGCGCGTTGGGCAGTAGCCGGTCGGCCATCGTCTGCAGCTCGCTCGCGTTCGCAGTGGCGAACAATTGGAGGTCGCCACGGGGGGCGGGCAGACGAGGGGCGATCAAGGCATCGGATTCGAGACGCCGCTGAAGCTGCCGGGCGATGGCCGCACCGGTGTCGATAAGGGAGAGCGTCGTGCCGAAGCGTCGCTGGATGGCTGGTATCAGGAAGGGATAGTGGGTGCAGCCGAGCACGAGCGTGTCGGCGCCTTGCGACACCATCGGTTCCACGTATCGTTCGAGCAGTGCCATGACGTCAGGTGAGTCGACATCGCCGGCTTCGATGCGCTCGACGAGCCCGTGGCCCGGCTGGCAAAGGAAGCGTTGGCCTTGTGCGGTGTGGCGCGTGAGCAGATCGGCGAACCGGGTGCTGCGCAGCGTGGCCGCGGTAGCGAGGACCCCGATTACACCGCGCTTCGACACTGCCGCTGCGGGTTTGATGCCGGGCTCGACGCCGACGACCGGCCACGAGGCATCGGCGCGAAGCGCTGCCACGCCGTGCGCCGTCGCGGTGTTACAGGCGACGACGAGTGCCTTGGCGCCGCGCTCGCGCAGCCACCGGCCGATCGCCAGACTGCGTTGTTCGATGAACGCATCGGGGCGCTCGCCGTACGGAGCGAATCGGGAGTCCGCCACATAGAGCAGGGACTCTTGCGGGAGCAGGGCGCGCACGGCCTGAAGCACCGACAGGCCACCGAGACCGGAATCGAAAACGCCAATGGGCGCGTTGGAGGGCATGGCAAACGAAAAAGGGCCGGCAAATGGCCGGCCCCGAAATTCTAGCGCAAAGCCTGCGAACCGATATCGGTGCGGCGAGGCATGGTGCGTCCGCGTGCTGCGGCGAACGGCCTTATTCGTCGAACGACGCCATGCCAGACTGCTGATAGTTCTGCAGACCGACCTTGTCGATCAGTTCGATTTGCGTTTCCAGCCAATCGATGTGCTCTTCGGTGTCGTGCAGGATCTCGTTGAAGATTTCGCGCGAGACAAAGTCCTTCACGCTTTCGCAATGGGCGATCCCTTCCTTGCAGGTCTTTTGCGAGAGGTTTTCGAGCTTCAGATCGCACTTCAGAATTTCTTCCGTGTTCTCACCGATGAGCAGCTTGTGCAGATCTTGCAGGTTGGGCAGGCCGTCGAGCATGAAGATGCGTTCGATCAGCTTGTCGGCGTGCTTCATCTCGCCGATGGACTCGTCGTACTCGTGCTTGCCGAGCTTTGCGAGGCCCCAGTGGTTGTACATCCGGGCGTGCAGAAAGTACTGGTTGATCGCCGTCAACTCGTTCGTGAGCTGCGCGTTGAGGAGTTCGAGAACTTTCTTGTCGCCTTTCATTTGGAATCCCTGCCTTGTTCGGTTTGCGAGCGGTTGAAGCGTAGCCTGAAAAGGCTGGGAAGCCAAGCCTTGCCGGGCCTTTCGTGAACCAAGGTGCAAATGGAAATGCGATCCATTCGTGCTCCTTCTTGAGAGATCGGCATGGTGCGGATCGGCGGCGAGCGGACGAAAAAAGCCCGGCGAAGGCCGGGCTCGGTCCAGCAGGCGCTGACCCGGCTGTCTGCGGCCGGGGGCAACCGGGTGTCGCGTTGTGGCGCGCTACTTCGCGCTACGTCGCTTTACGGCGCATTACTCGGCAGCGACCGGGATCTTGCCGATCTTGGCTTGCCATTCCTTCGGACCGGTCTGGTGCACCGAGACGCCGGTCGAATCGACGGCCACCGTCACGGGCATGTCCTTGACGTCGAACTCGTAGATCGCTTCCATGCCGAGGTCTTCGAACGCGAGCACGCGCGCCGCACGAATGGCCTTGGACACGAGATAAGCGGCACCGCCAACGGCCATCAGGTACGCAGCCTTGTGCTTCTTGATCGCCTCGATGGCGGCCGGGCCGCGCTCCGATTTGCCGATCATGACGGCGAGCCCCGTCTTCGAGAGCATCATGTCGGTGAACTTGTCCATGCGGGTGGACGTGGTCGGGCCCGCCGGGCCGACGACTTCGTCGCGCACCGGGTCGACCGGGCCAACGTAGTAGATCGCACGGCCGTTGAAGTCCACCGGCAGCGGCTCGCCGCGGCCGATCATGTCGGCGATGCGCTTGTGCGCCGCGTCGCGACCGGTGAGCATCTTGCCCGAGAGCAGCAGGGTCTGCCCCGGCGTCCAGCTGGCAACCTCGTCCGGCGTGAGCGTGTCCAGATCGACGCGCTTGCTGGTCTCGGTATTCGGTGCCCAGTGCACGTTCGGCCATGCGTCGAGCGACGGCGCGGCGAGGAACGACGGGCCCGAGCCGTCCAGCGTGAAGTGCGCATGACGTGTGGCCGCGCAGTTCGGGATCATGGCGACCGGCTTGGAGGCTGCGTGCGTCGGGTAGTCGAGAATCTTCACGTCGAGCACGGTCGCCAGGCCGCCCAGGCCTTGCGCGCCGATACCGAGGGCGTTGACCTTCTCGAACAACTCGATACGCAGCTCTTCGTTCCAGTTCTGCGGACCGCGTTTGATGACGTCATGGATGTCAATCGGGTCCATGAGCGATTCCTTGGCGAGCACCATGGCTTTCTCCGCCGTGCCGCCGATACCGATGCCGAGCATGCCCGGCGGGCACCAGCCGGCGCCCATCGTCGGCACCGTCTTCACGACCCAGTCGACGATCGAATCGGACGGGTTGAGCATCACGAACTTCGACTTGTTCTCAGAGCCGCCGCCCTTGGCTGCGACGGTGATGTCGACCTTGTCGCCTTCCACGATTTCGTAATGGATGACGGCGGGCGTGTTGTCCTTCGTGTTCTTTCGGCCGGCTTCGGGCGGCGCCACGATCGAGGCACGCAGCACGTTGTCCGGGTGCATGTACGCCTGACGCACGCCTTCGTTGATCATATCGGTGAGATTGCGCTTGGCGTCCCAGCGCACATTCATGCCGACCTTCACGAACACGGTCACGATGCCGGTGTCCTGGCACAGCGGGCGGCGGCCTTCGGCGCACATGCGGCTGTTGGTCAGGATCTGCGCGATGGCGTCGCGCGCGGCGGGGCTTTGCTCGGCCTCGTACGCCCGGCCCAGTGCCTGGATGTAATCGTCCGGATGGTAGTAGCTGATGTACTGAAGGGCACCGGCGACGCTCTGAATGACGTCGTCTTCTTTAATGACGGTAGACATGAAACGGCTCTCGACTTAGTGGGAACGGGTGGGGGTAATGACTTGCGGGGTCGCGTACGCCGGGGCGTGGCTCTCGTTCGTCAACTTGTTGACGACGGCCATGACGACGGCGGAAAGCAGGAAGACACAATGAATGATCACCTGCCACATGATCGTGTGGGGCGTTTGCTGGGCGGCATCGATAAAGGTCTTGAGCAGGTGGATCGACGAAATACTGATGAGCGCCATCGACAGCTTCACCTTGAGCACCCCGGCGTTCACATGATCGAGCCATTCCGGCTCGTCCGGATGGCCTTCGACGCCGAGGCGCGAGACGAACGTCTCGTAGCCGCCGATGATGACCATGATGAGCAGGTTCGAGATCATCACCACGTCGATCAGGCCGAGCACGACGAGCATGATCTGCGTTTCGTCGAACGTCGTGGCGTGCGAGATCAGGTGCCAGAGTTCGGCCAGGAACTTGTAGACATAGACGCCTTGCGCGGCAATCAGCCCCAGATACAGCGGCAGTTGAAGCCAACGGCTGAAGAAGATGATGCGGGGCAGGGGGCGCATCGGCGCGTCGGACGGGCGGCCGGGAGTCGACATGGCGGTTTTGACGAGGTGGTGACAGTGGTCGGCGCTTGCCGCGGCCGACCGGAATTATTGGATACGCAAATCAAAGAGAAGGACATCGGGCGATACGGCGACCCGCTTGCCCGTTACGGATATCGCGTCGCGACATTCGGCCTGGCGGGCATTTTACAACGTCTGGCCGCAGGCGCTGCGTCCGATTCAATCTCGGGCGGGCAATAGCGTTTTGCGTGAACCGGAGCGCGGCAACGCGGCGAGCACGATCCCGGCGACGGTCAGGGCCAGCGCGGCGCCTTGGGCGGCGGCCAGCCGCTCGCCGAGGAAGATCACGCCGTACGCGGTCGCCGCCACGGGCACCATGGCGGTGAAAACCCCCGCGAGTTGAGCGCTGACGTGCCGAATGCCGCGCATCCACAGGAAAAACGAGAAGACACTGGCGGCGAGTCCGTACCAGACGATGAGCGCCCAATGCCCGGGCGTCAGCGCCGCGTAGTTCACGGTCATCAGGCCCGCCACGCCGAAGGGGAGCATCAGCGCGTCGCCGATCAGGTGGGTGTAGGCGCAAATATCGATGGCGGGGAGTTCAGCGGCGAGCCGTTTCGAGACGATCACGTAAATGGCTTCGCAGACCACGGCGCCGAGCACGAGCAGGTTGCCCAGCCAGGCGTTGCCGGCGGCCCCCGGGGCGCCAGCGCCGTGCGTGTCGGCACGCGACAGGTTGAGCAGGGCGACCCCGGCAATCGCCAGTCCGATGCTCACGAGCGTGCGTCGTGACGGGCGTTCGCGCAGCACGCCCCACGACAGCAGGGCGACACAGGCCGGCAGCGTCGCGGTGATGACCCCGGCGGCGGTGGCCGTCGTCATCCGTACGCCCGAGAGCATGAGCAAGGTAAAGAGAAACGTGCCGAAGAACGTTTGCACGAAAAGGTTGCGCCATTGGGGGCGCGTGACGCGTCGCATGGCCGACGGGCGGTAGCGGGGCGCGAGGGCGACGATGGCGATCACGAAGCGCCACAGCGCGAAGGCGGCCACCGGCATGACGGCGACCATGGTCTTGCCGATGCCGACGTTGGCGCCCACGAAGGTCATCGCCAGTGCCAGCGCGAAACTCGGAAAGCGCGCAAACAGGCGGTCGGCGGCTGACCCCGTCGGGGGCGACGGCGTGGGCGGTTGGAACGGAGATGTCGAATTCACGGGCGCTCCGTGCGAGTCCGGGGTGGCGAGTCGGGGGGGATGCGGGTAGGATTGTAGCGAATTCGCCACAGTCTGACGCCATACGGCTGCGCGTTCGCGCGAGTCCCGCGCGCGGCGCGACCACCTCGCGTGCGCCAGTGTAAGGCGTTAGTAAGTCGCTCGTCTTAATGTGACGTTAGCGATCTGTTTGGGCTTGATTGCAATGGTTTTTGCATATCTATAAGAGGGGACAACTCATGGCAGCAATCGAATCGGTATTGCAGGAGCAGCGCGTCTTCGCGCCGCCGCAGGCGCTGGTCGCCAACGCGAAGATCTCCGGCATGCCCGCCTATGAGGCGCTGTGCGCCGAGGCCGACAAGGATTACGAGGGATTCTGGGCGCGTCAGGCGCGCGAAAATCTGGCCTGGCACAAGCCGTTCACGCAAGTCCTCGACGAGACCAACGCGCCGTTCTACACGTGGTTCGCCGACGGTCAGATCAACGCTTCCTACAACTGTCTGGATCGCCAGATCGAAGCGGGCCTGGGCGAGAAGACGGCCATTCTGTTCGAGGCAGACGATGGCACGGTGACCCCCGTCACCTATCGCGACCTGCTCGGACGCGTGAGCCGTTTCGCCAATGCGCTCAAGGCCAAGGGGGTGAAGAAGGGCGACCGCGTGGTCATCTATATGCCGATGTCGATCGAGGGCGTGGTCGCCATGCAGGCGTGCGCGCGTATCGGCGCGACGCATTCGGTCGTCTTCGGCGGCTTCTCGGCCAAGTCGCTCAACGAGCGCGTGATCGACGCCGGGGCGGTGGCCATTGTCACTGCCGACGAGCAGATGCGGGGCGGCAAGGCGCTGCCCTTGAAGGCCATCGTCGACGAAGCGCTCGCGATGGGCGGCTGCGACCATGTGAAGTCCGTGATTGTCTACCGTCGCACGGGCGGCAATGTGACGATGCACCCAGGTCGTGACGAAGTGCTGCAGGATCTCGTCGCCGGTCAATCGGATCAGTGCGAACCGGAGTGGGTCAGCGCGGAGCATCCGCTTTTCATCCTCTACACATCGGGCTCGACGGGCAAGCCCAAAGGCGTGCAGCACAGCACCGGGGGCTATCTGCTGTGGGCATCGCTCACCATGCAGTGGACCTTCGATATCAAGCCCGACGACGTTTTCTGGTGCACGGCCGACATTGGCTGGATCACGGGTCACACGTACATCGCTTATGGCCCGTTGGCGGTGGGCGCCACGCAGATCGTGTTCGAAGGCGTGCCCACGTACCCGAATGCGGGGCGGTTCTGGGAGATGATCGGGCGTCACAAGGTGACCGTGTTCTATACGGCGCCGACGGCGATCCGCTCATTGATCAAGGCGGCCGAGCAGACGCCGGCCGTGCATCCGAAACAGTACGACCTGTCGTCGCTGCGCATTCTCGGTTCGGTCGGCGAGCCGATCAATCCTGAGGCGTGGATGTGGTACTACGAAAACGTTGGCGGCGAGCGTTGCCCGATCGTCGACACCTGGTGGCAGACGGAGACGGGCGGACACGTGATTACGCCGCTGCCGGGTGCCACGCCGCTGGTGCCGGGGTCGTGCACGCTGGGTCTGCCGGGCGTTGCGGTGGCCATCGTCGACGAAACCGGGCAGGACGTGCCCAATGGTCAGGGCGGCATGCTGGTGATCAAGCGTCCGTGGCCGGCGATGATTCGTACGATCTGGGGCGATCCGGAGCGTTACAAGTCGAGCTACTTCCCGTCGGAGTTGGGCGGCAAGATCTATCTGGCGGGGGATGGCTCAATTCGCGACGCCAAGACGGGCTACTTCACGATCATGGGCCGTATCGACGACGTGCTGAACGTCTCGGGACACCGCATGGGCACGATGGAAATCGAGTCGGCGCTTGTCGCCAACCCTCTCGTGGCCGAAGCGGCGGTCGTGGGGCGCCCCGACGACACCACGGGCGAGGCGATCGTGGCGTTCGTGGTGCTCAAGCGTTCACGGCCGACGGGCGACGAAGCCAAGCAACTGGCCATCGAACTGCGCAACTGGGTGGGCAAGGAGATCGGGCCGATCGCCAAGCCGAAGGACATTCGCTTTGGCGACAACCTGCCGAAGACTCGCTCGGGCAAGATCATGCGCCGTTTGCTGCGCGTGATTGCCAAGGGTGAGGAGATTACGCAGGACACGTCTACGCTAGAGAATCCGGCCATTCTGGAGCAGCTCAAGCAGGCGCAGTAAGCGCGGGTTTCGCGGCGGGGCTATGGCAAATCGCTCGCAGACCGGCTCGGCCGGCAAGGCCGACCCGGTGGGCGTCAGCCGGCCGCCGGGGCTTGCTGTCGGTGGCTCGCTGCCCGATGTCGACTGGCATGGGGCGGCCGCCGGCATTGCGGCGCGCCACTGGCGCAGGACATTGCGTTGGGTGGCCGTGCTCATGGCGATCGGCTTCGTGGTGACATTCGTTCCGCAGTTCTGGGCGCGCGAGTGGGCCGAGACGCGATTTGCCGGGTGGCCGCTGCCGTTCTACATGGGCGCCCAGGGTTCGATTCTGGTCGACATCGGTCTGATTGCCGTCTACGCGTGGCTGCAGCGGCGCAACGACGCGCGCTACCATCGTGAGCTGAATGCGTTGCGCGATGCGCATCGAGACAGTCTCGGCCTGGATAGCGACGGGATGGACAACGCAGCGGCGTCTGCGGCATCGCGAAGCGCGTCCTCTCTCGCCCCCTCTCGCGTCGCGTCGGCGCCGACGTCCCGATGAGTTTCACGCGCAGAATGCTGCGCTACTACCTCTATTACACGGCGGGCTTCCTGGCGTTCGTGTTGATGATGGGGCTGCTCGAGCGGGTCAACGGCCCGGGCGTGTGGATCGGCTATGCGTTCCTGTTCGTGACGATTGCCGTGTATGCCGTGATTGGCTTGATCTCTCGGACGTCGGACGCTGCCGAGTACTACGTTGCGGGGCGTCGTGTTCCGCCGGTGTTCAATGGCATGGCGTGCGCGGCGGACTGGATGAGCGCCGCGTCGTTCATGGGGTTGGCGGGGTCGCTTTACGTGTCGGGCTACGATGGCCTGGCGTACGTCATGGGATGGACCGGCGGGTACTGTCTGGTGGCGTTCCTGCTTGCGCCGTATTTGCGCAAGATGGGGCGCTACACGGTGCCGGACTTTCTTGGCACGCGCTACGACAGCAACGTGGTTCGGGCGTTGGGGGTCTTCTCGACGATTCTGTGTTCATTCGTCTATCTCGTAGCGCAGATTCAGGGCGTGGGACTGATCGCGTCGAGATTCATCGGTGTGGAATTCACCATTGGCATTTTCTTTGGGTTGGCGGGCATTCTCGTGTGCTCGTTCCTGGGGGGCATGCGCGCCGTGACGTGGACGCAGGTGGCGCAGTACATCATCATGATCACGGCGTTTCTGGTGCCGACGGCCATGATCGGCCATCAGACTGGTAACGGTTGGTTTCCGCAGTTCAGCTATGGCACGGCGTTGGCGAAAGTCGAGGCGCTGGAGCGCGAGATACAGCAGTCGGTGCCTGAGCGCGAGGTGCGTGATTACTACCGTGAGCAGGCGGAGCAGATGCAGCGTCGGTTGGACGGCTTACCGGACAGCTTTTATGGTGAGCGTGCGGAGCTGGAGCGGCAGTTGCTGGATACGAAGCGTCGCAACGGGCCGTTGCGCGACGTGAAGGTGCTGGAAGCGAAGCTGGAGGCGTTCCCGCGCGACGTCGGCGAGGCGCAGAACCGTTGGTTGGAGATGCGCAATCAGTATGTGGAGCGTAGCGAGCCGCAGCATGCGATGACGGAGCCGTTCCCGGCGCATGACGACGCTACGCGCAACGCGCAGCGCTTGAACTTTCTGTTGCTGATGGTGTGCCTGATGATTGGCACGGCGAGCTTGCCGCACATCTTGACGCGGTATGGCACGACGGCGACGGTGCAGGGCGCGCGTAGTTCCGTGGGGTGGACGCTGTTCTTCGTGGCACTGCTGTATGTGAGTGCACCGGCGTTGGCGGTGATGCTCAAGTATGACGTGCTGCTGCATTTGGTGGGGGCGCGTTATGAGAATCTGCCGGGGTGGGTGATGCAATGGCGGCATGCGACGCCGGTGCAGCTTGATATCTCGGATGTGTACCGCGATGGGGTGGTGCAGTGGGGGGAGATCTGGATGCAGCCGGACATGCTGGTGTTGGCGGGGCCGGAGATCGCGGGTCTACCGTACGTCATTTCGGGGCTGGTGGCGGCGGGGGCGTTGGCGGCGGTGTTATCGACGGCGGACGGGTTGCTGTTGACGATCGCGAATGCGTTGTCGCACGACGTCTACTTTCACATGGTGGATCGCAATGCGTCGAGCCAGAAGCGGGTGACGACGTCGAAGATCTTGTTGTTATGCGTGGCGATGTTTGCGTCGTATGTGACGTCGCTGAACCTGGGGAACATTTTGTTCCTGGTGGGAGCGGCGTTTTCGTTGGCGGCGTCGTGTTTGTTTCCGGCGTTGGTGCTGGGGGTGTTTTGGAAGCGTACGACACGGCTGGGGGCGACGGCGGGAATGGTGAGTGGGTTGTTGGTGTGTGTGTATTACATTGTGACGACGTATCCGTTCTTTACACGTTTGACGGGATTTGTGGGGGCGCGCTGGTGGGGGGTGGATCCGATTTCGGCGGGGGCGTTCGGGGTGCCGGCGGGGTTTGCGGTGGCGATCGTATTCAGCTTGCTGGGTAGGCGTCCGAGCGAGCGCGATCGCCATCTGGTGGACCATCTTCGCCGCCCGTAATGATGCGGGACGGAAGCATTTTTGGCGGGGTTCGTGCGAAAGGGTATGGGATGTTGCCGATGATCTGCTATAATTCGCGACCTTCAGGAGAGATGGATGAGCGGTTTAAGTCGCACGCCTGGAAAGCGTGTATAGGTTAATAGCCTATCGGGGGTTCGAATCCCCCTCTCTCCGCCACAGATAAACAAAGGGCTTCCCGAGTGGAAGCCCTTTGTGCGTTGGCGGCTCGGATGCCCGACGCCATGATTTAACGTGGGCCAGTCAAGACAGCAACATCACCGTCATGGTGCGCGAACCGCGCCATCTTCACTTGCCATTTGCTCCGCCGCGCAACGCATCCAGGAATGCCCGTGCTGCGACAGTCGTCTCGCGGTCCTTTCGGGTAATGAGTCGAAACTCGGCGTGGTGGGTAAGGTGATCCGGGCGTAATGACCGCATCAGGTCTTGCCGGATCCAATGCTGCGCGTAGTGCGTGGGCAGGTAGCCGACAAACTTGCCCGAAAGAATGAGCGTGGCGACGGCCTCCATGTGAAAAACACTCGCGCCGACCTTGAGGTTCGTCAGGATGCCGAACTCTTTCGTCTCCCGTAAATATCCCCGCGCGACATAATCGAGACCACTCAGGCTCTGCATGTCAACGTCATCGGGCGCCAGTGCAAAGAGCGGATGCCCCGCGCCGCAATAAAGCTGAATTTCCTCTCGATACAGCGGCTCATAGATCAGGCCCGGTTGCGTATCTCGAAACGGTCCGATGCCGAGATGGAGCTTTCTCTCCAGCACTCCGACCTCGATCTCCCTGGGAGATTTGATCTCCAATCGGATCTCGAGATCGCGACTCTGTTCCTTGAGCACGCCGATAGCACGAGCAATGCGCGAATGCGTGTCGGTAATCGTGTTGTCCACGACACCGATCGCCAACTCGCCGCTGATCTGGCCGCGTATTCCCCCAATATCCGTGCGGAACACCTCGACAGAATCGAGCAGCCGCTCTGCCGCGCGATAAAGCGAGTGCCCTTCGTCCGTCAGCCGAAACCCACGACGGCCTCGCTCACACAGTCGGATGCCGAGACGAGCTTCAAGGTCGGCCATATGCGTACTGATGGTCGACAGGTTCATGTTCAGCGCAGACTCCGCCGCCGAGAAGCCGCCGCAGTCCGACACTGTTTTGAATATACGTAGCAGACGCAGATCGAAGTCAGTTACTTTGATCATGACAATGGACTCATGGGCCAGGCAAACGAGGGATCGGCACGCAAAGGTGCCGGTAATGCTTCGGAAAATACCAAACTAAAGTTCGAACAATCGTGATTCCATGGGGCGTGCGCAACGGACACACTCGCTTCACGCATCGCTCGATGCCGCTTACCAGTGCGCGTCGGGCGATCAAGTCCGAGACACCCCTTGCCACCCAGGAATTGTCGATGAGAGAAAATAAATTCGCACCCATTACCGGTACCGTCATGCCTCGGTTCTCGGGATTGGCAACACTCATGCGGTTGCCTTACGTCGGCCTTGACGACGAACGCATTCGCGCCGTGGACGTCGGCTTGATCGGTGTGCCTTGGGACGGTGGCACCACCAATCGACCAGGGGCACGCCATGGCCCGCGCCAAGTGCGCGATCTTTCGACGATGGTGCGCAATGTCAATCGCGCGAGCGGCATCAACCCCTTCGAGCTTTGCAATTGTGCTGATCTGGGCGACACCCCGGTGAACCCGGTCGACCTCATGGATTCTCTTGGGCGTATTGCGGCGTTTTACGATGAGGTCTGCAATGCCGGCATCGCGCCGCTGTCCGTCGGCGGCGATCATCTGGTGACGCTGCCGATCTTGCGCGCCGTGGCCAAGCACCGGCCTGTGGGCATGGTGCACTTCGATGCGCATACCGACACGTGGAATCGATATTTCGGCGATAACGCCTACACCCACGGCACGCCGTTTCGGCGCGCCATCGAGGAGGGCTTGCTCGATCCCAAGCGCACGGTACAAATCGGCATTCGGGGCGCGTTGTACAACGACAGCGAGAACGACTGGGGTGAGCGACAGGGCATTCGCGTGATTGATATCGACGAATGCCGCGCGTTGGGTGTCGAGGGTGTCATCGCCGAAGCACGGCGAGTCGTCGGCGACGGTGCAACCTACGTCACTTTTGACGTCGACGCCCTGGATCCGGTGTACGCCCCAGGCACCGGAACGCCGGAAATTGGCGGCCTGACGACCCTCGACGCGCAGCGCATGATACGCGGGCTCCAAGGATTGAACCTGATCGGCGGAGACGTCGTGGAAGTCTCTCCGCCATTCGACCCGAGCGGCAATACGGCGCTGGTGGGGGCGACGCTGATGTTCGAGATTCTCTGTGTGCTCGCGGATAGTATTCGCGGCCGAAAATCACTTTGACCACAGTGGCGGGCGTGGAGGCGGGGCGAGCACGATGCTCGCCAGTCCTGTCCAGCGACGCCGAATTGGGAGAGAAGGCATGAAATACCTGACAAAAATCGTCGGTTCGTTCGTATGCGGTGTGTTTCTGATGGCATGCGGTGTCGCATTGGCCCCGGCCCGCGCAGCCGAGAAGGTCGTCAACGTAGCGTATCAGACGACCTACAGCCCCTGGATTGCCGCGATGGTGAATGGCGCGTTTGAAAAGGCGACCGGCTACCAGATTCACTGGAAGAAGTTCGATTCCGGCGCGGCGGTGATGAGTGCAATGGCGTCCGGCAGCATCGACATCGGTGTGCTGGGATCGAGCCCGCTGGCGGCGGCGGCCAGCCGCGGAATGGACATTCAGTTGTTCTGGATTCTGGAGGACATCGCCGACGCCGAGGCGCTCATGGTGCGTAACGCGGCCAACATCCACTCGCCGAAAGACCTGATCGGCAAAACCATCGCGGTACCGGTGGCCAGCACAAGCCATTACCAGTTGATGTACATGCTCGACAAATGGGGCATCACCCAGCAGGTGAAGCTGGTCAATATGACGCCGACGCAGGCCGCCGCCGCATGGGAGCGAGGCGACGTCGACGGTGCCTTCATCTGGGGGCCGGCGCTCGGCCGGATTCGGCCCACCGGAAAACCATTGATCACGGCCGGGCAGATTTGTGCGCTGGGCCGTTGCACGTTTGAGGGCATGGCCGTGACGAAGGCGTTTGGCGCCGGCAATCCTGAATTCATGGCCAAGTTCATTGCGGTGCTGAACGCGACGAATCGAGACTTCGTAGCGCACCCCGACGCATGGGGTGCCGGTTCGAAGAATATGGCGGCAGTGCTGCGCGGGCTCGGTGGCAATGCCAACGACGCGGCAGAGGAAATGGCACTGTACAAGTATCCGACGTTGGCCGAGCAGGTCTCATGTCAGTGGCTTGGGTGCGGGGAGAAGGGCGGTGCGGCACAAACGCTGAAGTCGACGGCCGAGTTTCTGCTCCAGCAGAAGAAGATCGATGTCGTGAAGTCCGACTATCGGGGTGCGGTGGCGGTCCGGTATCCCGAGGCGGCATCCAGCCTGATGCCGAAATGAACGATTAAGGCGTCGCAACGCGGCCCGGTGCGCTAATCGCCCACGACGTCGGGCTGCGCGCCGGAGCCTCCCGTCGCAAGCCATCACACACGCGAACAAGCTACGGCGGCGTGGCGCGATATACCGAATCGACTTAATTGCCGGTTCATGTCGGGGCGGCGTCGGGAACTGTGCAGACTGTCGACGGGTCGCCGCGTGTTCGCCAGAATCGCAAACTCACCGCTCGTATGGAAAAGTGCGGCGCTAAGGCGATGGCAGGATGCAATCTCTCACCACCCACGGAGGTTGTCCATGAATCCTGTAGGCGCCGCAACGATCAGCATCGTACCGATGGTGCCCAGCACCGAGCATCGGCCTTTGGATCGCCCGAGTGAGCGCTTCATCGCAGATCTCCGGACCGTTGGACTCCAGGCGGCGGGAAGTCTCCGCTCGCCCATGGCGGCATTGGCGGTACGAACGCGTGACGACACCGTGCAACGCTCGCTGCCGCTTTTGTCCGTCAGTAACCTGGTGAACTTGCCAGAGCCGGAACCGGCCGTCGACTTCGCGTTTTTCCGCGAGCCTTTGAAGCAGAACGACACACTTCTAAGTCAATGGGGGGAAGCGGCGAGCGCCGGTAGTCAATCCGAAGCATGGTGCCGATTCGTCGACGACGTCAGTACCCGCTTCTTTAAAGGCAGCCGGAAGCAACGCGTGATGGATGCCCTGATGTTATGCATTGACGTCTTGCCGCCAAATCGTAGAGCAGACGCGCTGGCATGTTTGCTCTCGGATGGTGAGGAGGGTATGGCCGCTGCGGAGGAATTCTGGGAATACATCGGGCTGGATCGAATCCCCGATGCGGACAAGGATCGGGTGCGTGAGTTGATTCGCCAGTATGAAATAGGCATGTAAGCCGCCGCCCCTTTGACGTGCCCGGTGGGAAGCGATACCCCCTCCGCGTTGCGCGGTTCGCTACCCGCCGGGCCCCAAAAAGGGACCTAACCGTCTCCGGCGACAGATCAAGCCTTGCGCGAGTCGCTCTCGGCAGCTTCCTTCGTCGGTTGCGCCACTGGCCCGGGCAAGCCGGTGATCTTCGGCACGCATTCGCGATGGAACCAGACGAGATTGACCGGCTCGCCAGCGAGCAGGCGCTTGACCGGCGGCACAACCTGTTCGCCGATCAGCATGCCGAGCAGCCCGATGAGCGCAACGGCCGGCGGTGCCGGGGAACGCACGCCGAGACCGCCGTAGATGATGCCGACGAGCACGCCGACGCCGAGCGATACGAGATATAGCTTCATGAGGATTCTCCGAACCGTCCGAACGATCAGAACGCCCAGCACGAGCAGCCGAGCGCACCCCAGAAGCCGCTTTCGTCAGACGCCGGCACACTCGACGACCACGCCCTTGCATGCGCATGACCGTGTACCCCGCACGACGTCGCGCATGCACAACTCACGCTCACGTTGAGCACTTGCGGCTGGCGAGGCGAGTAGCCCACGCCATGCCGTGCCGGCGACCAGTCCGGCATGGCGGGCGGGATTTCCGGGGCATAGCGGCCGAAGTCGCCGTCGCCGTAGACGACCTTTCCGCCCAGCAACGTAAGCACCGACGTAATGTCCTGGATTTCGTCTTCCGGCACGCTGAAGTAGTCGTCGGAGAGCACCGCCAGATCGCCGAGTTGCCCGACCTTGATCTGCCCCTTCTTGCCGACCTCCGACGAGAACCACGCGTTGGCTTCCGTCCACAGGCGCAGGGCATCGTCACGATCGAGCAGGTTGCCCGGCGCGGACATGCGCAGCCCGCCTACGGTCTTGCCCGTCACGAGCCAGTAGAGCGAGACCCACGGGTTGTAGGAGGCGACCCGCGTCGCGTCCGTCCCTGCGCCGACCTTCACGCCGCGCTCCAACATGCGGCGGATCGGTGGTGTGGCTTCGGCCGCACGCGCGCCATAGCGCTCCACGAAGTACTCGCCTTGATACGCCATCCGGTGCTGCACGGCAATGCCGCCGCCCAGGGCCGCGATGCGATCGATGTTGCGATCGCTGATGGTCTCGGCATGGTCGAAGAACCAATGCAGGCCGTCGAACGGCACATCCTTCGCGACCTTTTCATAGACGTCGAGCGCGCGGGAGATGGTCTCGTCGTAGGTCGCATGCAGACGCCACGGCCAGCGGTTCTCCGCAAGCAGCCGCACGACCGGTTCGAGATCGCCTTCCATCGAGGGTGGCATCTCGGGCCGCTCGACGCGAAAGTCCTCGAAGTCGGCGGCCGTGTATACAAGCATCTCGCCCGCCCCGTTGTGACGATAGAGATCGTCGCCCTGGCCGGGACTGACTTGCTTGACCCACTGGCTGAAATCCGCGAGTTCGGCCTTGGGTTTCTGCGTGAACAGGTTATAGGCCAGGCGCACCGTGAGCAGCCCCTCGCGATGCAGCGCTTCGATGATGTCGTAGTCCTCGGGGTAGTTCTGGAAGCCGCCGCCGGCATCGATCACCCCTGTCACGCCGAGTCGGTTGACCTCGCGCATGAAGTGGCGCGTCGAGTTCTTCTGATATTCGGGCGGTAGCTTCGGGCCTTTGGCGAGCGTGGCGTACAGAATCGTTGCATTCGGCTTGGCCAGCAGCAGCCCGGTCGGATTGCCCGACGCGTCGCGCACGATCTCGCCGCCCGGCGGGTTGGGCGTGTCCTTCGTATAGCCCACGGTGCGCAGGGCCGCGCCATTGAGAATCGCACGGTCATACAGATGCAGGATGAACACCGGCGTGTCGGGGGCAACGGCATTCAGTTCGTCGATCGTCGGCAGACGCTTCTCGGCGAACTGATGCTCGGTGAACCCACCCACCACCCGAACCCATTGCGGCGCAGGCGTACGGTCGACTTGCGCCTTCAACATGCGCATGGCGTCGGCCAGCGAGCGAACGCCGTCCCAGCGCAGTTCCATGTTGTAGTTGAGACCGCCCCGGATGATGTGCATGTGACTGTCGATCAGTCCCGGGATGACGCGGCGGCCCTTCAGGTCGATGACCTCGGTGCTGCTGCCGGCCAGACGCATCACGTCGTTGCGTGTGCCCACGGCAGTGAACTTCCCGCCGGTGAGCGCCACGGCATCCGCCTGCGGATTGGCGCGATCGAGCGTGGCGAACTTGCCGTTGATGAGAATCAGATCGGGGGTGGGGGCGGACATGGCGTCCCTCCTGTCAGCGAGCGGGCACGGCCGGGATGGCGTCGTGCGGCGTTGCGGTGCGCTGCGCCGCCTTGTGGACCATCGTGTAGGCGTAGTCGACGCCCATGCCGTAGGCGCCCGAATGCTCCTTGACGAGCTTCATCACGGCATCGTACGAGTCGCGATGCGCCCAATCTCGTTGCCATTCGAGCAGCACCTGCTGCCACGTCACGGGCACGACACCCGCCTGCACCATGCGCTGCATCGCATAGTCGTGAGCTTCCTTCGAGGTGCCGCCCGACGCATCGGCAACCATATAGATCTCGTAGCCCCCTTCAAGCATCGCGCACAACGCGAATGTGGTGTTGCAGACTTCGGTCCACAGGCCAGAGACGATAACCTTCTTGCGACCGTTGGCGGCGAGGGCGTCGCGCACCTTTTGGTCATCCCACGAGTTCATCGAGGTGCGTTCCAGCAACTTCTGGTTCGGGAAGACGTCGAGCAGTTCCGGATAGGTAAAGCCCGAGAACGATTCAGTTTCCACCGTCGTGATCGTCGTCGGAATATTGAAGATGCGCGCGGCTTTGGCCAGACCGACCGCGTTGTTCTTGAGTGCTTGACGATCCATCGACTGAACGCCGAAGGCCATCTGCGGTTGATGATCGATGAAGATGAGCTGGCTGTTTTGCGGCGTGAGGACTTCGAGCTTGGGATTCGACATGAGGGGCTCCGGTGGTAATGCGGACATGGGGCGTGATGCCACGGCGGCAGATCTTCCGAAAGCCTATGCCGTTCATGTTGCGCGGACTATCGTCTCTTCGTATTAGCGCCCGTCATCCCTTGCCTGACGCAGTCCGTCCGACGCTGTTTGCCGAAAATAGCGCGGACGTTCGTGCTTTTCTATGGCGTCGAACGTTATGTCCCGCGGCTATCGTATACTCGTGCGCACTGAATCATGACACTGCCTATCCGCATGAACGGGCTTTCGGATAACGATACCGCGACCGTCTACGTCGTCGACAACGAACCGGCGAGCAGAGACACGCTTTGCGCGCAACTCTTCGCCGCCGGCCTATGTGCGCGCGGCTTTGCGTGTGGGGCATCGTTTCTTGCGAGCGAACGTGCTGCCGGGCCTGCGTGCCTTGTGGTCGACATGGATTTCGATGCGGTCGGGAGCGGGTTGGCGTTGCAGCGCGCTCTTGTCGCGATGCGCGATCCGATCCCGGTGGTCTTCATCGCCGATGACGCGGATGTGACGACGAGCGTCCAGGGCATGAAGGCGGGGGCGGTCGACTTTCTCACCAAGCCGTTTGGCGCAGGCGTGTTGCTTGATGCTGTGGGCGTCGCGCTCGCGCAGGATCGTCTGCGCCTCGCACGCGAGAAAGTGAGCACGACCGTCGCCGACCGGGCGCAGCGGCTCTCGCCGCGCGAGCGTGAGGTGATGGCGTTGGTCGCGGCGGGCCGCATGAACAAACATATTGCGGACGAGTTGGGCATCAGCGAAGTCACCGTCAAGATTCATCGCGGCAATGCCATGCGCAAAATGGAAGCCCGCTCCTTTGCGGATCTCGTCATCATGGCGCACAAGCTAGGCATGACGTCCCCCGCGCTTTATCACGGCGGTATTGGCCGAAATCGCCGAGAGACGGCGTAATCGACGGCGCGCGCTTCGCGCACCTTTCATATTTTGTTGCCTCCGTCTCTGGACGCGTCGATTCGCGACACATCGATTCCTGGCGCGCCAACGCCCGACAGATCGACGGTTCGACGCCCAACTGGGCGGCCGGGGGTCGTATGCGCTTTGCACCGTCGTTTGCCGGAAATCTATCCCGCCATCTCCAGCGGCTACGCGACCAGCCGATCTATATATAGAGCGAGATGGCATGGGACGACGTTGCCCTACGCGGCTGCGGATCACTTGTAGACCGTTCTGGCGTGCAAGTATTTTCCGTTGGTGAGGTGCGTGTCGAGCGCCGAACAAGCCGTCAAACGGCGGGGAAGTGTCGCCTCGTTCAAAAAAGTTTCACAAAGGGCTTGCGCGGTTCGTCGAAGGTGTCTAATATTCCGTCTCTCGCAACGACGGCGACGCAGCGAACGCGGCGAAGCGGTGGGGGCGACGGGCTGGAAAGCCCGGTGGTTGGTGGTTTTAGAGCTTGTGAGTCGCTACGGCGGCGAGCGAAGAAGGCGAAAAAAACTGTTGACGACGACGAGAAGCTGCGACATAATCTTGCTTCTCTGCTGCAGATGCAGCGACGCAGAAAACGAAGCGACGGCGCGGTAAGTGTGCGACGAAGCGAAGTTCGATGCGATTGATCTTTAAAAACTAGACAACCGATAAGTGTGGGCACTCGATGAATGGTGCGTCTGCTTCGGCAGATAAGCTTTAAATTTATTGAGGCTCACATAAGTAATAGGTAAGTTAAGTAATTAACTTGTCAGCATACTTTGAGAGCGACCGGTTCGAGTGATTTATCACGAAAAACCGAAAACAGTAACAGGTTTAAACTGAAGAGTTTGATCCTGGCTCAGATTGAACGCTGGCGGCATGCCTTACACATGCAAGTCGAACGGCAGCACGGGTGCTTGCACCTGGTGGCGAGTGGCGAACGGGTGAGTAATACATCGGAATGTACCTTGTAGTGGGGGATAGCTCGGCGAAAGCCGGATTAATACCGCATACGCTCTGAGGAGGAAAGCGGGGGACCTTCGGGCCTCGCGCTACAAGAGCAGCCGATGTCAGATTAGCTAGTTGGTGGGGTAAAAGCTCACCAAGGCGACGATCTGTAGCTGGTCTGAGAGGACGACCAGCCACACTGGGACTGAGACACGGCCCAGACTCCTACGGGAGGCAGCAGTGGGGAATTTTGGACAATGGGCGAAAGCCTGATCCAGCAATGCCGCGTGTGTGAAGAAGGCCTTCGGGTTGTAAAGCACTTTTGTCCGGAAAGAAATCCTCTGGGTTAATACCTCGGGGGGATGACGGTACCGGAAGAATAAGCACCGGCTAACTACGTGCCAGCAGCCGCGGTAATACGTAGGGTGCAAGCGTTAATCGGAATTACTGGGCGTAAAGCGTGCGCAGGCGGTTTTGTAAGACGGATGTGAAATCCCCGGGCTTAACCTGGGAACTGCATTCGTGACTGCAAGGCTAGAGTATGGCAGAGGGGGGTAGAATTCCACGTGTAGCAGTGAAATGCGTAGAGATGTGGAGGAATACCGATGGCGAAGGCAGCCCCCTGGGCCAATACTGACGCTCATGCACGAAAGCGTGGGGAGCAAACAGGATTAGATACCCTGGTAGTCCACGCCCTAAACGATGTCAACTAGTTGTTGGGGATTCATTTCCTTAGTAACGAAGCTAACGCGTGAAGTTGACCGCCTGGGGAGTACGGTCGCAAGATTAAAACTCAAAGGAATTGACGGGGACCCGCACAAGCGGTGGATGATGTGGATTAATTCGATGCAACGCGAAAAACCTTACCTACCCTTGACATGTACGGAATCCTGCTGAGAGGTGGGAGTGCTCGAAAGAGAACCGTAACACAGGTGCTGCATGGCTGTCGTCAGCTCGTGTCGTGAGATGTTGGGTTAAGTCCCGCAACGAGCGCAACCCTTGTCCTTAGTTGCTACGCAAGAGCACTCTAGGGAGACTGCCGGTGACAAACCGGAGGAAGGTGGGGATGACGTCAAGTCCTCATGGCCCTTATGGGTAGGGCTTCACACGTCATACAATGGTCGGTACAGAGGGCTGCCAAACCGCGAGGTGGAGCTAACCCCAGAAAACCGATCGTAGTCCGGATCGCAGTCTGCAACTCGACTGCGTGAAGCTGGAATCGCTAGTAATCGCGGATCAGCATGTCGCGGTGAATACGTTCCCGGGTCTTGTACACACCGCCCGTCACACCATGGGAGTGGGTTTTGCCAGAAGTAGGTAGCCTAACCGTAAGGAGGGCGCTTACCACGGCAGGATTCATGACTGGGGTGAAGTCGTAACAAGGTAGCCGTAGGGGAACCTGCGGCTGGATCACCTCCTTTCTAGAGCATGCACTGGAAGTTGAGTGTTCACGCTTATCGGTTGTT